>JAZNRC010000041.1:0-47148 GCA_045590555.1 Lachnospiraceae bacterium | reverse complement strand
GTAGGGTTAATTGCCGTTACCAAAACAAGTTTGCCGTTTTCGTTGTTTTGGATTTTGGCCAAGTATTCATCAGAAATCTTAGCCTTATATTTTCCGTAAAGCTCTAAGTCATCATAAGAAATCCCGAGGGCTTCGGCAATTTCGGTTATGGGTTTTAACGTTGCTTCCTGTGCAATCTGAATATCTGTTTTCATAGCAGTTCTCCATTCCTCTCGTTAAGGTTTATTCATTATAAAGTTACTGGTGATTCTGTAAATAGTCTTCGAATTCTGCCAAGGTCATAAGAATTCTGCGGGGTTTGGTCCCTTCTTCAGGTCCGACTACTCCTGCAGCTTCCAGCTGATCCATGATGCGGGCTGCTCGGTTAAATCCGATTTTGAAAACTCGTTGCAGCATACCGATAGAACCTTTTTCTTTTTCGATGACAAATCTTCCGGCTTCGCCGAAATAAGAATCAACATCCTCTGAACCGGAACCAATTGTTCCGCCATCTGCGGAAACACTTGAGGTAATTGCTTCTTCAATTCGGCTGCCGTAATCGTTGGCAATGGATTGATTCTTAATAAAGTCAACCACATCTAACACCTCGTCATCTGAAACAAATGCGCCCTGAACACGTGTGGGTTTGGTATATCCTTGCGGGAAAAACAGCATATCGCCTTTTCCCAATAGCTTCTCGGCACCATTGGCATCAAGAATTGTTCTTGAATCCACACCACTGGCAACGCTAAAAGCAATACGACTGGGCATATTAGCCTTAATCAAGCCGGTGATAACATCAACCGAAGGTCTCTGTGTGGCAATGATTAAATGAATTCCAGCGGCTCTTGCCAATTGTGCGAGTCGGCATATGGACTCTTCTACTTCCTTAGATGCAACCATCATCAAATCAGCCAACTCATCCACAATAATAACGATTTGAGGCATCTTCTTCATAGGCTGTCCTTGTTCATCCAATGAACCGTTTTCAGCCTTTTGATTATATCCCTTTAAATCACGCACACCGGCATCTGCAAATTTTTTATATCGCTCGGTCATTTCGGCAACGCCCCATGCAAGAGCAGCTGATGCTTTTTTTGGATCCGTAACCACAGGAACCATAAGATGGGGGATACCGTTATATACATTTAATTCAACAACTTTCGGATCAATCATAATCATTTTGACATCATCAGGATGGGCCTTATACAAAATGCTCATAATCAAGGTATTTATACATACGGACTTACCGGAACCGGTAGCACCGGCAATCAATACATGAGGCATCTTTGCAATATCTGTCACAACCAGCTGGCCACCGATATCTTTACCCACTGCAAATGCCAAATTTGAAGGAAACTGCTTAAACTCATTATTGTCCAACAGTTCTCTCAAATGTACGGCACTGCTGTTTTTGTTAGGAACTTCAATTCCCACCGCCATTTTCCCGGGAATCGGTGCTTCTATTCGTATATCAGAAGCTGCAAGATTTAGTTTGATATCATCAGCAAGAGATAAAATTCTGCTTACCTTTACACCTTGTTCCGGATGCAACTCGTATCTTGTAACCGCAGGTCCCTTACTGTAATCCGTCACTTTAACTCTTACACCAAAAGTTTCCAAAGTTTCTTCCAGCCGCTTGGCCGTTGCAGCCATGTCTTCGGCATCATTGCCTCCTCTTACCGATTCACCTCTTTGTAAAAGATTAATCGGTGGAAATTTGTATTCCTTTTTGGCCTTTACCGGATTCATGGTTTCTTTGACAGGTTTATCCAACATGCCACTTAAATCACTCTTATCACGCGAACGAAGATGTGCTACAGGTTTTGCAGGCACCGGTTTATCAGATACTTCTTCAACTTCCGAGGTTACGTTCTCCGGAATTTCAGAAGCAATCGGCTTAATTTCTTCTGTCTCTTTTCTCCGAATTGGTTTGATTTCTTCCTCATCTACATTTTTTTTACGTCCGACAGATACCGGTCGAATCCAATCCTCGTCGTCTTTTTCCTCATATTTAATCTGATGAATGTCATTGGACTCTTTAACAGGCAAGGCTTCCTCTTTTACTTCTGCCATGCCGCTTAACGGAATCAGCGGTTGCTCTTTGGAATCTATATCATTCGATTTGAACTCTACAATCTTTGAAGTGCTTCTTTCACTGTCTTTTCCTAAAGAAGTATCCAACGTAACACCGGTTGCTTTTTTATTTCTTCGAAGCAATCTGGTATCATCCTCGTTTTCATCTTCTTCAAAACGGGCATTACGCACATCTTCTCTGACATTTGCAGAAAATTCTTTGATTTTTTCGCTTTCTTCCATTGTTGTTTCGTAAATCTTTCTTCCGCCCTTTTTCACACCTTTTATAAAAGATTTTCCTGTTAATAAAACAAGGGCAATAATTGTCAAAACAATCAACAAAAATACAGTTCCCGTTTTACCAAGCAACGAACAAAGCAACAACGCAATTGTTCCAAAAATCACACCGCCGCCTTTGCCGTTTTGATAAAAGGTTTTTACCCAACCTTTTGTCTGTACATAAGACTCAATATCCCCATAGGAAATCATATGCATCAAAACACCGACAACAACAACCAGCGCAATCAAAGAACCGATTTTAAACCAGACAAAATAATTATTACGATTGGATATTCCCAATGCCATACCGAAAAATGTTACTATCGGCACGATATAAGCAGCAAATCCAAACAATCCAAGCATAAACTGCTTGATATAATCACCCAAATTAGGCTCTGCGCCTTCTCCGGCTTTAATGACACCTATGGTACATAAAAAAAGAAAAATCACAATTGCAAAAGCTATAATAAGAACGATTTCATCCACAATGGAAAAATCCGGTTCCTGCACTTTTTTCTTTCCGGATGTTGCAGTCACTTGTTTTCTTCGCGACGTCGAACTGTTTGTTGAGCCATTATTGCGAGCTCCTGATGATGAAGTTGTTGTTTTTCTCTGGCCATTGGTGGTTCTTCTTGTTCCGTTCTGACCGGAAGATGCTGCCATAGTTACTGCCTCCATAACATTTATCGAAAAATACGCATGCAAAAAACGCATATTTTTCCAGTCTCAAACAGTATAACACTTTTGGATGCTTTTGTCATCATGTTGTGGATTAGTTTTTATAAAAAAACATTATCTTGTGTTTTTATTTTCTTCAATCAATGTATATAATTTATGAATTGCACTCTCTATGCCGCCAACCTCATTAATCAGCCCTTCTTCTACCGCTTGTTTACCTACAAGAATACTGCCTACATCTTTTGTTAATTGCTCTGTCTCCATCATCAATTCATTTAAACGTTCCTCCCTAATATTGCTGTGAGAAGCAACAAATCCCGTAATTCGATTTTGCATTTGTTTAAAATATGCATAGGTTTGACTGGAACCAATTACCGTACCACTCATTCTGACCGGATGAATAACCATGGTTCCCGTAGGTACAATAAAAGAATATTGTGTGCTGACAGCAATCGGCACGCCGATGGAATGACTTCCTCCCAGGACCAGAGAAACTGTAGGTTTACTAATGGAAGCAAACATTTCCGCAATGGCAAGACCAGCCTCTACATCTCCACCCATGGTATGAATCATAACCAAAACACCATCAACCTCTTTTGAATCTTCCATCATGGCAAGTTTTGGTAAAATATGTTCATATTTGGTTGTTTTTGAGCCCGATCCCAGATTGTCATGACCTTCAATTTCACCAATGATTGTGATTAACTCAATATTAAAATTTTTATTATTTTTATTTAATTTTCCGGTTCCGTATTCTTTCAATTCTTCACTAATATTGCCTTCTTCCATGTATATAACCTCCTAACATACTAAAAAAGAACCCTTTCGGATTCTTTTTTAGTATGTTACAACTCTATAAAATTATGCTAGATGTCGAAATAATCTCTTCCTTTCAAATCATCAATATCAAATTTCATTTCAGAAGCTTTCGGTATATAATCATAATTCAGCTCCTTTGGAACATGAGGTTTCGGTCCGGGGAGAGGATTGCGAATCATTTTCGGCTTTCTGTCAGATTGCTGCTTGATATCCTTTAAATCTGAGGCATTCTGTGTTTTTTTACTTTCTGTAGCTTCCTTTTTCTCGGAAACTTCCGTTTTCTTCGACGTATCCGCAACCTCAGCATTCATAACTTCCGTTTTATCTTCTGCGGAAATTATTTTTTCTTCGCCCTTCTCTTCTGCAGGTTTATATTGTATTCCGGTATATTGACTGATTTTTTCAAGTTCATCCGCTGAAAATGTACTCTTGGAAGGTTGTCTGTAATGCCTTCTTGCAGGGCTGACATAAGCAGGTAAAACCGCCGGAGCCTCGGATTTGGCTTCTTTTGATGTCTCGGTTTCCTCTGTGCTTATTTCTGCTTGTTCTGTGTTTGTTTCTGCTTCCGGTCGCTCCTCCGCTTCAGACTGTACCGTAGTTTCAACAGGCTCTGTTTCTTCAGAATACTCTGCCATCGCAACCTGTTCTGTTGTTTCAAACTGTTCTTCCAATTTTAATTCTTCATTTATAACCGGTTCTGCTTCCCGGGCATACTCCGTTACATTCTGCACCGTTGCCACTTCAACCGCTTCTGTAACGACAGGCTGAACTTCAGCAGGAGCATTATCAATTTCAATATAAGAAGCACTCACATCCGCAGCCTCAGATACAACAGTTTCCTCCTGCGGTGTAATAATTGTATGTGATGCCATATAGCTGACACCGGTATATCTGCTTATTCTTTCCAAATCTTCCTGTGTAAAAGTACTCTTAGACGGAGAACGCAGTGCACGTCTCGAACGACTGCCTTGCGAATATGCCGGTTTTGATTCCACCGGCACAGGAATCGGCGCCGATACAACCGGGGGCTTATCAACACTTTTTACCACAGTAACCGGTCTTTCCGCCACAGACGCTGCAACAGGTATAGCTGCAACAGACATCGCAACCGATGTTTCCTCTTCATTCTTCGGTAGCGCAATCTCTTTTGTTTCTTCATAAGTTGCATCAGATTTTCTTCCGATTCCGTAACCCTTCTTTGAAGTATTACTGTTAGACAAAACCTGTTCTGATGCGTGGTGTTTTTTGTGTACTTCTTCTAAATTAAAACTCTTTTCTCCCGCCGCTTCCGCACGTTTGCGTTCTCTCTTTTCCTTGCGCTCAAGGTTTTCACGCTTCGCTTTTTCAGCTACGGCAACATCTCTTTCGTTTTTACGGAATACATCCATGGACGTAATACCAACAGCAGCAAGAACAATCCATAGAAAGCTGATAAATAACGGGTAATCCTGAACAACAAAATTACCAATCCCTAAAAACGAGAACAATGTAAGGCATACAACAACAAACGCATAAGGAAATGCTTTGTCCTTCTTATCTCTCAAAAAACCTACGAACCAAATACCTGCCAAAATAAACAATGCCAGCGAATCCCATTGCCCCTTATGAGGAGTTAATATCATAAGATTCATGGTTCCGTTTGGAACCAACGACATAGCATATGAAATCAAAGTTGCAGGTCCGACTTCCTTACCGCCGGTAGGCAAAAACCATAATAAAATAACGGTAAAAAATACATACGAAATCATAAACATCATAATTTGAAACCATGATTTTTGTACTTTCACCCATGAATCTTCATTTTTGTACTGAAGAAATACAACAACAGTAAATACGACACATAATAAACCGATAATATCATAATATGTCAATACGGCTGCAAACAAACCAACCAAAACATAAAGAATGGCATGCGCACCCAATCGTATCTTCTGTGAACGATTCGCTTCACCTAAAGATACAAGGGCAAAAAGGTACAACACAAACAGAAGTCCAAACAGACCATCCGGCGTACAATTTCGCACTGCCATAAAACTACCCGGCAAGAATGACATTAATAAAAGACTAATCCACGCAGGTAAAATGCCAAGTGCTTTTTTAATCATAAAATACGCAACAATAATCGTAACAACCTGAATACCCGCCTGTACACCCATTGCCGCCATGGGAATATGTCCCAAGAAGCTTAAAATAAAGCTTAATATACCGGTAAATACATAATTACCGTTACTATGTACACCAAAACCGTTTCCTGTACCGCTGCCAACAGCAAAATCATAAAACAAAGTGGAACCTTCAAACTGACCGGTTGAAGATATAATAGCAATTACTCTTACCGCAATGGCAACAAAAACAATAAGCGCGAATGCAAACCACTCCAAAGGTCCTGTTATGGTATTTTTGTCATCATCTTTTTTTACTTTTTTAAGAATGTATCTTTCATATACCTTATAAAGCAGATATAAAAGCAAAATGCCGAACACGGTACCGCCATACATAATCAGCATGGGCATCATAAAATCATTCATGTTGTTTCTTTGATTAATCTCAATTGCCGCAATTCCAACATTCGTAAAAAAGATAATCGAAAAGAATCCCCATATTATATAGCTTAGCCATGTCTTAGTTAACTTCATATTAACCCTTCTCCCCTATGAGTTTTTCCTTAACTTATTGAACAGTCTCTCCCCCAAGAAATGTTTCAATGTTATAGCGAGGTCTGTGTTTCACTTCAATATAAATTTTGCCGATATATTGACCAATCAAGCCAACAGACAAAAGCTGAACTCCGCCAATAAACCAAATAGAAATCATTAATGACGTCCATCCCGGCTCCACGCTACCAAAGAAATATGACAATAAAGCATAAATAAATGCACAAATGCTGCCAAAAATAATAACTCCGCCCATAACGGTAATCAAACTAATTGGTTTTACACTAAAAGATGTAATACCTTCAATGGCAAGTGCAATCATTTTCTTTAACGGATACTTAGACTCTCCTGCAACACGCTCTTTACGTTCATAGTAAACACTATCTGTTTTATACCCAATCAAAGGAACCATGCCTCTTAAGAAAAGATTACTCTCTTTAAATTCACTGAAATGTTTTACGGCACGCTGTGACATCAGTCTGAAATCCGCATGGTTGTAAACTGTTTTAACACCCATGTTGCTCATCAGTTTATAAAATGCCTGAGCCGTGGTTCTCTTAAAAAAAGTATCTGATTTACGCTTATTACGTACACCATAAACAATATCGCATCCGCCATAATATTTATCCAGCATTTCCTCAAAAACACCGATATCATCCTGCAAATCCGCATCAATGGAAATCGTCACATCCGCGCACTCCATTGCGGTCAAAAGCCCTGCTGTAAGCGCAAACTGATGCCCAACATTTCCCGCAAGTTTCAACCCATAAATATTCGGATACTTTTTATGTTCTTCTTCAATCAGCTCCCAAGTTCTGTCCTTACTTCCGTCATCCACAAATAACACAAAGCTGTCCGCTGATATTTTATTCTTCTTAACAAGATCATCCAACGCCCCACGAAGAGCCTCCGATGAAATCGGAAGCATCTCTTCTTCGTTATAACAAGGCACTACAACTGCTAATTTATCCATACTGATTACTCTTTCTATGCATTCATCGCTTTCATAGCCTGTTCCAAATCGGCAATAATATCATCTGCATTCTCAATACCTACAGAGAAACGGATCAAGTCAGGCTGTACACCTGCAGCAAGTAACTGTTCATCATTCATTTGACGGTGAGTATGACTTGCAGGGTGAAGCACACAGGAACGAGCATCTGCAACATGAGTTACGATTGCAATCATTTTAAGACTATCCATAAACTTCACGCTGGCATCTCTACCGCCCTTTAAACCAAAGGTCAATACGCCACAGGTTCCCTTAGGCATGTATTTCATTGCTCTTTCATGATATTTGTCGCCTTCAAGTCCGGGGTAATTTACCCAGGCAACATTTTCATTTGCCTGTAACCACCGGGCCACTTTTAACGCATTGGAACAATGTCTTTCCATACGTAAATGTAATGTTTCCAAACCAAGATTTAAAAGAAAAGCATTCTGAGGAGACTGAATAGAGCCCAAATCTCTCATTAACTGAGCCGTTGCCTTGGTAATATACGCTCCCTTCCCGAACTTCTCCGCATATGTAATACCATGATAAGATTCATCCGGTGTACAAAGTCCGGGGAATTTATCCGCATGTGCCATCCAATCAAAATTACCGGAATCTACAATTGCACCACCGACAGACACGGCATGTCCATCCATATATTTGGTAGTTGAATGTGTAACAATATCTACACCATATTCAAAAGGTCTGCAGTTAATCGGTGTCGGGAATGTATTGTCAACAATCATGGGAATGCCGTTTGCATGTGCAACCTTAACAAATTTCTCAAAATCCAAAACAACCAACGAAGGATTGGATACAGATTCTGCAAGAATACACTTTGTATTCGGCTTAACGGCAGCCTGTAAATCTTCTTCCGAAATTTCAGGGTCTACAACAGTGGTTTCGATACCCATCTTGGCAATTGTTGTTGTCAAAAGATTAAATGTACCACCATAAAGAGCAGAGGAAATAATAATATGATCACCTGCTTCGCAGATATTAAATACTGCATAAAAGTTTGCTGCCTGTCCGGAAGATGTCAGCATTGCTGCCACACCGCCTTCCATTTCGCAAATCTTGTTTGCAACATAATCGTTGGTAGGATTCTGTAATCTGGTATAAAAATATCCGTTATCTTCCAAATCAAACAATCTACCCATCTGTTCCGATGTATCATACTTAAATGTAGTACTCTGATAGATAGGTAATACTCTGGGCTCGCCTTTGGTAGGCTGCCATCCGCCCTGAATACAGGTCGTTTCTATATTTCTCTTACTCATTTTATTATCTCCTTAATCGGTCAATTATTCTTCTTCCCAATTGGTGTAAACGTTCTGCACGTCATCGTCATCTTCCAGCAAATCCAATGTTTTCTGAAGATTCTTCACTGCGGTTTCATCTGTTAATGAAACATAATTCTGAGGAATCATGGTTACTTCCGCACTCGCCATTGCAATACACGCTTCCTCCAGTGCCTTGGTAACATCCATTAATCCATCGGGTGCTGTAAGAATTTCAAAACTGTCATCTTCTTCGTTAAAATCTTCCGCTCCGGCATCAAGTACCAGCATCATTAATTCATCCGAATCCATATCGCATTCTTCTTTATCAATGATAATCTGTCCTCTTTCATCAAACATAAAAGACACGCAACCCTGTGTACCAATACTTCCGTTTCCTTTCGTAAAAGCACTTCTTACATTACTTGCTGTTCTGTTTCTGTTATCAGTAAGGGTTTCTACGATAATTGCGATACCGTTAGGACCATATCCTTCGTATGTTACATGTTCATAAACCACATTGCTGCCTTCGCCGGAAGCCTTCTTAATACCTCTTTCAATGGTATCATTGGGCATGTTATTTGCCTTAGCTTTCGCAATTACGGTTGCAAGTTTATAATTATTTGCAGGATCGGGACCTCCTTCTTTTACCGCAACGGCAATTTCACGTCCGATAATGGTAAAAATCTTACCCTTTGCTGCGTCGTTTTTCTCCTTTTTATGCTTAATATTCGCAAATTTTGAATGTCCTGACATAATAGCCTCCTGTGTACTCTAAATAAATATCAACTTATATTGTACCATTATTTATGGTTTTCTTCAACAGATTTTATAGGTTCCGCATCTTCTTTCACCGTTTCATCCGTCGTCGAAACTTCATTTCGGATTACCGATACGGTTTTAAAAATTTTATTCTCAATATCCAGTGCTTTAAAATGATATCCGGCATAATCCATTTCAAAGAATTCGTTTTCTTCCGGAATGTGTTCCAATTTAGAAATCAGAAATCCGTTTAATGTCTCAAAATTCACATCATCAAAAGTAATTCCAAGCTTTTCTTCCAATTCTTCCAAAGGCATTAAACCATCGATTTCATATGAATTTTCGCCTTTTTCTTCTATGTATTCCTCTTCTTCATCATACTCATCCAGAATATTACCCACAATTTCTTCCAGAATATCCTCCATCGCAATTAATCCGGAAGTTTGTCCGTACTCATCAGAAACAATTACCATCTGAAGCTTGTTCGACTGCATCTCCTGAAACAAATCATCAATATTTTTCGTTTCAGGCACAAATACCGGCTCACGAAGAAGTTCCGGATATGCCGACAATTTAGCCTTCGCCCTTTTATTAACATTCTGAAAACGAATGGCATCCTTAAAATGTAAAATTCCCACAATATGATCCAAACTCTCTTCATAGACGGGATATCGACTGTTTTTTTCTGCCAGCATAAAATCAATAGCATCCGGCAAATTCATTTCCACATCGATAGCCGTAATATTATTTCGATTGGTCATAATATCCTTGGCTTCTTTATCGCCGTATTCGAAAATATTAGCAATCATTTCCGCCTCATCAGCTTCAAAAACACCAAGTTCCTGCCCCTCATTCACCATGGATATAATTTCTTCTTCCGAAACATCATTCTTCTGCGCCGGCTTTTTTACTCCAAACAGGTGTAAAACACCTTTGGCAAGAAGATTTGTCAAATCAGTTAAAGGTTTTAAAACAACAGAAACCGTCATTACCAAAGTAGCAAATCCTGCCATTCTTTTTACAGACAAATGACGTACCAGCCGTCTCGGAATCAAAACAACAAAAGTAAGTATTAATACAAAAAACAGAAATGTTACAGTCACAAAAAACATGCCACAGAGTAATTCCTGCGGTATTTTTTGCACAAAAACAGGTAACGTTTCATAATTGGTTAAAATAAAATCGCAACTCCACAATAAAATTCTCGGGATACCGACAGCTCCCAAAACCGCGGTAGTAACCACAATTGCAATCAGGCCTCGATTTTCATATGCAATTTCATTGTCGTTAATATGACGTAGTTTACCTGCCAGCTTCGGCCCAAGTTCCTGTTCATTTTTATCAATGTCTGTTCCGCTTATGGAATGTATCATGGCAATAAATCCACAAAACATGGAATCCATAAACAAAAGACATACAATCAGCAGAATATACCAAAACGTTTCCGCATCCATTCTTTTATCCTTTCTAAATTAAATCAAGCACTCTCATTCTTATGTATGAAGATCAAGACTGATCATAAGTGCTTTATTTACTTTTTCCATAATCTCCTCATCCAGATGACAAACCGGCTCGTGAAGCCGTTTTTTGTCAATGGTCCGTAACTGTTCCAACAAAATAACGGAATCTTTCACCATTTGATATTTATTGCAGTCCAACTCAATATGAGTAGGTAACTTCGCCTTGTTCATTTTGGATGTTATCGCCGCACAAATAATGGTGGGACTATGTTTATTTCCAACATCATTCTGAATTATTAAGACCGGACGTATACCGCCCTGTTCAGAACCCACAACCGGCCTTAAATCAGCATAATAAATATCGCCTCGTCTCATGCATACACCTTCACTTCCTCTTTCTTTACTTACTACTATTTCCGATTTGTCAGGTTGTATACAAATGACATTCTTTTTTTGTAAAATTATTCTAAATCGTTATGGTAATCTTTGGAATAAATCTGCTTCCCTTCCAGATAATATTCCTTAGGTACTCTTTTACCGATATCGCAAATCATTTCATAACGGAAACCGCCGTATAAATCACACAACTGCTCAACCGTAATTTCTTCATCACCGTCTGTTCCGATTAATGTTACCGAATCTCCCTCCATAACTTCCGGCAATTCCGTAACATCCACCATAAACTGATCCATACACACACGACCAAGTATAGGACATCGTACTCCCTTTATAATAACAGAGCCGCAATTGGACAGACCGCGCGGATAACCGTCACCGTATCCCACCGGAACGGTAGCAACCCGAGTCTCTCGTACGGTTTCAAAAGTTCCGCCGTAACTTATTTTTGCTCCCGGCGGTAATGTTTTAACATAAACGATTCTACTGTGCAGAGACAAAGCCGGCTGAAGTTTCATTTTATCCTTCATCATCTCATCCGAAGGCCACACACCATACATGGATATCCCCACGCGGCCCACATTAAACATATCATCCTGCATTTCCATCAATCCTGCACTGTTAAAACAATGTCTTACCGGGAATACATATCCCAATTCCTGCTTTATTTTCTGAATAAAAGCCTTAAAACGCTTCACCTGTTCATATGCATCACTTTTATCAGAAGTATCTGCATTTGCAAGATGAGTAAAAATGCCTTCCGCATCTATTCCCGGCATTGCCAGCAATTCTTTTACGAAAGCCATACCCTCTTCATCAAAACGTATGCCGATGCGATGCATTCCGGTATCCACTTTAATATGAACTTTGGCTTTTTTATTCATTTTCGACGCCAAAACAGATATTTCTTCTGCCATATCTTTACGAAATACCGTAAAAGCAATATCTTCCCGAATCATATCTTCATATGCATAGGGAAATGTATAGCCGAGAATCATAATGGGCTTTGATATACCGCATCTTCGGAGAATCAAAGCTTCTTCGGCCGTCGCTGTGGCAAAACCATAAATATAATCTTTATCTTCCAGACATCTTGCAATGGGTAGTGCGCCATGACCGTAACCATCGGATTTTACAACGGCCATAATTTTAACAGTATCCCCCTGTTTATCATGGATTACTTTGATATTATTAATAACTGCATCTAAATTAACCGATGCACACACTCTTTCATAATGATTCACGGTGTTCCTCCTTAGAATCCATCTATTCTTTTAATATTTTCGTCAAAACATTGGCAATATCACCGGCAATCAACGAATAGGCATTGGAATCACGCAAAGCCGCATCTCCTGCTTTTCCATGAAGAAAAACGCCTTTCCATGCAGCATCAAAAGCATCTTCCTTCCCTGCTGATAACGCGGCAATGATACCACTTAAGACATCACCGCTTCCGGCCGTTGCCATTCCTGAATTTCCGGTTTGATTGATATATACATTTTCTCCGTCACTTACAACAGTTCCGGCATCTTTTCCCACCAGAATGACTTGATATTCCTTCGCAAATGTTTTTATTTTATCAACATAATTCTTCTTGAGGTCCGCAATTTTTTCGCCCGTCAAACGGGATAATTCTCCCGGATGCGGTGTCAGAATGATTTTGCGCTCCTTCACAGAACCATATTCTTTTAAAATTTCTATATTCTTGGCAATACAATTTAGCGCATCTGCATCTGCGACAATATCACTTTCGCAATATTGTAATACTGTCGTCACAAGTTGCATCGCCGTTTCGTTTACAGATAGCCCCGGGCCGATTACAACACAATCCGCATTTATCATAAGTTCCCGCAACGCTCCCCGTTCAAAACCCGAATCTCCGTACGTATGAATAATCGCCTCAGGAAGATGACTCTGTAAGGAAGTACGATTAATTTCATGGGTAAAAATATCCACCAGTCCCGCACCCGTACGCAATGCTGCAAGGGCAGATAAATAGCATGCACCATACATATCTTTACTTCCCGCAATTATCAATACCCTTCCGAAAGTTCCTTTGTTCCCGTTTCGCGGCCTTTTCGGCAAAAGAGGCTTCGCATCCTTGGCTACGGTAAACATTCTCATCTCATTTTCACTATAAAAGAACTTGTGAGAAATACCGATTTCTTTCACTGTAACCAATCCGGAATATTCTGCTCCGGGATATAACAAATGCCCCGGTTTATGATAAGCAAAGGTTACGGTTTCATCCGCTTTTACGGCAATTCCCATAACTGCTCCGGTGTCCGTATGAATTCCCGAAGGAATATCAACACTTATTACCTTGCTTCCGGAATTTCTTGCACAATTTATGGCACGAATCGCATCAGCAAACGCACCATTAACTTCCCGTTCCAAGCCAATTCCGAATATACCGTCTACAATCATATCATATTCTGTAAAAATACAGTCGGTCACAGTTCTGCCGCCGATTTTAGCAAAAATATTACATTGATGCATAACCGCAGGCTTATGTCTCTGAGAATCTCCACACAGATAAATATCTGCTTCCAATCCCTGCATTAACAGAATTCTTGCCACGGCAATGGCATCTCCTCCATTATTCCCCGTTCCGCAAACACAAAGAATCTTTTGGGGATTGTAGGATTTAACTCGTTCCGCGACTGCAAGTGCAGCACGTTCCATAAGAACATCCTGCCCAATTCCAAGCATATGAATGGTTCCTTCATCAGCCCGTCTCATATAGGCAGCATCCAAAACATACATTTTATCCATACTTATTTCTTGTCCTTTGAGCTATCCACTCCAAATTTCATATCAAAAATCTCAATTACATCCGCCCCGAATATGTCGTGCATATATGCATACAAATCCTGATTTCTTCGTTGCATTTCTTCCTTCCGGATCATATTTTTCTTAAGCTCTACACGAATATTATCTATCCATTCCGTAATCTCTTTTAACTGCTCCGTATTATCCTGAATATCCTCATAACATGCTTCCATGGTAAGAAGCATTAACTTTTTATTAGCATCATTAATCATTTTGGGCAGTTCCATATTTTCATCGCGATACGTATCCAGTTTTTGGTTACATTCTTCTATCAGACGCTTATTATCTTCAATCTTTTTTGCAGTTTCCGGATTGGCACTGTCCTCCATCATATTCACAATTTCATCCATAAGACGATTTTTTATTTTTTTAATGTCTTTGGTTTCCGTATTGATTTTACCCTGTTGTTTTAAAAGAGTATTCAATTCTTCTTCCGCTTTTTTAATGGAAGCATTGGTATGAACCTGACTAAAAAGCTGATGCCATTTATGATCCAAAGTTAAAAGCGGTATCTTTTTCCCACTTAACGCAGGCACATATACTTCTTCTCTTCGTGACATTCCCACGCCTTCTTTCTTACATATATTTTACTTGCATTCCTGAACATTCCCCGGTTAATCCTGATGATCCACACAGTTAATCCGATAAGATAATTTCATGAGGCTGTCAGATAAATGAACATTTTCAACCATAATATCTTTGGGAACATCCAAATCCACATGCGCAAAATTCCAAATACCGCGAATTCCGTATTTTACGAGCTTTTTTGCAATTTCCATCGCACTGTTTTTCGGCACGGTAAGTACGGCAATATCAATATTGTTTTCCTTAATAAAAGATTCCAGTTCCTCCGTAGCGCGGATGGTCATTCCACGAATCTGTTTTCCTTGTAATGCAGGATTGTTATCAAACATACCTTTGATTAAAAATCCTCTTTTTTCGAAACTAACATAATTCGCCAATGCCTGTCCCAAATTACCGGAACCGATAATAATGAGATTATGTTTTTTATCCAGTCCGAGAATCTTGGCGATTTCATTGTATAAATAATCTACATTATATCCGTAGCCCTGTTGACCAAAGCCGCCAAAATGATTAAAATCCTGACGAATTTGAGACGCTGTAATGCGCATTCTTTTACTTAATTCCTGGGAAGAAATTCTTTCCACGCCTTCCTCCCGCAAATCGCCCAAAAAACGAAAATATCTGGGAAGTCGAGCAATTACCGCCTGTGAAATTTCTTTTTCAGTCATATATATTTCCTCACTAAAACCTATTTTATATGCCTTTTAATATTTTATATTTATCTGCTCACAACCTATAAATACATTTTCAGGATATTGCTGTAACTTAGACGGAATATAAATTTCCGTTAAGGATGTACAATATGCAAAAGCCATATCTCCGATACTTGTCAACTGTTCAGACAACGTTACTTCGTTAAGACTTTCACAAGTTGCAAAAGAATACATACCAATACTTTCTACGGAATCCGGAAGATGTATGCTTCTTAGATTTGAACATTTGTTAAAAGCAAAGTCATCTACTTTTGTTACGCTGTCAGGAAGTGTGATTTCTGTTAAACTTGTACATTCTTCGAATGCATGAACTCCTATTGTAACAACCCCGTCAGGTATCGTAACACTTGTAAGATTGCTGCATTTATAAAATGCATACGGCGGAACTTCGGTAATTCCTTCGGGTATCACAACAGATGTTATATCCGTACGGCCGTAAAATATTTTATTTCCCAAAGATTTTACAGGCTCCCCTTCCAAGGTATCGGGGATAACAACTTCACTATCCGTTCCGATATATCCGGTAATGGTCACATTCCCCTCCTGCACTTCATACTCAAACCTGTCTTCCTCTTTTGTAAAAAGAGTATCAAATATATTTCCGGAATTTGCAATATCAGGCTCTTTTCCGTCTTTGCTTCCGGAAATCAGTGCCAAAACAATTCCCGTAACCAAACTAATAATGACAACGGCAACCGCACAGATACCAAACATCAGTCGTCTACGTTCTCTTTGTGCAGGCGTATTTTTCTTTTTCTCTGAGGGTTTCTTAACAACCTTCACGGGAACTTCTTTCGGTACTTCTTTTATCTCAACAGGTTCAGTTTTTACCTGTGCCGGTCTTACAGGATTCTTTTTTATAACAACATTTTCTATTGCGTCGCATAGCTCATCTATTTTATAATCATCATTTTCAGGTTGCGCAACCACCCATTGGCAACAGGAAAGATAATAATCGAACGAGCCTTCCGGTTCCGTATCATCAATTTTATACGGAACAATGTACTTTGACTTACGGTCTGCCATTCCGATTTCCTTGGCAACCTGCGAAGAACGCATGGAATTTTTACTGTAAATCACAAGTAAAACAGAACAATCGGATATTGCACCGGTGATACTTTCCGCCCATTCCGCTCCGGGAACGATATCCCTGGGGGCAATCCAACAGGACAATCCTCTTGCCTCAAAGGAATTACACAGGAAATTTGCAAGTTCTTTATCTGCTGCGCTGTGACTGATAAAAATATCCGCCATCTGTTTTATCCACCTTTCGTAACATTAAACAAAACAATAAATATGTTTAAAATTCATAACCGGCATCCTCTAATATCTGATACCACTCTAGCGCTTTATCATAATCGGCTTCTATACCGTATCCATTTTCATAGCAGCAGTAAACATTATAAATACAATCCAACTGTCCCCGTCTTGCTCCTTCATACCAATAATAAAATGCAAGCTC
Source organism: Lachnospiraceae bacterium (assembly GCA_045590555.1). Classification (GTDB taxonomy): domain Bacteria; phylum Bacillota; class Clostridia; order Lachnospirales; family Lachnospiraceae; genus UBA3766. Next base: position 30,179 of record JAZNRC010000041.1, on the reverse strand, counting down.
AGGGTCTTCTTCTACTCCATGGTTCCCGTTATAATAACAACATCCCATATAGTACATGGCTTCTGTATTATCAGGATCTGCTTCCAGCATTTTTGTACACCAATAGACGCACTCCGCATACTTATCCGGTTCAATAATATAATCTTCATAATATAAACATACAAGCCTATACATAGAGTCTACATCACCACTTTCGGCAGCTTTTTCACTCCAGTACAAAGCTTCGTCATAGTCAACATCAACAACATCACTGCCCTCAAAGTAAACACTTGACAAATATATCATCGCATCAAGTTCTCCATCCTCTGCTCTTTCATAATATTCGTACAGCGGATGATTGCCATCTACCTCTATATACTCTTCTATACTTACGCCTGTATTTTCCGACGCAATCATCTTTTTAATGAAAAATACACCTAAAACGAGAACAAAAATCAGGAAAAGAACCAAAAGAATGCCGCAAATAATCAGAGCAACTTTTAAGGAAGCGCCCTGTTTCTTCTCAGCCCCCATATTGGGTCCTCCTTGCACATGAGGCGTTATCGGTTTTCCCTGGGAATGTGTAGTCATATCAGGCATAAAAACTCTGGTTTTCTCAATTCCTATCGCCGTAAAAATCTTCTGATATGCCCTTTCCATATTGTTGGGCATATACCTATTCCAATAAATTGCCTGGATACGATTCATTCGCATCGCCATACCACAGGGCAATTCCACATCTTCCAAATAAATCAAAAACTGTTCTTTATTGAGGTCTCTGGAATAATTCAATTCATCTTTACAATTCTTGGAATCAATATAATTTTTACTGACAAATGCAATAAAATAGCTACACATTCCGATATGGCGGGCAATATTTTCATCCCATTCCGAACCTGCTTCAACACCATCATCGTACCACAGGTTATACCCTTCCGCTCTGAGTCTTTTTATAATCGGAAGAACCAAGTCATTGTCACGATGCGAATAACTAATAAAAATATACGGCATATTTTCATTGTATTGATTCATATTTCATTCCCTCATTTGCTACAGAAATACATAGTCCTCATTATTATAGCACATACCGATTTATTTTGCACATAATTTTACATTCTTTCTCTTTGCTTTTTTCCCTAAAATAGCCTATAATCTTGTTTGTATGTAATTTACCGATTAGCAAATTCCTTTTTTTATAATGGAACATATAAAATTTAAGCGAAATACGATTTTAGGAGATTTTAAATGATTTTATCCTGTCAAAACATAAGCAAGTCTTTTGGCGATAAAGGCGTGTTAAAAAAAGTAACTTTTCATATAAATGAACACGAAAAAGTAGCGTTAATCGGAAATAATGGTGCCGGAAAAACTACGCTTTTCCATATCATAACCAAAGAATTGGATGCCGATGATGGTGAAATAGCGTTAAAAAAAGATGCTTCTATCGGCTATTTGTCTCAGCATCACGACTACACTTCCACCAATACGGTGTACGATGAGCTCCTTGTGGTCAAAGCAGACGTCATCCGCATGGAGGAACAGCTCCGCCAAATGGAAGAAGACATGAAACACTTGACCGAAGAAAATTTGGATACCCATATGAAGGCATATCACAACAAGATGCATAGCTTTGATTTGGCAGGCGGTTATACTTATAAAAGCGATATCCAGGGCATTTTACGGGGTCTGCAGTTCAAGGAGGAGGATTTTAATAAGCCGGTCTCAACTTTAAGCGGAGGCGAACGTACAAGACTCCTTTTAGGACGTATTCTGTTAGAAAAGCCCGACTTAATTCTTTTGGACGAGCCTACCAACTATTTGGACATTGAGTCGGTCAGATGGCTTGAAAACTATCTCTTAAATGTAAAAAGTGCGGTTCTTGTGGTTTCCCACGACCGTTATTTTATAAATAAAATCGTTAGTAAGGTTGTGGAAATCGAAAACGGTAACTCATTATGCTATGAAGGTAATTACGAAGATTTTATAGTGAAGAAAGAGGTCTGGTTGCAGTCCCGCCTTGCAGCATACGAAAACCAGCAACGCGAAATCAAACATCAGGAGGAAGTTATCAGTAAACTCCGCTCCTTTAACCGCGAAAAATCCGTAAAGAGAGCCGACAGCCGTCAAAGACTCCTTGATCGCATTGAGCGTATTGAGAAGCCCACAGAAGAAAAGGCTGATATGCAGTTTACCCTCTCTCCTGCTATTATCAGCGGAAATGATGTGTTATCGGTGCAGGGGCTTGCAAAGTCTTATGGTGACAGAACTTTATTTAGCAACGTATCTTTTGAGATTAAAAGAGGCGAACACATTGCATTAATCGGCCAAAACGGTACCGGAAAGACCAATATTTTAAAAATTATTAACGGATTGATTGAGGCAGATAAAGGTTCTGTCACTTTGGGAACCAATGTTACCATCGGGTATTTTGACCAGCAAAGCCGGGTTTTGGATGAAAGCAAAACCGTATTCGATGAGATTTCAGATACTTACCCCAAATTAACTCAGACCGAAATCCGTAATGTCCTGGCGGCCTTTCTTTTTACCGGAGACGAAGTCTTCCAGCCCATCCGCTCCTTAAGCGGTGGTGAACGCGGGCGTGTTGTATTAGCTAAATTAATGCTTTCAGGTGCAAACTTCCTGATTTTGGACGAACCTACCAACCATTTGGACATGATTTCCAAGGAAGTTCTGGAAGAAGCCCTAAACGCCTATACAGGAACTGTTTTATACGTATCCCATGACCGATATTTTATCAACCGTACCGCCAACAGAATCCTGCATTTAGACGGTTGTCAGGTCACTTCATATCAGGGGGATTATGATTATTTTCTTGAGAAATCAACCCATGATGTAAACAGGCAGGCTGAGTATATGAGTAAAGTTACTTCCGCATCAGGCAATGGTCCTTCCGCTTCTAATTCCGTCAACTCCGCTTCTGCTTCATCTGCTTCCGGTGCCGGAATACAAACCGAAGCCAAACTTGACTGGGCAAAGCAAAAAGAATTACAAGCCGCAAAACGCAAGAAAGAAAACCAACTTGCTAAGACCGAAAAGGAAATTGAAGAACTGGAAACGCAAATTTCCAAATTGCAGGAAGAAATGTCTAAACCAGAGATTGCATCTAACTCCGTAAAATTGCAGGAATTGTGCAAGGAATGTGATACTGCGCAGAGCAGATTGGATGAGTTATATGAGTTGTGGGAAGAATTGAGTGAGTAAAGAAATCTATGAAACGAACGCAAAAAAGAATCCAACCATTATATTGGTAGGATTCTTTTTTATTTAAGAATTTAATAACTCATGCGTATTATTATAGTTATTGGGACTTTTCCATCTGATATTCTTCAATAGGCATATATAAAGTTTCTTGAGATGCGAGATCTGTAAAACCTAATTTATCGCTGCTATATAATCTATTAAAATATGCAATATAATAACAAAGAGCATCCAAATCGGTATCTTCTCTTTGAATACTGTTATAATCAAAGGTAAATCCAATATCATTTGTACCATACATATATTCATTGATTAATTCAGTTGTTGTACTAAATTCATCATCCGTTGCTTCATATGCCAAATCACTCATTACTGCTTCAATTTGTACAGCAAATTGTTTTAATTCAGAATTTGTTATAAAATCACTCAAATTCCAATATTCATCAAATTTTTTTCCATCCATATTTTCGCTTGTAAGTATTATACTATATATTTTATTATTAACATAAATTGCAAATAATGACGTATCATAATTGGAACAATAGTACTCAATTGTTTCATCATCCAGACTATGAATATTAAAATTAACAAATAAAGTAACAATCTCTTCCTCTCCCATATCCGGATATAATACTTTTAAATTCTCAATATATTCCTGTGCCTCTTCAAAGGTAAGTACATCATTTATGATTGTCGGTTCAACTTTTTCTACAGATGTTTCTTCTGATATGTTTTCCGATACATTTTCTATTATGTCTTCCGAAAACATTTCCGAGTCCATCTCACTGCTTCCACTAACTGATTCATCAACATCTGAGCTATCCTCTGCCTCACTTGTGCATCCCATAAATATTACCATGCTCATTACAATGACAAGAATCATAAGTAATAACTTTTTCATTTATTTCTCCTCTCCATACTAAAAAAATCGTGAAATCATTATATATATATTGCAAATGTCAAGAAGCAATCAAATAATTATGTCGAATTTTGCGGTATTTTTTACTTGTCTTTTCTTGCACCCTATTCTATAGTAATTCCACAAGCTATACTTCTAAAAAAATATCATACTGCTCTGATTAATCTTTAAATCATCTTTTATTATTACATTGCATCCATTGTTTCACGAATAGCCTTAATGAAATCCTGGCTGTTCAATGTGGTTACATTCTCAAGAGATGTAATCAATGCCAAGTCCTTGGTCATCTTACCGTCTTCGATTGTCTTAAGAGTTGCGCGCTCCAACTTATCTGCAAATGCACAAAGCTCGGGAGTATTATCCAACTCACCACGTTTTCTTAACGCACCCGTCCAAGCAAAAATAGTTGCTACGGAGTTGGTTGAAGTCTCTTCGCCTTTTAAGTGCTTGTAATAATGTCTCTGTACGGTTCCGTGAGCAGCTTCATACTCATATACACCGCTGGGTGATACTAAAACAGAAGTCATCATAGCAAGTGAACCGAATGCAGAGCTTACCATATCGGACATAACGTCGCCGTCATAGTTTTTACATGCCCAGATAAATCCGCCTTCTGCTTTCATAACACGGGCTACCGCATCATCAATCAAGGTATAGAAGTAAGTAATACCGGCTTCTTCAAATTTGGTCTTATATTCCGCATCATAGATTTCCTGGAAAATATCCTTGAAATTATGGTCATACTTCTTAGAGATGGTATCCTTGGTCGCAAACCATAAGTCCTGCTTGGTATCAAGTGCATAGTTAAAGCATGCTCTTGCAAAACTTCCGATGGAATCATCAATGTTATGAAGTCCCTGAATGATACCTGCACGATCAAAGTTCTGGATGGTTGCTCTGGTAACTGTACCATCATCTGCTGTAAATACCAATTCAGCCTTACCGGGTCCATCGATCTTCATTTCAGTATTCTTGTATACATCACCGTAAGCATGTCTTGCAATGGTAATGGGCTTCTTCCAGTTGCGAACGCAGGGTTCAATACCTTTTACAACGATGGGTGCACGGAATACGGTACCGTCAAGCATGGCACGAATGGTTCCGTTGGGACTCTTCCACATTTCTTTTAAGTCATATTCTGTCATTCTTGCAGCGTTAGGTGTAATGGTTGCACACTTAACAGCTACGCCATATTTCATGGTTGCATTGGCAGAATCGATGGTTACTTGGTCATCTGTTTCGTTTCTGTGCTCAAGACCTAAGTCATAGTACTCTGTCTTTAAATCAATGTAAGGAAGTAAAAGTTCATCCTTAATCATCTGCCAAAGAATTCTGGTCATCTCATCTCCGTCCATTTCGACAAGAGGTGTAATCATTTTAATCTTTTCCATTTTTGTTCTCCTTATTTTCTTATAAAACAAATCTTATGTTATCGTACAAATTTATTCTAAAATAACATCATTATCTCACATAAACCGGGATATGCATTTCTTCGCAAAACGCTTTAATCTGCTTATCTAACTCTTCGTCAGTCATAACAGTTACACGGCCTTCCGCATACTGTACATCAACCCAGTCTTTTACTTTAACAACGATTTCGTCCTTCTTGTCTACCTGTGCCTCTCCTTTTAAACGGTAATAGGTGTTCATCCAATGCGCAATACCCGCAAGACCGGATGTATTAGATACTGCACAACAAGCAGGCTTTCCAAGGAATTTCTCGGTATCAAAGATATTGTAGATTTCTTCGTTTTTAAGAAGTCCGTCTGCGTGAATGCCGGCTCTTGTTACGTTGAAGTTCTTTCCGACAAAAGGTGTCATAGGCGGAATTTCATAGCCTAATTCCTTCTCATAGTACTCAGCAAGCTCGGTAATAACTGTAGTATCCATACCGTTTAAGCCACCCTTAAGCTGTGCGTATTCGAATACCATAGCTTCCAAAGGTGTGTTACCGGTTCTTTCACCGATACCGAACAAGGAAGTATTAATACCTGCACAACCATAAAGCCAAGCTGTGGTTGAGTTAGAAACTGCCTTATAAAAGTCATTGTGTCCGTGCCACTCTAACAAGTGATGAGGCACACCTGCATTCACATGGATTGCATAGATAATACCCTGAACGCTTCGGGGAATTACCGCACCGGGATAGTTAACGCCGTAACCCATAGTGTCGCAAAGACGAATCTTTACAGGAATCTTGTACTCTTCCATTAATTTCATAAGTTCCATACAGAAGGGAACAACAAAACCATAAATATCCGCTCTTGTAACGTCTTCCAAATGACATCTGGGACTGATACCTTCATCAAGGCACTGTCTGATTACGTTTAAGTAATGATTTAATGCCTGGCTTCTTGTCATTTTTAATTTTAAGAAAATATGATAGTCCGAACAGCTTACCAGAATACCGGTTTCCTTCATACCGATTTCTTTTACAAGTTTGAAGTCCTGCTCGCTGGCACGAATCCAGCTGGTTACTTCAGGGAACTGGTAACCGCGCTCCATACACTTGTATACCGCATCACGATCCTTTTTGCTGTATAAAAAGAATTCACTGGCGCGAATCATACCGTTGGGACCGCCTAATTTATGTAAATAATCATAAATCGTTACAATCTGCTCTGTAGTATAAGGTGCTCTGGACTGCTGTCCGTCGCGGAATGTTGTATCTGTAATCCAAATTTCCTTCGGCATATTGTGAGGCACGATTCTGTCATTAAAAGGAATCTTAGGTACCTCCGAATAAGGAAACATATTTCTGAATACATTGGGTTTGGACACATCATCCAAGATATACATATGTTCTTCAATCTGGAGAAGGTTATTCTTGGGGTTCATTGTGACCTGTCGGTTCTGAAAGTGTTCGTGTTCGCTCATTTTGTCCTCCGTTTCTGCCAAGCTACTGCGCTTGGCTTTGGACTTTTATCCAAATTCTTATAATTCACCGTGTTTCATTTTAAACACCTATGATGATAAAGTCAAATGTTTCTTTGTGTATTAAATAATTTTTATTAATAAAAATACAATATTTCAAAAAAGAAGCACACTGTTAAGCATGCCTCTTTCATAATAACATATTAATTTATTTCACAAGCAACATATTTTACATTTGCAGGCTTTACATAATCCTCAGCTTCACCTTTATACGCAAGCAACACACCATCTCCTACAATCAGATAATCACTTTCACCGTTAACATACCAGTCTTGCAACCACGGCGTATGCTCAAATGCTTTGTCCTCAATCGTTGCCACACTGGAGGGTATACTTACCTCTTTCAGATTATCACAATGATAAAAGGATGCATAACCTATACTTGTTGTTCCTTCTGGAATAGCCACGCTTGTCACACTGCTTCTTGCAAATGCAAACTCTTCAATGTTTGTAACTCCCTTGGGAATAACAACCTCTTTAAGAGTATTCACACCATAAAATGCATTGGCAGGCACAGTTCCATTAACAGCCATTGCATTTAAATCATCATTCACTTCCGCATTCGCGCCGGATATTACGTTACCACCGGCATTATCCATGAAAACAACCGCATTATTTCCCACCAAAGTGGTATAACCTATAACATCCGGACCAATCTCTACAGGCTTAGGGGCATTGGCCTCCTGTTCGGACTTTTCTTCCGCTTCTTTAATTGCCGCATAATAATCCGCCTTTACTTTCTCTGCATGCGAAAGACTGTATAGCAAAGTATTCGTAATGGGAATTTCCTGCTCTTTTGCATATTTACTGCCAAACGAACCTTCTACAGTATAAAAATTAAGTTTTGTACATCCGTCAAAAGCCGTCTCATGTATTTTCATAACCGAATCCGGTATATAGATCTGCTCCAATCCCACACAATCCTCAAAAGCCTTCATTCCTATCTCTGTCACTGCAAAGGACATGGACACAGAAGTCAATTTCGGAACATTTGAGAAAGCGTAAGGAGATATTGTAGTAATTTTATCAGATAAAATCACATGTTCCAGATTATTACAACCCCAGAATGCATATTGTCCAATCTCTTCCACACGCTCATTCATAATATAAAACGGCTCTTCTCTTCCGGGTAGCATCTGGTAAATATATGTTCTGTCTGCGCTCATAAGAACACCATCCAGACAAGTCAATGTTGTACTCTTAGTACTCACCTCCACCTCTTTCAAGGAAGAGCAACCTGCAAAAATACCGGAACCTACGTTTTCAACACTTTTACCTATATAAACATCACACAATGATTTACAATTGGCAAAGGCTGCGGAACCGATTGTGGTAACCGAATCCGGAATATCAATTTCCAACAGATTATCGCATTCCGCAAAGGCGTTGTACTCAATGGTAGTAAGTCCGGAAGGCAAGACAACTTTCTTAATATAATCATTGTCCTCAAATGCACCCTTTGAAATTACTCTTACAGAATCCGGCACATAAACCACCTCAGAACTGCCAAGATATTTCATCAGCGTTGTACCGTCCATCTGGAACGCTTCTTTTTCACTTCCTGCCACTCCCACATTTTGTTTCGCCAAAAGAAAAGAAAAGGTCAAAACAAGCACAATAACAGCAATTACACTAAATAAAAGTTTCTTTTTCATGCTTTTCTGACCTCCTTTTATAATAAATACATAGTATTTCAGCACCCCAAAAAGGTGCTGAAATATGAAACTATGTTATGCTTTTACTTTTAAAGCGGTTTTTTTGTCCTTTTTCATAAAAAGGAATATGGATGCTGCCGCAAGACCAATGGATAAAAACCATTTCGGTGCAATTCCGTCACCGGTCTTGGGTGTGGAGTCCAATATGGTTCCGGCGCTTAAGTCCGAGGTATCCGCATAAATCACATAAGGTGAAAAATGAGGAGCCACAAAAGTAATGCAAGGTACACCGTTAATGGTAGTAAATTTCGGTGAAATCTTAACAAGCTTACCATTTACAACATAACCCACTTTATTATTACCGGCATACTGTACCAAATCTTCCGGAATAGGTAAGGTTACCGTAACTCTCAACGAATCGGTATTTTCTACCTTCTTGGTTCCGGTAGCATCATAAAGAGAAATATCCATGGGGAAATAACGGATGTCATCCAAAGTTCCGTATTCTTCTTCCAAAGCCTCTTTTACCTGTTCCTTAGCATAAGCACTTTCCGTAATTTTTAAAATAAAATTATCGGTAGAACCGCTTACGGTTGCTGATGCACTTCCCTCATTGGGAATACCGTCTTTATCAATGGTAACGGTGGTATTCGGCTTGGTTACAACATTGGAAGAACCACCGCTATTGTTTGACCCGCCGTTATTATTGCTTGAACCCGAATTGGGAGCATCTTTATATGTGGCTTTTACCGTTACATTGGACGCAGGCATAACCATGGTAGTTGCCGCTGTATTCACAGAAGCAATATTGACTCCGGCCGTTTCGGTTACCCATTTATCAAAAACCTTACCCGAAGGCGGATTGTCTGCGAGAAGAATGGCATTCGCACCCGAAATATAACTTCCGCTACCGTCACCGCCCACAACAGTCAACGTATATAAAGTGGGCTGCGTAGTCGTTGAATTATTCGGTTTATCGCTGGGTTTCTCGCTTGTTGTTTCACTAGGCTTTTCACTGGGTTTTTCACTGGGTTTCTCGCTCGGTGTCTCACTGGGAGTCTCAACCACAATCTTTTCATACTGAGCGTAAATGGTCAAGTCATCATTTACATTAGTGTATGCAGGTCTCCAGCCAGTAAAGGTATATCCTTCTCTTGTGGGGCTGGGCGGTGTCATTGCATCTCCGCCCTCCGGTACAATCTGTTCATTTAGAACTTTATCATCATGATCCACAAACTGAACAGTATAAGTAATCTCATCTTCCGGAACATAGGTAGCATAGGTTTTGGTATTTTCAGTAATTTTTACCGGCAAGGGCATCCAAGCCTTAAATACATATCCGGGTTTGGTGGGTGTAATATGTGTTTCAGCATCACTTCCTGCAGGCACTTCTACCGTATCCAACAGTGTTACACCGTCATCATCATAAAACATTACCTTAAAAGTAACCGGTTTATCCGAAACAATAATATTGGCAAAATTACTTGCATAATCTGCTGCAGGGCTGTCAGCCTCACAATAGAACGTAATGGTATGATCATCACCTTCAAATGCAGAATTATCAATTACGCTTAAGGTTTTTGGAATTTCCAAATATCGGATATTACTGTTTTTAAAAGCATTTTTCGCAATTTTACGAATTGTTTCCGGGAATACAACAGAATATAACTCTTCCGTATCTTCAAAAGAAGATTCCGGCAACTCTGTAATCGTAGTCTCTGAGAAATCAGCTGATAACAAACCGTCACAATCTTTTGCCGCTTCCGGTGCAATTGACGTAATTCCGGCAAGTTCCGCAGCTGTTAATGTACCGGTTCCATAAGTCAAGCCTCTGGCTTTCAGAACCTCTAACAAGGATACTTTCTGTCCGTTAGCAGTGCTGTAAACAACGGCATTTTCACAGGTATAGTTGGGATTATTTCCAAACTCAACGTGAGAAAGATTCTTACAGCTAAGGAACGGCTTAATTCCATACTCCTGCAAATCACTTAAAATATCCACGTCGGAAAGCATTTCACAATCCTTAAATGCATAATCACCAAGCTTGGTAGCACCATCATTAATGTATGCTCCCACCATATTGGTACATCCGGCAAATGTATAAGGTTCAATTTCTTCCACACCTGTCATGGTAATACTCTGAATATCCGTATTGGCCGCACCGGCAGGTTCTACAATACCTCCGTTTGCATCTAAATTAGAAAAGATACCTTCTTTAATAGATTCCACGCCGGAAGGAAGAACCGGATTCAACGCTGCATTCAAAATATCTTTCTGATCCTGAGACAGACTGGAACCGTTGTCATATGCGCTCTTTGCAGACGCTGCCGCCATGGCATACTCAGAATTAATATAAGGATACTCTTCTTCACTATAGCTGAGCAAATCATTTAATCTGGGATAATTAATCAGTTCATTCTTACCGGTATCAGAATTATACTGTACCGTCAAATTACTGGGCCATCCGGTATAAAATGTGATGTACGTAAGTTCCTGGCTACCGGTATTGATATTATTCGCTGCATCCATTGCATAATCGAACGGAAGACAACCTTCCACCGCATCTGCCGTAAAAGTAAGTACAGGCTTGCTATCAAGCGTACAGGTATCCAGAATCGGGTCAATCACCTGAGTATCAAAAGCGCCGGTACCGATTGATGTCAGAGAAATCGGTGTTTCAAAAATAACATCCTCCAGATTATGACATCCCTTAAACGCATTATCCTGAATCTCGGTAATCGTTGACGGAATGGTAATCTTAGTCAAATTATGGTTTGCCTGGAAACTGCCGCTTCCTATAACGGTGATTTTGTAAGGTCCGATGATTCCGGGAATATCCACCTCTTTTACACCATCATCCATATAAAAGTAAATTAATTCATTATTATTATTTACACGGAATACAGTCTGCTCCGCCGAACCACTGCTTGTATCTGTAATAACCTTCTCATAAACTTCTTCATCAAGATACTTAAACGCAAAACTGTTTGCCGTAGAAATCTTATGAATTTCTGAATCTTTAACACCTTCGAAATAAAATTCCGCAGGTAACTGAGCCATCAAGTCCGCAAAAGAAAATCCGTCATTTGCAACAAGTTTCATTTCTATATTGGGAACTTTAACGTACTTAAGCGATGTATCTCCTTCAATCCATGAGATATCAAAATCCTGATTAAAATACGCCGGAAATACCAATCTTTCCAAAGAAGTACAATTCTTAAATACATCAGGTCCAACCAATTGTAACAACACCTGCTGTCCGCCGGCATTCAAATCAATCTCTTTCATGCCTGCACAACCTTCGAACGCAGAATCACCAACCTTGGTAACCGCTACCGGCATGGTAAAGTTTTCAAGGCTTCTACACTGATAAAAAGCATGGTCTCCCAAAGCTTTAATACTTGAATTAGTAGGAAAATTTGCATATTTTAAGTTAACACACTTGGCAAACGCATAATTACCGATGGTATTGGCACCGTCACCCATTTCAATACCCTGCAAAGATGCACATTCATAGAATGCATAGTCACCAATACCCAAAAGATTCTTACCGGTTCGCAGTGTGGTAATATTGGTTGCCTTTGAGAAAATACCTACATTTTCGGTGGTATCAAGTTTCCAGCTGTTACCGTCTTTTACAACATGCTGACTGGAAATATACGCAACTGTCGCATTCTGAATTCTCTGATATGGTTCTTCGGAAGTATTTTGCCAATCTTCTACATCCGGAGACGAATCAGCATCATAATAATAATCCTCCGGGGCTCTTACGGAGCCATCCTCATAGTAATACCAACTATCGTAGGTAGAATACAAACAAGGGAGGTAGTGATCCACTTCATCGGTCTTCACCTCAACATCCACCATAATATCGTCGCCGTTTTCATCTTTTTCACCGCTGGGTTGTTGCTGAATCTCTGTTTTATAAACGGGATAAAATAAAATATTACCGTTTTTGCCTACTGCAACATAACCGCCGGAAGTACCCTGTGCATGGGTATATTTTACATAAGCATCCACGGTATCGGGAATCACAAGAAGACCGTTATCCAGGGAACGTTCATAATCGTATCCTGCAATTACGGCAACCTTATCACCACCACTACCTTTGTCAATATAAGCGAACTGAAACATACCGTCACCGGTAGTATAGATGGTATCTGTATCCTGAATAACGGGGATGCTGCTTTCAGATGCCTCTACAGTAACCGTAGGCCCTGCCGCTTCCATTTCCTTTTCCGGTATCAAAGCTACTACCAGCGCCGTTGATAAACAGATTCCTCCAAGGGTTCTGCGGACAGCTTTTTTCATTCTGGTACTAAGCTTTCTCTTTCCTTTTTTGGTATTGCTCATTGAAAAGTCCTCCTTATGTAAGACTGTCTTAATCTAAACTCAATTCTTCAAAATAAAATAAAAACATGTATCCGGTTCCATATACAGGACAACTATACTGTATTTACTCTGTCACTCTGCGCGCCACTACTACAAAACGACCGTTATCCTGCTGATAATCACAGGTAGACAGGGTAAGCAGCTGATCCCCGTATTGGGCCACAACACCGGTATCATAATAGGATATTGCCGCCATTTCATCCATGTAGGAATTGAACTCTTCCTCGGAATTGGCATCAATAAATTCATAATACTTAAAATTGACATCCTCCTGAGAATACACTTTGTCACGAAAAACAAACATGACCTCATAGGTACCTTCTTCATAAATCGAATCAAATTCTATGTATTTATGTTCCTTATAATAGGATTCATTCTGATACTTTTGTAAGCTTCCGAACATTTTACCGGACTTCATATGATGACCGTATATAATCAAATTCATACTTCTCGGGTACACACTGCAAGATGCATCCAAAAAAATCGAACCGTTTTTATCATATTCCTGATGAAAATTATGATCCAGATAATATTCATTGTTCACGGTTTGCATTACAGGATAATCAATTACTGTATCGGCAATTTTGACCCATCCTATTAGACTTTTGTTCTGATTATATAAATCTTCATACTTATCTAACACAACCGGCTGCCCATTTTCTGTTTCGATTAATGACGCATAATACTTGTCATCCCCCGGTTTTGATGTCGATAAATATCCCTCATCTTCTTTTATGGCATCTGCAAGGGCCTGAGCATCTCTGTCCGTACGCAACGACATATATTCATATACACCAAAATACGCCAGACTGATGACTGCAACCATGGCACAAACAGTCAGAATCAATTTACGTTTCCGTTCTTTTCGCTTCATCTCATAAAGAATCTGCTCCTGCATATCCTCATCGAAATCTTCCAACGAAATCTTTTTGGCAGTTTGTTGTGACGCAGATGACACGGTATTGCTCTTGGCACCTTGCACAATATTCATATATGCCTCATATACTTCATCATCAAATTCCTGCCCCAGTACAGACTCAAAAGTAATCTGCCCAGTCTGTAATTCATTATATAAAGTTTCCAGAGATTTCGGATTCTGAAAATCTATTTTTGCTTTGATTTCTTCTATCTTAATCAAATCCCGCTTTGCAGCTTCATAATCCGCTTCATTCACAAAACGGTGACCGCCTATTATTCTTCTTTCACTTGTCACAGTCATCTTCCTCTGCACACAAAATGCCTATAATACTATCATTCTATTCTATTTTACTATATCTCGCTATTTTTACAAGTATTTTTACAAGATATTGTGCATTTTTTAATAATTTTTATGTTTTTTTATAAAATTTGAAAATATTGGTAACGAAAACAAGCTTTCTGTCATAAGTTAAACCATAAAAATATTTTTGGAGGCACAAAATGAGCGATCTTCAGTGCGGATGCAATCATTCATGCGATTGCAACAACAATTCTAACAACTCTTGCAGCAGCATTATTTGGATTATTATTCTTTTATGTTGCTGTGGCAACAACAATGGTTTCGGCAACTCTTGCGGTAACAACAACAGTGGCTGTGACTGTATCTGGATCATCCTTTTACTCTTATGCTGCGGCGGTAACGGAAACGGCTTCTGCTAATTTACCAACCATTTTACGAAACATACCTGATTCAGTTTCTGCGGCGGTTCTTCCGCCGCAGTTTGCATAACCGGCTCATTTTAAATTCAACTACATCATAATGGTTTTATTTTCTTTTATCCATTCCGGTCATAGCCGTGTCATTTTACTCATAAAATAGTTTCGAAAGGATAAATTGCTTATGGAACCCTTAAAAGAAGATAAAGCCCGAACCTTTGATGATTTTTACAGTAATAATGACCTTACAATGCTTAAAATATTTTCTTATTTTATTGACGACAAACAACGTCCCATGCTTGCTGTTTTCATAAAATATATGGAATTTAACATTTGCATCCAAAAAAGCATGAAGCAACATAAATTTCCTTTTGAACATTGCAAATGCAAACCGGAAAACAAACTGGAAGACGTACTTTGCGAACTGGGCGATTATCTTCCGTCGGAGTATCGTGAAATACTGGACCAAGTCAAAAATATGAAAGAAAATATGGAAATGTATTCTCAAATGATGGAAATGATGAACATGATGTCGGAAAATGATACTGCCAATCCCTAACTACATAAAATAATCAAGTTAAAGGAGCAACTTATGAAAGATATATTTAAAAACATTGAAGAAGCCGGTGTCATTGACCCCGTCAAATTGGAATTTTTAAAAGAAATGCATCAAGGGACTCAGGGTTTGCAAAAAGATAAGGATAAAATGATGGCTTTTATGATGAGCGTAGTTGCCAAAAGCCGTGAAAAAAACATTCATTTTTCAAAAGAAGAAATGAATCTGATTATAAAACTGTTAAAACAACATGCATCTCCTTCCGAAAATGCCATGATGGATACAATCATAAAAAAAGGTCTGGACGCTTAACATCCGGACCTTTTTCATAAATATACTTTTTTCTTTTATTTTCATGTAATCAACGTTACCAAATTACGGTTTTACAACGATGTTTACAATTCTGCCGGGCACGTAAATCTCTTTTACAATGGTTCCGGTTAACTTATCGCCAAGCGCTGCTTTACCGGCTGCAATTGCATCATCTTTGGAACATTCTGCATCGATTGTGGTAACAACCTTGGTCTTACCATTAATCTGTACTGCAATTTCAACTTCGGTATCCTTCATTGCTGCTTCGTCAGCCACAGGCCATCCCTGATGGAATACACTGCCCTCATTTCCAAGCTGCATCCAAAGTTCTTCACCGATATGAGGTGCGAAAGGTGCAATCAACTTAACCATTGCATTTAAGGTTTCTTTGTCCACGCCACCGTTCTTGCTCATGTCGATTAACTTGTTGTTATACTCCATAAAGCCTGAAACTACGGTATTTAAGCTGAACTGATTCAAACGCTGTGTAATATCGTAAATCATCTTGTTACGAACCTTAATCAATTCAGGTGTTTCTTTTACATCCAAGTCTTTATTGCTCATTACAAGGTTGTAGAAACGGTTTAAGAAACGGTATACACCGTCGATACCTCTCTCATCCCATTCGGAATCCAACTCAGGCGGTCCTACGAATAATTCGTATAATCTTAAAGAGTCACATCCGTAATCTCTTACCAAATCGTCGGGAGAAACCACGTTTCCTTTGGACTTAGACATCTTGATACCGTTTTTACCGGTAATCATACCCTGATTAAATAACTTCTTAAAAGGCTCATCAAAGCCTACTACACCAATATCATACAAGAACTTGGTATAGAATCTTGAATATAAAAGATGCAATACGGCATGCTCAACGCCACCGATATACATATCTACAGGCAATAATTCGTCTGCAATCTTACGGTCAACAAGTGCTTCGGGATTCTTAGGATCCACATAGCGTAAGAAATACCATGAAGAACCTGCCCACTGAGGCATGGTGTTGGTTTCACGTTTTGCAGGTGCACCACATGCGGGACATGTTGTATTAACCCATTCTGTGATGTCAGCAAGAGGTGATTCTCCGGTTCCTGTAGGCTGATATGACTCAACATCAGGAAGCAAT
This sequence comes from Lachnospiraceae bacterium, assembly GCA_045590555.1. Taxonomy (GTDB): domain Bacteria; phylum Bacillota; class Clostridia; order Lachnospirales; family Lachnospiraceae; genus UBA3766. The sequence goes on along the minus strand of JAZNRC010000041.1, from coordinate 13,452 downwards.
AAAGGAAGTTCTTCTTCGGGTACAGGCACACATCCGCACTTTTCACAGTGTACAATAGGAATCGGTTCACCCCAGTAACGCTGTCTTGAGAATACCCAGTCACGAAGCTTGTAGTTAACAGTCTTCTTACCAAAGCCCATCTTTTCAATCATAGCGGGTGCTTCAGCTTTAAGTGTTGCGGATTCCATACCATTCCATTCACCGGAATTAATCATGGTTCCGCTAGCTTCTGTATATGCTTCTTCCATATTTTCAATTGCCTTACCATCCTTGGCAATTACCTGGATGATAGGAATATCGAATTTCTTAGCAAATTCAAAGTCACGATCATCATGTGCAGGTACACACATAATTGCACCTGTACCGTAATCAGCCAATACGTAGTCCGATAACCAGATAGGCAACTTGCTTCCATTCAAAGGATTGATCGCATAGCTTCCGGTGAATACGCCGGTCTTTTCCTTATCCTGAAGACGGTCTACGTTAGACTTCATAGACGCATCATAGATGTACTTCTCTACTGCAACCTGAGTTTCAGGTGTAGCCAAGTCTTTCGCCATTGCATGTTCGGGCGCCAATACCATAAAAGTAGCACCGTGTAAGGTGTCAGGTCTTGTGGTATAAACTGTAATTTCTTCATCCTTACCATCAACCTTGAAGTTAACTTCTGCACCATAAGAACGGCCAATCCAGTCAGTCTGCATCTTCTTAACCTTCTCAGGCCATTCTAACTTGTCCAAGTCTTCCAACAATCTGTCAGCATACTTGGTAATACGAAGCATCCACTGCTTTAAGTTCTTCTTGGTTACATCGCTACCGCAACGTTCACACTGTCCGTCAACAACTTCTTCGTTAGCAAGACCTGTTTTACAGGAAGGACACCAGTTAATGGGCATCTGCTTCTCATAAGCAAGACCTTCCTTAAACATTTTAACAAAAATCCACTGAGTCCACTTATAAAACTCGGGATCTGTGGTATTTACTTCTCTGTCCCAATCATAGATTGCTGCAATTTCATTAATCTGACGCTTGATGTTAGCCACATTTTCAGCAGTAGACTTTGAAGGGTGAACACCCATTTTAATTGCATAGTTTTCTGCAGGAAGACCGAACGCATCCCATCCCATGGGGTGAATTAAGTAATAACCCTGCATCATTTTATAACGACTCCAAACATCAGAAATAACGTAGCCTCTCCAATGTCCTACATGCAAGCCACTGCCTGAAGGATAGGGGAACATGTCCAAGCAATAATATTTCGGCTTGGTTCCGTCCTGTACATTTACAGGATTCTCTTCCCAGTTTTTACGCCACTTCTGTTCAATTTCTCTGTGATGATACGGCACTGCCATAGTTTCCTCCGTTCTGCGCATGATACGCAACTCATTTACCTCTTATTTATAAAAGCATAAAATTCACATCTCATTTATGTTTTATCATAATTTTAACATACAAGATCAGCGGTATTTCTGCTTATATTTTCCAAGCAAATATTTTAAACTCTTTCGCAAGGGATGTCAAGCAAGGAACACTTTATGTATCGAAGAATTTCATATTATATAATATTATTTTTAATTACACTTGCTTTTTTCTCTTTTTTGATATAGTATTAAATTAATACTATATATTTGTGTACAAGGAGAATCTATGAAAAAGAATTTATGTATTGTTATTACATCCATTATGATGCTAAGTTTGGTCGGATGCGGTCCCCTTCAGAATATTCTTTCAAATAATTCATTTGACATTACAACGGGGGCAGATTCAGAAGCAGATGATGATGACGTTGAGATTGTCGAAAATGAAGCTGCGAACGAAAACAACCACGTTAATCTGAATGACCATGACGATGAAAAGAAAGACGACAAAGACGATTACACCACCTCAAATCCGGGTTCAAGAGAAACCATTAAAGAAACCGTGCTTTATGATGCAGACGACATTAAAATCACTGCAAAGAATCTTTCATTTGATGATGACTGGTACGCTGCTACAATTGATATCCTGATAGAAAATAACTCGGATACGGATCTTAATTTTATAACTGCCAATGTGTATGTAAACGGTTATCACACTGATGCATGGCTATATGCCGATGTAAATGCCGGCAAAAAATCAAATGAAACCCTTTGTTTCTACGAAGATGATTTTGAGAGATGCGGCATTACAACCATCGCTGAAATGGAATTTGCATTTGAGGCATACGACATGGATACCTATGATGATTATCTTGAAACCGAATTAATCAAACTTGAAACATCTGCTGCTGACGGATTTGAATATGAATATAATATTGATGGTACCGTACTATTCGATGACGATGATATACAAGTTCTTCTTCATGATTTTATACCGGCAGATCCTGCAAACTATCGGGATGCGCAGGTACTGATTTACTTCTATAACGGTTCAGATGATATAATGTATTTATCCACTGAGGATGCATCAGTAAACGGCTATATGATATATGCTTACGGTTCATGCTCCTTAGATCCCGGGAAACATGCTATCATGCCTCTTACCATCTATGAATATGAATTAGACGAAAATGATATTGATGAAATTACAGATATTGAGGTTACATTTGAACTACGCAACTATGAAAGCTATGATGTAATTGCCGAAATCGGACCTGTATCCATCACACCATAATTAAATAATAATCATAAAAAACCGGCTTGAAGATTCTACCTCAAGCCGGTTTTCTTATTTATACCCTTTTACAACTTCTTTATTCTTCGTTATTTGCAGCAACCTTTTCTGCTCTTGCCTTAACTTCAGCTTCCTGAACATCTGAAGGTGCCTGCTCGTAGCGTGCAAATTCATACATGTAATCGCCGCGACCACCGGTCATAGAACGTAAGTCTGTACAGTAACCGAATAAGCTCATCATAGGGATATCAGCTTCAACTACAGTCTTGCCGTTACCTGCAGGATTCATACCAAGTACACGTCCTCGTCTCTTGTTTAAGTCACCCATAACATCACCGGTATACTTATCGGGAACGGTAACTTTAAGAGATGCAATAGGCTCTAAGAGCACAGGACCTGCTTCCATGAAGCCCTTCTTAAATGCCTGGGTTGCAGCCATCTTGAATGCCATTTCGGAAGAGTCTACTGCGTGGTAAGAACCATCGTATAATGTAGCCTTAACACCAACTACGGGATATGCAGCCATAGGTCCTCGAAGAACTGCTTCTGATAAGCCCTTTTCTACTGCGGGGAAGAAGTTCTTGGGAACTGCACCACCGACTACGCATTCTTCGAATACATAAGGAGTTTCCATATCGCCGGAAGATTCAAAACGCATCTTAACGTGACCGTACTGACCATGTCCGCCGGACTGTTTCTTATACTTGTATTCCACATCTGATTTCTTCTTGATTGTTTCACGGAATGCCACCTTAGGCTTGGTTAATTCGATACCAACCTTGTACTCATTCAAGAGACGGCTAACTACTACATCTAAGTGCAAATCACCCATACCATAAAGTAACATCTGTTTATTTTCTGAATCGTTTACAGCCTTAATGGTCTGGTCTTCATGCATCATTTTCTGTAAGGACTGTGCAATTTTATCTACATCACCCTTATTTACTGCATGATATCTCTTATATGTATACGGTACAGGAAGTTCTGTCTTACCATAGCGGATAACGTGAGACTTCACTGATAATGTGTTACCGGTTCTTGCTGCAGTAATCTTAGCCAATGCGCCGAGGTCACCGGCGTGAAGTTCTTTTACTTCTACAGGTTTATTGCCCTGAAGCACATAAATCTTGCCAATCTTTTCTTCAATGTCTTTTTCATCATTGTATAAAAGATCGTCTGTCTTTAATACGCCGGACATAACCTTAATCATAGAGTATTTACCAATATAAGGATCTACCAAAGTCTTGAAGATGTAAGCGGATTTTGTCTTGGAGAAGTCGTAGTTTGCTTCAAATACTTCATTGGTCTTCAAGTCGATACCTGCAACCTGTCTGTTATCCGGTGAAGGTAAATACTTCACGATATCATCCATTAATGTATAGATACCCTGACAAAGGATATTAGAACCCATGGAAATAGGCACGATACTTCTGTCATTAACGGATACTCTTAATGCAGCACGGATTTCGTTCTCAGAGAAAGTTTCTCCTGCAAAATAACGATCCATCATGTCTTCACTGGTTTCAGCGATTGCTTCCATCAATGTTTCTCTGTAGCTTTCCAGATAATCTTTATTTGCTTCCGGGATTTCACATTCCACTACTTCTTTACCTTCCCAGCGATAACCGGTTTCGGTAATAACATTAACGTAACCTACAAACTTCTCGTTTTCGCGGATAGGAAGATGGAAGGGAGCAATCTTTTTGCCGTACTTCTCAGTCAAATCTTCCACTACCTGACGGAAGGATGCATTATCAATATCCATTTCAGTTACGAAGAACATACGGGGAATTTTGTACTTTTCACAAAGGTCCCAAGCACGTTCCGTACCAACTTCAACGCCTGCTTTACCGGAAACAACGATAATCGCTGCATCGGCTGCGCTCACTGCTTCTTCTGCCTCACCTACGAAATCAAAGAAGCCGGGTGTATCCAAAAGGTTAATCTTAACATCATTCCACTCTAATGCAACCATAGATGTGGAAATTGAAATCTGTCTCTTAATTTCTTCCTTGCCATAGTCACTGACTGTATTTCCGTCAGTTACCTTTCCCATTCTTGAGGTAAGTCCTGCCAGATAAGCCATCGCTTCTGTCAGACTTGTTTTACCACAACCACCGTGTCCTAAAATAGCCACGTTTCTGATTTTGTCTGTTGTGTAAATGTTCATGTCTTTTCCTCCAAACATCAAGTTATTTGGAACATGCGTGTAATCCGTTCCCCAATACGCCTGCCCGATATCTATTTTACTAAATTTTAAGCAAATTTACAATGCAAATTTGACAATTTAACTAATTTTTTATGTATTATTTTTGTTTTTGAGGAAATTGTATAAATTGTTTCTACAATTCAAACAACTTATTCCATAAAAAATGCCACACAGATCCTTTTACAAATCTATGTGACATCATATGTACAACAATATAAAAATATACTATACAAGTTCTTTCTACAAGAAAATCTTACTAAAAAATAAGCTGATTCAGGTATTAAATATTACCGTTAGCAGTCTCAATGGTTTCATAAGTTTCTATACGCTTCATATCCATTTCGGGCATTCCCACAAAAATGCCACCATAAGCAAAAGTATCTGTTTTCTTTTCAATACGAACAATTTCAATAAAGCAATGAATTACTTCCTTCGTCCAAATAGTCAAATATGCTTCATAAATTGCACCAATGGTCAAAGGTGTTTTACAATTGAATCCTGCACCTGTTTTGGAAATATCCACAATTTCGATAATGATTTCTTCCGCCGTATCTTCATCAAGACGTTTCACCATAATCTTGGCATCCAGTTCCATTCTTTTGCTTCTTCTTCTCTCTTCCATTTTTCATTCCCCGTTCTTTTAAAATATGTTTATTGCAACTGTATTTCCAAATTTCCGTCCTGTGCACGCACATACAGAATAATAGAATCAATCTGTGTTCCGGCAGGAACCTCTGATATTAAAACCACTTCCATACCGGATTCTATCGGGAGAGCCGTCCCAAGCGTCGATAAATCATTCTCCAGCAAAGTAGTCAGCGCCGGAGCATAACTGCCCTCGTTTATTTTGACCGCATAACCTGTGCCGTTTTGAATCATATCCACATTGTAATCGCCGCCACTGATATTAGCCATATAAAACCTTATAACCAGTAGCTCATTACCTTCCGTAGGCGTCATTGCAAATACCAATTCTCCCTCACTTGCGTCAGGATAGCGGTTTTTTAACTCATATCCTAAGTATTCAAACTCAACACCTTCCAGATTGGATGCTGTGGCCATTTCTCCCACAGATGCATATTTCGGTGTCTCTTCCACTTCAATATCATCCGGCTTAGCGGCCTCAATTTTTTCCTGTTCAAGACGTTCCTGTTCTTCCGCTTCCAACCTTGCCGCCTCTTCCTTGGCACGCTGTTCCTCCAACGCGATTGCCAGTTCCTCTTCTTCAAGAAGGGCACTCTGATAATTGACATCATATTTCAACAATATATCCGCCATATATTGGGTTACCATAGCCTGTTCATCTTCCGAAAGTTCAGGGATGGCAGATGTACAACCAACCACAGATAACATAAGACAAGAAGACAATATCACGGTTAAAAATCTTATTCTTTTCATATTGCCCTCCTTCTTTCATAGTATGTCCATATCGGTATTTTCGTTCCGATAAGAGCAAAGTAAAAAAAACACCCTCTTTTACATCGGAACAAATTCCACATTCCTTAATAGTATATCATCTTAAAAACATTTTAACAAGATACTTCAAACCAGAATGTTACACCATCTTCCTCATTTTTGACACCATACTCCTGATTAATACCTTCCATTACCGCTTTTACAATAGAAAGTCCCACGCCGCTACCGCCATATTCTCTGGTCCGCGCCTTATCTGCTTTATAAAATTTGTCCCAAATACGGTCAATGCTTTCCTCGGGAATATTTTTACCGGTATTAAAAACACTGATGCGGATGCAATCTTCTTTTTGCTCCATGGCAATGCGAATAATCCGTTCTCCTTCCGCATGATTCATGGCATTGGTTAGATAATTCCGGAATACCTCTTCAATTTGTATTTCATCCGCCCAGACATATATCGGCCTCGGAATATCGCATTCTACCCGGATATTATTCTGGTTCAAAAGAAGCTCCATGGATTGCAAATAATTATAAATCAACTCTGCAATATCAAATCGTTCCATCTGTACGGGAATATTTCCGAATTCCAACTCATTCAGGCTGAGAAGCTTTTTAACCATATCATTCATTTTATTAGCTTCATCCATTATGACATCACAATAGAATTCCTTGCTTGCCTCATCACCGTCATTGATACCTATTTTCAGGCCTTCCGAATATCCCTGGATCAGAGCGATGGGTGTTTTTAATTCGTGAGATACATTCGCCAGAAATTCACGACGCATTTCATCAATTTGTTCCCTTTTCTCAATATCTTTTTTTAGTTCATTATTCGCCGTTTTCAACTCGGAAATGGTGTGTTCCAGCTTATTGGACATCTGATTCATATGCATGCCCAATCTGTCCACTTCATTATCACCTTTTACCTCGTATTTCGCATCAAAATCCAGGTTTGTCATCCGTTCGGAAATCTCGGTAAGCTGACGTATCGGTCGTGTAATTCGATTGGTCATATATATTACCATAATGCCTCCGGCCAAAGCTGAAACACTGGCCGCAAAAAGCCAGAATCGGTTGGAGACATTTACGCTGTTCACAATGCTTTCCATGGAAGAACGTATCAGAAACCGGTAGCCGTTATCCAGCGTTCCCCACATTTCCAAATAAATATTACCTGTTTTTTCTTCCATAGCCACCTGAAGCACATAGTTCTCGGTTGACTCAACAACATCCGCTCCCGGCTTATCATAAAGAAAATATTCTACCAGTTCTTCTTTTATGGCCTCATCTTCACCTCGAATGGATGCAAGAATCTGAGAATAATTGTCCATGACGATAATATTGATGCTGTGTTCCTCGCATAACCCCATCACTTCTTCCTGAAACTTTTCCGACAGAAGTGAATATTCTTTGCTCAAATTATTGATCTGTAAATATGCATTGACAATATCCCTCTGCTTAATCTGTACATGAAAAGGACGTAAAAGCAACATATTCATGGCAATGGTCATTAACACGGTTGCCAGCATAATCAATATAAAAATAACCGAAAATTGTTTACGAATGGAACGCTTCATATCATTCTCCCACACTGAATTAATATGATTTTTTGTAATTTTATCATTATCCGCCAAAAGAAACAATGAAATACATAAATGTTTCACAAAAGAAAAGAACCCGAAAACTCAGGTTCTTTTCTGTATCCGTAAGTATTTTAATCTTTTATTAATTTACCTGCTCAACGCATTTCTCAATAATCACTTTTGCGATTTTTTGACTATGTACGATATAACTCTCATCCCTCCTCTCCTTATCATCTTTTATACTTGTTATCCAAAATATGATTGCCGGTGTGAACGGCTTTTTATATATTATGTAATTCCTATAGTAAAACCCAGACTCGCTATAAATCGTCCCCTCTACAGATAAATTTCTCAACACTTTTTTAATATCTGCTCTATATCTTCCGGCTCGTGCTTCTCCAAACTGTCCGTTAATATATACCTCGGCGTCAGCAATATCATTTATCGCCTCGTGCGTTAACAAAACTTTACGTTCTTGCACTCTTTCTTTTTTCAACCAACTCGGCAATCAAATCAAAAGCATCATCTAATGGAAGTTCTCTTCCGTTTTCCATATCTTCGATTCCTTTATCCAATGCCAAAAGCAGATTTTCATCTTGCATATTGTTCTCTGTTATATTCATGATACTACCTCCGTTCATATGCCGATTTCCTTTCTTTATTATTCCAAGCCAGAGAAATTCAACAAAAATATTCTCCATTTATCTCAAAAAAGAAATCCTTCTTGGTTTAGGATTATTAAGTATAAAATCTCCTTCATATCTTGTAAGCTTTATACTCATTAATTCCTTATTCCAAAGCATATAATCTAATTTCATTATACCCTTGTCGACATGCTTCGCAATGGTAAAAATGCACAAAATTAGGGACCTCAAAAAAGGTCCCTTCCTTCGTCATATTTTACAATTTTTCCACAAACTCCACGCACGCCTTAACATCCGCCTCATCCGGATGTCCCTTGGCAAGACCGCCCACCATCTTAAAAGGCCCAAACGTATCAAAACCTAAGCAACCATACTCGCCAAGCAGGGTACAGTTCTTCTCCTTCAGGATTTGCTTCGTCGAATCGGTATAGCCGTCCTTGGGGATACCATAGGTATATATGATAAAAGTCTCCTTGCCGGCGGGCAGATTTTCTTTCAAAAACTTCAGCATAGGCTTGCCCAAGTGAAAAGCATACACGCCGGACGCAATGCCGATGCGGTCATAACCGGACAAATCGGGCTTGTCTTTTCAAATTCATAAAATATCCAAATCCATACATTCTCTTCGCATTCTTTAATATTATTTAAACAACGAAATCAGAGCAACAATCATACTTACTAACGCAAACACTCCTGTTGTATATGTATTTGTCTTTGACGGATCACGTTCTTCTGCAATCTCTTGTCCTGATAATATCAATATAGAACCAAAAATAAAAGCAAATATTATTATAGGTAATATAAAAATTAAATCTATAAATAAAATACTATTAGTTTTAAGAGCGATAATTAAACACACGCCAAATATAATTGCTAAAATTCTAATAACATGTCCGATTCCTGCAACAAAAAAGAATGAAACAATCGCAAACAAGCCATTCGTTATATCCTCACGTAATTCAACCTTTTCTCTTGCTTTGTTTGGTATAATAAGCATCCAAAATAAAAGTTTCATTTTTTCTTTAAACTTGATATTTCTAGCCTTTTCTTTTGCTTCGTCAAACTTTTTCTTCTTTCTATCTTCAGCCATTTCTAAAGCCCTACAATATGCCTCTGCCTGCATCTCTATCATTTCATCTTTCGAATAATACTTAGGCATAACCGGCTGTTCAATTCTACTATTCGTATTTTTTCTCTTTCTTAATTTTTTACTCAAATATATTCTCCTTCCTAAACTATATCAAAAGCAAACGTCCTAGCCGCAGCCAGAACGTTCGCATTCTATTCTCTTAAAAATCTATAGCACCATTCTTAATTTTTCTATAAACTTCCGTCCCAGTCTTTTTCCCAAATGATTTAAGTGAATTAAGATATAATACTTTGGGCCTGTCCGATGCAATGACCATATCCACTATTTCTAAAATAAGTTCTTCATAGTCTGTTCCTGAAAACAACTCACCAATCCCGGTAACAATTCGTTTTCGCTCTTCATATTTTGTATATTCAGTTTGCAAATCAAGAACACTCATTCTCTCCTCAACAAGCTTCTTTCTTGTACATTCACCATAAATATTATTAATTGCTTTTGCAAGCGTCTTGCAACGCACTAACTGGTTATGATCATTTAACCTGGGCATCCAATAATCAAGCACCGATTTATAACCATTATCTGCACTAATAATCGCAACTTTAGCATTCCGATCCACTGAAAATATCTCACCCACTTTTGAAGCAATATAGAAATCCAATGCATTCTTCCTAATATTCTTCAACTTACAAATTTCAAGACTGCATCCGGACCTTTCAATATCCCTCATGCGATAAGCCACAATTTTATCGCTTACACCACTATAAAAAAAAGAAACCGCATCACTTTTTTCTAAAAACTCCGTTCCTTCCAGTCCTGCATAATTTACATTTTCATAGTCAATTAAAAAATACATATTATTTTCCTCCTTTATTTGTATTTCATTCACATCACCTCTTCCTTTGTGTTTTGACTTACTATAACATTCCTTGTGTACAATAAAAGGGTCTTTATAAAAATGTATTAAAAAACACCTGCAAATAAATGCAAGTGCCTTTTTGTCTTAATTGTTTGATTTCTAAATTTTACTTATTATCCAATTGAATTTTATAACTTCTGTTTTGGTATAAACTCAATTTTTAATATCATATCCATTCCTTCTGCCAGACGCTGAAGCAATTTTATCGAAGGATTCCTTGTGCCATTTTCAAGCTTGCTAATATCAGCCTGATTAATTCCGGTACGTTCTGCAAGCTGTTTTTGAGTAAGATTTTTTGAGATTCTGGCATTAATCAAAGCACGAATCACATCAAATTCCGGTTTCATACTTTCATATTCTCGTCTAAACGCTTCATCTTTCATTTGTTCTGCCAAATAATCATCAAATGTTCTCATCTTTTTCACAACTTTCTATATAATCTTTTCGATATTGTTTTGCTCTCAAAATTTCTTTTTGTGGTGTCTTCATGCTCTTCTTAACAAAACCATTTGTTAAAACTATTATTCCATTGTAGTAAAAGAAATATAATACTCTTGTTATATTATTACCAACTTTACCTCTTAATTCAAAAATGCCATCACCAAGCGATTTACTATAGGGTTCTCTTAACTGTGGACCATATTCACTTAATATTTCAATCAAACCGGTCAATTTTGCTTTCATCTTTATATCCAATGACATCATAAATTTTTCAACAGGCACTTCACCGTTTGCTTTTTCATAGAATATTACTTTGAATTTCAATTTTCTTTCATATTATGGCATATATACCATATTGTCAACTGTAAAACAAAAAAACAGACAGCCTATCGCCATCTGTTTTCCAAATCAATATTCAAAACATATAATTCATTTATATTATAAACTCATTATATAAAAAATCAAGATATATTTCTTCCTATCATCTCTTCCACAAACTCCACGCAAGACTTCACTACTAATTATAGTTATTATTTTATTTGACTAAATGCAATAATATATCCAGTATGTACAACTGTTAATAAAAGAAATAACACAGCAGAACCCGAGTATATAATACCTACAATACACCAAATCAAACCTACTACTATGTTGTAACATAAAGACAACAATGTAAAATAAGAAATCACTTGAAAAATACTGTATACAAATAGCCAAATTAACATTATATAAGAAAGAATATTAACGGTCGAATTAGTCCATATAACATTTACTTTATTTTCATTTTCACTGACACACAGAGCAGTAACAGCAAAAATCAGTATTAAAATGATAAATATAATATATATCACTAAAGCAATAACCCATAAAGGTAAATAAATAAAGAAACCACCAATTATTATACCCATAGTTGAATAACCATCAATATGTGTAACATTTTCGCCTAACATACTTACAATTAATACACAAATATTTGTCACAATAGAACTTAACAAAGGAAGTATTATCAAAAAAAGATTTACTGCAAGAATACGATTTAATATTTTTTTCATATATAATTCTCCCTACCAGATAATATAATTTTAATATGATACATAATATGTAACATATAGTTATACACTTTTAATTATAAAAAATATATTTCTACATTGGAACGCTTATCGGTTATTTTATCACGCGGTCCGTAACCTCTTACATAAATAAATCATGCTTACATATATTGGATAATACTCCAGCCTCATTCCTTATCTGTTTCTTTTTTTATAACACGATTGAAATGCATAAGAGAATTCTTTCTTTGTTTTTAATCCCCAAATAACAGATACCGCAGATAAAACAATCGACAAAGAACATAATATGCGTGTTACCAATGTAATGCCGGAAAGACATATTAATATACATATAAAACACCATATACCCATAAAAATACACCTCATAACGGCCATACCACCTAACCAATCTACTATAAAATCCATTTGCGGATTTCCATTCATCAATATACCATTTCGATACCATGAAGAAAATATAAAATAATTGGCCAACGAAACACTTCCCAAAATCAAAAATAGTAAAAGAATAATTGCCGATGTTGGCCATACTACAATAGGCAGGAAAAAAAAACTAAATAACTCCCCTTCTTTACCACTCATATTTACAAATTCATAAAAAAAACATATATTAACAATAAAAAAAAGTAGATATGAAACTAATGAAATATGAAAATTAATTGAATTCAATTTATATAATTTTTTTATCACAGTATTATTTCCTTTTAAAACCCTATCTAATTTCTATTTTTTTCACTATATATAACACATAATTGTTAACTTTTTATAAATAAAATTATATCCACAGAGCACACAATTTGCAAACAAGTTTGCTCACTGTCCGTGCTGTCGCACAATAAAAGAACCGATATAAGCATTCACGAAAATAAATTTTCGCCATGCTTATACCGGCTCTTTTGCTCTGCTCGTAGCTAACACTCAAATTTATACCCCATGCCCCATATCGTCTTGATCATATCGCCCTTATCTCCAAGCTTTGATCTTAACTTCTTCACATGGGTATCTATGGTTCTGGCATCGCCAAAATAATCGTAATTCCATACGTTATTCAGAATCTTCTCTCTGGACAACGCAATGCCCTTATTCTCTACGAAATAAGTCAGCAATTCGAATTCCTTATAACTTAACTCAATCAGTTCGCCGTCGGAACGCACCTCATGGGCGGTTTTATCGATTATGATTCCACCGGCCTCAACGCAGTCTTCACCGGGAAGTTTGCGGGAACGGCGAAGGATTGCTTCGATACGCGCCACAAGAATCTTCGGGCTGAAAGGCTTTGCAATATATTCGTCTACGCCCAGTTGAAAGCCCTGCAGCTCATCACGTTCATCGCCTCTGGCAGTCAGCATAATAATGGGCACCTTGGAAGACTCCCTGATTTCCTTACATACCTCCCAGCCGTCCATTTTGGGCATCATAACGTCCAAAACAATC
>JAZNRC010000040.1:0-27935 GCA_045590555.1 Lachnospiraceae bacterium | reverse complement strand
ATGTGTTAAGCACGCCGCCAGCGTTCATCCTGAGCCAGGATCAAACTCTCATGTTAAAAGTTTTGATCGCTAAGTCATTCAAACGTTAGCTTTCTACCAGAAACTTGTTTCTGGTTGGAATCGTTTCGATTCTTTACTGTTGTAATTTTTTGAAGTGTTTTCTTCACTCACTGAAATTTCTCAAAGAATTTTCAGGGTTGCATTGCTGTTTATTTGTCAAGGTTCTTTGTTGGCATGTCTTTGAAATACCAAACGGAGAAGGAGGGATTTGAACCCTCGCGCCGCTATTAACGACCTACTCCCTTTCCAGGGGAGCCCCTTCAGCCTCTTGGGTACTTCTCCAAATAAGCTAAATCATAATCATTAACTTTTTGACTGCGAGGTGCAAACGGAGAGGGTGGGATTCGAACCCACGTGCCCTTGCGGACAAACGGTTTTCAAGACCGCCTCGTTATGACCACTTCGATACCTCTCCATGCGCGCTAAATTTCGTCAGCGCAAAATGTATTCTAGCAAATATAATTTGTGATGTCAACTAATTTTTTCATTTTTTTATAAATTTTCTTATGAAGTAATTTTTTATGACAAATACATAGGTTTTACCATCATATTTGCATTACTTTTTAAAATATGCCCAACAAAAATAAATGTATTCATTTTTTATCCTAAAATTGCTTCTGCCAATAACATATCCTCAGGCGTGGTGATTTTAACATTATTATAACTGCCTTCCACCAGTTTCACCTTAAGACCGCCAAAAATCTCTGCCACCATAGCATCATCCGTAACACTATATTGCTGACAATGCTCTGTTTCCTTATTCAAAAATGTATCATACGCATTCTTAATCAGTTCGTATTTGAAACTCTGAGGTGTCTGCACTGCCCATATCAAATCTCTTCGCGGTGTCTCCTGAACGAACCCTTCCGCATCTGCAATTTTGATGGTATCCTTCACAGGCATTCCGGTAACACAAGCCCCAAATTCTTTTACCATATTTATATTGCGCCATATGATGGCATCATCCACAAAGGGGCGGGCACCATCATGTATTAATACAATTTCGGCACCCTCACAGACCTTCAATCCGTTATTCACAGAATGATAGCGCTCTTTTCCTCCGGTCACGATTTGTTTTACCTTGGTAAAATTATATTTCCCTACAATCTCTTCCTTGCAATAGGTAATCTCACTTTCAGCGGTTACCAGCACAACTTCATCCACAATACTGTCTTCAAACGCTTTTAAGGCATAATATAAAATCGGTTTTCCTTTGACCAATAAATATTGCTTTGCCACATCTGACTGCATTCTTTTGCCTCTGCCTGCTGCCAATACGATTGCAACTGTTTTACCCATTTTATCTGTTCCTTTCTTCCGGCCGGTTCATCATTTTAAACCGCTAACTTCTCTGTCATAAATATAGGTTACAAAAGCATGCCGGCAACAACCGACATGCTTTCTTTTTACATATGCTCTTCTTTATCTTAAACTCTTTCGCCCAGTTTCAAATTCGGCACCGCATTCAAATCGTATCCGTGTCGAACACCTTTGATGTACTCATAATACGCCGCTGCTCCAATCATTGCCGCATTATCCGTGCATAAAACAGGGGGCGGCAAAAAGAACTCAACACCCCTCTTCGTACAAGCCTCTTCAAACGCTTTTCGCAACGAAGCGTTGGATGCCACACCACCGGCAATGGCAAACTTGTCCAGCTCATACTTCTCAATTGCATCCATAGAATGTCCTACCAGTACATCAATGACCGACTGCTGGAATGATGCCGCTACATCCGCAGTATTAATTTCTTCACCCTTCATTTGGCAACCATTTAAATAATTTAATACTGCCGATTTTAATCCGCTGAAACTAAAGTCATATTCTCCGTCGCCCACTTTGGCACGCGGAAAACGAATTGCTTCAGGATTGCCTTCTTTGGATATTTTATCTATTTTAGGTCCGCCGGGATAACCTAAGCCAATTGCTCTGGCTACCTTGTCAAAAGCTTCGCCGGCAGCATCATCTCTGGTGCGCCCCAAAATTTCATACTCGCCATAATCTTTTACCGATACCAGATGGGTATGGCCTCCGGAAACCACCAGACATACAAAAGGCGGTTCCAACGAAGGATTCGCAATATAATTCGCCGAAATATGCCCTTCGATATGATGTACACCAATCAAAGGTAGTCCTGTTGCAAACGCGATGGCCTTAGCCGCAGATACTCCCACCAAAAGAGCGCCTACCAAACCGGGACCATATGTAACCGCTATAGCAGAAAGTTCCTCTAAAGTAACTCCTGCTTTCTGCAGAGCTTCTTCAATTACCTGATTAATCTTATCAATGTGTTTACGAGATGCAATCTCAGGCACAACACCACCATATACCGTATGTAAATCAATCTGCGAAAAAATCACATTTGAAAGCACTTCTCTGCCGTTTTTGACCACTGCCGCTGCAGTTTCATCGCAGGAGCTTTCAATTGCCAATATCAAAACATCTTTTTCCATTTTATTTTAACCTTCTACTACTCTTCCGAGGTCCCCATCTCTTCCTGCAAAGATTCCACTTCCTCTTCTTCTAACAATTGCCATCCGAGTATTTTCCAATGCCCGTCTTCATCCTTACGCATAATAAAAACTTCATTGGAATATATATACTCCGTTCCCTGACGAAGACGATAGGTTGCATAAAGACGAGCATACTCTCTGCCGTCCACCACAAACTCTTCCACGTCCGTACTGGAAGAAACCGTATATCCCGATACAACAACACCCAGAGAATTAAACTCCAATATGTCTTCGCGGAGACTTTCTATATATTCCTCCTCCGTCATACCTGCACACAATTCCGCATCATATAGCTTTCTTGCCGTCCCGGCAAGTCTTGCCAAATCTTCTTCACTTAAATTTTCCTGATAAAAACACATTGTTATTTCACTATAATATTTTAAAAGTTCCTTCGGTGTAGGAGGATAATTCAACTCAAGATTACGAAGAACCACATTATCCACATTGGAAATTACCACATCGTCTTCGATAGGATTTGCCTTTGGCTTGTTGTTTATATAAATAAACAAACCGATCACAGCTGAAACAAACAAAACCACAATCGCTATAATTAAAATCTTACGTCCGTTCTTCATGTCTATCCCTCCTTTCCAAAACTTGCACTTTAATCTTCAAACATTAAATCAATACTTTTACCATCTTTGCCTGCATAAGCATTCGAGAAAATTTTACGCACCTTTTTCATATAGTCTTCAGGACGAACCAGAGACGGACTGTAGTGCGTAAGCCACATCTCCTTTACGTTACTTCGCTTTGCAAGCTCCGCCGCCTCATAAAAAGTCATATGCTTATATTCTCTGGCTTTCGCAACCTTTTCTTCTTCGCCGTACATACCTTCGCAGATAAAAAGGTCCGAGTCCTTAGCATTCTCCACAATACTTTCGCAAGGTCTGGTATCTGTCGTATATGTCACCTTCAATCCCTTTCGCGGTGCTCCGAGAACCATATCCGGCGTATAAACAACACCGTCTGTCGCAATGGTCTCACCCTTCTGCAAACGACTCCAAAGCTTCTGCGGAATCTCCTGCTCTCTGGCACGCTCCACGTCAAACATACCTGCACGCTCCACTTCCAAACTGTACCCATAGCAGGTAATATTGTGATTTACCTTAAAAGCATTTAATTTGATACCGCCCAAGTCAACAGACTGTTGCGGTTCTGTAAGCTCCATATATTTTATCTCAAAAGGCAGCTCCGGCGCAATGGTCCGAAGCGCCGTCACTACTCTCTCCAATCCTTTTGGACCGATTAAAAGCAAAGGCTCCGTTCTTTCTGCATTCCCCATGGTGAGGAACATTCCCGGCAAGCCACTGATATGATCCGCATGATAATGTGTAAAACAGATGACGTCAATGGGTTTGGGACTCCAGCCTTTTTCCTTCATGGCTATCTGGGTTCCTTCTCCACAATCAATCAATATGCTTTTTCCATTATAACGAACCATCAAAGAAGTCAACCACCTATAGGGCAGGGGCATCATTCCGCCGGTTCCCAAAAGACATACATCTAACATACAGCACCTTCGCTTCTACAATTTTATAAAAGTTCCGTCACCACCGTCACTGTCGGCGGCACCGCAAACTCACCCGTTATTCTTTCATAACATTCTTCGCACAAATCAAAATCATGCTTCTCCCGGTCTCTCTTGGAAAAATATCCAAACATCCAGTCCGAATGAAAACACCCTTCCATTAAGATTCCGTTCTCTACTTCCATATTTTTACCACAGCCGTTGCATACGACTCTGAATAATTTCTGTTGTTCTTCATTATATTCCCGCATTGGTACTCCTCCACTCTATCTGTTTATGACGGTCTAAAAAGCCATCATTATGTAAAATTATACAGAACTTAAGGGTACGTTCCTAGTGGGAAATATAGGAACTTCTATTCCTTATGTAACCAATATATCGCTGCATTTTCTGTAGGATTCCGATAAAAATTCGGACGGATGCCTTCGCACACAAAACCAAATCTTTCATATAAAGTTCTCGCCGGCACATTTCCTTCCCTAACCTCCAGGGTAAAGTGTTTAATACCTCTTTTTTCGGCCTCCTCCAGCAGTTGTTTCATCAGGTCTCCCGCAATGCCCCGCCTACGGTACTGCTTTTTTACGGACACGTTTAACACTTCTCCCTCATCAAAAGACGTCACCAATCCGCAAGTGCCCACCAGGACATCTCCTTCATATGCCACCAGATAAATTGAAGTATCTTTTTGAATCTCTTCCATAAAAGATTTGGCTGACCAGGGCTCACTGAAATTTTCTGCTTCCAAAGTTGCTGCTGCCCGGGCGTCCTGTGGCTCCATGATACGAATTATCATAAAAGTCCTGCTTCCTTTCTTTCACGTTCCGCTTGAGACAATCTTAAATATTCCGGAGAATGTGCATCTGCATCTTCATAAATCCCGGCTTTGAATTTTTCCGCTCCCAAGCTTGCCACACAACCTGCTTTTTGAAGTCTTAAATGTGCAGGTGTAAACGAATAGGGCACCTTCATTAATTCTTTTAACTGTTCCGCAAAAACAGGCACTCCATC
Source organism: Lachnospiraceae bacterium (assembly GCA_045590555.1). Taxonomy (GTDB): domain Bacteria; phylum Bacillota; class Clostridia; order Lachnospirales; family Lachnospiraceae; genus UBA3766. The sequence goes on along the minus strand of JAZNRC010000040.1, from coordinate 22,823 downwards.
ACCCAGAAAAATTACTTCTCTGCCTGCTTCATTTATAACACCTGCAATTTCTTCAATCGGAACCGCGCAGGCTTCTTTTACAACATTTAACCGATACTTACAGAACTTTGAAGAAAGTTCCTCTCCTGCTTCATCGCCTTGTTCATTTTCTTTCACAAATTCATAAATTCCGGTGTATACCTGATTACGTCTTGCATCCATAATCGGACAAACCAGACAATCCGTTCCGTACATATTGTATGCCAATGCATCCACCGTAGATATCGGAACAACAGGTTTCTTTAATGCAAGTCCCAGCCCCTTGGCTGTCGCCGAACCGATACGTAATCCCGTAAAAGAACCCGGCCCAGCCGCGATGGCAATGGCATCAATTTCCTTCATATCCAAATCCGCCGCTTTCACAATTTCATCCAACATAGGAAGCAGGGTCTGTGAATGTGTTTTTTTATTATTAATGGTGTATTCTGCTACGAGCTTATCATCTTCCATAATCGCCACGGAAGCAACAAGACCTGAGCTGTCAATTCCAATCAGTTTCATTTCAATCCTCTATTTGCGAAATCTATATCTGCCGACACTTCCGTTCTTTTCTGTTGTCAGCATTCCGATAAAACTTTTCCTGCCTTATTCAATCGTAATCTTGCGATAGTCAAATCCCTTCCCCGGATCCTTCTCAATCGTAACCGTTACGGTATTCTGCGGCATTAATTCTTCAATCAAATTCGCCCATTCCACAAAGCAAACGCCTTCCCCGTAGAAATAATCCTCATATCCGATTTCTTCCATTTCCTCAGGGTCCCCGATGCGGTACACATCAAAATGATAAAAAGGGAGTCTTCCCTCTTCGTACACCTGCACAATGGTAAATGTAGGGCTGTTAATATGTTCTTTGATTTCAAGTCCTGCTGCCACGCCCTGGGTAAAAACTGTTTTGCCAACGCCTAAGTCCCCAATCAACGCATACACACTTCCGGGTTTGGCATTTTGCCCAAGTTCCTTCCCCAACGCGAAGGTTTCCTCGGCGCTGAATGTTTCATATATCATAATTTCATATCCTTAAAAACGAATTTTCATAATTTCAGGTGACACATGCTTTGCAATATATGCGATTACATCTTCTGTCTGATTGCCCAAATCGGCTCTGGGAAAAATAAATGCATTTACTCTTGAAGTGTACACAATAATACTTTTTCTGGTATTGCAGGCCTTAACACATTGCTCCCACTTCGCCAGCTGCGTATCACCGTCCTGACTGATTTCAATGCCTTCTTCACACAATCTGTAGTGCAAAGGCTGCTGAAATGCCGGTGTAAGCTTTGCCTGAATAAAAGAATGATAAATTGCCATAACAGGTTCGTACACAATAAAAACAATACCCAGTATTAAAAATAAAATTCTGTACTCTTCTCTTACAAAAAATAAATATATAGAGAAAAATCCCAGGGCCGTCGCCAAAATAGTAATCGGCTTCTTATACGTATGCTGTATTTTAAAATCGTACAAAACTCCGGGAGTAATTTTTACATCAAATTCCAAATCCAAAACCAGCACCTCAACTTTCTGTGCATTCTTAATCCAGAATAGCATAACACAAAACACTAACTTTTGAAAGAGAAAAGAAAAAAACCTGTATCTTTTCATATTTTTACCACAAAAGATACAGGTTTGTTATTTACTTTCTGCGCAGGGCTTCAATCGGTGTAAGCTTCGCAGCTTTCCGCGCAGGATATAATCCAAAGAATACGCCGATTCCACTTGAGAACAACGCAACCGCAAGAATAAAGAAAGGATTATAATCCGCTACAATGTTCAACTTTGCAAGACTTCCCGCTAAAGAACAAATCAAGGATGCTCCGCCGATACCGATGGCAATCCCCATCAGCCCGCCCAACAGAGAAATGGTGCCTGCTTCAACAAGAAACTGGAACAGAATACTTCCCGTCCTTGCCCCAAGAGCCTTACGGATACCGATTTCCTTGGTACGCTCCGTTACGGATACCAACATAATATTCATAATACCGATTCCGCCTACCAACAACGAAATCATGGCAATCAACACGATAAAAACGGTGATAACGTTTAAGATTGCACTAAATCCTTCCAACACCGAATCAAAACGCAGCACCTCAAATTTACCTTCGCCACGTACGTTATGTCTGGCAGTAACAAGATTTACCGAATCATTGGCCACCCGGGCAACATTCTCTTGGGAATCCGCCAATATATAAACCATAAAATAATCCAAACTGATACCATATGCACCTATTGCATCGTTAATAAGCGAATGCGGAGCTTCAATTGTGTACTTTCCGGTTCCGTATAACAACTGTGTTGCCGAAGATTCACTGTCTTCCCTGACGCCAACAATTTTTAGATTGTAATAACCGCCGTACAATTCAATTTCCAACGTCTCGCCCACAACATCGGTAGAGCCGAAAAAGGCTTTGGCCGTCGCTTCCGGTACTACACAAACCGGCTCACAGTTATCGTACTCTTCCTGTGTAAAATAGCGTCCGCGAACCAACGGTTCTTTATAGAGATATTGAAGGGATGGCGTTCCGAATCTGGCACTCACTTCGCTTGGCGCGAAGCGGCTCTCACTCTCCACGTCCACCCACATTGTCATATCCATAGTGACACCTTTTACATTGGAAACCTTCTCCTCGATTGCCCGGATATCACCGTCATTAATATAATGATTCTCATCCGCTGCCAACAGATAAATACTGTTGCCAACCATATCGTTTAAAGTATTGTAGATACTGTCTCTAAAACCATTACCCGTTGATATGGTTAATACCACCGAAGAAATACCTATAACAAGGCCCAGCATGGTAAGGAACGAACGTACTTTATTCATTTTAATATTTGCAAAAGCAATTTTAATATAGTCTAAAAACTTACTCATTTATGCCTCCGTGGCATTCTTTTTACTCATGTCTTAACGCCTCTATCGGGCTTAAATTCGCCGCCTTTTTTGCCGGATAAATTCCGAAGAAAATACCAATAATGCTGGAAAATGCAGCAACTCCAAATACAGTCCAAACATCAATATAAGCAATCACTTCCATCTTAAGAAGCAATGATGCAATTTTACAAATCACCGCAGCACCGCCCCAGCCAAACAACATACCGAGCACGCCTCCAAGCAGTGTAATCATGGCAGCTTCCGCCAGAAACTGAATCATAACGGATCCGGTTCTTGCGCCCAACGCTTTACGGATACCGATTTCACAGGTTCGCTCCGTCACCGACACCAACATAATATTCATGACACCGATACCGCCTACCACAAGAGAAATCGATGCTACCATTGATATAAAAATTGTAATGTAATTAATAATGTTATTAATCTGTTTTGTTGCCGTAGCAAACTCATCCGTGGTAATCACCCTCTGACCACGGACGTCCTTGCGGGCTTCCATCAACTGGATACAATCCTGTGCCACCTGCGCAGAATTTTCCGGTGTTTCCGCAATTACAAGAAAATTATCGAATTCCTCGCCCATACCCCAACCGGTCAAATTATCCATAGTTGTAATAGGCATTTCAATTTCTACCTCGTCATAATAATACATCATGGTTTTCACGGCATTATCCGACTTTGCTCTTACGCCTACAATTCTCAAATTCACAATTGCATCATCTATAGTCACTTCAATGGTTTCGCCCACCACATCTGCACTACCGAATAAATTGATTGCACTTTCTTCCAAAATAACACAGACAGGACTTCCGTCATCATATTCTTCCCAACTAAAATAGCGTCCGTGTAAAATTGGTTCCGGCATGGCATACAGATAATCCGGTGACGATGCCGTAATCCATGTTGTATATTCTCTCTTCCAGTTATCCGTAACACCATACTGGTTATAGACCGGCATAACACCTTTGACATTATCAACCTTGTTTCTGACTGCCTCCACATCTTCCGGCGTAAACCAGATATACTCTCCGGATTCACTTTCTTCCCATGCCATAATATACAGCTGACCCGCAAACATGCCGTTAATACCGTCCAATACGGAAGTTTTGACACCGTTACCGATGGCCACAATCAGAATAACCGAAGAGATACCGATGATAATACCGATCATGGTCAGAAAAGAACGCCCCTTATTGTTACGGATGGAAAGCCAGGCAATTTTAATATATTCCAATAATTGAGACATATTAGTTCCTCTTTCTAAAAGCTTCTTACATTCCTTCCATCATTGCTTCCAATTCCGCATCACTCACCTGCGGCATTGCCATTACAGGCATGCCTTCTTCTATTTCTGAAGAAATCATAGTGATAACCTGATCCGTCTCCTCAAGTCCTTCTACAATTTCCACGTATTCATCAGATGAAATACCAAGGGTAATGTATCGCTTTTCTACAATACCATCCACGACAAGATATACAAATTCACCTTCTTTATCCGCACTTACTGCTTCTACCGGAAGCATTATGACATCTGTTTTGGATGCAGTCGTCAACTTAACCTTAGCATCCAATCCCAGATAAATACTACTGTCCGGATTATCCAGACTCACTTCCACCATAATGCTGGCACTTCCGTTTGTTCCTGCTGTAGCAATACTGTTGATTCTGGTAACCGTTGCTTCATATTCTTTATCTAAAACTTCCACAATGGCCTTCTGTCCCAACTCCACTTCTTTTAAATTACTCTTTGTTATACTAAAAGTCACTTTAACCTCTTCAAGACTTGATAATGTAATCATCACACTGCCTGCTACGGTTTTGGCTCCGGACTCAATATTACAAGCTGTAATAACACCATCGAACTCCGCCTCAATACCTTCCTGACAAGAAACCAGTTCATCATATGCCTGACCGGTGCGCATAGTTGTCAATTCGCCGTTTAATACAATATTTTCTGCGTCATAGGAATTGCCCATTGCTTTTTCACATGCTTCTTTCTGCGCTTTGGCTTTTTCCAGTTCCGCTTCATAATCTGCCAACACCTGCTTCGCTTCTGTTAACGCTTTTTGCTCATAATATGCGCCCACACCACCGGTTAACTGATTAATTTCAAAAGTCCATGCGTTAATATTATTCTCATTTTCCACAATATACCCCTGATAAGTCTGGGCCGCTTCCGCAGTCATGCCCAAAGACTGCCAGTTCTTTACATAGTAGGTATAATCCGCAATGTTTTTTTGCGCCTTATATATGTTGGTTTCCAATTCAGCAATTTTTACAGCATTGGCATCCGTAATATTAGCAGTCAAATCATCTACCACTGCCTTCTGGGCCAGTACAAGTTCCTGATACTTACTGATATTTGCCTTTGCCGTTGCCAAATCCGCTTTATATTCATCATAGTTACTCAAACTGCTCTGATATGTATTATTGGTAATCTGATCCTGCAATTCCGCTTCTCTTAAAACAAAAGCAAAATCCTCTTCCTCGAAAACCACCAGAATGTCTCCTGTGGAGACTTTATCTCCCAGACTGACATTCTCTGCCACCAAAATACTTCCGGGAGCATAATAATTTACTATTTTTTGACTTTCAAGAGTTCCGCTTGCATTAATAACGGATTCCAAATCTCCTCGTACCGGTGCAGTTGTAAACACCGTCATGGGCATATTTTTGGAAATAGCTGAAACAACTGCAGATATAATGATAATTAACAAAAGAACAGTAGCTGCACCACCAATGAGAAACCATTTTCTTCTCTTTTGCTTTTTCAGTTTTTTCTGACGTTCTTCCTTGGCACGCTGTAACTGTGCTTCTACACTTCTATCCTCATTTAAAACAATTCCGTCCTGACTTCCCACGCTCATTTATGAATTCTCCTTTACTTCATCGTAATCAATTTTACCGTCTTTAATATGTATGATACGCTTTGCTTCCATGGCAATATCACTGTCATGGGTGATTAGGATAACCGTTCTTCCTTCCTGATGCAATGCTTTAAGAATCGTCATGATTTCCTTACTGGAATTAGAATCTAGGTTACCCGTAGGCTCATCTGCCAGAATTATGGGCGGTGCCTGAGCGATGGCTCTGGCAATAGCCACACGCTGTTGCTGACCGCCGGACATTTCTGCCGGCTTATGCGTCATACGATTGGCAAGACCTACCTTCTCCAAAGCAGCCTCCGCCAATTCCCGGCGTATCTTCTTTGGCACGCCTCTGTATATTAACGGAAGTTCTACATTTTCCAAAGCCGTCAAATTGGCAATCAAATTAAACCCCTGAAAAATAAAACCGATTTCTTTGTTACGAATATCCGATAGTTCATCATCCGTCAGTTCCGAAACATCTTCGCCATGCAACAGATAAATTCCCGCAGTTGGCACATCCAAACAGCCCAACATATTCATCAGCGTGGATTTGCCTGAGCCTGACTGACCAATAATAGCCACAAACTCATTCTCTCCTATACTTAAATTCACGTGGTTCAACGCCCACACTTCATTTTCTCCGGGATTGTATACCTTACACATATCCCGAATTTCAATTAACTGTGACAAGAATCTGCCCTCCTGCTTTTAGATAAAAACTTTCACAAATTGTTATGATACATACCTCATATTAACTTTTGATTAATTCTCACGGATTACATTATAAAGATATGATATATCCTCTGTGTATCCTTTTTCGATAAACAGTATATAACAGCATACAACAGTTTGTCAACCATTATATGCTGTTCTATTTTTACCATTATTCTTTTTTCTTCTTTTTAAAAGGCCGGCTTTCTTTCATAAAGGGTCTGAGCGGTTTATACAACAGCATTGCCAAAATTCCCACCGCAACACTTTTTAAAAAGTTCATGGGCAAAGCGGCAAAAATTACGAAAGTCGGAATATTTTTAATCATAGGATTGGTAGCACTTCCTACGGAAATGAGCGTCTCCAAATCTCCGCCAAAGAACATTCTGACGAAAGTCGGCAACAAATACAATCCGTTTAAAAGTGACCCTACAATACACATGCATAAGCCACCGATAACACAAGCTGCAACCGCACCTTTCTTCGTCTTTTTACACCAATATACAATCGTTGCCGGAAGGACCAGCGAGCAACCGATGACAAAGTTTGCAAGCTCGCCCACAAAAGCAGTACTTGTAGGTCTGAAAATTAACACTTTAATGAAAACTTTAAACATTTCCACCAACACACCGGCAATGGGACCGTATGCAAACCCGCAAATAATTCCCGGTAAATCACCGATTTCAAACTTATAAAATTCCGGGATTACGCCGGGCAATGGTACTTCCACAGCCATTAACACACCGGAAATGGCAGAAAACATACCTATCACGGCAATTTTTCGTGTGCTCAGAATTTTTTCTTTATCTCCGGTTCTTTTTAAAATTATTTTTTCCGCAACGTATGCAGTTAAAAAAATTGCAAGCATCACGCCCAAAAATTCCAATGCAAACAATGCATTGCCCTTCACTGCTTCAATAAATTTTGTAAAATTGTTCATAAAATCCTCCTTTTTTACCTCAGAAACATGGTATTCAAGGATTGCTTCAAAATGAAAAGCCCTGAGCATAGAAACACTCAGGGCATAAACATTCCAAAACATCACTCTTCTTCCATCCAGACTTTACTGTCGGTTTCGGATTCTCACCGAATCAACCGCTTATACGGGTCGCGGACTTAAACAATGTATCACCGCCGGTAGGGAATTTCACCCAACCCTGAAGATATATTTTATTTTTCTATAACATAATACTACTGCAGATATCGGTTTGCAACCAAATATTACGTTTTTTTACGAACTGCGGATAATTTCGTATGCTTTCGTCCTAAAACAAACGGGAAACATATCCTTATTATCAGAATCACAGGAATCTCCAAAATCATGGCGCATATCAGCGAGCTGATCATGAATTGTAATCCGTCCGGCCCGGGCAGCGGAACAAACACATCCCTTCCTATAATCATTCCTGCATTCAATACATAAAAATTCAGATGAGTACACATTACAATCAAAGAATTCTGACCATAAAAGGTAATCAGAGGAATATTCGGTATACTTCTGCAAATTAGTAATACACCCAAGGTGCCTGTAGTACCAAGAACCAAATACAGCAGAGGATTCCCAATATTTATATTATTAAAATCCATCAGCTGAATATAGGGCACTACGGACAAATTTATAACCGCAAAGCAAAAACCAACCAAAATTCCCACTATACTAAACTTCGCAAGAAAACCTTTTAGCCCTTTCTTCTTCGCTTTTTTCTTGTTTCTTTTTTCTAAAGCAGAAAAACAGTAACCGGCATAATGACCGCCGGCGATAAATCCCGTGGCAATCACCGCTTTCATTAAGATACGAATTTCTTCAACCGCAAATCCTGACAAGTGAACCGTTACGACATTACAATAGCTATAATATGCCGCAACCGCAAAAACTACACAACATATAAATGCAGTCAGCGAACAATATTTTTCTTTTACCCGGATGATTCGTATGATTTTAAATAACAGAAGCATCAAAAGTTCTGCCAAAAAAAGAACCGGTAAAAACCATAAAACAGAATATCCCTGTAAGGTAATTGTTTGAATAAAATGCGCCTTCATTATATCAAACGTAAAAGAACCGCGAAGAACCTGAAGTAAATCAACCAAAAGCGATCCGAACGAAAACCAAAAATAAGGCACCATAATCCCTATGATTTTATGTTTCAGCGTTTTTACAAAGCCCTGTCTGTCTTCCTTTTTTACCTGCATCAGCATGCCCGACACAAAGAAAAATGCCGGCAAATGAAAAGTAGAAAGCCAAATATTCCATTCAGGTCCAATCAATCCGCTGTGGCCGGCAACCACCAAAAAAATAGCAATACCTCTGACCATATCCAAATATGTAATTCTTTTACCATTTTGAGATTGCTCTTTTGAACTGTACAAAAGTCTGAACTCTTTTTTTACTATACCTGACATAATGTTCTCCTTTATTGGTATTTTCCATTATAACACCGAACGCTGATGATTACTAATAATTTTTCCATCCGATTCCATTGTATCTTTTTTATGAATCCGTTATAATGAAAAATGTGTAATACGAAAGGGGAAATGTTCCGCATCATTCGGGACAAGATATTATATGGAAAAGATTAGAAAAAAAACAAAGATAAATCCGCTTCTGATTACAGCAAACCTGACCGGTCTGTTGTGTCTGGTATGTTGTATTATTATCATCGTGTTTTTAATGAATGAACACGGTTCGTCAGCCAAAGAAGCCATGACCGACGAGCAGGTTGCAACTTATACCATGGCGGAAGTAGAATCCATGATGGAAGAAGCCAAAATCGAAGGAAGTGAAGAAGCCGCGAAACAGGTTCGTGAAGAAATCAAAACCGCATATACGAGCGGTACCGGTATTGTGCATGAGCTTCGCCTTCTCTTCCCTAATGATATTGTCTTTTACAGCAACGGGAAATATCAGTTTGTACCCATATCAGACGCTGTTCCGTCACGTACATACGACCCTGCCGGACTAATCCAAAACACAAGCGGTGAAATGGAATATCAACAAGACGGACAAACCGTATCACAAAAAGGAATTGACCTTTCACGATATCAGGGCGACGTGGATTGGTCCCTTGTGGCTGCCGATGGTGTGGACTACGCCATGATTCGTGTAGGTATCCGCGGATATGGTACCGGTGAAATCGTTTTGGATGATACGCTTGATGCCAATATGCAGGGAGCAACAAGCAACGGAATTGAAGTAGGTGCCTATTTCTTCACTCAGGCAACCAGCGAAGCAGAAGCCATTGAAGAAGCCAATGCTGTCATTGAAGCACTTGCACCCTACAATGTCACCTATCCTATCGCCATTGATGTAGAAGATGTAAATGACAGTGCTGCCAGAACTGCTAACCTGACAGCCAAAGAAAGAACCGATTATGTTATTGCTTTCTGTGAGACCATTGAAGCCGCAGGCTATACTCCTATGATTTACGGCAACTTAAAGTCATACTGTGAAATGCTGGAGATGGAACGACTTAACGAATATCAAAAATGGTTTGCTTTTTATGACACATATGTATATTTCCCTTATGAAATTTCCATGTGGCAATATACCGACAGTGGCGTCGTTAACGGAATAGAAGGTAAAGTAGATTTAAATATATCTTTTCCCCAGCAATAATGCTTTCAAAACCAAAACCGGACATCCGATTTGAACGGATGCCCGGTTTTTTAATGTTTACTTTTTATTTGTTTTAGATTCTTCTTTTTCATCCAGACGCATGGTTAAACTAATTCGTTTTTTATTCAAATCCACATCCAAAACCTTAACATCTACAACATCACCTACGCTGACCGCTTCCAGGGGATGCTTGATAAAGCGATTGGTAATTCTTGATATATGCACCAAACCGTCCTGATGCACTCCGATATCTACAAACGCACCAAAGTCAATGACATTTCTGACGGTTCCTTTCAGAACCATACCGGGCTTTAAATCTTCCATATCCAACACGTCACTTCTTAAAATGGGTGCCGGCATACTTTCTCTGGGGTCACGGGCCGGTTTTTCCAATTCATTCAAAATATCCGTAAGAGTAATCTCTCCAATACCCAACTCCTCAGCCAGTTTCTTTTTATCACGTACTTTAGCTGCAAGAGAGCTTACCTCTTTCACTTCCTTGACCGGTTCAACAATTTCCGTTACGTTTGCCTTCTCCATTGCTTTTGCCATGGCAAGTCCCATAGCCGTATTGGTATTGCGAATCACCACTTTTCTTTCCTTGGGCTTAGCAGCTTTCTTCTCCGGCTCCTTTTTCCCTTTATTGGCTGCAGCTTTTTTCTGCGCCTCTTTTACATCCTCCATGGTAAGCCCTAACTTATCCAATAACTTCATTGTAGCTTCATAGGATTCCGGATGCACACTTGTGGCATCCAGCGGGTTATCTCCATCCGTAATTCTCATAAAACCGGCACACTGTTCATATGCCTTGGGGCCGAGTTTGGCCACCTTTAATAATTGCTGACGATTGGTAAATCTTCCGTTTGTTTCTCTATAATCCACAATATTCTTGGCAATCACTTTGGTAATACCTGATATATATTCCAAAAGCGGAGCCGATGCAGTATTTAAATCCACGCCAACTTTATTCACGCTGTCTTCAACAACACCACTCAATGCTTCTCCCAGTTTTTTCTGATTCATGTCATGCTGATACTGACCGACACCAATAGATTTAGGATCAATTTTAACCAATTCTGCCAACGGGTCCTGTAATCTTCTTGCAATAGAAGTTGCACTTCGCTGTCCAACATCAAAATTAGGAAACTCTTCTGTTGCAAGTTTACTTGCAGAATACACCGAAGCTCCCGCTTCATTTACAATTACATATTGAACAGGTTGGTCAATTTCTTTTAGCAATTCAACAATCACCTGTTCTGATTCCCTTGATGCCGTGCCATTTCCGACAGAAATTAAATCTACATTATATTTTTTAATTATTTGTTTTAAGATTTTTTTAGATTCTTCCACTTTATTCTGTGGTGCAGTAGGAAAAATGACCGTTGTGGTGAGTACCTTGCCGGTAGGATCTACCACCGCAAGTTTACAACCGGTACGAAATGCCGGGTCCCAACCCAGTACAACTTTCCCTAAAATAGGCGGTTGCAACAATAACTGCTCCAAATTTTTTCCGAATACGGTAATAGCCCCATCTTCTGCCTTTTCCGTTAACTCATTACGGATTTCTCTTTCAATCGCAGGCGCAATTAATCTGTCATATGCATCCTCTGCTGCTTCTGCGATAACCGGTGTCGTATAAGGATTCTCATTCTTAAGAGTCTTTTTATTCAGATATTGAAGAATTCTATCCTTCGGAGCTTCAATTTTTACTTTCAGTACATCCTTATCTTCACCACGATTCAACGCAAGAACACGATGTCCTGCTATTTTTTTCACAGGCTCCGAATAGTCGTAATACATTTCAAAGATCTTTTCTTTTTCTTCCTTTTTCAGGTTGCTCATCACAATACCCTCTTCCATGGTGGCTTCTCGGATATATGTTCTGTGAGCCGCGTCATCTGATATCATTTCCGCAATAATGTCCCGCGCACCCGCAAGGGCCTCTTCTACGGTAGAAACACCTTTTTCTTCCGAAATATAGTTCTCAGCTTCCTTTTCCAAAGGTTCTGCGGTTTCCTGCGCAAGAATCCATTCTGCAAGTCCTTCCAGCCCTTTTTCTTTGGCTATTCCTGCTCGCGTCTTTCTCTTGGGTCTGTACGGACGGTACAAATCTTCTACTGCAACTAAAGTAGTAGCTTCCAGAATCTGCTTTTTTAACTCTTCCGTTAATTTACCCTGCTCTTCAATGCTTGATATTACCTGTTCCTGCTTATCACACAAATTTCTTAAATATGTAAGCCTTTCATTCAAGTTTCTAAGCACTTCATCATTCAAATTCCCTGTAACATCTTTACGATAACGCGCAATAAAAGGAATGGTGTTTCCTTCATCTATTAATTTGATGGTCACATCCACCTGTTCCTTTTTGATTTGCAATTCTTTGGCAAGCTGTAATGCAATATCCATTTTTTCCTCCTAAAATATAAGGACTTTCAAGTCCCTGTACTCCTATCACAGTATACCCGATTTTACCGCTCTTTCGCAACTAAAATAACGTAAATCTCCCTTTTTCTTCTTTTCATTCCTCCCCCTTCGTGTTATACTGAAAAAAAGTAGTAATATTTATTAAAACGAAGGTAAAAATGAATTATACAGAACCCAATTATCATCATATTATAATGGCAAAAACAGCACGTACCTGTGCATTCTGTGCCGTGATTACCGCATTGTTCGGTACTATGATTTTTCCTTTTATCTTTGGCGGTCTCTCTATTATTTTTGCAGTCCTGTCAAAAGGAAATACGGCACATTACCAATTTAATGCCAAAGTTGCGATTTTAGTATCCTGCCTGGCATTATTGGGAAATACCCTATATACCGGACTGGCATTTTATAATGTGTTTTTCAACGAAACCTATCGTCAGGAATTGGATGAAACCTTCGAGAAAATGTATGGAATGGATATGGAAGAGTACACCAACTACATGCTGTCACTTCCGACCACCTCTGAAGAATAGAAATATCGCAAAAACATTGCAGAAAGGAGAAGCCTATGAACGGAATTACATACGCAGGAGCATATCCTACTCAATATTATCCTACCGGTACAGCCAACGTATCGCCTTCTACGCCCTCGGACTCCGGTGTTTCTACCGGCAAAATTGACAGTTCCGGGCAGACAAAAAGTGCTACCGAATGCCAAACCTGTGAAAATCGTAAATATCAGGACGGTTCCAACGAAATGGTTTCTTTTAAATCTGCGCAACATATATCACCTATGGCTTCGGCAAGCCGTGTTCGTGCCCACGAACAGGAGCATGTTTCCAACGCTTTTACCAAAGCAGCGCAGGATAACGGCAAAGTAATCCAGGCCAGTGTTACCTTGAAAACGGCAGTTTGCCCGGAATGCGGACGTACTTATGTGGCGGGTGGCGAAACTACCACCAAAATAAAATACGAAAACGAAGAGAATCCTTATACAAAACAACTTAAAAAAATCCAGGGCGATGCCCTGAGAGGAAGAAATTTCGATGTTTCTATTAAATAAAAGGATTATATTTATATGTACTCAAAAATAAAAACCATAAAATCAAATGCCAAAGAACAACTGCTGTCACACATGTGGACAGCAGTCTTCTTTACGTTTCTCTTTTATTTACTTACTAATCTTTGTTCTTTCTGCCTTATGGTTTTCCCCGGCAGCGAAAGCATTCTGGATATGCTGATTTATGAATTTACGACTTTAATGGTGCATTTGTTCTCCGGACTCCTTCAAGTAGGGGTTGCATCTTTTTACCTAAAAATCGCAACCGGCAAAGAACGTTGTTCTTTATTCGATTTGTTTCATGCTTTTTCCAATGGTCCGGATCGTGCAATCAAAGTATCATTTTTTATTGCAATGATACGCATGCTTTGTACTCTGCCCTATATTATCTATGTTTTATACTTCATGCCGTCCTATTCCATGGAACAGCTGTTACGTATGGACACGAATGTTCTGAAATCCCTGTGTATTGCTTATTTCATTTTAGGCATGGGAGAACTTCTTTTCTTTTTGATTTATCTGTTCTTTGAACCGATTTATTTTATGTTGGCAGATATGCCCGGTCTTTCCGCCGGCAAAGCAATTAAAATGAGTATATGGTTAATGAAAGGAAGCAAAGTTCGCCTCCTTTGGCTTAACTTAAGCTTCCTTCCCTTACAATTTGTTTCGTTATTCACCTTTGGAATCGGCAATCTGTGGGTAATACCCTATATAAACACTTCTAAAGCCTGCTTTTACGCAGATCTTTCCGCCAAACGCCTTAATCAATAGAATCATCACCGACGGCTTTACCGCCAAGACTTTTCCACTTGAGGTAGGCCGTCATCATTTTATCCAAATCACCGTCTAAAACAGCATCTACATTACCGGTTTCTTCTCCCGTTCTGGTATCTTTTACCAAAGTATAGGGTTGCATAACATAAGAACGTATCTGGCTTCCCCAACCGATTTCCTTAATTTCTCCACGTATATCCGATAATTTCTCGGCATTTGCCTCCTGCTTCAACATTAACAATTTGGCACGTAACATCTGCATTGCCTTGTCCTTGTTACTATGTTGAGAACGTTCATTCTGACACTGCACCACAACACCTGTTGGAATATGGGTTATTCGCACTGCCGATGAGGTTTTGTTAATGTGCTGACCACCTGCACCACTGCTTCGATAAGTATCAATTCGCAAATCATCCGGATTGATATCCAATTCTACATCCTCCGGCAATTCCGGCATCACATCCAACGATACGAAAGATGTCTGTCTTTTTCCCTGAGCATTAAAAGGTGAAATACGTACCAGTCGATGTACACCTTTCTCAGATTTTAAATATCCATATGCATTTAAACCGTTGACCTGCCATGATACAGATTTAATTCCGGCTTCGTCACCATCCTGATAATCCAATACTTCAATCGTATATCCTTTGCGCTCTGCCCAACGGACATACATACGATACAACATTGACGCCCAGTCACAGCTTTCGGTGCCGCCTGCACCTGCGTTCAGCCTCAAAATAGCATTATTGGTATCATATTCCTCCGATAAAAGTGTGGATATACGGATTTTCTCGAATTCCTCCACAAACTCGTCCAACTCTGCACGAATATCAGCTACCAGTTCCGTATCATTTTCCTCGTAAGCCATTTGAATTAACATACCAATGTCTTCTACCTGACTTTCCAAATGATGATACATATCTATGGTATCCTGAAGATTTTTCATCTCTTTCATCTTCCGGTTGGATATTTCAGGATTATCCCAGAATCCGGGTTCCTGACTTTCTCTCTCTAATTCCTTCACTCGCTCAGTCTTATTTACTAAGTCAAAGTGAATCCCTCACTTCCGCCAATGGAGTTACGTAAGCCTGCAATTCGCTTTTCATTGCATCTAATTCAACCACTTTGCGTCACCACCTTTACTTTTATTTTTATAAAAGACACCCGGCAACATATGCTTTGTAAGCCAACTTACCGGGTGTACATTTTACTTAATTTAAAATTATGCGTTACGTCCGCAACACTGTTTATACTTCTTTCCGGAGCCGCATGGACATGGAGAATTGGGATACACCTTCTCACTTTCGCGTTTTACCGGTCCCTTAGCAAGAGAATCATCTTTATTGGTTCCGGTAACCTTAGCTACCTGCTCACGCTCCAACTTCTGCTCTACTCTGACATGCATAACCAGTCGCACTGTTTCTTCACGAATTCCGTCAGTCATGGCATCAAACATATCAAAACCACTCATCTTATACTCTACAAGCGGATCTTTCTGTCCGTATGCAACCATGTGAATACCTTGCTGCAACTGTGCCATATCATCAATGTGCGCCATCCATTTATGATCAATGGCTTTCAAAAGAATAACTCGCTCTACCTCGCGAATTGCATCGGCCTGAGGAAATTCAGCTTCTTTTTCTTCGTATAATTTAACAGCCTCTTCCTTAAGTTGCTGTTTTAATGCGTTCTTCTTAGGCTTTTCAATGCGTTCCGGCGTAACCGGTTCCAAAGGAACAATCGGTAATAATGCATTGTTTAATTCTGCCAAATCCCATTCGTCCACAGACTGATCGTCGCTGATACAATTATCTACCGTATTCTCTACAATATCCGTAATCATCTTGTAAACAACATCTCGCATGCTTTCGCCGTTTAATACACGGAGACGTTCCGCATAAATAATTTCACGCTGGTCATTCATGACCTGATCATAATCCAACAGATTCTTTCGGATGCCGTAGTTATTATTTTCAATTCTCTTCTGGGCATTTTCAATGGTTTTACTCAACATGGAATGCTGGATCTCCTGAGTTTCCTCCACACCCAAAGAATTAAACACCGTCATCAAACGATCAGAACCAAACAGGCGCATCAAATCATCTTCCAACGAAATGAAAAACTTTGATTCACCGGGATCACCCTGACGACCGGCACGACCTCGAAGCTGATTATCAATTCGTCTGGATTCATGTCTTTCCGTACCGATAATCTTAAGTCCACCTGCTTCTCTTGCTTTATCATCCAACTTAATATCTGTACCACGGCCTGCCATATTGGTTGCAATGGTTACGGCGCCACTCTGTCCTGCCTTGGCAACAATTTCAGCTTCCATTTCATGGAACTTTGCATTCAACACCTGATGTGGAATCCCTCTTTTACGAAGAAGACGACTAAGTTCCTCCGATGCCTCAATGGTAATGGTACCAACCAGTACCGGTTGTCCTTTCGCATGAGCTTCGCATACAGCTTCCACAATAGCATTGAGCTTACCGCGCTTTGTTTTATAAACCGCATCATTCAAATCCAAACGTGCAACTGGGCGGTTGGTAGGAATTTCAATAACGTCCATACCATAAATATTACGGAATTCTTTTTCTTCCGTTAATGCAGTACCGGTCATACCGGCTTTTTTGTCAAATTTATTAAAGAAGTTCTGGAACGTAATGGTTGCAAGCGTCTTACTTTCTCTCTTAACCTTAACATGCTCCTTGGCTTCAATTGCCTGATGCAATCCGTCAGAATAACGACGTCCCGGCATAATACGTCCGGTAAACTCATCTACAATCATAACCTGGTCATCTTTTACTACATAATTCTGATCGCGGAACATTAAATTATGAGCGCGCAGCGCAAGGATGATATTATGCTGAATTTCAAGATTCTCAGGATCTGCCAGATTCTCTATGCGGAAGAAATTCTCGACTTTTGCTACACCGTCAGCAGTCAGATTAATGGTCTTGTCTTTTTCATTTACAATGAAATCGCCATCTTCCACCTGTTCAATCTTCATAATGATATCCATCTTGGACTGTTCTTCCACGTCTGCACCACGCTTCATCTGACGGGCAAGAATATCGCAGGCTTCGTAAAGTCTGGTAGATTTACCGCTCTGACCCGAAATAATCAAAGGCGTTCTTGCCTCATCGATTAAAACAGAGTCAACTTCGTCGATGATTGCATAATGCAGGGGACGAAGTACAAGCTGTTCCTTATAAATAACCATATTATCACGCAGATAATCAAATCCCAGCTCATTATTGGTAACATAGGTAATATCACAATTGTATGCTTCTCGACGTTCTTCCTGCTTCATGCTGTTAAGAACCACACCAACTTTAAGACCTAAGAATTCGTGAATCTGTCCCATCCATTCCGCATCTCGTTTAGCAAGATAATCATTAACGGTTACCACGTATACACCCTTGCCTTCCAACGCATTCAAATAGGCGGGTAAGGTTGACACCAACGTTTTACCCTCACCTGTTCTCATTTCCGCAATACGTCCCTGATGCAAAATAATACCACCAATCAGCTGTACACGATAATGCTCCATGTCAAGCACTCTTTTACCGGCTTCACGTACTACCGCATAAGCCTCCGGCAAAAGGTCATCCAAGGTCTCTCCATCTTCAAATCTTTTCTTAAATTCAACTGTTTTATTCCGCAGTTCTTCATCTGAAAGCTCCTGCATGGCAGGTCTGTAACTTTCAATCTTATCTACTATTTTGTCGATTCTCTTCAGTTCTCTTTCACTATGTGTTCCGAAAACCTTGTCAAATACGCCCATTTTATTCTCCAATCATTCCCTGACAATACGAAAAAGGCAAAATGCCCACACGAATCCATATTATCATTTATAATTTACATCTTGACCATTTTAACAGATTTAAAAAAAGGATTCAACCACTTATGTGTAAACAAAGTGTGAACCCTTTTTGTCATCATGGCAAAATAACGTTAATTTTATAGTTTGGTTTCTCCGAAATGCTCCAAAAAAGTGGGATCTTTGGTTTTTTTCCAGAAAAGAAAGAATACCACAAGCGCAAAAGCAATATTTACAAATATTTCGAAATACTTTGGTCCTTTAAAAAGCATTTTTATTTTACGAATTTTGGCACGGGAGCCGGAACGCATAAACTTCTTTAACTTTTTGTTGATTTTCTTCTCACCCTTTTTGACCCTTGCCTGTAACCTCTCACTGAAGTTTTTCTTCTTACCAAACATATTTCCGCCTCCCTATATATACTATGATTCATTATAGCCTTTTTTCCTTAGTCTTACAACATGATATTTATTCTTTTCAAAAATATCTATTGGTTATGATTGCACATTTTTGTCTTTTCTGCTATGTTCAAGTAAGGGGAAAATATAAACAGGAGAGACACATGAACTGGATAAAATTAGTTGAATTATTAAAGGGACACAAAGTATATCTGCAAACACATAATTTTCCGGATCCGGATGCCTTGGCATCTGCTTACGGTATGCAGGTGTTTTTGAAGGCGCACGGCGTAGATACCACCATATGTTATGCCGGCGAAATAGAGGCCAACAGTACCAAGAAAATGATGGAAGTCTTTCACATTGAGGCTTATGAAATCAATGACATTGACAACATGCTGGAAGAGGATTATATTGTGACGATTGATGGTCAAAAATATAATTCCAATCTGACGGATTTCCCGGGAGATGAAGTAGCCTGCATTGACCATCATCCCACATTGAAACCTTGTTCTTATCATTACAGTGATTTACGTATTTGCGGTGCCTGCGCTTCCATCGTGGCAAATTATTTTAAAGAAAGCGATACAACTCTGGATGTTAATACTGCCACCGCTCTTTTATACGGAATCAAAATGGATACGGATTCTTTCAACCGCGGCGTGACGGATTTTGATATTGAAATGTTCTCATTTCTTCATAAAATTGCAGACAATCAGACCATTATAACTTTATCCCATAACAATTATGAAATTCAGGATTTGTACGCCTACGGCGAGGCCATCCGCAATATCAAAATCTATGATAACGTAGGCTTTGCCTCCATTTCCTTTGATTGCCCGGATGCGTTGGTAGCAATGATTTCCGACTTCATTCTCGGCTTGGATGTGGTAGAATTTGCTGTGGTTTATGCGGTGCGAAACGGCGGGTACAAATTCTCCGTCCGCAACGAAACCAAATATTATCATGCCGGTACCGTAACCTCAAGAGCACTAAAAGATATCGGCGACGGCGGCGGTCACTTTGCCATGGCGGGAGGCATTGTTTTTCCCGAAAAGATGTATCTTCTCGGAGATCATCCTCATTTCGAAATCCAACAGCTTTTCATGAATATATTGAATTCCATTGATGAGGAAGTTGCTTCCTCCGAGGAGACAGAAGGATAGATTTCACATGAGAGAATATTGTATTACAACGGATTCCAATTCAGACTTACCCAAGGAATATATCGATAAATTTCATACCACCATAATTCCCCAGTATTATTCTTTTGATGATGTGGTATATGGTGATGAGTTACACATGCCTGCCAACGAATTCTATGAGCGAATGAAAGCCGGTGCGCTCCCTCAGTCCCAGGCAAATAATCCTGTTGTCATTGAAGACAGATTTCGTACTATTTTAGACCAGGAAATGGATATTATTCACATTTCATTTTCTTCTGCATTAAGCGGCAGCTATAATAATATATGTATGGTTGCCGACGAATTATCGGAAGAATATCCGGATGCACGTATTACCGTAATCGACTCCTTAAATGTTTCACTGGGTGAGGCCATTATGGTGATCCACGCAGAAAACTTAAAAGCCCAAAATATTGCTTACGGAAATGTAGTTGCTGAATTAAACGAATTTAAAAATCATATCAATGTGCAATTCACCGTAGATGATTTATTCCATTTGCAACGTGGCGGTCGCGTCAGCAAGGCAACCGCACTCCTTGGCAGCACCTTGAATCTGAAGCCTTTCCTCTACGTAAACAAGGATGGCGGGCTGACATCCGACGGCACCGTTTGCGGTCGTAAAAGATCAATCCGCAAACTGGTGGACAAAATGTTGAAAACCATGGATGAAAAGACCGATTATACTTTACCGGTCGGCATAGTTCACGGCAACTGCATTGACGATGCCAATACTCTTGCCGAAATCATAAAAGAAAAAACACCTTTTAAAAATGTCATTATCAACGACGTAAGCCCCAGTATCGGTACTCATGCAGGCCCGGGGGCATTGGGGGTTCTTTACTACGGTGGAATTAAGGCGGAGGCGAAATAAAAGGTTGGTGTAAGGACGCAAGGGGAGGGTTTGTATTTGCGTTTTCAGGGACGCTCTCGCTTGGTTGTCCTACGCAGCGGTACATAAGGTTGTAAAAAACACAACCTAAGTACCGGCGAGTACAAACACCCTTCAAACTGCAAATACAAACCCTCCCCTTGTTGTGCTATGAATGTTCAAATGATTTATGTTCTATACTATTTATCATAGTGTTCCCTAACAATATCTCCTATTTTAGTAACAGTTTCTGAACTAATTCCGGTCGCATATAATTCTGTACCATATTCAATAAAATCATCTACAATCATACCGGCTACTATATACTGTAGAGCCGCCAAACCGGAACCATCTAACATTTCAGCCAATATCTTTTCTTCCAATGTCATTTCCGATACTTCTTCGGAAACTTCAGGTTCTGCAGTCTCGCTGTCGGATGTTTCTTCGGATACAACTTCTTCTGATATAGCCACAGAAGCATCTTCTGTGCTCTGTCCATCTTCCACGCTTTCTCCATTACCGTTACAACCTGCCAGCATCATCACACTCATAGCGGCTACCAGCATCATTACCAATAACTTTTTCATCTTTTACCTCCAGATATGTAAGATAAAAAGATTATACTACAGTCGTACCCCCCCTCAAGAGTTTTTTGCAACTTTTCATATGTTGTATATTTAGAACTTCTACTTATCCGTTTTTCACAACAATAGTCCTGCATTGTCTCGCCTAGCAGGTGGGGACGAATATTCTTTTTAAAGCTTAAAACAAATAAAAATCAATATCCTTTTGTTCGAAGGGTGTTTGTACTCGCCGGTACTTAGGTTGTGTTTTTTACAACCTTATGTACCGTTGCGTAGGACAACCAAGCGAAAGCGTCCCTGAGAACAAATGATATTGATTTTTATCTTTTAAAAACTCCCACAAAAGAATATTTTTCCCCACCGATATTTTTTCATATAATAATAAAAATTATCATAGACTTTTATCAGAAAAAAATATATAATAGAAGCGAAGTGTATACACACTTCCTTTTACATACGCAAATAATCAAAAAGTAATAGACTTTTAGGAGGAAAATGTAAAATGGGATTAATTAAATCAACTTTAAGTTCAATGGGCCAATCAGTAAAAGGTACTTTTGGCAACGTATTAGGCGGTGTCAGCAGCGGTGTTAACACAGTATTAGGCGATGTTGCTGCAAGAGAGTTCTTCTACTGCGACGCATTCCCCAACGATATCTTGATTCAGAAGGGTCGCAAGCGTGACCAGAAGGGTAACAACAAGGGTAGCGACAACATTATCTCTAACGGTTCTGTTGTAATCGTTAACGAAGGTCAGTGTATGATTCTCGTAGATCAGGGTAAAATTACTGAAGTCTGCGCAGAACCCGGTGAATTCGTATATGATGCTTCTACCGAACCTTCTATCTTCTACGGAAACTTAGGCGAGAACATTAAGAACTCTTTCATTCAGCTTGGAAAGCGTATTTCTTTTGGTGGTGAAATCCCCAAGGATCAGCGCGTTTACTATGTAAACTTACTCGAAATCCGTAACAACCTTTGGGGTACAGCAGGAACCTTCCCTTTCTTCATTCATGATAAGGTAACAGGTTTCCAGGGTGATATCAACATTATGTGTAACGGTGAATTTACATATACAATCGTTGACCCTGTTCGTTTTTATACCTTCCATGCAGGTAACGTAAGAGACGAATTCAATAAGAAGGAAATTCACAGCATTCTTCGCTCTGAATTTATGACAGCGTTCCAGCCTGCTTTGGGAACTTTCTCAGAAGTTGGTTTACGTTATAGCCAGATTACTACTCTTACAGATAAATTAACAGACCAGTTAAACGTTCAGTTGTCTGAAAAATGGGGTGAGCTTCGTGGTATCAAGGTAGCTTCCGTTACCATCAACACCATCAAGGCTACTCCCGAAGACGAAGAAAGAATCAAGAAGTTCCAGGATGTTGCAGTTTACACCAACGTAAACATGGCAGCTGCTCGTATGGCTACTGCTCAGGCTAACGCTATGGAAGCTGCAGCAAGCAACGAAGCAACCGGACCTATGATGGCTTTCGCAGGCATGAATATGGCACAGATGACAGGCGGTATGAATGCTAACAGCTTATTTGCTATGGGTCAGCAGCAGGCTCCTCAGGCA
>JAZNRC010000039.1:0-17227 GCA_045590555.1 Lachnospiraceae bacterium | reverse complement strand
AATAATTCTTATAACCAATATGCATTTTTTTATATTGACAGCTATAGTGCAATCATTTCAGCTTATTCCAGTAGGAGAAGTATTTCCTAACATACCCATTTTGTATAGTACAGTGCTTGAGTTTATTGCACAATTTTTTGTTATAGGCTTTAAGATTGCTATGCCTGTATTTTTGAGTGCAACTATGCTTAATATAATATTAGGAATTTTGGCAAAAAGTTCGCCACAGATGAATATGTTTGCTGTTGGTATCCAGTTAAAGGTATTAACCGGATTAACGGTTTTGTTTGTAACAGTAGGATTAATGCCTCATGCGGCTGATTTAATTTTTACCCAGATGAAGAAGATGGTAGTGGCATTTGTGGAGGGAATGATGTAATGCTTTCCTATGATTTACAATTGTTTGCCAAAGATGGACCCGGCGGCGAAAAGACAGAGCAGCCTACAGCCAAAAAATTAAGAGATGCCCGAAAAGAAGGTCAGGTAGCCAAGAGTAAAGAATTAGGTCTTGGTATCGGACTTCTTGTGATGTTTATAATGTTAAAACTGTGGGTCGGTATGCTGGGTTCCCAGTTTATGGATTTATTCCGACTTGTATACGGTAAAATTCCTGAATTTACTTCAATGGTGGCAGGGCAGGTTTCCGTAAGGGATTATATGATTGTTTTTCGTGAAACCCTGTTACGAATTCTTATTATGTTACTTCCTTTTGCCGGTGCGGCATTAGTTGCCGGAATTGCTATTGAAATTTATCAGGTAAAATGGCGTCCTACATCGAAACCGTTGAAACCAAAATTGAGCAAATTAAATCCGATTAGCGGTTTTAAAAAGTTTTTTTCATTAAATTCACTGATCGAACTTTTAAAAGCTATTTTAAAAATCGGTCTGATTATATGGGTGGCATATTCTACATTAAAGAATGAATGGGACAGCCTGTTTATATTGTACGATATGCCCATTGAACAGGCTATTGCATTGATGGGAGATGTAGTTATTAATCTCGGAATTAAAATCTCACTGGTGTATTTGCTGATTGCTGTGGCGGATTGGTTTTATCAGAAGTGGAAATTCAGAGAAGATATGAAGATGACAAAGCAGGAGGTTAAAGACGAATATAAACAGGCAGAAGGTGATCCGAAAGTCAAAGGAAAGATTCGTCAAAAAATGATGCAGGCCTCTCAGCGCAGAATGATGCAGGATTTGCCGAAGGCAGATGTTGTTATTACAAATCCTACGCATTTTGCGGTTGCCATTAAATACGATGCGGACTTATATGATGCACCTTATGTTGTCGCAAAAGGATGTGATCATTTGGCCGCTAAAATAAAAGAAGTTGCAAAAGAAAATAAAGTTGAAATTGTAGAAAACAAACCGCTTGCACGTATGTTGTATTATAACGTAGAGTTGGGTGCGGTGATACCGCCGGAATTGTATCGTGCGGTTGCTGATATTCTTGCCATGGTATACAAAATGCAAGGTAAAATATAATGTTTTTAAGATTTTTGGATACATCGTATAAATAAAAATGTGATAGCAAAAAAAGGAGGTGCAATACGTGAAAAAAGCGGATATTGGCGTAGCGTTGTATTTGCTGGCTGCGATTGTCATGTTAATTGTACCTTTAAACAGCTTTTTGCTGGATATTTTAATGACATTGAATATTTCTGTTTCTTTTGTTATTTTGTTTGGTTGTATGTTTGCCAAGGAAGTATTGGATATGTCATTTTTTCCCACTATTTTGCTTTTTACAACCATATTCCGTATTGCATTGAATGTGTCTTCTACCAGATTGATTCTTTCTACCGGTGAGGCCGGCAATGTTGTTTCGACTTTTGGTAGTTTTGTGGGTAGTGGCAATCTTGTTATCGGTGTTGTAATTTTTATTATTCTGATTCTTGTACAGTTCATGGTTATCAACAAGGGTTCGGAACGTGTTGCTGAAGTAACGGCACGATTTACCTTGGATGCCATGCCCGGTAAGCAGATGGCTATTGATGCGGATTTGAATACCGGTGCCATTACGGATGAAGAAGCAAAAGAACGTCGTGATAAAATACAGCATGAAGCCAGCTTTTTCGGCTCCATGGATGGTGCTGTTAAGTATGTTAAGGGAGATGCTACAGCCGGTTTAATCATTACGATTGTTAATATTATCGGTGGTATTCTCACCGGTATGCTGATGCAAGGCATGGATATTATGAGTGCCCTTGAACATTATACCATTTTAACCATCGGTGATGGTTTGGTTAGCCAGATTCCTTCTCTTATGATATCATTGGCGACCGGTATTTTGGTTACCAAAGGATCTAAGGATGCTGATTTTGGCAATGTCCTTGTAAAACAGCTCTTTGGTGTGCCTAAAGTTATGTATCTGGTTGGCGCAACTGTAATGGCTTTGGGTATTTTGACCCCTCTTAATCTGCTTTTGTATGTGGGATTCGGTGCCATGTTTGTTATTACAGGGCGAATGATGGCAAATTCGCTGGAAACTTCCGGAATTGAATCCGAAGTTGATCAGGAGGAAATCGCAGCTTCCGAGATACGAAAACCGGAGAACGTCAATTCTCTTTTACAGGTGGACCCCATCGAACTGGAATTTGGATACGGTATCATTCCTTTGGCTGATGTAAATCAGGGCGGTGACCTTTTAGACCGTGTTGTAATGATACGAAGGCAGATCGCGTTGGAACTTGGTACGGTGGTGCCGATAATCCGACTTCGAGATAACATTCAGTTGAACCCGAACCAATATATTATTAAAATAAAAGGTATCCAGGTGAGTGAAGGTGAGATATTATTTGACCATTATATGGCAATGAATCCGGGATATGTTACAGAAGAAATCACCGGTATTCCTACTTTTGAACCGTCATTCCATTTGCCGGCGTTGTGGATTACGGAAGGGCAGAGGGAACGTGCAGAAGCGGCAGGATATACGGTTGTTGATCCTCCTTCCATCATAGCAACTCATTTGACGGAGATTATCAGACATCATTTGGCAGAATTGCTTACAAGACAGGATGTTCAGCATTTGGTTGATAATCTGAAAGAAAGTAATCCTGTGCTTATTGATGAACTTGTGCCTAAGTTGTTAGGTCTTGGTGAGGTGCAGAAGGTGCTGCAGAATCTGTTAAGCGAAGGCATTTCCATTCGAGATTTGCTTACTATTTTTGAAACATTGGCAGATCACGCAACCACTACCCGAGATACGGATATTTTAACAGAGTATACGCGACAGAGCTTGAAGCGTGCAATCTCAGGAAAGTATTTTCCTGCAAATGAAACTACCAGTGTTGTTACCCTTGATCCTAAGTTGGAACAGGAAATCATGGGTAGTGTAAAGCAGACAGAACAGGGTGCGTATCTGACATTGGATCCGGAGAAAACCAAGAAGATTATGAAAAGCGTGGAAACGGAAACTGAAAAGTTGGAGCGACTTGGCAGAAGCCCGATTATTCTGACTTCGCCAATCGTACGTATGTATTTTAAAAAGTTGTCTGAGGATTATTTTAAGGATTTAATTGTAATATCTTACAATGAAATTGAATCAGATGTAGAGTTACAATCTGTTGGGATGGTGACAGTAGCATGATCATTAAAAAATATCAAGGAAAAACTGAATCGGAAGCAATGGAAAATGCTAAGAAAGAGTTGGGAGATAATGTGGTTCTGATGAATGTAAAAACCATCAAACCCAAAGGGCTTTCCAAAGTTTTTAAGCAGGCATATGTTGAAATTACTGTTGCAAAAGAAGATGAAAGAGAAGTGATGCATCGTAGGGACAGTGCGGCAAATCTGACTATGTCCGGTCAGAGTGCGACGGGAACTGTTTTAAAAGAAGAATCGGTGCCTTCCGTTAAAGAGGAACGTATTCTGGAAGAAAAATTGGATAGCCTGCATTCCCTATTGGAACAACAAATTCAGAGACGAGACGAAATAAAGAATGTTGATGATAAAGAAGAACCAAATGAAATAAAAGAAGATAAAAGTGCAAAGGCGGAGGACGATAGAACGGAAGCGGTTATTTCTTTGATTCGGGAAACACTGACAGAGAATGAGGTTGATGGGAAATATGCGGATTCTATTTTGGCTGAAGTGGACAAAATGTTAAAGCCCAATATGCCAATGGAGCATATACTATCTAATGTATATCAGAGAATGATTCTTCGTTTTGGTAAGGCTGAGTGTATTGAACCTGCTAAAAACGGTCCTAAAATGGTCTTTTTTGTAGGGACTACAGGTGTCGGAAAGACTACCACCATTGCAAAGATTGCATCTAAGTTTGTAGTGGAAGAAAAGAAAAAAGTAGCATTGCTCACAGCAGATACATATCGAATTGCGGCCTCTGAACAACTTCGCACATATGCAAATATTTTAGAAGTCCCGTTTCGGGTAATTTATACTGCCGATGAGATCCAGGAAGCAATTCACGATTTTGCAACCTATGATTATATTCTTGTGGATACTGCGGGTCATTCGCAGAATAATGAGAAACAACGAGATGATATGGCTGATTTTGTCAATTATGCAGAGGGTAAAATCGAACGTGAAGTTTATTTGGTTGTTTCGGCGACAACGAAATACAAAGATCTGTTAAGCATTGCGGATAAATACAAAAAGATGTTTGATTATAAGATTATTTTTACAAAGCTGGATGAAACATCTGCATATGGTAATCTTTTAAACATGAGGATTTATACGGGTGCAGCCATGTCATATATTACATGTGGACAAAATGTGCCGGATGATATTGAAACATTTAATGCTCAGAGTACGGTTAAAAAATTATTGGGCGGTAAATAGTTAGAAAGCAGAGGGGTTTATGGACCAGGCGCAGCAGTTAAGAAATATTATAAAAGCAAATCAGCAGCGACCTTTGGCAAGAGTTATAACGGTAACCAGCGGAAAAGGCGGTGTCGGAAAATCCAATACGGCAATTAACCTGGCAGTTCAATTTCGTAAAATGGGTCAAAAGGTTATTATTTTAGATGCGGATTTCGGCTTGGCGAATATAGAGATTATGTTTGGTGCGGTACCCAAACACAGTCTTTATGATTTGATTTATAAAGGTATGAACATGAGTGACATTATAACATGGGGACCGGGTGAAGTTGGTTTTATCAGTGGTGGTTCCGGTATTGTTGGTATGTCTGATTTGAGCAGGGATTATCTGACTTATATTATTAAGAATCTTGCACAATTAGATGCCATGGCAGATGTCATTATCATTGATACCGGCGCGGGTATTTCGGATGCTGTTTTGGAGTTCCTTGTGGCCAGCGGAGAAATTCTTTTGGTAACAACGCCGGAGCCTACTTCCATAACAGATGCTTATTCTTTGCTTAAGGCACTGAATCGACATCCGAGATTCTCTGTTGAACATTCCCAAATTAAAGTTATATCAAACAGAGTATCTACCGAACAGGAAGGTAAAACCTTATTTAATAAATTAAATGCGGTGGTTTCCAAATATTTAAGTATTAAATTGGAGTTTTTGGGCAGTATTCCGCAAGATCAGGCTTTGTCGGATGCGGTAATGCAGCAGATGCCTGTTTCTTTGGAGAATCCAAAGGCTAAATCGGCTATTGCATACGAAAATATCGCATCAGTACTTATGAACAAAGAAGTTAATAAAAAAATTCAAAAAAGGGGAATGGCTGCATTTTTTTCGCATATCGTAGCCGGTAAAAAGACGACATGATTGAACAGGAATTTTTGTTATCCAAATTCATATCGCCTGGGGCAAGGATTGAAATGGAAGTGGTTGAACGTGTATTACAAGACAACGGTGGTAATAAGAAAGTGTACGAAACCAAGGTTGTTGACGTGATTGGAGAAGACCGACTTGAAGTTTTTATGCCTATTGAACAGACAAAGCTGGTGCTTTTGCCGGTGAATGCTGAGTATCACATTCATTTTATTACGGTCAAAGGACTGTTTCAGTGTGATGCCAAGGTAACCAACCGTTATAAAAATGGTTCCCTGTATTTGTTGGAATTGAAGCTGATTAGTCCGTTACAGAAATATCAGCGTCGTGAATATTATCGTTTTCCGTGTATGCTTGATATGGAGATACGAGAAATGTCAGAGGATGAAAAACAGGGCATAGAAAGAGACGGACAATTCATTGCAGATGAAGAATTGCCGGGAGATAAGGCTGTTATTCTGGATATGAGTGGCGGCGGATTACGTTTTACGTCCATGGTGCCTTTTGAACCCAAATCCACAGTGGTATGTAACTTTGTATTACGGCGGGAAAGTGCCAGTAAAAGATTATGTATTGCAGGTGAGTTATTAAGTTGTAAACGCTTGGAAAATAATCCGGGACAATACGAGTTACGAGTTAGATTTATATATATCAATCCAAGAGAGCGTGAAGAAATTATTCGATATATATTCCAAGAAGAACGTAAAAGAAGACAGAGAGATAATTAGTAATAAGGCTTCCAAGGTGAATAGAACACCTTGGAAGCCATTTGTTAAGTTGAGGTGAAATGGTTGGATTACCAATTGATGGGTTTGTTGCAATCTGTGGTTATGCAACTGCAGTTAGTGGCAGTTGTTCCGCAAATTGAGGTTGAACTTGGTGTTTCCGAAGGAATACGTGCAATGGAGGTATTATCACATTTTTGGTCTCTTAATTCACAAATGGGATGTTCGGCAACTTCGTATCGGTAATCATAACCTTTTTTATCAATATATTTTTTTATGATTTCATGACTGGCAACACAGGGAACGTTGTTGTTAACGGTTGCCTGATAATAGAAGAAGGGAGCATTTCCCGGTAAATCTTTTAAGGGAACGACACATTCTTCTGCTTGTGTGTTTCCGGTTGTGGTGGCAACGATATTGCGTACATAATCAATGTTTGAACCAAGTTTTAGGATGGAAGGGAAGGTGCCGCAGGGGATGACCTGTTGCCAATCTTTCTTTTCATATTTCCAAAGCAAATCTTTGGCAATATGGAGATGACTGATTTCCTGGAGCAGACATTCTTCCCAAATGCGACGAATATAAGGGTCACATTCGGTTTGCATACAGGAATAATACAGGTAACATTCTGTATATTCATGCATCAGCAAATCTTCCAACCATGTAGCAGTGGTATCTTTCAGGCTTTCGTATTGAGAGACATGTTCTTCTTCAATCATGCCGATTTCTACATATAACCTGCGACCGATATCGGACTTACAGTATAAAGGAGCAACGTTCATATAATAATTCATGGTCTGCTGTTCGGCTGCAGTAATAATATTAATATTTAATACTGTCTGCAAGTCGGATTTTGCATTGCAAACGTAAGGGAAGATGGAATCGAAAGGATATCGGTGCTCAGCGATGGTAGGTCTTGCCGGCATGATTTCGGTGTATCCGCCTACAAGCTTTTTAGGGTCGGTACCATATTCGTAATCTAAAAGATTTGAATAGCGGTACAGGTGGTCAAAATCTTCTAAAAGTGCGAAGTTTAATGCATTTTTCACAAGACAATCGTTTTCCATTTTTGCAAGCGCAGCCGTTAAGTCTACAGCCAACTGTTCGTATCCGATGGTTGTTTCCAAAATGGTTTCGTTTCGGGGACGAAGACAGGCAATTCTTTTTTGCTGCTGTTGTTCAACACGTCGTACCAACGCAAGTTCCCTTCTTAAATCGTTATTTCTGCAATGGCGGGAAAAGTTACGTGAAAACCATTGGGCTTCAAATTCGGTACCGTTCATTAATATAATTCTGGTTTTTGTGTAGGGGTCTGTTTCCTCTTTGTTGTATGATTTGGGATTCATCATGCGCCAATCCATAAAAGTTCTATCTATAGGCAAAGGCTTTTCGTCAAACGGATTAAAATGTGACATAAATTCCTTTCTGCTCAAAAGCAAATTTTATCTTTGTTTTATCCTATTCAAATAATTTTAATGTGTGTGTAAAAAGAATGAAAAAAGTCTGATTTTAAGAAAAAACATATTAATTTGGTACAATTTTATTTCTTTTTAAATAAAAATATGATAAAATAAAGACAAATGGTAACTATGCACGCATGTGAAGAATGAATTGTGTTATAATCTCACTATAAAATGGGCTATAAGTATATATACTTATAGAACTTTGAAGATATACAAAGAAGGTGAATGACATATTAAGACACTAAATGATAAAATAAAGGGCAAGACCGGCAAAATTGTTGCAATTGCCTGTTCGACGGGCGGTCCCAGAGCATTGTTAGAGGTGATACCTAAATTGCCCAAGGATTTAAATGCTCCGGTATTGATTGTGCAGCATATGCCGGATGGTTTTACTCACACACTTGCGGAACGTTTGAATTCCCTGAGTGAAATAGACGTAAAAGAAACCGAAGAAGGAGACGTTTTACAACCTGGACATGTATATCTTGCCAAAGCCGGTTGGCATATGGAAGTTGTGAAAGAGGGTAATCATCACAAAATTCATTTACATGATGAGCCATATCGGGAGGGGGTTCGACCCTGCGCCAATTATATGTACGAGTCTTTGGCACAAAGCGGATATGATGAAGTGATATGTGTAGTGATGACCGGAATGGGAGCAGATGGTACGGAAGGAATTGAGTATCTGATGAAACACAAACCGGTAAAATTAATTATCCAGAATGAAGAGAGTTGCGTGGTATACGGAATGCCGGGAAGCATTGCAAAGCGTAAGTGGATACATAAATCAGTTGATATTAAATACATAGCAAATGAAATTACATTAAATATGGGGGTATAAAAAATGGACGTAAGCCAGTATTTAGACATTTTTATTGATGAGACAAGAGAACATCTTCAGAATTTGAATACTCAGATTCTGGCATTGGAGCAGGATGCGGAGAATATGGACACCGTAAATGAAATTTTCCGTGCAGCCCATTCCTTAAAGGGTATGGCAGGTACCATGGGCTATAAGAGAATGCAGACATTGACCCATGACATGGAAAATGTTTTCTCTGAAGTGCGTAACGGTGCCATTAAGGTAAATGCAGAGATGATTGATATTTTATTTCAGTGTCTGGATGCATTGGAAGAATACCTTGCAACCATTCAGGAAAACGCAGACGAAGGCACCAATGACAATGAGCATTTGATAAAAGCATTGAATGTTATTTTGGAAACCAAAGGTGGTGCTGTGGCTGCGAAAGAAGAGCCGAAAGCAGAAGTAAAAGAAGAAAAAACAACCGGTGGTTCCAAGAAAGATAAATGGCGTGATATCAAGATAGGTGATGTGGAACGTCATGTTATTGAAGAAGCTGCAAAAGAGAATATCCATGCATACGGCATCAGTGTTTATGTACAGGAAACATGTATTTTAAAGGCTGCTCGAGCATTTCTTGTTTTTAAGGCTTTGGAAGAATTGGGTGATGTGATCGTATCCGTTCCTTCTGCGCAGGATATTGAAGATGAAAGATTCGAAAATGATTTTAGTATTATTTTCCTTTCAGAGCATTCTTTGGAAAAGGTTATCGGAGCGATTAAGTATGTGTCCGAAATTGAAGATGCCGTAGGTGAAGAAATCAAGCTTGAAGCCGCAGAACCTGCAAAAACAACTGCAGTTGTCAAGAAGGCAGATACCAAGGTTGTCGTTAAAGAAGAAAAGGCAGCACCGGCAAAGGGCGGTGAGAAGAAAGCAGTCGGCAAGCCCGTGGCAACCCGTACCGTGCGTGTCGATATTGAGAAACTGGATGTATTAATGAATCTGGTGAGTGAGCTTATTATTTCAAAGAACTCTCTTGTCAGTGTTGCAGCAAATGAAGTAGGTTCAACCAACCTTGCTTTCAATGAACAGATTGAATACTTAGAGAGTGTTACCACCAATCTGCATGAGTCTGTTATGAAAGTTCGAATGGTTCCTATTGAGAGTGTTGTAAGTAAGTTCCCGAGAATGATTCGTGACCTTTCCAAGAAATTGGATAAGAAGATGGAATTATATATGACCGGTGAAGAAACAGAACTTGACCGTACCGTGGTAGATGAAATCGGTGATCCGTTGATGCATTTGCTTCGTAACTCTGCAGATCACGGTTTGGAAAGCGCAGAAGTACGTAAGGCTCGCGGCAAGTCAGAAGTTGGTTCGATTTTCTTAAATGCTTATCAGGATGGTAACAACGTAGTTATTGAAGTTGGTGACGACGGTAACGGTATTGATGTAGAGGCTGTTAAAAACAAGGCGATTGAACGCGGAACCATTACACCGGAACAGGCTGAGACCATGGCAGACAAGGATATCATTGATTTGTTATTCCTTCCCAGTTTCTCAACCGCAAAGCAGGTGTCTGACGTATCCGGTCGTGGTGTTGGTCTTGACGTTGTTAAGAGCAAGATCGAAGCCTTAAGCGGTGAAATCGAAACCAGAACCAAGCTCGGTGAGGGTAGTACTTTTATTGTACGTCTTCCTTTGACACTGGCGATTATTCAGGCTCTTATGGTTGTTGTAGGCGGAGAGAAATATGCTATTTCTCTTGGTGCAGTTCAGACGATTGAAAGTATTTCACCTTCTGAAGTTAAGACCGTACAGGGTAAAGAGGTTATTCATTTGAGAGGTAAAGTAATTCCTCTTGTAAGATTAGATCAGGTTCTTGATGTACAAAGCACACGCAGTCCGGAAGAGGAGATGACGGTGTTAATTGCCAAGAAGGGTGATCGTTTGGCAGGCCTTGTAATTGACAATTTACTTGGACAGATGGAAATCGTTATCAAGTCTATGGGTAAATTTATCGGTAAGTGTAAGCTGATCAGTGGTGCTACCATTTTAGGTGATGGTGAAGTAGCTCTGATTTTGGATGCGAATGCATTGATTTAATGAAACAGACCATAAATTTTATGACTGTAGAGACAGTAGAAAGAGGTTAAATATGGACGAAATCGCTTTGGTAAAAGAGACAACGCAATATATCAAGATTAAAATGGGTGAAGAAATGTTCGGCATCGATATTAAGTATATTGATAATATCGTGAGAATGCAGCGTATTACTCGTGTTCCTAAGGTTCCTGCATACATAAAAGGTGTAATAAATCTCCGTGGTGAAGTTGTTCCTGTTTATAATTTACGTTTGAAAATGGGAATGCAGGAAGTAGAAGAGACCAAGAAATTCCGTATTATTATTATTAAAATGGATGGAAACTTTGTTGGTTTGATTGTAGACGAAGTCAGAGAAGTTATTACACTTCAGAATGATTTGGTTGAAAAGGTATATCGTGATCCGAATGAACCTACACAGAATTTCCTTATAGGTGTTGGTAAAGATGGCGATAACCTGATATCACTTTTAGATTTGAATGAAGTAGTTGCTGACAGAAGTTAATGGAGGCGTAACCCTATGTCCAGAATAGATTTGGATAATTTGAATCAAGAATTTTATGATGTTTTAAGAGAAATAGGAAATATCGGCGCCGGGAATGCCACAACGGCGCTGGCGCAGATGCTTGGCTGTAAGGTTGATATGGCTGTTCCCCAAGTCAGACTTTTGGAGTTTTCCGAGGTTGGCACCATTATGGGTGGTGAAGAGCAGATTATGGCAGGTATCTACCTTATGGTTGAGGGCGATATTACCGGTAGCATTTTATTTCTTTTAAATAAAGAATCGGCACGAAAACTGATTGCGAAACTGATGGGAATGGAAATGGTTGGCGAGGATTTGAGCGAGATGGAGCAGTCTGCGCTTAAAGAAATCGGTAATATCATTACGGCTTCTTATTTGAATTCTTTATCTATGTTGACGCAATTGGTTATTTATCCTTCTGTCCCGGCGTTAAGTATTGATATGGCAGGTGCAATTTTAAGCGTCCCTGCTATTGAATTCGGTACAATGGGGGATAAGCTTTTACTAATTCAGACACAATTTTTTGAGGGCTTGGACGGATATTTTATTCTGGTGCCCGATTTGGATTCCTATGACAAAATTTTATCTGCGCTTGGCATGTAGGCTTTGCTGAAAGGTTGTTTATGAGTCAGACAATTAAAGTAGGCATGGCAGACTTGAGTGTATGTAAGAGCCCGGATAAGCTTACTACACTGGGACTTGGATCCTGTGTGGGGGTTGCTATCCGTGACCCTATTACTCAGGTTGGCGGATTGGCCCATGTCATGCTACCAAACAGTAAAACAATTAAAAATAATACCAATATTTATAAATTTGCCGATACCGGAATTGAAGAACTGGTACGGCTAATGGTGATGCAGGGAGCATCCCGTAGTCGTATGGTTGCTAAAATTGCCGGCGGTGCCCAGATGTTTGCTTTTCAGAATAAGTCTGATATGGTGCGTGTGGGTGAACAGAATGTGGAAGCAAGTAAGGCAAAATTGAAGGAATTGAATATTCCTTTATTGGCCGAAGATACCGGTAAGAATTATGGTCGTACCGTTATTTTCAATCCTGAAAACGGTGAGTTTGTGATTCGTTCTGTAGGCAAAGAAGAAGTGGTTATATAGCGTGAGGTGAATGTATATGAAGAAGATACGATTATTGCCTGCGTTTGTAACACTTCTTGCAGGTGCGATTACAAGTATAACGCTTTATTTGTTTAAGGTGGATACTCTTTATTTGCTAATCATTCTGTTGGCGGTTTTGTTGATATTTTACGTATTGGGTGTTGTTGCCATGAAGATGATTATGGATTCTGCGCCTCAAAAGGAAGAGGAAGCGGATGAGAATGAGGGAGAAGTAATCGAAAAAGATGATGAACAATCCGGAAAAGCCGGAGAGAAAACGTCATCTGATACCAAAAAGTAATAAAGGGAAGCAATAAGCAACAATGTTACCGGAGGACGTTACATGGATGAACTGAGCAGAAAGAGGCTTTGGGACGATTATCAGCGAACGAAGTCATCGGAAGTCAGAGAAAAAATAATATTAGAATATGCCCCTCTTGTAAAAGTAGTAGCCGGACGTCTTAGCATGTATCTGGGATACAATGTGGAGTATGAAGATTTGGTGAGTTATGGTATTTTTGGTTTGATAGATGCCATCGATAAATACGATTCCAGAAAAGAAGTAAAATTTGAAACTTACGCAAGTCTTCGAATTCGTGGTTCTATTTTGGATCAGATTCGTAAAATGGACTGGATTCCAAGAACCGTACGTCAACGTCAGCGTCAGATTGATGCGGCCATGAAAGAGATAGAGAATACCATGGGAAGGCCGGCTACGGATAGTGAGATTGCCACGGCACTTGGAATCAGTGATGATGAGTACTGTGAATGGCAGTCACAGATGAAAGTAACCAATGTGGTTTCGTTGAATGAATATTTGGAGATGGGGACCGATATTTCCAACGAAAAAGCCAATGTATCCAGACATTTTGATGCACCTGAAAAGGTAATGGAGCAGGCGGAACTGAAAGAAATGCTGATGGAAGCTCTGGAACTGTTAACAGAAAAAGAGCGAAAGGTGATTCTTTTATATTATTATGAAGAACTTACCTTAAAGGAAATCAGTAACGTTCTGGAGGTATCAGAATCTCGTGTTTCGCAATTACATACCAAAGGGCTTCAAAAAATGAAAGGTAAACTTGGTAAGTACGTTGGTATTTTGGAGGAATTCTAACGGAGGAAAATAAATGAACGGATATTTTCAGTTGGACTTGCGACCGGAAGGTACTTTCTTACGGATTTATGCAGCCACGGATGGAGGAGACCCTGTTAATATCAATGAATTAGCAGAGTATCTGCAAAAAAAAGGCATAGGTTATGAACTTACAGACTTAAATCGTAAGGTACAGGCTATTACGGATAAAGGTGTGTTTCAATTGGACTCCATTAAGCGTTATCAGGAACGTGAGATGATGGTTGTTTGTGTTGCACCTAATAAAATGGAAGCAAGCGTTCGTTTTTATCCCCCTTCCGTTCAAGGTTTTAAATTGGAAAGAGACGATATTTACGCCGATTTACGTAATGCCGGTGTGAATTATGGTATAGATGAAGATGCAGTGAATGCTTTTTTAGAGAAAAGGGTGTACTGTACAGATATGATAATTGCAACAGGCTTGCCTGTGCGACATGGAACGGATGCTTCCATTGAGTATTTTTTTAAGACGGATTTAAGGGCAAGACCTACGCTAAATGAAGACGGCAGTGTTGACTTTTTTAACTTGAATACCATGAACCATGTTAAAAAGGATGACCTGCTGGCAAGGTTAACCAGAGAAGATCCCGGTGACTATGGTATTAATGTTTGCGGTGAGCAGGTTAAACCAAGAGATGTAAAACGGTTAAATTTAAAATACGGACGTAACATATACGTGAACGAGGATCGTACGGAAGCTTATTGTGAAGTTAACGGACATGTTACGCTGGTAGATGATAAGATTTTTGTATCCGATGTGTATACGGCAGAGAATGTTGATAACGCTACCGGCGATATCAATTACGAGGGTACTGTTAAAATTTCCGGTAATGTATGTTCTAATTTTACGGTGCGCGCAAAAGGTAATATTGAAATCATGGGTGTGGTGGAAGGTGCCACTTTGGAAGCCGGTGGAGATATTACTATTGCCAGAGGTGTTAACGGCATGGGTAAAGCTGTGTTGAAAGCCGGTGGGAATATAATTTCCAAATACATAGAAAATGCCCATGTGACAGCCAAAGGATTTGTTGAAACAGAGGTAATTCTTCACGCTACGGTAATGGCGGGGACGGAAGTAAATGTAGGCGGTAAAAAAGGTTTGATTTCGGGCTCTACCGTTTGCGCTACCAATTTAATCAGTGCGAAAACTCTTGGTTCCCAGATGGGAGCCGATACAGTTCTTGAGTTGGGTGTTAATCCCGCAATTAAGGTGCGATATCAGGAGTTGCAGGAACAGATTGCCAATAATCAAAAAAGTGTGAAGCAGTTGCAACCTGTATTGATAGCATCAAATCAGAAGCTGGCTTCCGGCGTTAAAATGTCTAAAGAACAGTTGAAATATATTCAGGATATGGCAATCGCTTTTAAACAATTACAGCAAAAGCTGGACAGCGATATGAAAGAATATGATGAGATCGATGATTTGCTTTGTCATGAAACTGCAGCAAAGGTTGTAGTAAAAGATACTGTTTTTGCCGGTACCAAGATTGCTTTTAATGATTTGTCCACGGTGGTGAAACAGGACTATCGTTATTGTAAATTCATGAAGTCCGGCGGAGAAGTGCGGATGATGGCTTTGTAGAAGAGAGAGGAGTAGAAGATGGCAATCGGACCGATAGAAATGACAGGTATGGTTACCCGTTCTCAGGACATTTCTCTTTTTAAGCAGAATGAGGATAATAAACCCATGATTGACCAAAGTAATATTCAGGTCAGCGTGCAAAAGAAGGCACATGACCAGAATCAGCAGGTGAATCAGGCGGATAATGCAGAATATCATGAGTATCGATATGATGCAAAGGAAAAGGGGAACGGTTCCTATCAGGATAACCGAAATAAAAATAAGAAAGATAAAAAGGAAGAGGACGGTAAGGTTGTGATAAAGCAGACTGCCGGCTTTGATATGAGAATTTAAGGAGTTTTTAACAAATGAACTGGTTGCAGATTGTATTTCTGTTAGGCGGAATTGTTGTTTTTATTGTCAGTTTTATTCTTCCGGAAAAGGGAAGTGAAAAAAACGATGAGAAGAAACAACAAGAACGAATTCAGAAAATGATAGACGAGCAGATGAAAAATGCAAAAGAGCAGTTGGCAGAAAGTGTGGACGAAACTGTGACGGAGGCTGTGGAGAAAGCAGAACGAAGTCTGGAACGTGTGTCCAATGAAAAGATTATGGCTGTCAACGAGTATTCAAATACTGTTCTGGACGATATTAACAAAAATCATGAAGAGGCTGTATTTCTGTATTCAATGTTGAATGATAAGCATGATAATATCAAGAGCACCGTGGCATCGGTTGAACAGTCTACCAAGGAAGCGAAAAAAGCTGTTCATGAAGTGAATCAGGCAAAAGAAACCGTGTTAAGTATGAAGGAAGCCATTGATGCGGCAGAGCGAAATGATGTGAGCAGTATGGTGCTGGTAGAAGAACCGGATTATGAGGTGACCGCAGATGGTACGGTTATTTTGGATGGAAAAGAAACCAGTGTGGATGAAATTTATGCCGAACTTTTTCCTAAGAAAAAAGGAAAGAGTGAAGATGAAATCATTGCTGAGATAGCCAATAAGGATGTAGCTGAGGCGGATAAAAGAGCGAATGCTGAAGTGAAAGAGAATAAGCCTGTGGCTAAAAAGAAAACCCCAAGTAAGACATCCGTAAAGAAAGAAACAATTTCAATGCCGACTTTTTCCGGCGGTGCGGGTCAGGGTAACCATAATGAAAAAATTCTTGCTTTACACAATGAAGGTAAGTCCAATGTGGCTATTGCCAAGGAATTAGGTCTGGGTGTTGGTGAGGTAAAACTGGTCATTGATTTATACCAGCAAAGTTAAGATACAATAAGGAGTAATTTCTCATGAAATTAAAGTACTATCTGAGAGGACTTGGAATCGGAATTGCAGTTACCGCACTGGTACTTGCACTTGCCGGCGGAGGGAAAGAAAGTCTTACGGATGAGGAGATTATTGCAAGAGCCAAGGAGCTTGGAATGGTGGAGAGTGTAACACTTTCCCAGCTTACAAGTGAACAAAACTCTGAGACAACTTGTGAAGAAGTGTCGGAGAAAATGTCTGAAGAATTATCTGAGGAAACGATGGGGGATATTTCTACAGAGGAAGAAATTACGGAGCCGGTATCGGATGTAAATAAAGAGGAAGGCGGTTCTGAAAGTGCTTCCGATAACGTAAGTGAAGAAAGTAATTCAGAAGAAGATGCATCAGAGACAGCATCCGAGCTTGAATCGCAGACACCATCAAGTGAAGTGATTGATGAATATGTTGTAATTGAAGTCGGAGGCGGAGACGGTTCTGATACGGTCAGTGTAAAACTGGAAGCTGCCGGATTGGTGGAAGATGCAAGGATGTATGATGATTTTTTGTGTGCTAACGGATATGATAAAATTCTTCAGACCGGAGTACATGAAATTCCAAGGACAGCGGATTGGGATACGATTGCGGAGATTTTAGCGGGGCGAATGTAATTCGTCCCTTTTTTATTGATAGAGAGGCTACGCGATATATAATCCATTTCAGGGACGTTCTCACTCTGCTGTGTTACGTAGCGGTACATAAGGTTGCAAAAAACGCAACCTAAATACCGACGAACACAGAAGCCCTTCAATGGAAATATATATCGCGTAGCCATTTATTGCATTGAAGAAGAGG
>JAZNRC010000038.1:0-6099 GCA_045590555.1 Lachnospiraceae bacterium | reverse complement strand
ACAGGACGAAGCTGTTCCATCTTGATTGCTCTTTCCTTCTTGGTTGTTAAAAGCTTCATAATAGGCGGCTGAATAATAGGTACCAAAGACATATAAGAATATGCCGCAACCGCAATAGGTCCCAGTAATGCAGTCTGTCCAAGCTTACCTGCAAGGAAAATGGAGGTCGGTCCGTCTGCACCACCGATGATTGAGATTGCTGCAGCAGCCTTATCATTAAAGTCTACCCAACCGGTCTCATTAAACAACAATGCACCGAAATATGCAGCGAAAATACCAAACTGTGCCGCTGCACCAAGTAAAAAACTCTTAGGATTGGCAATTAAGGGACCGAAGTCGGTCATTGCACCTACACCCATGAAGATAAGGGAAGGTAAAATTGCCCATTCATCCAATAAATAAAAGTAATAGAGTAATCCGCCTGCATGTCCGTCCTCGCCGATAGGAGCCATAATATCCGGATAGATATTAACCAGCAACATACCGAATGCGATAGGGAGTAACAGTAACGGTTCATATTCTTTCTTAATTGCAAGGTATAAGAATACACATGCAACCGCAATCATAACATAGTTTCCAATCGTCAGATTAAAGAAAGCTGTCTGTCCAAGCAGATTACTCAGCGTATTTAAAATATAATCCATCTTTTAGAAACCTC
Organism: Lachnospiraceae bacterium; assembly: GCA_045590555.1. GTDB lineage: Bacteria > Bacillota > Clostridia > Lachnospirales > Lachnospiraceae > UBA3766. The sequence continues at coordinate 5,441 of JAZNRC010000038.1, read as the reverse complement.
CTGTAAATTTTCAACCTAAAAATGATTAGTTCAATGTAGCGAGAACTGCGCCTGCTTCTACAGGATCACCTACAGCAACATCAATACTTGCTACTGTACCATCTTCGGGAGCAACAACAGGGATTTCCATCTTCATAGCTTCAAGAATAATAACAGCATCACCCTTCTTTACAGCCTGTCCAACCTTAGCTTCAATCTTAAAGATTTTGCCTGCCGCACCTGCTTCTACCTTAATGCTTCCTGTACCTGCTGCAGGAGCCGCTGCGGGTGCTGCTGCAACTACAGGAGCTGCTTTCTTTACTACGGGAGCTGCAACGGGAGCTACACCACTGCCTGCACCTTCTTCTACAACAACGTCATATACGTTTCCATTAACGGTAATTGTATAATTTTTCATCTTTTATTTCCTCCTAATTAAGCGTGCTTTTCCAGCTTCTTTTATTTGACTTCTTAATACTTCTAACCACAAAACCATCTGTTGAAGAGCTTCCTTCGTATGCGGCAATTGCGGCACTGATAACAGCTACCAGTTCCAAATCATCGGCAAGTTCGGTTTCTTCTTTCTCGATAATCTGTGCAATGGTATTGTCTACTGCATCACCTTTTGCTTTGGCAGCTTTCTTTGCAGCCTTGTTTTCTTTTCTCTTTGCTGCTGCTTTTTCAAACTTGGAAATCAATGAGAAGCTTGAAATAATCAACATAATAAGAATTAAAATACAAAATACGGTTCCCATACCAAGAAGCGTATTTAACGCTGCCTTTTCCATGTTCTCACCGAAGGTGTAAACAGGATTGAAAGATACGCTTGTAATATACATATCTTCATCGTATAAAACAACCATTTCCACGTTTCTAACCTCTGTTACCAGAGTAGCAGTTACGGTGAAACCATCTTCTGCAGGAGTATACACATAACCGTCTACCAAACCGGTAGGAGTACCGTTTTCCTCTTCTGACTTCAGGTAAGAAGAAATCGCACTCTCATATGTGCCCTGAGATTCAATCTTTAAGTTGTTTTCTTTTTTCCATTTTGTCTGCAATTCTTCCCATATATCTTTTGACAGGTTCAACTGCACTTCACGGTCCGCTTCACTGTAAGCGGCATTTGTTGTCCAATTATCTTGCGCAGAAGCATCTGTAGGAAGTTCCACTACCACAAGGCTGATTAACGACTTCACATTATCCTCAACCTGCTGAATTTGGGCTTCATCCAGATTCACTTCCTGGCTTGCACAACCGGTCAAAAGCAGCATGGAGAAAAGCACACAACAAATCAAAGTAATTATTTTTTTCATAGTTGTGCTATCCTTTCCGAATTATACTGTGCCATGCTTCTTTGCAGGACGGTCTTCTCTTTTGCTGTAAAGCATCTCGAAAGCACCGATTACATACTTTCTTGTTTCAGCAGCAGAGATAATGTAATCTACATAACCTCTCTTTGCAGCACTTAATGCACTGTTCTGTAATGCTGCATATTCTTTTGCTTTTGCATCTAAAACATCTGCACCTTCGCCGTCATACATAATCTTAGCAGCAAGTTTAGCATCCATAGTACCGATTTCAGCCTTATCCCATGCAAAAGTAACATCTGCACCGATTGCTTTGGAGTTCATTGCCACATAAGCACTACCGAATGCCTTCTTGGTAATTACGTTTACCTTGGGAACGGTTGCATTTGCAAATGCATATGTAAGTTTGGCAACAGCCTTTGCCATACCCTTTTCAGCACATTTTGTAGCCTTGAAGCCTTTAACGTTGGTAAGAGAAAGTACGGGAATTGAAAATGCATCACAGAAATTGATAAAATCTGCAGCCTTTTCGCATCCGCGAACAGAAAGTTCTTCACCTAACTTCTCTGACACTTTACCGTCTTCACCATAAATTTCGCTTCTGTTTGCAACAGCACCAACGGTCATTCCGTTTAACTTCATTAAACCAACAACCATATCCTTGCCGTAGTTTGCTTTCACTTCTACAAACATTCCGTCATCAGCGATATCGCTTAATGCGATAACGGTGTCACCTGCACCTGCTTCTGCCTGTCCGCATAAACGGTTCAGGTCATCTGCACATTCTGTAAATTCAGCTTCTTCTTCGTTGTTTCCGGGAAGAAGAGATACGAGCTGACGAATCTGTCCCATAATTTCTGCTTCTGAACCTACGAAATCAACCAATCCGCTTTCTTCTGACTGGAACTGTGCAGAAGATGTATCACACTTTCCGATTTCATTTCCTTCCAAAGCGTTGGGAGAGTTTACAAATAATTTAGCCTTCTTTTCTTCCATAAAAGTAAAATCGGTTAAAGAAGGAATGATAGCAAGTCCGCCGCCGCAAGTTCCGAAGATTGCTGTAATCTGAGGAATTACACCGCTGGCCATAGACTGCTTTAAATAGATTTCACCGAATGCGTTCAACGCATCGGTTGCCTCCTGTAATCTTAAACCTGCTGAATCGATGAGACCGATTACCGGTGCACCCATCTTCATAGCCAAATCATAAAGATTTGCGATTTTCTTGGCATGCATTTCACCAATGGTACCGTTGATTACGGACGCATCCTGGCTGTATACATACACAAGACTGTCATTGATAACACCATAGCCGGTGATAACACCGTCTGAAGGAGTATCCAGCTGCTTCAAATTGAAATCAGTAGCTCTTGCGCTCACAAGTGCCCCTATTTCAACGAAACTGTTTTCGTCGAGCAAAGCATTAATTCTCTGTCTCGCTTCACTTGTTGAAGTAGTACTCATTTTGTTGACCTCCATTTATGATTTTAATAAAAATTATACTATTCACGGTGGATTTCTTGCAATTAATGCAAAAAATCCACACACTCTAAAATTATAACATAAGTCTGTCAAATCATCTAGCATTATTTAACATTTTTTTGTATTATATTAAAAAATTAGTCACAACTTTACTAAAGCAGTACCAAAGCGTAATTTTATCCACGTTTTCCACAGTTTTGATAGGAAATTCCGCCACCACCTCATCCTCAAGAAGATATCGTTCATAACCCACCACTTCTCCTTTTTCCACCGGTGCCGTTAATTTTGTTTTTAATTCGTACTCTGTGATTATTTCTTCATCCGCACGCAATAACATGCTGATTTCCTGTCGCTCCGCCTCAACTGCAGCCTGTTCTGCAATTCCCTCTTCCACAGGAATAGGTCCGTATATCTCACTGCTTATATAGCTGCAGCGAAAATAATTCTGCGTGCCATAGTCCATCAAAGTTCCGGTATCTGCCCATTTCCAGGATTTATTGGGTGGCCAACCGCTTGCCAATACAACAGAAATAAATTTGGCATCATCCCTTTCCACCGCTCCCACAAAACAATAACCTGCTCCATTGGTAAATCCCGTTTTGACACCTATGGCTCCGTCGTACATACCAAGGAATGCATCTTTATTGTACACCGTATATTGTTTTCTTCCGTTTTGCTCTTTAAATGTATGGGAATTTGTGGTTATCAGATTGCAAAATGCCTCATTCTCCAACGCATACGCAGTCAATAGCGCCATATCATATGCGGTGCTGCTATGCATTTTCCCGTCCTTGGTCGCATCCAATCCGTTTGGGGTTATAAAATAGGTGTTTTCACACCCTAGTTCCTTAGCTTTGGCATTCATCATATCCGCAAAACCTTCCACACTTCCGCCCAAGTACTCCGCAATGGCTACGGCAGTATCATTATGGGATTCCAGCATCAGGGAATACAACAGATCTTCCAGCTTATATGCCTCTCCCTCCCTGATTCCAAGTCTTACCTTAGGCTGTCCCTGCGCATTCCGGGATACCGTTACATACTCCTGCAGTTTCCCGGATTCCAAAGCCAATATGCACGTCATAATTTTGGTTGTGCTTGCCATAGGCATAATGGCATAACCGTTTTCTTCATATAAAACACGCCCGGAATCGGCATCCATTAATAATGCCGAGCGGGCGTATAATTTCAGGTCTGTCTCTTCTTTGGCAGACACCAAAAGCGTGTTATTCATAAAAATAAATACAACCAACATAATCAGAAGGCCTTTTTGCATAAGGTTTTTCATTCTTTCACCTTTTACAGTTCACTTACTATAACTATATGTGCCTGTATTCCGCAAAATCACTTCCGTTCCAAAATCAAATGTCCAACTTCAATTGAATTTCCTGTTCTGCCTGTACCTTAAAATCTTCCAAAAGGTCGCGGTTCATTTCCGGTAAATCATCAATGGATTTCACTCCGAAACTGCGCAAAAACTGCTCTGTGGTTCCAAACAGCAAGGGTCTTCCCGGTGCATCCAGACGCCCCAACTCTTTTATAAAACCAAGCTCTACAAGGCGACTGATACCATGGTCACTGTTCACTCCACGAATCTTCTCCACATCCAAACGGGTTACCGGTTGTTTATATGCAATAATAGATAACACTTCCAACAACGCATCGGTCAACGTCTGTTTCTTGGGTGCCGCCGCAACTTTAATCAGCTCATCATAAAAATCATCTTTTGTCCGAAGCTGTACCGCATCCTCCAGCTCCACAATCTGGATACCACGATTACTCTCCGCATAAAAAATCTTCATTTCTTCCAGTATCTCTTCCACAAATTTCTCGCTTTCATCCAAAGCAAGTGCCAGGTCAGAAATGCTTACGGACTCTCCCATGGCAAACAAAACCGCCTCTATAATTGCCTGTGCTCTTTCTCGTTCCACTTTACTTCTCCTCTATCTAAGCCTCCGTCAATGGCACAATGCCGTCCAACGGGTCTTCTTTCTCATCTTCCTTCTTGCTTTCAGACAAATCAATCACTCCGGTAAAAGGTGCCTTATAGGTAATGTTAATCTCTCCAAAGGTATCATCCTGTTCCACATCCACACTACCCACTTTAATCAGCTCAAGAACAATTAAAAAGGTTACGATAACCTCCATTTTACTCTTCTGTTTTTCCAGCAATTGTCTGAAATTACATTTACGATTCTTCTCTATGTAATCAAAAATATAGGATTGCTTCTTCTCTAAATCAATTTCTTCCTTCTGAATTTTGCCAAAAGTACTTCGCACCGGGTCGATTTTATCTTCCTGGCGTTTCATAATGCTTTGAAATAACTCATTCAGAAGCTGCAAAGTAGAATCACCCACCAACTCTTCATAATCGATAGGTGCCTGATATTCCAGGACTTCTTTGGGAATGGTAGGTTTCTTGTACAGATACTTCTCTGCCGCCATCTGCATGTCTTTTAACTCGTAAGACATATATTTGTACATTTTGTATTCCAATAATTTCTGTACCAGTTCTGCACGGGGATCTTTTTCCTCTCCATCCTCGTTGACTTCCGGCGGAAGCAACATTTTACACTTAATATCCAACAGTGTTGCAGCCATTACAAGAAACTCACTCATTACATTCATATCATCCGTATGCATCTGATTAATATACTCCAGATACTGCTG
>JAZNRC010000037.1:0-72280 GCA_045590555.1 Lachnospiraceae bacterium | reverse complement strand
TTCTTACGAATCTTATTATGCTAACGAATAGCCAAGGATTGATAATACACCCTGATTTGTCTGGTTAGCCTGTGCTAACATCGCCTGTCCTGCCTGAGCAAGGATGTTGTTGTTAGAGAACTTAACCATTTCAGTAGCCATATCTGTATCACGGATCTGAGCTTCAGCTGCTGTAGTATTTTCAACTACGTTGTCAAGGTTGTTGATTGTATGCTCTAATCTGTTCTGGATAGCACCAAGATCAGATCTCTGCTGAGATACAGTCTGTAAAGCTGTCTTAACCTGATCGATGAAAGCCTTTGCTCCAGCTGCTGTACTGATGTTTCCATCAAGTCCAAGTGTAGCAACGTCCATGTTAGCGATATCGATTTCGATTTCGTTACCATTTTCTGAACCAACCTGAAGAGTTACGTCTGTGAAAGAACCATCTAATAACTTCTGCTCGTTGAATGTAACAGAGTCAGCGATTCTGTCGATTTCAGCCTTAAGAGCTGTTACTTCAGAATTCAAATAAGCACGGTCTGTACTCATGTTAGTTCCGTTTGCAGACTGAACTGCAAGTTCGTTCATTCTCTGTAACATGTCGTGTACTTCTGCCAAAGCACCTTCAGCTGTCTGTACACAAGAGATACCGTCAGATGCATTTTCAGATGCCTGTGAAAGACCTCTGATCTGTCTACGCATTTTTTCAGAAATAGCCAAACCTGCTGCATCATCTGCTGCACGGTTGATCTTATAACCTGAAGATAATTTTTCTGTAGACTTTGCCTGTGCGCTTGATGTTAAACCAAGCATTCTGTTTGAGTTCATTGCTGTAAGATTGTGCTGTACTATCATAGTTTTTCCTCCTTGAATTTACGGTAGCATCCTTGCTACTCGTTTGTTAATGGTTGTAGTAAATTCAATGACCGTACGCTTCATTTCTTTTACTACGGTGGTTAATAAGTAACTTATTTTGTTTACTTGTATTATATATCGGAGCGTTTCCGAAATACTTTATACCTTTTTTAAAATTTTTTTAATTTTTTTCAAGTTTTTTATTTATACGCCTGAAGCCCTTATTTTACGGCACTTTTCAGCTCTTTTTGTCCATAAGTTGAGGATCAACCGTATTAATCCGATTCATTCTCTGGTAATACTGCATGGCCGCCTGAGAGCCCATCTTGGACTGTTTGATTACCTGTCTGCTCTCTGCCATTCTGCTTTCCACCAGTTTCTTGTTACGCTGCTCCAAAGCTTCCAATTCAGCGCTTTTATCCGTAAGAGTGCGGATGGTAGCCTGCATGAAACCAATCTCTGTTTTATACATATCTTTTTTTTGTGTCAAAGGTTCTTTAACCCGTTCAAATAAGTTCTCGAACCCCTCATCCAACTGCAAAAGCTCGTCTATCAGATTCCCTTTCTCAACAGTAAGTGCATCAAAAGCGTCCCAATCCACTTCTTCGGCAGATAAAACGTCCTTCTGCTTCTCGCTTCCTACAATCAGATTTTTGACAACCTCTTCTTTTTTTTGAAGACTTTCCAGCATCATTTGAATATATTGTTTCTCCATTACTATGCCTCCCGGAATCATCTAAACATTATTCACGTAAATTTATTCGCCACCCTTACTCTTCTTCATTACTTCGACCCAGGTTTCCCGCAAGGTACGAAGATGTCCAACAACTTCTTCCATAATCTCCGGATCCTTCTTCACATTGGCCTGCAATAATCTCTGTAAGAGGTATACATAGATATTATCAAAGTCCTGTGCCACGGGATAATTACGATCCAGACTTGAGCGGAATTCCGTAATAATACGTTGTACTTTGATAATATTGGTGTGAGCCTTGGGAACGTCTTTCTCCTTCATGGCAGTAATTGCAATATTTCCGAATTTAATCGCACCGTCATAAAGCATTAATGTTAATTCCGCCGGTGATGCTGTCAGTATTTTACTGTTTTGATATTGTGCATAGGGATTGGTTGCCATAGTAGCCAGCCTCCTTGATATCTTTTATAGAAAACTCCCCACTCCGTCAGAAGCAGGGAGTCTGTATTTAATTCTTAAAAACTTACTGGTTCATTCCGAACAAACCTGCAATTGCATTGGCTCCGGAATTCAACTGAGCCATTGCCTTTTCCATTGCGGCAAACTTCTTGTAATATCTGTCTTCCGCGTCACTAAGCTTCTTTTCCAGATTCTTGATATCTTTGGTATACTTATCATAATCGGACTTCATCTTCTTATCATTGTATACCTTGTAGATACTGCTGTAGTCAGAAGACGCCATTTTCTCCGTCAGATTACCATATAACTTCGCCGATAACCCGGTAAAGAACTTCGTTACAAGCTCAGGATCAGAAGCAATCGCCGCCTTCAACTTATCAGTCTTACCTGCCGAATAAGAATCATCTTTGTTCCCGTCAATATGGATTGCATATCTTTCATCTTCATCCACCTCGAAGTAATTACCGGCTCCGATACCGAAGTCAGATAAATAATATGTTTTACCATCAATTTCAACACCCTCATTCATAGCGTTGCGCATTGCAGTCATAACACCGGACAAGGTAGAATCCTTACGAAGAAGCGAATCCTTAATCTTAGTTTCCCATTCCTCAATCTGAGTCTCTGTCATCACTTCCTTCTGTTCATCCGTCAAAGGTTCATAACCCTTAGCAGAATCGGCATTGTATGCTCCTAACATAGAATTCATGACATCATTGTATTCAGAGAAGAAATCCTTCACCATATCATAGATACCGCTGGTATCATTCTCTGTGGTAATAGAAATTTCTTCATCAACTACTGCATTAACTGTATAAGTAGAACCATTAATAGTAAAAGTATTGGTACTTGAAGTAAAAGTCGCACCATTTAATACCAACTCAGCATCGCTACCCTTAATTCTGGTAGAACCTGATTTTGCAGTCAAACCTAATTTATTCAATGCATCTGTGGAATTCGCACCGCCGCCGGTAAATAAGAAATCATTTGCCGCGCCTGTCTCCTTAGCACTAACGAACATTCTCTGATTGCCTTCGTCAAAGCTTGCATTCACGCCGACAGCCTGTAACTTGCTTACAAACTGACTCATGGTCATATCTTTACCAATCTCAATCTGTGTAGTCTTACCACCGTTTTTAATTCCAATTACAGATCCCTCAGTAATGCCCAAATCTGTAAGTTTGGTGCTACCGGTAACTTTACCGCCACTCTTAGTAGAAATCTCTGCTCCGGTTAAATAACCCGCTTTCGCAAGAGATTTAATCTTTGCTGTATAAACACCATTTACCGCACTTTCGCCGGAAACGACACTTAATGCACTGTTGGATGTTTTAGTAGTCTTCTTGTTATATGTATTGGAAAATCTCATAGAAGATAACTTTCCGGAATACAAACCGTAAATCTTACTGTTCATATCCTTCCATGCATCCTGAGTCCATTCCAACTTCGTCTGAGCCTGCTTGGCCTCATCTACTTTCACTTTCTTAGCAGAAACCATAGCCGAAACAATGCTCTCTGTATCCATACCGGAACTTAAGCCTGTTAATCTCATCAAATCTGACATATGGGTTCCTCCTATCTCTTCTCATCTACAAGGATACCTGCAAGTTCCCAAGCCTTGGCAATCATGTCAAGCGTCTTCTCGGGTGGAAGCTCCTTGATAACTTTCTTCGTTTCTCTGTCAACAATTTTAATTGTAATTCGGTTAGTACCCTCGTGTACACCGAACTGAACATCCGAATAGTTTGCCTTCTTGTTAATGTCTTCCACAGCTTTACGAATCTGTTCGTTGCTGGGTTCCTTCTGCTGACCATTCTGAAATTCACTCTGCTCACTTACCTGAGCCACTGCTGCGGTATTCGCATCCACCATAGGATTGGTTTCTACCATCTGACCTTCCATGGTCACCGGCTGGGGTGCTGCCACCTGGGGTTTTGCTACGGGCTGTGCCTGATACGACATTGCTCCGCCTAATGCTTCAATTGCCATTTTGAATCACCTCCGTGTGATATGTGCTTATTGTTTACATGGTTACATACGGACTATATCCGCTTTCTTATGTTTTTTATCGGCAGATTATATGGGAAAGTTTAGAGGGAATTTATAAAAAACTAATTTTTCTTCTCATAATATGCAGAGATCTCTTATCTTCTCTTGTTGGCATATAGCCGTTATCACCCTTGTAAAAAAAGTAATGCATGGTATCTTAGAGAAAAGGTGGTACTGAGTTATGCCCCTTGTAGTAGTTTTGGTTAAAAAACAACCGCCGACTTTCTCAGAAGGGGGGCGGTTATTTTTTGTCTTTATGACTTATATCTCTTCATTTACCCGTTTGCTCAGCAGTAGTCTGTCAATTTTTCCGTTCGTATTTCTAGGCAACTCATCCATGCGATAGAACACTGTGGGCACCATATATTTAGGAAAAACTGTTGCCAAACTTTTTTTAATTTCCTTCTCAGAAATTTCCCCACTATTTTCATAGAATAATACAATTTCTTTGGCACTATAATTGTAAACCACGCAACCGTTTTGAACCAAGTGAAGTGTATCAATTAATACATGCTCAATCTCACCCAGCTCAATTCGATAGCCCATGTGCTTAATCAAACTATCTTTTCTGCCCTTAAAAATAATTTCGTCCATATCATTAATATATGCTAAATCTCCAGTCCTATATATCAGTTCCGGATAATGATTGTTTAAAGGGTTCTGTACAAATGCCTGCGCTGTTCTCTCGGGATTATTATAATATCCCATAGCTAACGAAGTACCCCTGACACACAATTCGCCCAATTCGTTCTTCTCGCACTGCTTATTCTCATCATTTAAAATAAGAATATCCGTATTTTCACATGCATATCCAATCGGCAACGGCTCGCTATCATCAAAATCGCGCTCCGGTATATAATATGTACAATCCAATGTAATTTCAATGGGGCCATACAAGTTTGCGAAAATAGTTTGGGGCAGCTTATTTTTCCAATAATTAAATTGCTTCGTCGGAAACACTTCTCCCGCAAACCAGACTGTTTTCAAATCTTCTAATGGTTTCTTTGTCAGCAAATCACGATTTGCAATATTAACCATAATGGTAGGCACCCAGAAAATAAAAGATACTTTCTGTTCCTGCATATATGTTAAAAGCTTAATCGGGAACACAGCCATTTCTGCATCCAATAAAACAATGCTTGCCCCCACAGTCATCATTAAACAAAGTTCGTAATCATAAATATCAAAAACAACAGGCGACAATGCACCAATACGTTCTTCACCATTAAAGCCAAACGTATCCAATGACCACTTCACAAAGTCAATAAAACTTCTATGATTTAAAACCACGCCTTTAGGGGTTCCGGTAGAACCCGATGTGTTGATAATACACATTGGATCCGTATCAATCATATCTTTTAAGCGACTCTGTAAATTCTCTTCACCAATGCCCGAATTATCCTTCATCTGTTGTACCGACATTACAGGCATTTCAAAATTTTGTTCCTTCAAAAGTTCCAAATAGGAATCATCCGAAACAATTAACGCAGGCCGAATTAAATCAATTACATTTTTGATACGCGCCATAGGCGTCTTAATATCCAAATTCATAAATATATTACCGGAATACATACATGCTATATTCATCTCATATACACTGATACCCTTCGGTAAAAATATAGCAATGGGAGCATTCTTTGAGAAATTTGTATATCTCAGTATATTACCGGCTATTTGTTTACTGCTTGTCCGCAGTTCGCGAAAAGTTATGCTCTGATCTTTACCAACTACACAAACTTTTTCGCTATATTTTTCAACAGTATCTTCAAAATAATCAATTAAATTCTTTTTCATGAGTAAAATGCAAGTTGCATATATAAAAATACAACCAGACACTCCTTTCCCGGTTTCTTTAATTAATTTGATTTTTACAAAATTTCTATCGCCACACGCTCACCATTTCGGCATGAATTTGTTGCATAAGAACCTGCTATATACCTATATTTATATCCTGTTTCCTCAATAAATTCCATAAAGGCTTTATACTCATCATCACGCCAACCTATATGTCCGGCAAATTCGTCAAAACAAATAATTGTTCCTTTTCCTATATTTTCCTTTAACATATCCAGAACATATTTCGCAGAGCTATATAAATCAGAATCAATATGTATAAAAGAACACTGTTCTCCTCTGTGTTTTTCCAAAAAAACAGGTAATGTTTCGTCAAACATTCCTTTCACAAGCTCAACATTATCTTTTACATTCGGCAATTGTCCCTGCGTACTATGTAATGACGTATCGCATCCCGGTAGCCAGTCTTCCGGCAACCCCTCAAAGCAATCAAATCCATATACTATTTTACTGCCAATTTGTCCTGCAATATAATTAATCGAATCGCCTTTCCAAACCCCAAATTCAAGATATAAACCATCTTTAAACGGAATATAATCTATCACGTAATCAAAATATGCCCGTCTACTGTCAAACAAAACCTTCTTACCGGGTGCATCCTTACTTTCAATAAATGCATTGGCAATAAATTCCGCGGCATCATCTTCGTAATATCTTTTAAGGTATGAATGATTTGACTTAAATGCCTCATATTTATCCCTTTTAGTAACAATACTACTTAACTCATCTATCTTTTTTTCTATTTTTTTATATCTAATTTCTTGACGAACAGTAGTTGCAATATGGGACAAATACAACATTCCTTTATCTGTCAAAATATCCATTATATTTGCCATCTCTACATTTGTAACAGTAGCTAAAACTATTTTGCTTCTATTTATTCCAAGTTTTTTAAGTTCAACAAATATTTCATCCTGATATTTTACTGAGCTAATAAATATTAGATCAAATTCCAAATTCAACAAATCCAGCGGTGATATAATTTCTGCATTATCAAGATATTTACCGTGTTTTTCCACATCACTATCAACATACGCAACAATCGTTACTTGTGATAAGTCAAAACATTTTTTTAATGCTTTGGCCATTTCACCAGCCCCCAAATTACGATTTTCTTCATACTAATCATCTCCTCTTACAAAGAAAGCATCCAATCTTCTTTTAATCTACAATATATTTTAGCCCCTATTGTTCCTTCCAAATTAGAAAAGGCTCTATGAACATCTTGCATACGCTGTTCGTACTTATAATCTTCTCCTGAAAGAACCATCTCAACAAACTCTAAAAACTGTGGCGGTCTTCCATCTTTTGTTCTAAAGTAATTATTCAAATAGCTAACCGGAGACTTTCTACACAAGTCTTCATTCAAGCACTGTTGGTAAACGTACGTAGGTTTTCCCGATATCATATACTCAGAAATCATGGAACTGTATGTTGTAACAAGTGCATCCGAAATACGAAACGAAATACTGTAATCTCCGTTAGTATCTAAAACCGCATTCGAAGAATCAGCAATTCTCTGCTCCAACTGTTCCACATATTCCAAAGAATCATACAATTCTCTGCTCTTTAACATATCCTTCAATAAAGGATGGGGACGCCATATCAATGCACAATTCTCCGCATCAATTAAACGATTAAATATAGCATCGTGGGCAACCTTTGCATAATCCTTTCTTCCCGGATAATTTTTTGTATATATGTATCCATTTACAAAATATGATAAATGTGTATTAAGCAAAAATACTTTGCGACCTTTCAATTTATCTTCCCATCCATCAGGGTATATCACCGGTTGCTTCTTATTATTTACAATCGCATCAACTTTAGGTGAACCAAGTGCACACAATTTCTCACGACTTACACCTTGATCAATATATATCTGCTTTACTTTCTCTGACTGTACCAATACTTTATCAGCAAAGAAAACAGCACTGGTATCACACATAAATGCGCCTTTGTCCGGATTATAAAATCCCATCATTCCATAGGGACTATAGATTAATTGTTCCGTATACTTCTTTAAATTAAATGAGTAATATTTTTCCGGAATTCGGGTTACATTATTTCCGCCATCATATGGATTATGAATAAAAATCATATCCGGTTGCTCTTTTTCAAGACTGTATTGGCTATAATGAGTAATCGGAACATATTCAGGGAACTTGTCCGCTTCATACTCAATATGGTCCAATTGCTGTTTTGAATCCAAAGTTGCATAGGGAATAACGACAACCTTAGCTTCACAATCAGGATCTGCATCTGCCGCCATCCATACACTCTCAAGACTGGTCCACATAGACGCCTTATACGGCATAAAAACAACCTTTAATTCAACTTTAATCTTGTTAAGGATTTCATTCCGAATCTCTTTTACATTAGCATCCAGAATCTTCTTTATTTCCGCGCTTGATTGCTGATTACTTTCCAGTTGCCCGTGAATGATAAATAACTGTTCACAATATCTTTCCAGCTTTGTTATGATTTCGGATTGTGAATCATCAAACTGCTCAATGGTATTTCCAACCATAACTGCACAATCCTGGCAATCTGCCAGAATACTTCTTGCATTATTAAACGCTTCTGAATCTATACTTTTTTTGATTTCAATATGAGCCTCAAGAATTGTATCAATTAGTTGAATAATTTGCTGTTTAACCGCTTTACGCATAAAATCACCATTCTTCTTTCTCAATCTAATGAATATTTATAGCTTACTATACAGGATCTTCCCCGCATCATTTCTCGGCAACTTCTCAATATAATGCATCTCAAAAGCGCTGGAATTAACGTTGGTTTTTGATGCAATATACTTCTTAATCGCATCCATTTCCGCTTCCGAATTCACGTAAATCCTCATTCGTTCATCATCACCTACACAGGCACATTCTACGTCAAAAGCTCCCTTGATAATGTTCTCACATTCATCCAAACCGACTCTGTATCCCCAAAGCTTTAAGAATCGTTTCTTTCTTCCAACGATATAGAAGCAACCATCTGCATCCATCTTAACCATATCACCGGTCTTGAGGACGCCGTGACGCTCATCACCAAGAATCAAGTCCTCACCTTTCACGGCATAACCTAGTGTAACGTTGGGGCCTTCATATACCATTTCACCTACGACATCCGGTTCATTGATTATGCTTTCATCATCATTAATTAAGTATAATTTTCCGTTTGGAATCGCCCTACCTATACTTCCGCATTTCTCAAGTGCAAGTTCTGCAGGTAAATATGCCATACGCGCGCTACCTTCGGTCTGACCATAAGTCGGTATAAATTTCTTACCCGTCCGCTGCGCATATTCGGCACATTCCATATACAATTCATCACTCATCTTACCGCCGCCTTGCGTAATAATTTGAAGGTACGGCAAGTCCATACGAAAGAATCTGAGTTTCTTTAATATTTCATAGTAATAGGGTACATTGGTAAGAACTGTCGCCTCATTTGTTTTAAGAAATTCCCAATACTTAGGACTGAGCGGATTCAATCCGGTCAGCAAAGCCGTTGCTCCCGCATATAAATAACTATTTAAAACCGATAGTCCCATAGTATAATTTATGGGCAAATCCACCATCGGTTTGTCATCTTTTTTTGCCTCAAAGAAAGCAGAAATATTTCTCGCCTGTGCTTCCAGATTATTATAGGAATGACGCACCAATTTAGGGCTCCCCGTAGAACCTGAGGTGGTTAAGAGAAGTGATAAGTCCTCGTATAACGGATAGGGCTCTAATCCCGTAGAAACAAGTACATAACCACATTTTTCAAACATCACATTTTCTTCTTCACACACCATATCAATGGGTTTCCACAGATATTCCGGATGATAGGTATCTATAAGCTCAGCCAGCAATTGACTATCCATAGTCGAACTAAGCATCAGCGGAACCACTCTGTTTACCATAGATGCAAGATATCCAAGCGCTGAACCAAGTGTATTATTGTTCAACACATATATTAATGTTCTCTGTGCAATAGCGGTGCTAAAAACATTTGAAAAATCCACAACTTCCCCGTAAGTTGCCTGCTGTCCGTCACTGTCAATTAAAGCAATTTTATTCTGTGATTTCTTGTCTAATTCCAAGTACATAATCGTTCATCCTCAATAGTCTATATTAAATAATGCTCTGCTCAGCGTATCATATCCTCCACTTATTACCATAACCTGTCCTGTCGTATATGTAGATGTATCCGACGCAAAATACATGCATGCATTTGCTATTTCTTCCTTTTTTGCCAAACGTCCCATTCCTACTTTAAGAGACTCGTATTCGGATTTTATTTTTACATCCAGACCTTCAGACTCAACCATACCTGGCGCTACTGCGTTCACTCGTATGCCATATGGTGACAGTTCCATTGCCATTGATTTACTCAGTGCAACCACCGCTCCTTTACTTGCAGAATACGACAACTGCCCCCTGCTTCCTTCTACACCGACAATGGATGCAATATTAATGATGCTACCACTTTTTTGTTTGAGCATAAAACGTGTCGCAATCAACTGTGTCAATTCAACTAAGCCAAACACATTAACTTCAAACATTTCACGCATATTATCTCGAGATACCATTCCAAGCATTTCATTTTTAATCATGGCAGCATTATTAACTAACACATCTAATCTTCCAAATTCTTTTTTGATTCGCATCACAGCCTGCTTTATTTCGGAAGAATCCTTTAAATCAAAATAAATAGGAATAATTTTACCACTATTACTCTGATTCAATTCATCCGCCCATGCCTGCAAACATCCTTCTTCTCTTGCATTGGCATAAACAATTGCACCTTCTCTAACAAACAACTCAGCCGTCGCACGACCTATGCCACGGCTGGTTCCTGTAATTAAACACACTTTATCTTTGAGGAGTTTCTTATCTTCCATTGCATTCTCCCTCCGCCGACTAAAGCGGAATATTTCCATGTTTTTTCTTTATGATATCCTTTTGTTTTGTTTCGTATAATTCAAAAACTTCTATCAGTTTACTTCTGGTTTCTTCCGGCAAAATTACTTCATCCACATAACCGCGTTTTGCCGCAATATACGGATTCATAAAAGTATCCTCATATTTTTTTACAAACTCGGCCTTCGTCTTCTCGCCTCTCGCAATTTC
Source organism: Lachnospiraceae bacterium (assembly GCA_045590555.1). Lineage (GTDB taxonomy): Bacteria > Bacillota > Clostridia > Lachnospirales > Lachnospiraceae > UBA3766. The sequence continues at coordinate 61,267 of JAZNRC010000037.1, read as the reverse complement.
CTGCTTATAAATGATGTCGGCAGCTCCTTCCGCACCCATTACTGCAATCTGTGCAATGGGCCATGCATATACCATGTCTGCTCCCATATTCTTACTGTTCATTGCAATATATGCACCGCCATACGCCTTACGCATAATCAACGATACTTTCGGCACTGTAGCTTCCGAATAGGCATACAGGATTTTGGCTCCCTTTCGAATGATTCCTCCATGTTCCTGTTTCGTTCCCGGAAAGAATCCCGGAACATCAATCAGGGATAAAAGAGGAATATTGAAAGCATCACAGAATCTTATAAATCTGGCTGCTTTCTCCGATGCATTCACATCCAAAGCACCACCCATCACCATAGGCTGATTCGCAACAATGCCCAGAACCTTGCCATTTAAATAACTCAAACCAATAACTATATTCTGTGCATAAGATGACTGTATTTCCAGGAATGTATTAGCATCCACAATATTCTCTATTACCTTGCGAACATCATATACCTTACGTTGCTCATCAGGAACAATATCCTGTAATTTGTTCGATAAATCTTCTGCAACAGAAGATTTACTCGGAACCTTATCCTCATTATTGGAAGGCAAATATGATAACAGATTACGCACGGCCAATAAACACTCTTTATCATCTTTGTATGAGAAATGTGCTACGCCACTTTTTTCGGTATGTACTTTGGCACTACCCAATTCAAAAGACGATGTTTCTTCTCCGATTACTTCTTTTACAACCCCGGGACCTGTAATAAACATTCTACTGGTATCCTCTGTCATAAAAATAAAATCACATATCGCCGGCGAATAACATGCACCGCCTGCGCAAGGTCCCATAATGACTGCGATCTGCGGAATAACTCCTGATGCTCTTGTATTTCTTAGAAACATTCCGCTGTATCCGCTTAAGGAACACACACCCTCTTCAATACGTGCGCCGCCACTATCATTGATTGCAATCAAAGGTGCTCTCATTTCAAGCGCTCTATCCATAATGCGACAAATCTTCATTGAATGATATTCACCCAGCGTACCGCCAATCACAGTAAAATCTTCCGAATATGCAAAAACATATCTTCCGTTGATTTTACCATATCCGGTAATTACACCATCCCCCGGCACTCTCTTCTCCGCCATTTGAAAATCATCAATTCGGGATTCAATTAAATTATCCACTTCAACAAATGTTCCTTCATCAAAGAGAATTTCAAGACGTTCCCATGCAGAAAGCTTACCCTTCTCATGCTGCTTAGCCATTTTATCCGCGCCACCTCCGGCACGAGCTTCTTTTCTTCTCTTCAACAATTCTTCATTATACTTGTTGTCCCACATCGTGATACCTGCTCCTTATATGGTCACACCATACTTCTTTAAAATCTCTTTACCACCTTCATAAGATGTAAAATTTAAAATATCCTCTGTTTCAAACATAATGTCAAAAATATCTTCAATAGAAGTAATCAACCCTACATGTCCAACAGAATCCCAATCTTTTGTTTTACCCATCTCAAGTTCTTCATTTAATTCATCTTCTGATAAACCAAACACATCCATAAAAATCTTATTATATTCTTCTAAGGTATTCATTAATCATTTCCTCCGTCTTCATAATGTCCGTCATCATAGTAATAATCTGTATATGTCATACCAATTTCTGTTGTTTTGTCGATTACCATGTCAATTGCCCCCCACGATAATCCCAAACCATATCCTGATGCTACAATATGATATTTATCTTTTTTATTATCAACATCTGTTAAAGCAGATGCAATTGCCAATGGAATGGACGAACTGGATGTATTACCACATTTATCAATGACGATAGGCAATCTTTCCAAATCCACTTTACATTTCTTAGCAATCGTTTTCATTATCAATATGTTTGACTGATGTAACGCCAACAAATCTACATCCTCACCAAGAATACCATTTTTTTCCATAAATTCTTTAATGGTCTTAACAACATCGGTAATAGAGAAACTAAACACATTGTTTCCATCCATATATACATATCCGTTGCTGTTTTCAGGATGTCTATAGCCGGCACCTACCGCTAAAAGATTCTGAAATCTTGTACCATCGGTCTTTAACAGGAAGCGGATATCATTTGCGCTTTCATCTCTCTCAAGCGCTACCGCTGCACCACAATCACCAAACAGCATATTATTTGTAGTGTTAGGATCCGTAGCTTTACTGCTCATATCACCCAATAATAGAATTCCTCGTTTTATCATAGGATTCTGCATAATAGAACCCAAAATACTCATTCCATAGACAAATCCGGAACAACCCATACCTACATCAAAAGCCATACAACCTTGACCGATTCCCAATCTTCCTTGAATAACACACGCCGTTGCCGGACGAAGATAATCGGGTGCATGAGATACAAATATTATGGCATCTATCGTATCCTTTTCCCATGTCAGCTTTTCTATTAATTTCTCTGCTGCCACATAACACAAATCAGATGCTGTTTGTTTCGGTAATACGCGGTATGTAGACTTTACGCCGGTTGAATCGATTACCTTATCAACAGTCTCTTTTCCGAATTTGTCATAATGCTCTGTTGAATCCACCTTATTATCCGGCAATGCACAAATAATTCCTTTGATTCCTATATTCTGTAAAGTACCGTATGCCATATATGCTATACCGCCTTTCTTTTCTTTTTATAATGCTTCTAATTTAGATAAATCATCTACGGTTCCAATATTAATCATTCGTACGTCTTTGTTTATTTTCTTCATAAAACCTGTTAAGGTTTTGCCCGGACCTATCTCAATAAAAGTATCAATCCCATCTGCTATCATCTTTTCTACGGATTGTTGCCAACGTACAGAGGACACAACCTGTTTTACCAATAGCTCTTTGATACCTGCAGCATCCTTTACATAATCTGCTGTCACATTCGTAATGTACGGAATATCCGGTGCATAAACACTTACATTGTCTAAAGCTTCTTCCAATTTCGTGCCGGCATCCTTAAGAAGCGGCGAGTGAAAAGGACCGCTGACCTTTAACGGAATAATACCTTTGGCGCCAATTTCTTTTAATCTTGCTCCTGCTTCTGAAACAGCCTTCGCTTCACCCGTAATTACAATCTGCCCGGGACAATTATAATTGGCAACATAAACTTCACCGTTCTGTTCAAGACACACCTTTTCAATCATCGATGCTTCCATCCCCAGCACAGCCGCCATTGCACCGCCCACAGGATATGCTTCCTGCATAAACAAGCCACGTTTTCTTATAATCCGAAACAAATCTTCATCAGACATTACGTGTCCTGCTGCCAATGATGCATATTCTCCAAGACTCAATCCGGCTGTAACAGCAGGCTGAATGCCTGAGCTCTCCACAGCTCGCAAAATCGCCACTTCAGTAGCCAATAACGCCACTTGCGTATATTCCGTGATATTTAACAATTCATTTTCTTGGAAACAAATTTGTGACAAATTCAAACCGGATGCTTCACCCGCCACTTTATATACTTGCTTGCAGATATCAAATTGTTCGTAAAAATCTTTTCCCATGCCGACATACTGGGCACCTTGTCCCGGAAAAAGAAATGCAATTTGTGACATAGTAAAGTTCCTCTTTTCAGAATGTATTGTTGTTATAACTATTATCGGCAATCGTTCTTTTAAAAACTACCGCCGTCTATCAAATAATTTGCTCCGGTAATAAATTTAGATGCATCACTTAATAAAAACGCAATTAAGTTTGCTACGTCTCCGGGTTCCCCGAGGCCTAATAATTGGTTCGTGTAATCACCTTGTAAGCCTGCTTGAACCTGCCATTTCAGCGTCATTTCCGTCTCAACAAACCCCGGTTGTACACTATTTACTCGAATATTTTTTGACACCAATTCTTTAGCAAGAATCCTGCATGATGAATCTAGTGCTGCCTTGCTTGCAGCATAGATTGTTTGTCCACTTTTACTGTTGATGGATGCTCTTGACGATACTGCAACAACACTTCCGCCTACATTATTATTTTTACTTGAATATGCTTTAATCAATTCAAGAAATGCATAATAGTTAATTCGCATTACCTCATCCATTTTTTCATATGATAACGCTCTTAACGGAAGGACTTTAGATATACCGGCACAATGAACAAGACCATTTAATTTACAGCTATCTGCCTTCACAACATCATTTACCAATTGCCCAATTCCTTGAACTTCCGATAAATCATATTCCCAAACACAGTGACCATCCCCACTCAATAATGACTTTGTTTCCTGCAGTCGTTCTACATTTCGCGCAACTAATACCACATGCGCCCCCAGTTCGCTTAATAATATAGCCGTTTCTCTTCCGATTCCGGAAGAAGCTCCTGTTACCAGTATTTTTTTTCCTGATAAATCTATTAATTGTTTCACTCGTTTCTCCATTAGCCCATAATATCTAAAATATCTTGTACGGTAGTGAATTTCTTAATATCTTCACCATTCACTTCCTTGCCAAACTGTTCATCCATTAATACAATAAACATTAAAGATGCCATAGAATCCCATCCGTCAACATCGTCTAGCTCCATAGCAGGCTCTAATGTTCCTGCATCCAATTCTAACATTTCCTCTAACATTTCTAATTTTTTACTTGTTTCCATAACTTCACATCCCTTTCTTATTAGTTTAATTATTATTCAAGAACCCAGTCCTCGAGATACTTATCCTTAACCTCGAAACCAATTCTTTGATGGTATTTAAGCGATTCTTTATTATCGCAATAAATCCAGCCCTCATTTCTCTTTATCTTATTATTTTTCAGCCACTCATATCTGTAATACGATAACATAGGCACCAAACCAAGCATTCTATACTCCTCTTTAGCCATTATTGCTCCTGTTGCAACATCGCCATCGATTAATCCCAAATAAACAGCACACAACTCATCTTTAGCACTCATAATAGCATAATATTTTTTAATAGTATTTTGAGTGGCGGCTTCCAAATGATAATCTTCTATATGTTTTTCCGAAATCAACATTTCTTCAGCTGTTTTATATTGCGTTTCCGGCAATTCCGCATAATAAAATCCTTCTTTTTCTAATCTTCGTATGATCAGCTCTATCTTTTTGCAGTTTTCAAAAAGTTTCTCCGCCTGTCCGCAAATATATATCATGGTACCTTTTTTTTGAAAGTTATTTTCCTTTAAATTTCGCTCTATATATTCTAAATATTCTTGTCGCTGCCCTTTTCGGTACATATATCTAAAAACAATTTTTTTATTTAGTAAATCGAGCGCTATCTCCTGTCTTATATCTGCATAAATATATAGTTTAAAGTACTTCTCTTCTTCAAGCAATAAAATAAATCCTTTTTCAAATTCTTTATACAAAGCTTTATTTTCGAGTACATACTTTTCTATGTCTGCCGGCAAAAAATGAATATTTGAAAACAATATACTTATTTTGCTTCTTACTCGTTGCACCATTTCTTTATAAAAATTAATACTTCTCAAACTCTGCATTATTTTCTCCTGCCAAGAAATATATTTAAATCATATATTATCCTTCATTTTCAAAAAGGCCATTTAAATAATCTTCTTTCAATTGCTTTCTGTCTATTTTTCCATTGGAATTATTCGGTAAACTATCCATTCTATAAAATCTATTCGGAACCATATATTCCGGAATCATAGTTGTCAAAGCTTCTGCAAAATTAATATTTATTTCATCTAATCCAACATAAAAGCAAATTATTCTTCCTTTATTTTCGTCATATATACATACACAAGAATCAACATCACTCAAACTACTAACTGCGGTCTCGATCTCTCCTAACTCTATACGATTTCCTTTATGCTTAATCTGAAAATCTTTTCGTCCATGGTATATAAACTCGCCATATTCATTTACACTCACCAAATCGCCGGTTTTATATATAATGTCCGAATAATATGGATTAGACGGATTTTGAATAAAAACACTGTTAGTTTTATCAAAATCACCATAATATCCTAACGCAAGAAAGCTTCCTCTAATACAAAGCTCTCCCATTCTCCCATCTGTTATTTCATTTCCATTATCATCCAAAACAATAGCATCCACATTATCACATGTTGTACCAATCGGAATCGGTTCATCATCTGCCAATTCACGATCTAGCACATAATACAACCCTATATCCGTAATTTCTGTCGGCCCAAACAAGTTGACAAATTTGGCATCTGGCAAATAGTTTTTCCATATATTTAACTGTTTTGTAGGCATAGCTTCGCCGGCAAATAAAACCTTTTTTAAATAAGGCATTTCTACTTTTTTTAGTGCTCGCAAATTTGCTACAATACATAGTGCCGTAGGTACCCAATAAATTGAATTAATCTTTTTCTCATTCATATATCGCAATAATTCAATAGGAAACGTGAATAGATGTTGAGGTATAATATGTAATTCTGCACCGCTTCGAATAGTAGCATATATATCTAAAACAGACATGCTAAAATAGAATTGTGTCTGATTACCAAAAACCGTCTTATCATCAAAATCAAACGTTTCAATGAGCCAATCTGCATAGTCAATTACTGAGCGATGGCAACACACAACGCCTTTAGGAATGCCGGTAGAACCCGATGTAAATAAAGCATATACCGGATCTGTATCAATTGCTTTTTGTCGTATCTCTTTTAGTTTGTCTTCATCAATTGCACAGTTTATAATTTCTTTGTAACCAATAACTTTTGCTTGTCCCATTAATGCTTTTGCTCTTTGATAATTATAATCATCTACAATAATTACCCTTGGTGCAACAACATCTAAAATTTTCTGAATACGCTCATCCGGCATCTTGGTATCAATTGGCACATAAAAATTACCGCTATATACAACTCCCATATAGCTAATAAGTGCCTCTTTACTTTTTTCCTGTATCACCGCCACTGCACTTCTTTTTATTTCAAATTTAGAGATATATGTACCTATTGCTTTTGCATAACGAACAACATCCTCGTATAGCACCTCGCCTGTCTCATCAGAAAAAGCTGTTTTTCGAGGATATCTCTTTGTGGTTTCCTCAAGTAATTGCAATATATTTTTTTTCATCTTTTATCGCCACCATCCGCCTTCTGAAATATATGTAATACTACAATATTATTCACCTCGTATTAATTTCACAAGCTTATAGATATCTTCCGCAGTTTTAAAGTTATCAACAATTACATATTCCGGATCAATTTCTATGTCAAAAGCAGCCTCTAAATCCATAACTACATTAACTATCTCATAAGAATCAATAAGCCCTGTTTCTAATAAATTCGAATCCTCATTATCTGCTATTTGAGGATTTATCCTACACAAAACCTCTAAAATTTGCTCTTTCAATATCATAGTTAAACTCCTCTCTTCATCTCAACTATTTAATACCCATTCATCTATGTATTTATTATCAAATTCATAACCCAATCCCTTAAAATAATTTAATGATGACGCATTGTTAACATATATCCATCCTACGTTATTTTGTATGCCATTTTCCTTCATCCATTTATACCTATAATACGAAATCATAGGGGCAAATCCTTTTATTTTATATTCATCCTTTATCATCATTGCACCGGTTGTACTATTTTCAGCAATAATACCAATACACACTGCACACAATTCTCCTCTTTCATCAACAATAGCATGATATGTCTTTTGTGTATCCTCACCCTCTAAATGGTAATCTCTAATTTTTTCTGTTGAATACAACATCGCATCCGCTTGTTCGTGATACTTTGAATCCAAATCAACAAAACGATAACCTTTCGCTTCTATCTTCCTAACATAAGGTTCTAATTTTAAACACTTATTATATAGCTCATCCACAGCTGCATGTATGGATACCAAGGTTCCATCATCTATAAAATTATTATGAATCAAAAACTTTTTAATATTGTCAGGACATTCCTCATTTTTATTTCTGCGATATGTATGTCTAAAGACAATTTTTTTATCCATTGGCTTTATTTTGTATTCTTGCTCAAAGTCTCCATATAGATATAATTTATAATATTTTTTTTCTTCGAGTATTAACAAAAAACCATTTTCCAATTTAATGCAATACGCTTTCTCGTTATCAATGTACTTTATTAATTCTGTAGCAAAGAAACAAATATTTGTATAAAAGCTTGATGTTTTTATTATGCTTTTACGCATCATTTTATATTCTTCTACGTTTTTAAGTGTATACATCTCTTTCATCCTTTATTTCACATTTAAGCATTTAAAATTCCACTAACCATTGCAATAATTGTTTTAATCGTTTGAAAATTTTCAGGTGTCACATAATCTTCATCAATTTCAATATCAAATTCATCTTCAAAAGCCATCACCAATTTTACCACATCAAATGAATCCAACATCTCTGAAGCCAATAAATCTCTGTCCAAATCTTCTACCAACTCTTCATCGAATTCTCTTATCACTTCTAATATTCTTTCTTCCATCACTTATTTCCTCCCATATCAACTTCCAAAATACTATTTTCTAATTCCTCATCTATGCCCATGAACATCATTAAGTCATATGCACATTTATAATAATCGATAAGATATTGTAAATACTCCCGTTCACTCAAATATCGTATATTGTAATAGGTCTTTACCCGATACTTAATAGGCAGTTGTATCTGCAAAGCATTCGCCACACATGGATATATCAATAACTCGCTACCGGAGTTTTCTTCAATAATTTGCTTCCGTTCTTGCTTACTTAACGCGAGCGCCTCTTCGCCTAACAGTTCTAAAACAACATCCGCAACATAAGAAATAATTGGCTCATGCCATTCCTCCGGGTTTCGACATAAAATTTCATGTCTATGCTTATCAATATATGAACTCAGTTTAATATCATCATCTTTCTCAAGTTCTGCATAGCGTCTGACCTCATCATCAAAGTAATTGTAAACATATTGTTTTGTATAATAAGATTCTGATAATATAACATCCATAATCTCGTCTGAATTTTTATTTTGCATACAAAGAGGCTCTATTTCCTTCTCTGTTCTCGCCATCGGCAATATCCCATAATGCATTTCCAAACGTTCCCGTTCCCTCAATAGCAAATTACTATATTCTTCCCTGGATTTTACATATTGCGGGAAATAGCCCCAGAACCCATAATCAGCAAGTGTTATGTACTTGCAATCTTTTTTTAAAAACTTTTTATTAATGACTTTCCTATAAAATCTTTCTTTTTCGCAAGAAGACCTTATATATACATCACACACTTTACATATGTGCAAATACTCCTGATAGCGATTGGAATATGGCTCACACAAAGATTCTTCATCAAAATAAATAATATTATAGCGATTAAGCAGTTGCTCACTCTGTTTTAATAATAATGTAGTTTGAAACAACAAACGCGTCCCCATAACAACCATACAACGTTTATTATATAACAGACTTTCTACTAATTCCTGACTAATGTAGTCTTTATATTCCAACCTTCCTAAATGTCTCAAACGTTTTGTCCTACCTTCAAAGCCAACGCTGGAACATAAAATAATTAGTTCATCCAAGAAGTCTATTGTTTCAATCATGACGGTCTCTACACCATACGGCGCAAACATCTGTAGTTTGACATCATTTTTCAAATCAGTTAATACCGCTTTAATGTTCAAACAATTCTGATATCTTTGAATAAATTCCTCTATCTCATTTTCATTGCCATACAACAAAATATCACGTTTTGTTATATCCTTAATTATTATCTCTTTATTCATTTTCTTACCACATTTTAAATATTTCCATAGCTTTCTTTGTATACTCTATATAATGCTCGATATATTCCCTAAATGTCATACATTCAATTCCGCGTCCGGTCAATACATCATATTTATAATTCTCATCACAGAATTCCAAGTTAAGATGTTTGACCACACTTGGATAAATGGGAACATCTCCGCCTTCATGAATATGTTTATTGCTGTTTCTTTCCAGCTCTATAACTTCGTCAGATGAAATTCCTATTTTCTCTATGATTCCCCGTACATAATACCAAATAATATCCTTATTCGGATGCAAAAAATTTTGATAAAGCATTTCACTTTTATACTTTTCTTTAATCAAATCTGTTATCTTAATATCAATTCCACGTTCAGCTATTTTTAACGATTTTAATGTAAATCTTAAATTGTTTTTCACTTCTTCTTCCGTATAATAATCTTCAGCGGATAAACAATTGACAATTTCCCTTGTAGCATATCCCTCACTAATCATTCTATTAATGTTTAAATCTTCACGTCGATACATTGTATGATAATAATCTAACGTCCTTCGGCTATTATAAGCAAAGGTATACCATTCATTATATGTCATTTGGTCTATATTAATCTGTGGCCAGTAGATTGGAGCCAACAAATTACCAATTGAAACTTTAAGACAATCTTCCGGTAATTCTTCCTCATTTACAACATAAGCACTATCTCGATCAAGTACTTTAGGTGTATGTATATATAAATCACAAAGCTCCTTCAAGTAATACACCAATCTGTTAATAACAATGGTTTGTCCTTTTACAGTTTGTGTAAATATCGACTCATATTCTGTATTAAAACCTTCCACCTGAATCGCACACTCATATATATCCCTCAAAATACACTGCCCATAAAACAATGCAATCTTTTTCCCGGAATATATCGCCCCTGCTATTTTAGACTCTACAAAGTCCTTATACATTTCATACCCATCATCTCTTAACTGCAACTCTATACTTCGAAATGCAATAGGTCCACACACAACAATATAATCATTCTCCTCGATATCTTCCGGACGATACTGTCTTACATCCAGCTCGCCTTCCATGAATGCACCCTCGCCCCATTCTTTCTGAATGTTGCTGACACAATGAGAAATATTCAGTTTATCCTTATGCGCTTCATAGAACTCTTCTGCCACAACACCGGCTCCAAACAAGATAATTCTTTTGGTTGCCATTTTCTCACGCACAAGTGCTTTGATTTCTTCCTTCGTCATATCCGGACACTCTTTTCTTTTATTTTCGAACTAACTTCCCGTACTCTCCGCATTTCGTATGCATACGACTATGGTACTGAATCATTTTATCTGATAAAGAGAAGGTGTAAGCCACCTTACTTTCCTCATCCAATTCCTGCAACATATAGTTGCTTAACAACAAATAGTAATTTTGATCACGATATTCATTATCTATAATCGTTCCCCCAACCACTGCAATGCCTTCTGCCTCTGCGTAGGTTGCACTGTGGGCAACAATCCTGCCATCCTGTCTGATAATATAACTTCGTCCTGTCTTGGTACGAATGCGCTCCTCTAGCTGAGCCGTCAGATTATCAACTGTATAATGACCTCCGATTTCATCATCGGAACAAATCAACTCGGCGATTTCCCGTGCATCGCGCTCTGTCGCCCTTATAATCTCAACGGGCGGATTCATCTTACGATATTTATCCATTACGAAGACCACGCCGTATGTACTCTCATAACGGGGACAGACTGCAGCAAGCTGCTCAATCATTGTTTTCTTACCCGAAACCATAGCTACCGGATATTGTTCCAGAAGTTCCTTTACTGCCGACACATCATAGTTATCCGATTCGCTGTATATCTGGAAACTGTCGTAATACTTCATTACTACGAGACTAATTCGACCGGTTTCTTCAGCAAACCAGACTTTCATATTCTCCGTAGCAATTCCGTAGTTCATAATGTCAATATAGAGATAGACGCAATCCTGCAAACCACGTCGCAGATATTCCAATATACGTTCTTTGTCTTTCTCTTCGGCTAATCTCATAGGCTCTCCCGTATGCACTTCATCGCATCAAGCAGTACTTCATAGTCTTCCCACTTCACATTTCCCAAGTGTCCGACCCTAACTAAAACCTTCTCCAATGCACCACCGCTTGGCGTTACTATTATATCATATTTTTCTTTTAACTGCTCATATATTTCTTTGGCATTTGGTTCCAGCAATACAGGGGTTAATGCATTGGACAAAGGATATTCCGGAGTGTGGAATCCCAGTTCCTTAAGTCCCTTGCGGAATCGCTGTGCAAGCTCTGCTTGTGCTCTCTGCACATCTTCGATGCCCTGTTTCTCTATTGTCATCAGGCGCTCATGTAATTCCAGAAGGATCCCCACCGCAGGAGTAAAAGGAGTCTGTCCCCGCTCCATATTTTTGATATGATCCTTAAAGTCAAAGTACAGGGTTGCGGGTTCGATTCCCATCACCTTGTCTCTATACATTCGTTCACTGACTTCCACAATGGAAAGTCCCGGTGACAATGCCAGTGCCTTCTGTGAACTCACAATCAATGCATCAATTCCATCGTTATCAAAATCAATCTCATCTGCCAGATAAGCACTGATTGCATCCACAACCAGGTATATATTATTTTTTTGACAATAATCAGATATTACTTTTATATCGTATAACTGTCCGGTTGAAGTTTCATGCAGATTCACAAGCAAGCCTGTGTAGACACTTCCATCATAAGCATCCAAACGCTGTTCCGTAAGCACTTCGCCGAATTCCAATTTCAGCTCATCATAAGGAATCTTGTGAATTGCACATATATCAGCAAATCTTCTGCCGAAGCTTCCGCCGTTAATCACAAGCACTTTATCCTTACTATCGAAGCAGTTAATGACCGCCGCTTCCATGGCTCCGCTTCCCGATGCGGTTAAGAACACCGTCTTGGAATTCTTATGTGCCCCTATGCTTGCCTTAAACATTCTTTCATTCTCAAACATAAGCTGTGAGAACTCAGGCGTTCGAAAATACGGCAATTGTTCTGATGCAGTTTTAAGCGTGCCCGGATACATTTCCACCGGTCCTACGGTAAACAATTTCATACTCTGTTTTCTTTCTGTCTTGCTAAGTAATTAAGGATTCGCTCGTAATCGTCAAAGTAATCAATCTCGGACCAGAACAAGCCTTCCACGTCCTTGGTATGTATCTGATATTCATCCTTATCCGTAAAAGAATAGACTACGTCTTCCCACCATTTATCATGCTTAGATTCGTTAATCAGCTTCTCAAGCCTCGCCTTAAACACCGGCATAAATTCCTCGCTAATCTTCGAAATTCCCACATATTCACAGCTTCTGTATTGCAAGGGCAAGTCCTTACCATACTTCTGAATACAACCGTTATCCGTGGTTGCAAAGAAATAATCCCCTGTCTTTCTTCTGGTTTTATCCACCAGCATTGTGGCATCTCTTGCATCGTCTATAATCATCTGCAAAATAGTATCCGAGAAGAACACGTCCGCATTCAGAATCAAACATTCTCCGTCCAGTTCCTCTTTGGCAAACCACAGACTTGCAATACTGTTTGTCACATTATAAAAGGGATTAAAATAATACTTCACATTATAATCTTTTAACGCTGTGCGAATAGTTTCCTGCTGGTATCCAACACAGACAACGGTTTCGATACCTCTCTTTTGGAGCATATCAACCGTCAACGCAATCAACGGTGTTCCGTCAACAGGCAACGTAGATTTCGGTATTTCCTGCACCATTCTGGAAATTCGTGTGCCTTTTCCTGCTGCCAATAAAATCGCTTTCATATGCTCCCCCTTTCAAAAAACAAAAAATCCATTACAACATCCCTGTTGCAATGGATTTCATACACTTCTCTTTTGCCTCCTTGCAACCTCGACGCCGTCCTAGCTATACTCCTAGGAATTATATCGGCAAGTTGCGACAAAAAGTTTAGTTTTCTGTACCTGTTACTTTATTTTTTTATTACTCCGCTTCCTTCATCGGCACAATTCCCTCTTCAATCATCGCCAGCATATGAGGAACCACCTCGGGATCAAATTGTGTGCCGCTGCACTGCTTCAATTCATCAATGATTACCTCCTCCGGCAATGCCTTACGATAGCAGCGGTCGCTTGCCATGGCATCGTAAGAATCTGCAACGCCGATAATACGCGCCACTCTGGGTATCTCATCTTTGGTAAGTCCCATGCAATATCCTTTGCCGTCGCAGCGTTCGTGATGATATCTTGCTCCATCCGATATACCATCCAACGCAGTGAAATCCTTTAAAATATCACCACCCACATTTACATGACTGCGGATAATATCCATTTCTTCTTCGGTAAGCTTACCCGGTTTTTTTAAGATACTGTCGGGCACACCGATTTTACCGATATCATGCATCAGAGCAATGTAATAAATACGCTCCTGCTCATCCTTGCTCATGCCAAGGCGTTTGGCAAGTTCACGAGAATATGCCGCCACCCTGGTGGAATGACCATTTGTATACGGATCTTTCGCATCAATGGTTTTGGCGAAGGTACTTAATGATTGATTCACAATCTCTCTGTATTCCTGCTGACGGCGATGAATCCGACGCATTCTTGTATTCGCAATAATCAATACAACTCCGGCAACCACCGCAGCACCTGCCAATCCAACCAAAACCCAGAATAAAGGTTTTTCGTACAATTGACGCTCCTTGGTCAGACGGATCGAATATTCTTTGTAATGCTCAGCATCCCCCAGTTCATACACCCATACACGGAAGGTATAATCACCGCCGGGTAAGTTTGTATAGCTGACGCTTCCGCTTTTATCATCAAGAACAATCGGTTCTTTATCAAAACCATCCAAGCAATATGCAAGACGCATTTCCATGGTATCCGTAAAAGAAAGTGCCGCAAAATCTATGGTAACACGTTGTGCACCGCCCTCGACGCTAAGCTCTGTAGGATGCTCATAAGATTTGCCGTCTACATTCACGCTCTGAACAATAACCTTAGGCAAAGCATTATTTACGGTTTCAAAGCCAAAAATACTGATACCGCTTCTGGTAGACATATATAATCTGCCGTCATCCGCCTCGTAATTCCATGTATTGGCATTTAAGGATCCGGTCAAACCATGGTCAAAATCATGTCGGATGACTTCCGTTTCTTCGCCGCTCAACAGTTGTGCTTTATCCAACTCCAGAATACCGTTATTCTGCAAAAGCCATATTTTCCCGTTTCTCTCATAAAACTCAAAAATACTTCCTGCATCTTTGCGGAAATTGGTAACCTGCCAAAATGTTTTATCATTCTGCCAGTAATACAGACTGCTACCGGCACTTACAAACCAGCCACCGTTCTCTTCGTCTCTGAGCATACGAAGAACCACGCCTTCGCCCAGACCTTCCTCAAAGCCGTAATTTGTGATTTCACCGTCTTCAATCACATATATACCACCACCGTCGCTACCGGCAACAAGCTCCCCGTTTTCCCCTTCTGAGATACACAGAATGGTAGGATTATCCAAACCATCTTCGTGGGTATAATTCTCAACCAATTCTCCGTCTTTAAAAATGTCAATACCACTCTGGGTACCAACGGCAATTCTGCCATCAGACAACTCCGTTACAACTCTCGCCTTATTTCCCGTTAAACCATTATCCGTGCTATATTCGCGGATACTAGCATCCTTAGAATTGTAACAAACCACAGGAAAATCAGAATAACTTGCAATCCATACATTCCCTTTCCCATCTGCTTTAATACAGCGAATACGGGTTCCGTCATATTGCTCAGTCAATGCATTCTCAATTCTGTTCCAATCTTTGTCGCATAGAATCAGTCCGGTGTCGTTTCCGATATACCAAACACCCTCTTGTCGCGCAATGGTATTAATGGCAACGCCATCCAACCCGGCCCCAGCATCAATCCCGGTAATACATCCTTGAGAATACTTAATAATTCCATAAGCCGAGGATGCCAGCCATATATCATTCTCATAATCGGCAATTGCCGCATTTACGGAAACTGCATGCTCATCCTCGCCAAATTCCGTAAGTTTGCCTTCCGAAGAAATCACAGCAAGACCATTATTTCCGCTCACTATAATATCGCCATTTTCACAGGCCTTTACTGCATTATGTACCGTCACATTACCGGTGCTGTAATATTTGATATTGAATCCTTCTGCTCCCAATTCTTCAGATTGAAATTTTACATAGGCCACGCGGTTACCGGAGCCTCCAATGACAATATTCCCCTCCGTATCGGCATCTATACTGTAAACATCCGCATCATCAAAAAACAAGTCTGACGCAAGAATCATCGGTTCTGCATTATCATCCACTACGATACACTTTCCGTTGCTTGCTGCTCCCCATACTCTTCCATATGCATCTATCGCAACGGAATATACTGTATTCCCTTTTAGTTCATCTGCTTCATAAGGAACAATAATATCATTCTCAATTTTGGCAAGTCCGGAATTAGACGCCACATAAATGGTACCGTTTGCATCCTCCGCAAAACCACGGATGCATAAAAATGAGCGGTCTTCCGGTACTGAAATTTTGGTAAAAACATCGTCTTCCAAAACCACAACGCCTGCATCATTGGTGCCAATCCACAAGCGGCCCTTAGAATCTTCAAAAAGAGCTCGAATAGAGTTCGACTCAATTTTACGTTCTACGCTATAATTGCGAAAATTGGTTCCGTCGTAGCGGATTAAACCACCGTAACTACCAATCCAAATGTATCCGTCCGCTGTCTGCAATACTGCATTAGCCTCTCCGGTAGGAAGTCCGTTTCGTTCGTTATACACGGTAACAACATATGGTGCATTCTGACCATGAGCCTCCACAGACAATGCCGGTATCATGCACATCAGACAAACAAGAAACATTCCTGCCACAACGTAAAATATTTTTATGCATTTCTTTACATTTCTTTTCCTTACTTTTATCATGAAAATACCTTTCATTTTAATTGAACAACAAGTAATACAATTTATTTACATTCATAATTATGTTATCAGATGACATGTAACGCTTGCAAGCAATTTTACACGAAATATGAATATTTATATACTAAAAAAGCGCTCTTAAGCAATACATACCTAAGAGCACTTTTACAACACTATATTTTATTAAAATAATTTGTTTAAAGCCTCTGTAGAAGCTACGTTCATAGCCTCCTTGTTCGCTTCCTGAATCTGTACATATACTTCCTTACGGTATACAGGAACCTCCTTCGGAGCAGAGATGCCAAGTTTTACCTGGTCGCCTTTGATTTCAAGCACTGTAATCTCAACATTATTGTTAATTACAATGGCTTCATTTTTCTTTCTGGATAACGCTAACATCTTACTCACCCTCCTTCTTCATTTTCTGAAGGATGTCGTAGATGGGGAATTTCACTTCATATCCTTCCACGATCACCTGACATGCTTTTCTGGTTGCAACATTGATAACAAAAGGAGCCTTTAAATTAACGGTCATCTTGGTCAAGTCAGAAGGAACCGTAATGGTAACCAGCACCAAAAGTTCATCGGGATTGATTTCACCGATAGTACTTAACAATTCATCATCTGCCTCCGGATTGTAATCTGCTTTTACACGCAAAGGATCGATTACAGGCATTGCAAAATTAGGCTCCTGCACGGACTGCATCCAATGAATGCCACCGTTTTCCCCCTGCTCTGTATCATGAATCAATGCAAAATCCTGCAAATCGGGGAATCCCACGATTCCGCCCGGAAAATGAATCATCTTGCTGTCATCAATTGTTACTTCCCCAAATAATCTAGTATTCATTACCATACCAATACCACCTTCCGTTTTATTAAATATAGTTCATAAGTGATGTCTGTAAAAGTTTACCCGTTGCTGCCAAAGCCGCATCGTAAGTCAATTCTGCACTGCTTAATTGTACTGCCAAATCAGCAATATCCGCATCTTCATTCTCTGAAGTAAGGGTTTCAAATGCAGTCTGCTGATTGCCCAGTCTGTTCTCCACCAAGGTAAGTCTTAAAGAACGGTTACCTACTGTGGTATATGCCATATTTACCGTATCAAGGTAGCCCTGCATCTCGGTAATGCCGCTTTCAAAAGTTTTCTCCACGGTATCTTCCATGTAAGTCAATGCTTTCTTTGCAGCGTTTAACTTTGCTTCCACTTCGGTTTGGTCATAAGCTTCATTGCCAACCATGCCCTCTAACTTGACGACAACCGCATCAATTTTTTCCAAACGATCCAGAAGATCCAATGCCTCGTCAACCGCTCTGCCGATTCCATGCAGGTATACTTCATCTGCTGTAGTATTCACCTGCAACTGCTGGTTAAATCCAACATCATATTCAATCACCTGTTTCTTCGTATTCCCAACCTTAGTAAGATATTCCGCATTATAATCAATACCGTTGGAAGAACATGCAAAGTAATGTTCCGGTCTTAAATCATTATCAGCCCACTGGCTCTTCTGATAGGTGATTTTAATCTCCTGCGCCGGATCCAATGCCTGCAAATTCGCCATAGCAGTATCACCTAACAACAGTTCTCCGGTCTCGGGCACAAAATAAATTGCATCCGGCTGTTTTGTAATCTCCGTATACGGATTCGTAGCTCCGTTAGCAGACATCACAGTCACATTACCCAGGCTTTGATAAAGGGTCTTACCCTCTGTATCATAGCCGATTGCCTGATGAATCGTAGGCACCATATCCGCATCCAAATTCTCGTACGCAAGGCGGATTCTGTGAATTTCGTATCTGTCCACTTCCTGCTCACTTGTCATATCAGCATCACTGAAATTGGTCTCGTTTAACGATTCCAGTTTACCCATATCCACATAAGTCTGTGTATCAATAGCCTGATTGGTAAGCTGTTCATTAATCACGTATTCCTGTGTAGTATCTTCCGTAAAAGATAACTTTGTATCGGTTCTGTAACCCGTAAAAATAGTTCTTCCCGCAAAATCCGAATCGCCGGTGGCATATACTTCATCACGAAGCTGTTTTAAGCTTTCGAGAATAACCGCGCGGTCTGAGGGCTGAAGATTGCTCTTGGAGCCTCTCTGGAATTCCGTAATCATGTCACTAACCACATCAACAGTTGACTGAATTGCAGATTCTGTTAATTCCAACCATTGTTCCGCATCGGGAATGTTCTTCTCATTGTACTGGCTAACCTGACTTAAATTACTTCTCAAGCGCAGGGAACGGATTGCCACAACCGGATCATCCGAAGGTTTCGTCACCTTCTTCTTGGTTGTAATCTGGGTATTCAGCTTATCCTGTAGAATTTTATTCTGGTTAATGTTGTACAGGGTGTTATTCTGCATAATTTTATTGGTAATTCTCATAACGCCCCTCCTTTTTTACTTTAATACAAGTTTATAAGTTTCTTTTATTAAAAACCAAAATGCTTTTATACACCGGTTTCGAGAATCAGTCTGTCATAAATCTCAGTTAAAACCTGAATCATCTTGGAAGAAAGATTGTAAGCATTCTGATATTTTACAAGGCTTACCGCTTCTTCATCGTTATCAACACCTGAGATTGAAGTTCTCTGATTATCTACCTTGGAAGCCATAATATCTGCATTATTATAAAAAGTTTCCGCACGCTCCGCATTCAATGCAACGTCGCCAAGAATCCATTCCAGAAGTTCCTCTGCAGTACCTCCGCGGAATGTCATCACATTGGCATCCGACTTCATGGAATAAAGTTCTTCCAGAAGGTCGTATTTGTCCTGCCCTGCGGATGCATCCGTATGAGTTGCCAACCTGTCGGCATTCTCCAATATATCTTCATTAATTCCAAAGTTTGCCGCCGTCAGCATTCTGTAACAGTCACTGGATGAAGTAATCTCACCATTGATACCGCCTTCATGACGGAAGGTTAACTGCTTATCAGTTGCCAGATTACCGGTAAAAAGATTACGTCCGGGGTCGCCGTACACATCACTGCTGCCTTCCTGTGTAAGAATACCGTTAAAAGCTTTGGCAAATAATCTTACCCATTCATTCAACTGCTCCTGATAATAAGGAATTCCTTTATAATCAACTGCCTGATTCACGCTTGCTTCACGATGAAGCTTGGAATAGGGCACTTCCGAATCATTCTCATCTTTATTAATTTTAAAAGTATAAGAGCCTGTCGTCTCATCAAAAGACCACTCACTGTATTTATACAATGTGTTACCGATATTAATGGTTCCGGAGTCCGGCAAAGTACATTTGGTCATATCCAGAAGATAATCTGCAGTAACCTTAATGGTTGCCAACGCGTTGCCCTGGGCATCTTTCTTCAAATCAGTGAATTCACCGTTAAAATATTCACCGTTGTTGCCGTCTCTCATATGAAGCAGGCCTGCCAGTTCCCCACCCATAGAGGCACTGTACATACCAAAAGTTGCGCCGTTGCTCCAGTAGATATCATACATACCCTGTACATCTGACTGATATGCCTTATTAGTAGTCTCTCTGGCTCTGCATTCCAGTCCGTTATAATCACTTCCGTCTACCAGCACCTGGCCATCTGCAATCATTACCATATAACGGTGCGCACCGGTAAATCTGTCAGGATTATATGTATCATAGATCGGAGTCTCCGTCACTTCCACATCTACAATTGCGGATAACTGATCAATGAGAACCGTTCTCTGGTCTCTTAATTCATTGGCTGTAACGCCGGTTAATTCAATGACATTAATCTGCTTATTTAACGAAGCAATCTCTTCTGCCAGGGAATTTAATTCATCAGTTTTAACCTTAATTTCCGAATTAATATCTTCCTGCACTTTAGAAAGGTTGGATGCCATTTCGTTAAAATATGTAGTCAGATTGTTTGCGTAACCTACAAACTGCGCTTTTACCACGCTGTCACCGGAACTCTTCATCAGTTCCTGCATGGAATTAAACATTTCATCAAAAATGCTTTTGAAACCTTTTACGGTATCATCGTCAATGAAATACTGTTCAATCTGGGAGGTATAATAATTTTTCTTATCATACTCACCCTTAATCTCGTTATTATTCCAATATTTTACATCATAAAATTCATCACGAAGTCTCTCGATGGAATCTACATCAACACCGGAACCGGAGCAACCGAAAGTTGTATATGTTCTTAATGCGTCTGCCGCAGTCTGGTTTACAACCTGCTTACTGTAACCTTTGGTTTCAATATTGGAAATATTGTTTGAAGTTGTATTCAGAGCCGCATTGGATGCCAGCAATCCTGTGTATGCAATATTCAAACCATAAAATTGTGATGCCATGCTGCTCCCTCCTTACTTTTTTGTTCCTGCAATTATCTTTTTTGAATAAACTTATTTACGAACCCAGTGTAGCAAGTAAATGCTCCAACATCTGGCTCACTACGTTGATATAACGGCTGGATGCATTGTATGCATTCTGGAAACGAATCATGTTGGATAATTCTTCGTCCGTGGATACGCCTACAATCTGCTGTCTTGCACTTTCCGTAGAATCCACTGTTATCTGCTCGTTATCACGGATACTTTTGTACACCGCACCGTCATTGGCTACATGCGCCACAATTGCGGAGTAAAAGTTTGAAACGTTCATTCCGTTGGTAGTTTCCGGGTTCAATGTATATTTCGCATCTTCAAATGCTGCTTTTAACAATTCTGCGGTTTCGTAATCGATACTGTCGTCCGGTCTCTTAAATCCAAGCTTACCGGGTGTCTGCATCAATTCCTGATTGATAATCAGATTAGCCGTCGTAAAAAGAGTTTCGGAATCTCCGATATCCTCCGCCTCGCCGGGGTCTGCGGTACTTCTCTGGAAAATCTGAAGTGCATTGCCCTGTCCGTCCGACATATAATTGCCGTCGCCCTTTTGGAATGCCTGCTCCAGTGCACCGTTAATTGCAGTTACTACTGCATGCACCAGTTTGTCGAATTCAGCCTGGGCTGTCATAATCACCGAATTGGAAATCTTGGAATAATTCTCTTTATCGGTTGCAATGACTTCTCCATCCTCATTTAACGTAGGTTCCATATCCGTAAAATTAGCTCTGTGGTCGCCTCTGGTGATAATAAGGGCCTTTAACTCGCCAATGTCCGTATCCAGTACGGGAGACAATTCCTGAGACAGGTCAAAAACCAAAGCACCCTTGGTTTCATATATGGTATCGCCGGCCTCATTCACGCGAAACTTCGCATCATCCTTCCAGAATACATCATAAAAGGTTGTGGTTTCATCTATCTGCAAACCGATTTCATTCACCCTGTCCGGAGTTACAAACATGTGTCCTTCAATTTTAACAAGGACATTACCCATTGCATCATCGTAATAATCTATATTGGCCATGCCGCTTAATTCATCCAGCAGCTGGTTTCTTGCATCTTTTAAATCGTTGGCTTTCTCAATGCCTGCAGTTTCGATTTTACGAATCTGGTCATTTAATTCTTTAATCTTCTCACCGTATTCGTTAATCTTCTCGACCATATCCTTGATGTCGCGATTCAGGTTATCCTGATAGGAACACAAGCCATCATATACCGATTGTGCATCCGTCATAAAAGTATAGGCTCTCTGCATCAAAAGGCCCTGTGTTACCGAACTTCCGGGGTCCTTGGCAAGTTCCTGAACGGAAGTCCACAATTCAGAAATAGAATCCTGAAAAGAAGCTCCATCCAGCTCTCCCAGAAGAGTTTCTACTTCTTCTGTCGCATTATAAAAAGCAGAGTACATACTCAGACGACCGTTCTCTTCACGATAGGTCTGGTCCAGAAATACGTCTCTTACCTGTCTGATTTGGGAATATTCTACGCCGAGACCCAATTGCTTGTTGGCAATGGATGTGGCGTCGATAGATATGGTGTTGTATTGACGGTCACCAAGCATAGTCTGCTGTCTGACATACCCTACGGTGTCAGCATTGGTAATGTTGTGACCTGTTGTATTAAGAGCATTCTGACTGGTCTGCAGTCCGGATGTTCCTACATATAAGCTACCCATTAACGGCATAACCTACCACCTCCATTTCAACAAGAATTACTGTTTCGTATCAAAGCGTCCCGCAAAACTGCCCATGGTACTTCCGGTGTTATATGCACCCTTATTGTAATTGGCTGTTTCCGGCGCCTTACGCATTGACTGTATCAGGTTCATGTCAAATGCTATCATCTCCAAAGAATTCTCAAGAAGCTCCTTATTCTGCTCATTCACTTTCTTCATTCGCAAAGCTACGCTTCGTAACTTGTCGTGAAGATCCGTAAGTGCCTTGTGCTCCTCGGGTCTTTGTGCCAGCATTTGTGCCAGATCGTTTAGTTTCAATGTTTCAACATCCTTGTTGATTACGTTGGCGATATCCTTCATCACTTCGGTTCTCTCTGCCTCGTAGTGATTCACGATGCCAACAACGCGTTGCTCCTCATCCGTGATTTGCTGCAGTTTTTCGAGGTCTCCCTCTACTATGATTGTAGTTTTGCGACAAGATAATTCCAAAAGGTTCTCATATTCCTCATATTGTTTGTTCAATACGGTGATTAGATTCTCCACTAAACTTGCCACGTAAGATACCTCTCTTTTTTTAACTTAAAAGGTGTTTGCCTCACAATAGGCAAACACCTCGCTTAATTCATATGATATTGAAATTAAGCGAGTGTCTGACTATACTTTTCCAATAACTTATCGGCAAAAGACGCACCGCTAACTTCATAGGTTCCGTCCTGAATTGCAGCCTTAATGTCCGCAATTTTATCCTCTCTGATATCAGATGTATTTGCCAATGCCGCTTTCGCTGTCTGGATATCCTTACCCATCGTCGAAATCTGGAGTTTATGGGAGAAGCTGGTCTGTGTGGACTTCTGTGTCCGTGTTGTTTTCTGCGTGTTGTACATCTGCTGTACCTGGATGTATGACTGTATACGCATATCAGATTCCTCCCTCCTTGGAATATTCATCTGATATAAATATCGGAGTTTTTTGATAATACTTTAGACTTTTTTGAAATTTTATCAAATCCGTGCAATGAATATTCTTATATATATCATCGACACTTTTTACAAAAAGATAACCGGCAGATTCAAATCCGCCGGCTTCTTGTATTTTTATACTTTAAAGAGAGATATGATTCATTATAAAATAATCCGCAATCTTAAAACACACATCCACAGCCGCCATGCCCGCCGCAAACAGCATCAGAAGAATCATGATAAAAACTGCACCCTTATCATACAACAATTTTCCTTTAAATAAACTGAATATAAGAAGCTCCAGTCCGTATGCAATCAAAATTATCGGCCATAAAGCAAACACTGTTTCATAAGAGAGAAATTCAAACACGGAGCACAATAAAAACATCACACCAAACGTCACCATGGAAATTCCTATGCTGACCGTTCCCATGCGGCGGGGACTTACAGTTGTATTATTCTCCATTTTTTACCTCCTTTTTCTTGCCCACAATCAAGCCTATGCCAATTGCAATAATCAAAAGGGCGATAGCAACTTGAGGAACATCGTCCACGAAAGGCCAAATGACATCCCAATATTGATTAGGAATGATGTTTGCAATAATATGTCTCAGATTCTGCCATAACATAGATGCTCCTACCACAATCAGAATTGCAGCTGCCCATTTGCGCAACACGGGACTTGTGATTTTAGTCTTGCTTCCATCTGTAAAGCTGTCCCAAATAAAATCATCGTCCATGGATTGCAACATTTCTTCCGGACATGCAGCAAGGTTTCTTGCATGAAAAAAGGAATAAAACCACACCAGCACCGGTATCAGCAACATTACATCTCTAATATAATTCGTTGCAAACAGTAACGCAAATCCACCCAAAAACAGAACCATCAGGCTAAGTCCGCATTTCATAAAACCCATGTACATCTCTGCCGCTCCCGGCATAAATGACCAAATAAATGTAAAAAATCCGTTTTTCTTTCTTCTCATAACTTATTGTCCTCCATTTTAATCTGCATTTTTTATAAAAATATAATTGTCAAACACTCTCCAAAGAGGATTCTCATCGTTCAAAACCTCCTCTTTGCTTGGGTAGTCTCGTAATGCTTCTCCCGTCGGATACTCAGATTCCGCCAAAATCTCCTCGCCGGGAGAAATGTCAAAAAGCTCTTCCGTATCCAAATCAAACAGCTTTTCTCCTTCCAAACTATTGTCACTGTCGAGTCCCGGAATATAAGGCATAATAAAAATCAAAGCTACTGCTGCCGCCACCGACATGCCAACTCGAAAACAATATGCAACAAATTCCCAGTTCTTATTTTTTGGTTTTATTACATTTGCCAACTCCGGAGGTGCCAAAACCATATCCGCTTCCGCTTCCGAAATTAACTGTTTTAATTCTTCATCCGTCAAATACGCATTATGTACTATCATTCCAGCATCTCCTTTCTATAGCTTACTTTTAACTTCTCTCTGGCACGATAGATTCTTGTTTGCACCGTATTCATCCCAACCCCGGTCCGCTCGGAAATTTGTTTTGCACTCATACCTTCCACAAAATGCATTTGTGCCGTTTCACGATATGGTTCCAAAAGTTCTTCGCAACATCGTTTGAGTTCTTCCATCACTTCCCGATTGGCCACGGTACGAAACAATTCATCCCCTTGCTCTGCTTTATCCGACGGCATATCTTCTTCTGCCGTGGGAATCATTCGTCTGGCAGTTGCGCGATGCCAGTCAATACATTTATTACTTGCAATTCTGCACAACCACGCTTTTTGATCATCACCGCTAAACGTGTCCCAATGCTTATATGCCGCAATAAAAGTATCCTGTGCCAAATCCTCTGCCGTAAAGTAATCTCCTGTCATTTTCAGGCAAATGGAGAAAACCAGATTCCGGTACCGTTGAATCAATTCTATGAAATTGTCTTTTGAATCGATGTCCTCCACCTCCCGTCCGTTACAATAATATAAACGTAACAAATTTTTAAAAGTATTCAATATTTTTATTTTTCTAATTTTTTATTAAAACATCATTTATTGACCCTAATATTTTATTACGATATAATATCGCATATAAAATATACAACGCATAAGAATGGACAAACATAATGAAAAAGAAAAAATATTTATATATCATTTGCTTTTTATTATTAATTGCAATATTAATATCTGTTTTTTTGATTCGTGAATGGATTAAAATAAAACCTGATTTCGAACGCTTGGAAAATGAATCCTACGATACTGTTTTTATGTCCATGTATCCGATTGATAACTATAAAGAAGAAGACTATACTTTCTATCGTGGGATGGATATTGTGAAATGTACCTATCAGATTCCTAACAGTAAAGTGTTGCTTTTTTATATGGATAAAATCAACAAGTCCGATAATGCAGTTACAACAGTTTACTTGGGAATAGACCCGGAACTTACAAATAACAAGGATATCATCAAAATAATAGAAGCTAATCCTTCTATCGCATACGAAATCGTTTTGCCACATCCGCAAATAAGTTATTGGACAGGCATGGAACAAAGTAAGTGTGAGCAAGTTTTAGACAGTTATCAATCTTTCGCCGAAGATATATGCAACCTACCCAATGCGCGCATCTATTTTTTCAGCGGAGAAGAATGGTTGATTTGTAACCCTCTAAATTATGAAAGCGAAAACATTACCAGTATATCTATATCATTATTCCTAATGTGTTCCAGCGACTACCAACATTCATACTTATTAAAAAAAGAAAACATTGAAAATGCCATAAGCGATATGCGACAGTTGATTACCTTATACAGAGACAATCCAATCAATTATCCGGATGGAAGCAACTATGACATTGTTTTTCTGGGAGACAGTATTTTCGGCAATGAAACAAACAGCATGTCCATACCACTGGTAGTCAATAGCTTGACAGATTCTACCGTATACAATTGTGCCATTGGCTCAAAAAGTGCAACGACGATTTCCAGAGACCCTTTATCTGCAAATATGATATTAGATTCTTTAATTACCGGTGACCTCTCCTGTTTACCACAAGAGCATCATCTGTATACAAATGCACACAATTTTGTAAATAGGGATAAAAAAGAAAATTTAATGTTTGTCATCAATTATGGGCTCAATGATTATTTTTATGGTTGTAACCTTACCGGTGAAAATAAATTTGATGAAAACACGTTTGAAGGTGCCATACGTAGTATAGTGACAAAAATCCAGAAAGAATATCCCAATGCAACCATTATATTATGTACTCCTAATTTTACAATTGGATACGACTATGGTAACGGAATACAAGGTGAAAACGCCGGAACGCTAAAAGACTATGCCGATATTATTATAAAAGTAGCCGAAGAAACAAATGTGGAAGTTTTAGATAACTACAATGAATTGCAAATTACAGAAGAAAATTGGCATCATTTATTAGATGACGGATGCCACTTTAATGAGCGCGGCAGATTCCTTGTAGGAAGTCGTATAGCTTTGTTAATTCCTTAAAAGTCAAGAATCACTATATATTTTATTTAACATCCCCATTATCATACTGCATAAAAATCCCTCTCTCCTACACTTCTGTAGGAAAAGAGGGATTTATTTTTACATATTTATTTTATGCGCGTTTTCTTTTGATGAAAACATATACGCCTGCCGCTATGGCAATCAATGCTGCAAATCCGGCAAAGATATAAACAGTCTGTACCTCGCCTGTCTTCGCTGAGTTCATGGAATTGCTTCCGGTTACTGCTGAATTATTTGCGTTTGCGCCGTCAGTTGCAGAGTTGTTTGCATTCGCACCATCTGCAGTGCCCTTGTTGGTGTTATTGCCTGCATTGTTAGATGCACCGCCGTTGTTGGTTCCAGGATCAGCAATTCCCGGTGCACCGCCACTGCCTGCATTATTACCATTGTTTCCGCTATCACCTGCGGGAGGATTAGTAGGCTGTGAAGAAGGTTCACTGCCGGGTTCTGAGGAAGGAGGATTGTTTGTTGTTGCCTTAACTAATATATCTTCAAGAGGCTCATCACTCCAAGTCTGCTTATCTTTTGAATACTGTGCATTACCGTTATTATCAAATTTTACCCAGAACTTCTCATTGGGAACCTTGTCATCATATCCGCTACTGTTTGTATCAATGGCAATGTAATATTCTTCAGGCTGTCTGTTTAACTTATCGGTTGTTACCGCAGTATCTACAACCACCTTGTAGGTTGTATCCGAACTACCCTTGGTTGCTGAAACAGAACTGTCGAGTACAGGATTACCGGTTGAATCATATACATTGTATTTTACATTACTGTCAGTTCCTGTTGATGTATCGCCTTCCAGTGTAACATTCAACTGGATGCCTTCGTTTTTGATTAACTTATCAGTAGGAGGTGTTGTTACATAGGTACCTGAAGTACTGTCATAATACTTAGCTTCACCAGTTACGGTATCAAACTGCACCTTGTAAACATCCTCAGATACATCTTTATATCCACTGCCATTATTTGAAACTGCAATATAGTAATCTTTGCCCTTTTCCAGAGTGTTTGTAATGTCTGTACCGAATTCTACCGTCCATTCATTTCCAACTTTAACAGCTTCTTTTTCACTGCCTGCAACAGGAGTTGTAGCTGCCGCATCTGTATAAATCTGATACTTCACACCACTGTTGTTAGCCGCACTGGTTCCGGTAGGTCCACTGAACTCAACCTTTAACTCAGCCGAATCATTCATGTTGGTTAACACATCTTTCAAAGGTCCCCCTACATACGAACCGGAGAACGTTCCGGTGCTGGTTTCACGATAAATGATATTTCCGGAAGTTTCTACATGGGCTTCATAAATGTTAGTGTTATTATTATAACCTATTGTTACATCATCTTTCTTAATATAGTACGAAGTATTGGGTGTCAAACCATCACCATCAATTACCACCTGGAACGTATTGTCAGAAGCATTCCAAGTTGCAGCTGTTGCTGTAGTACTTCCTACCTTATGTGTACAAGCCACGTCGGTATATATCTGGTAAGTTGTACCACTGGGGTCTGCACCTGCATAACTTTCTGTATCACCAATTAAATCAAGATTTAAAACGATATCTTCAATATCTATAACCGCTGCCTGCCTAGTTAAAACATCAGTTAAAACACTATGGTCCAATGTGGTTGTGCGACTACCATCTGACTTCTTTGCCTCAGCATACTTGACAGTACCGTCTGTTCCGATATTTACCTCAAATACAATACCATTATCCTGATATAAATGATGAACAGAATCTTTTACCAAATAATAGGTTCCGGCACTAAGTTCACCTGCATTAACTGCTTCGTTGATACTCTGGCTGTCAATAATAAGCTCATACTTCTCTTCTGTAGTATTCCATCTTGCCAAAATATCATTAAAAGCGTCATCAGTTCCTGCAACAGCCTCTTGCGTGCCTGCATAATCTTTATATAACGAATACTTCGTCTCACTCGAATCAAGGGCATTAGTTCCTGGATCTTCTGTTAATGTAAGCAACAAACGAATTTCTTCATACTCAACTCGTGAAACACTTGAAATAACAGTAAAGATAGGATAGATATCCAATCTGTGAGATTCCTGTCCATCATGCGTAATTCTGTCTGCCATTACGTTACCGTTAACTGCACCTACCGTTACATCTGCACCGGGTGCAAGAATATTACCATACACAGTATTGCCAAACGTAACTTTACCTGTATATAGTTTATCATCTTTAGACGAATCAATAATGTTATAAACAATTCGACAACTACCGAATGCAGCAGTAGTATGTTCCGCATTGTTATAATAATTGCCCTGCGCATCTTTTGCTTTAATTTCATTAAGAGTTAAGTTTACATTATCACCTGCACCCTTAAGGTCAATATTAATTATGACAATTCCTGTATTATTTACATTGGAATCCAAGCCGGTAATAGTGACAGGGTTTGTGGTAGTTCCGCTCCATTTCGAATAGGGAATATTTACAACCACGTGTTCAGTCGCACCTACAGAAGTCTGATTTGTATTGATGTAACGGTTGTTTATATCTGATGTTATGTCGTAATCAACTACGCTTGACTGCGACAATGTTGCCCATGACTTACTTAATCCCTTTAAATATGTCATGGTTTCACTGATATTAACCGCCTTCGTTCCTGGGTTCTCCTGATAAATGGTTCCTTGCACATATTGATTCAAATTAGCCGTACCACCACCTGTAAGTGTAACATTCGGATCCATATACGTAATGTCACTGCCAAGTATCATGTCACCATTGATATTGGAACTGGCACCATCAAGTCCGGTTCCTACATAGTGAACCTCATGATAATCGGAAGGATACGATATTTTACCGTCACGCATACCGATTTCAGACAAATCAGCAGTTTCTGCCATAACATTACCATGGGTATGTGCAGATGTCTTAACATAGTTACCAAATAAATGCACATGTGTAGCTGCACCAAAGATGTCTGCACTATTATAGTTGTAAGTACCTGCCGCAGAATCATACTTTGGATACTCCAGATTCGCCACACCTCCGGCTTCCACTTCCATCACATTCACACTTCCCACCACCAACATTGTGGCAAGTCCGAGTGCCATGGTTCGCATAACTTTTTTCATGCTAAACAATTTCTTTGTTCGCATTCTTTTTTCCTCCTTTTTCTTTTTCTTCACCCTATGTTTTATATAATTCTTTTTGCTCCAACTATGTAACGCATATTACTTCCGGTGCAGGTAGAAAGAACCAGAATCTCATCCTCTTCCCCAACCCGACTCAAATCAGCGTAACTGCCTTTGGCATTGTAGTCTGCCATATCCTGCACAAACAGACTGCCCTCGTCTCCCGCAAATCCATGGAAAGTGTAAGTACCATCCTCTTCTTTGTTAAAACGACCGCTTAGGAGATGTTCGTTCGTATACTTTGTGGCTACCACCACCTCGTACACCCTTACCTCACCGGGAAGATACACTATAATATACGGATGTTCCTGTCTATACTCTTCTTTGCGAAACTCGTCTAACGTTCCAAACATGCTGTTATTGCGCATATTATGACCGTACAGGATCGTCAGCGGATCGTCCAAAGTCGCCTCATTATAATTCTCTGCATAAATGCAACCCGGATATCCTTTGCTGCCATCCATATTATGATGCAGGTAATAATCATTATCCTCCGACTGTAGAACAGGATATGATATCTCGGTACCCGGAATCAGAATATATCCGATTACATCCTCGTTGTATTCTCTTAACACTTCAAAGTCCAATATATCCGGTGCAAGATACTCACCATATAGTTCCCAGTTGTTTCCCTGCGCCAGAAAATCATCTAACGGCGTAGGTTCCTGCGTTTCATCCTCCCCGGACACTTCCATGTCCGATGCAACTCTGGCAGTTTCCCACATCTGTTCATACGAGTTCTGCTGTTCGGCATTTTTACTATGGTATACGATCTCATAAATCCCGTATGCCAATGCACCTGCGACAAAGATAATCAGAAGAATCATTATAAAAGGATTTTCTTTTAAATACGTTCCAATTTTCTTCATCATGCCGCAATTTTATCCTATGTTCCCAGTTTGCGTATATTGTAACATTTGTTTACATAAAAAGAAACACCCTATTTTTTTATTTGTTACTTATATACATTTCTATCCTCTGTATTTTTGGCATATTGCACAACTTTCACCATCAAATTACGCCTATAACCTTTGAACAATCGCAAGATATTGTGTAAAAACAATCTATAACGCATACATGTGCCATTATTGATAAACACCTTCTTTTATGTTAGAATCTCCATATTAAATAAGGAGAGTTTTCATATGGTATCTTAAAAAACAAACGCATACTATTCATAAGCCTTTTATCCTTTCTGCTGATACTGATTGCTGTTTTTGCATTTACTTTTTATACACAGTGAATGTGCATGCAATACGGATCCGTCCGGACAGGTAGCCTTCATTGACACTCCTTTGTTGTGAATGCTATAATATGCGTGGGCATAATTCTTCGGCAGAATGGCCATAACAATATCACAATTGCTTATTTTATCAAGCCAAAAATATACATGCAGTAAAAGAGGAACAATCATGAAAACTTTAGGTGTAATCGGTGGGTTGGGTCCCATGGCCACAGCTTACTTTTTACAATTAATTACGGAAATGACGGATGCAGCCACAGATCAGGAGCATATAGAAGTACTGATACACAGCAAGCCTTCCATACCTGACAGAACCGGATTCATCCTGCATCAAACAGACAAAAATCCATTGCCTGATATGATTGCCGTAGGCAAATCTCTTGCCTCCCGGGGAGCGGACATTCTTGCAATTCCCTGCATCACAGCTCACTATTTTCAGCAGGAACTGGAAAATCAAATCGGCATCCCTATCATCAACGCATTAACAGAAACCGCTGCCTACCTAAAAGAGCGTAATATTCACAAAGCAGGAATCATGGCCACGGACGGTACCGTCCAAAGCGGCATTTTTCAGAGTACTTTACACTCCTATGGTTTAGAAACCTGCATACCAACCCCTGATAATCAGCAAAAGGTAATGCACTTAATCTATAACAACATCAAAAGCGGCAATCCCATTGAACTGCCTCTTTTTAATGAGATTTCAGAGGATTTGTTCTCTCAGGGCGCGGATGTAATCCTACTTGGATGTACGGAGCTTTCTTTGATTAAAAACCACGCACCGCTTCCCAACGGATATTTGGATGTCATGGAAGTTTTAGCACGCAAATCCGTATTGTCCTGCGGTCATTTGCGTAACAAGTACAACGAACTTATTACCTAATACTTATTTGGAGAATTTAAGTTAGGAGAATTATTATGGCTGAATATATCAAATGGGCAGACCTTGTAAATCACATTGAACGTATTAACCACGGCGATATCATTTATCTGGTATCCGATGTGACCAATTTGGCATTACGCGCCCTTCAGGAAAAAGACCGTTTTGACGGAAATGTACTTTTGGATCAATTGATTGACAGGATCGGTCCGGAAGGAACTTTATTGATTCCCACTTTTAACTGGGATTTCTGTAAAGGCAAAGGATTTGACTATCGCAAAACCATAAGTCAAACAGGCGCTTTGGGCAACACAGCTCTCAAACGTAATGATTTTCGAAGAACACAGCATCCCATATATTCTTTTGCCGTATGGGGCAAAGATAAAGAGCTTCTCTGTTCCATGAAAAATACAGACGCCTGGGGGCCCGGCACTCCATTCTCTTATATGCAGGAAAACGCCGCCAAAGCACTGATTCTCGGATTGGAAAACACTCATGGCGTCACTTCCAAATTACACATTGAACAGACCGTCGGCGTACCCTACCGATATATCAAAAATTTTACGGCATCTTACACTGACGCTGACGGCAATACAACAGAGCGAACATATTCCATGAATGTAAGAGATTATGATTTGGATCCGCAATATGTGGAACCCCAGACCGTCTTCTCCCGCATACTTCGGGATTTGAATATTTTACACACCCAGTACATTAATGACATTCCGGTCTCTACATTGCTTCTCAAAGAACTGGAAGAAGTTGAGACCATAGAAATCAAGTGCAATAAATGCAGAAATATGTATACATACAAAGGACAGAACGACAATGAATAATGAAGGTAATTTGATGTATTCTCTGGCAGAGCGCCTCTTCCCTCTAAACCGCAGTTTAACCGGACAAGGTGTAAGAGACAGCCTCTCCATTATAAAAGCAGAAATTCCCGAACTTGAGATCAAAGAAATCAGTTCAGGCACACAGGTTTTTGACTGGACCATCCCTTCCGAATGGGAAATCAGCGAAGGATATATTGAAGATTCCGACGGCAATCGTATCATTGATTATGCCGTAAACAATTTGCATGTTGTAGGCTATTCATTACCCATTGATAAATATGTGGAGCTGGACGAGCTTCTGCAATATATTCATGTAGAGGATGCGCAACCCGACGTAATTCCTTACGTAACCTCATATTATAATCCCCGGGTAGGTTTCTGCATGAGCCGAAACATGCGAGATGCTTTACAGCCGGGACAGTATCATATGGTGATTAAAAGTCGCTTATTTGATGGCGTGCTAAACTATGCTGAGTTGTATTTACCGGGCAAAAGCCGGAAGGAAGTGCTTTTATCCACTTATATATGCCATCCTTCCATGGCAAATAACGAATTATCCGGTCCGGTTCTGGCAGTGCAACTGGTACAATTTCTTAAAAAACTTGACCGCCGGCTTTCTTATCGCCTGGTCATCGTGCCTGAAACAATCGGCTCCATTGCCTATTTGAGCAGAAATCTCAACGAATTAAAAGAAAATGTAATTGCAGGCTTTGTTTTAAGTTGCGTTGGTGACAACCGCACCTATTCCTATATAGAAACCAAAGACGCCGATACATTAGCCGACAGAGTTATGCAAAACGTACTTTCTTTTCAGCAACCGGATTATAAACAATATAGTTTTCTGGAACGTGGTTCCGATGAACGTCAGTATAATGCTCCCGGCGTAGATTTGCCGGTTTGCGGTTTCTGCCGCTCCAAATATGGTGAATATCCCGAATACCATACTTCCGCCGACAATATGAGTCTCATTTCACCGGAAGGTTTGCAAGGTGCGTACGAAATCATGAAACAAGTTATTCTTGCACTTGAGTATAATAAATTTTACAGCATCAACTGTCTGTGCGAACCCCAATTAGGCAAGCGAGGATTATATCCCACCGTCAGCAGAAAAGGAATTTATGCAGAAGTAAAAAAACTCACGAACTTTATTGCATATGCGGACGGAAAAAGGGATCTGATAGACATCAGCAACAAAATTAATATTCCAATTTGTGAACTTATCGAAAACATCGACAAATTAAAAGAAAGCGATTTATTAGATGAAAAAGACATTTAAACACCAACGTGTATATGTATGTCACACCTACTATCACGTGTATGTCAGTTTTTTAAAAGAATTGAACCAACCTCCGGAAAGTATGGGAGATGCTGTTTTAGTCCTCAGCACCATGACGACTGCTTTTAGCGGCATAGTTCCCCGAATCAAAGAGAGTCACGTCTTTGCCGACGTTGTTATGTTTGACGAAAAAAGAGATACTTTCTTTCCGGAACTCGCCCCTTATATGAATATAAAGGGCAATCAAATCAAAACAATGCTTGGCAGAATTAAATATACCAAACTGCTTGGCAAACTTGAAGAACAATATATTCCTTTGGATTTTAAAGATTTCAAAGATATTTATGTATATTGCGACTCGGACCCCATAGGCTTTTATCTGAATTATAAAAAAATATACTACCATGCGGTGGAAGATGGTTTAAACACCCTAAAACATTGTGATGCCGCCCGTTTCCGTAATCAAAAGTTTTTCAAATTAAAAACCTTTTTATCCTCCTTAAATTTGATTTTTATACAAAACGGATATGGAAAATATTGCCTTGACATGGAAGTCAATGACATTTCCTGCTTGAAATATAAGTATAAAAAATATATCGAGGTTCCGAGACAGAAGCTTATAGATAATCTGTCTAACGAACAGATTCAGTTAATTCTATCTGTTTTTATTGCAAACATTGATGAACTAACCACCCTAATCAAAAATGACAAGTTGCTTTTACTTCTAACGGAACCGCTATGTGATTTAGACACACGCCAACGGATTTTTCGCGATATTTTGGACATGTATGAAGGCGAGGGTGAAATTATCATTAAACCTCACCCCAGTGATGTATTGGATTACAAACACCTATTTCCGGAGCATGTTATTATTGACCGCACCGTTCCCATGGAAATGTTAAATTTCATTCCCGGTTTGATGTTCGAAAAGGCAGTTGCCGTTTTCACGGAAATGTCCGGCATCGGTTTTGCCAAGGAATGTATTCGTCTTGGTTCTGACTTCATGGACAAGTATGAAGACCCGGCCATACATCGCTATAATGACAACCTCTAAATATCTGCAATCGGTTATTAACAGTTTTTACTGCTTGCATAGACTGATGCTGTGTAGTAAAATGTTTAGAGATAAAATTGCAAAAGAAAGGAACTATGATAAATGAAAAAGAAAGTTTTTGCGCTTCTTCTTTCTACTGTTCTGGCTTTCGGTATGTTAAGCGGTTGCGGTGACTCAGAAGAAACCATCACCAGCGAACCGGAAGCAAGCGAAGTTGTAGAAGCAGAATCCGAATCCATCGCGGAAGAAGAACCGGAAGTAATTCCTCCCAACTCTTACAGGAGCGAATTAACCAATGAGTGGATTGATAATTCTCTTCAGAATCAGCGCCCCGTCGCTATTATGGTAGATAATGAAAAAACCGCACTGGACCATTATGGTTTAACACAGGCAGATATTGTTTATGAAATGATGAACAGTACCGCCAATGACGAAGTAACACGTTTTATGGCAATCGTAAAAGACTGGGGAAGCATTACCCGTTTCGGAAGTATCCGTAGCGTACGCCCCACCAACTTTATGATTGCACCGGAATATAATGCAATCCTGATTCATGACGGCGGTCCCTTTTATATTGATCCTTATTTAAAAAATCCCTGGATTGATAATTTAAGCGGTGGTTTTGCACGTATCGAAAACGGCAAGCCCCGTGAATTTACAGAATATGTAACAGAAGGCGAAATCGAAGCCAGATTAGATGCAAACGGCTATGATAAGGAATATAACTCTTATTACCCTGGTGCTCACTGGAAATTCTCGGACAAGACTTATAGTTTAAGCGACAACTATAACTCAACAGAATGTACCTTAGTAGATTTGCCCTTCCCTCATAACAAGTCTGAATTAAAATATGACGAAGAGACCGATACTTATCTCTATTTCGAATACGGAATGGCTCACATCGATCCCGAAAACGATAACAAGCAGTTATCCTTTACCAACGTTATCCTTCAGTGTGCAGATGTAAGCGAATTTGATGACAATGGTTATATGCAGTTTAACCTCTTTAACGGAAGCGGAAACGGCTACTTTATTACCGGCGGACATGCTATCCCCATTACATGGGAAAAGGGCATGGATACTGACATCACCAAGTTCTATGATTCAGAAGGTAATGA
Organism: Lachnospiraceae bacterium; assembly: GCA_045590555.1. GTDB lineage: Bacteria > Bacillota > Clostridia > Lachnospirales > Lachnospiraceae > UBA3766. The sequence goes on along the minus strand of JAZNRC010000037.1, from coordinate 24,511 downwards.
AATCACATTGAATACAGGTAAAACTTACATTGGTTTGGTTTCCTCTACAAGATGGAGTGAATTAGTATTGAAGTAAAATGGAATGAATATAAAAAAATGCCCGATGTCGGGCATTTTTTTATGCTCTTTATTTATCCAAACCCAACTAACAGATAAATCACATTAAATCTTCTGCGTGTTTCTTTAATTTCTCCATATAACAAGTAACATCCCATTCCTTCTCCTCCTTACCATTCAATCCTTCCATATAATCCTGTGCCTTGTAGCTAAACAGCTTAGCACAGATACCCCTCCTGTCAACATAGCTATTCTCTTCTCTCCCAACTTGTCGTTCCTGCATATTGAATGACCACTCCCAAGTCTGTACTTGAAAGCGGTCCACTCACATAACATACTCTCATTGCACCCCATGCTTACTTGCTTATTCCCATCAAGAAATCTTCTAACTTCCCTAAAAGATAATCAGCAGCTTTATCACTCCTCAATTTAAGCATCTCGACTAAGTCTTCATCCGAAATGCCAAGAATCAATTTCCCATGTTCTTTTAGACACCCTTCCGCCGCAAACTTAGCAGACTCCGAGAATCCCTTTCGCGATATAATTATAGCAACGTTTCTCAACGCAGCCGCAAACAAATATTTTTCAGTAATATAAATTAGATTTTGATCAATTTCATCTTTATAATTTTTAAATTCGAAAACTATAAAGTGGGAATTATAATGTTCTGTCAACATCCGCCACAATGGGTGCAGACCGTCTTCTGTGGTTGGATGTGTTTTTAGTGAACCAATTAAATCCATCCTGAAATGTTCATCTTTTGTCTTGTGTTGTCTGGTTAATCTATTGAAATAGTTCGCTTCAAAAAGATTACGTAATATTTCTTCACAAATATTTTCATATTCTCCGGAACACGCTTGTCCTGTCTCACAATCAATTAAGCGCCGAATGAGTTCTTCAGTAGCATCAGCCTCTTCTTTTGCTTTACTAGCAAGGTTATCTCCATTTTGTTCTATAAATAATTTCGTTAAATCTGCTTCCTCAAAAGGTCGTCCCTCAACATAGTCAATTGGGAAATATGTAATTTGTGACAACTGTTTGAGCAATGCCGGATCATTCTTACTATAATAAACCAGATTTTCAATATCCCAAACCACAATTCTATATCTTGAAAAAATCACATCTTTTTGAAAACTTGGTATCTTACTTGTGACCATCAGTAAAATTATATCTTCCTGTGGAATTTTTTGTTTCATTTTTTGTAAGACAAGAGTATTGAGCAATGAATTAGCCGCCGATGGAGAAACTACTTGATTTTTATAATTCTTACATTCACCCCATATTTTTTGACCTTCTTTTTTTACAATAAAATCCCAACTATGTTCTTGTGTAGTAGAAACTTGCTCGTTTTGCTTATATCCAAATTTCTCCATTAATTGCCTTGCAAACGCCTCAAACGCCAAGCCTAAAACTCTAACATCCATCGCTGGAGTAATATAACCATCATCCAATGCTTGCTGATATGTGTATGAAAACACAATTTCCTTTGGTTCAAATAATGTATTTATATTCTCAGTCCCAATTGTCGAAAAAACAACAACCATTTTCTTATCACATGAAAACGTTTCATAAATCTCTTTTTGTATAACACCATCGTAGAAAATAACAACCTGATATTCGCTTATCTTTTCTGCGTATTGTGTAAACATCCTGTGCTGCGTTTCCACATCAATGCAATTTCGTTCGATTTGTATTAATCCTTGATAGTTTGTAGAGAGTTCCCTTTCTATTTGCTCTTTAATAACTACTGTTCTTGCCAAAACAAGGATTCTCCCTTTATTTAATTCATTAATCTTTTCTATAGTTTTTGCAAAAACAATACTTTTTCCAAAACCTGCCGGCATTTCAACAACCATATGCTTCTGTTCCCGTTCTATAGCTTCTTGAATTGCATCTATCGCTTGCACTTGATACGGCCTTAATTTTAATGTTTCCATATAATCACCTCTTCTTGTGTTATGTTTTTATTTCACCAAATTTTTGCCTCTTCAACTTTTTTACATAATCGTTCCCAGCATAACTTCTTTATTTCTGCGTTCCACTTTGTTCTATTGCCAATTTCACCGCTTGAAAGTATTTGTCTTTTTAAATGTTCTAATTCGGTTTTTTCAACCGCCCCAGAAACTTCTGCCATCCAAAAAAGCAATTCACCGCATGGCGTATATCTATAATTACTATTTTCTATATGTAATTCCTCTTTGCTAAGGCAATAGTTCATCAAATGCCACCATTGACTAGGGTTATTTAATCCCGAATCTTGTGCTATCTTTATGTATCCACCAACTTTTTGCCTATAACCATTTTCTATTAACTCTTTTGTAATGTTACATTCCACATCTCGCTTATTCTCAAAAAATTTTCTCACTTGAGCATATGTCATCTTCCTTCCTCCTAGCAAATCAACTAATACAATAATAGCATACATCTATTTTTATTTAAACCTCTCATCTTTCCCACATATGCAAAAAGACCACTCCCAAGTCTACACTTGAAAGTGGTCCATACACACTGGTTAAAACTCTTTAATTTTCAATTGTTTCGCATTGTGTCCTTTTACAAATCCCTACATTATGCTCCATACTTTCTGCAAACTTTGCATAATATTTGCATAATCCGGGGTTCGAAAAGTCTGCAAACCCTGATAAATACTAAACTTATTTATCCAAACTTTTCATGGTGGGAAACAATAAAACATCTCTTATCGCATAGCTGTCTGTGAGCAACATACAGAGTCTGTCAATACCATAGCCGATACCGCCTGTAGGGGGCATACCAAGCTCTAATGCATACATAAAGTCTTCATCGGTTGTATTGGCTTCTTCATCACCGAGAGCAAGCAAAGCTTCCTGTGCTTTGAAACGTTCTCTCTGGTCAATAGGATCGTTAAGCTCTGAATACGCGTTACACATTTCCCAACCGTTCATGAATAACTCGAAACGCTCTACATAGTTTGGATCTTCCGGTTTCTTCTTAGTAAGAGGAGAAATCTCGATAGGATGATCCATAACGAAAGTGGGCTGAATCAAATGTTCTTCTACAAACTCTTCGAAGAAGAGATTCAAAATATCGCCCTTCTTATGATGCTTCTCGAATTCAACATGCTTTTCTTTTGCAATTGCCTTTGCTGCATCATCAGACTTAATTTCATTAAAATCGACGCCTGCATATTTTTTAACCGCATCAATCATGGTAATTCTTTCAAAAGGCTTACCCCAATCCATTTCGATGCCGTTGTATACAATCTTAGTGGTTCCAAGCACTTCCTGTGCCACGTAACGGAACATATTCTCTGTTAAGTCCATCATTCCGTTGTAGTCGGTATATGCCTGATATAACTCCATTAAAGTGAATTCCGGATTGTGTCTGGTATCAAGACCTTCGTTACGGAACACACGACCGATTTCGTACACCCTTTCAAGACCGCCTACGATGAGTCTCTTCAGATATAACTCAAGAGAGATACGAAGTTTCAAGTCCTCATCCAATGCATTGAAATGTGTCTCAAAAGGTCTTGCAGCAGCACCGCCTGCATTGGCAACAAGCATGGGAGTTTCCACCTCCATAAAACCTTCACCCGCAAGGTACTTACGAATGGTACTGATAATCTGAGAACGCTTAATAAAAGTATCTTTTACTTCTTCGTTCATAATCAAATCTGTATATCTCTGACGATAACGCATATCGGTATCGGTCAATCCGTGGAACTTCTCCGGTAAAATCTGTAAGCTCTTGGAGAGCATTGTCATTTCTACTGCATGCACGGAAATTTCGCCTGTCTTGGTACGGAATACATAACCCTTTACGCCATAGATATCACCGATATCAGATTTCTTAAAATCTGCATATGCATCTTCACCGATGGCATCCTTCGCTACGTATACCTGAATTCTGCCCTTCAAATCCTGAATATTACAGAAAGAAGCCTTACCCATAACGCGCTTAAACATCATGCGGCCTGCAATGGCTACCTCAATAGGGCTTGCATCCATAATAGCTCTTCTTTCGTTATAATCTGCATTTACGGCCTCTCTTGCCTGTGCTTCATCCAAACCATCTACATTTACTTCCGGTCTGCCTGCCAATAATTCAGCTTCATGAGCAATATATAATTCTTTGGCATCCGCAGTGTGATGTGTCTGATTATATTTTGTAATTACAAAAGGATCCTTGCCCGCTTCCTGAAGATTTGCAAGCTTCTCTCTACGTACTTTTAAAAGCTGGTTCAAATCCTGTTCCGGCTGCTGATTCTTCTGGTTCTGCTGATTCTGTTCTGCCACGCTTTTATCCTCTTTCTTTCTATACTCTCTCACTTTATAAAAGGTTGTCTGCGGTTGCAGACAACCTTTCTGTTATATTATTTTATGCCTTGATGATTTCAAGCACCTTATACTTAATCACACCAACAGGAGCTTCTACGCTTACGGTTTCACCCTTCTTAGCACCGATTAATGCCTTGCCCAGAGGTGATTCGTTGGAAATACTTCCGTTTAAGCTGTCAGCTTCAGATGCACCCTTAATGGTTACAATCATTTCCTGCTTTAATTCTTTATCCATAATCTTAACGGTATAACCAAATGCAATCTTCTTGCCGTCGCCTTCGTCTCCGTCCACGTCTACAACTTCAACATTCTTCAACAACTGCTCCAATTCGAAGATTCTTGCTTCGATGTCACGCTGTTCGTCTTTGGCTGCATCATATTCAGCGTTTTCTGACAAGTCACCCTGCGCTCTTGCTTCTTTTAACTTCTGGGAAACTTCTTTACGTTTTACAACTTTTAATTCCTGTAATTCGTCTTCGTATTTCTTTAAACCTTCACGTGTCAACAAATTTTTCTTGTTTTCTTCCATTTTTAAGCTCCCTTTCTTCTATCAAATAAAGAATTTAAAAAGTCTGCCTTTATTCCACTTACTCTTTTAGCAGTTTATAATTATAAACTAAGGATGTCCACTGTGTCAAGGGTAGACTTCCCTTTTATGATAAAAGAAAAAGGACTATACAGTCCTCCTTCCAAATTACTCTTTTTCTGTTATTTTAGATGCAATCTGCATAGCCTTACTTACAGGGTAATATAAAACAAGCATAATCACTATATTGGCAACACCGTGTATCAAGTCAAAGGGTATCCCCGCAACCCACCAGGTAAAAGCAGTACGCAATCCGTTCATAAGCCCGGATTCATATTCACCCATGCCGAAAGTTCCCATAAACAGATACGGAACGGCACACAACAGCCCAAACAGCAAGCCAAACACACCGGACAGAACCGTACATCCCAAATATGTATTTTGTTTTCGCATCATCATGGTAATCAACGCCAAAAGTGGCCAAGCATATAGATACATAATCCACCACAATTGAAAGCCATACACTGCCCCCTCTATCAATATAAACGCAGGAATGACATAAAAAATACGATTACCCAGATACAGGGTAAACATGATAATCCAGAACGTGGTAAGCTCCACATTCGGCACCTGCGCCAGCGCAAACTTGCTCACTTCTATTACGGCTATCATCATACCGATTAAGGCAATATCCTTAGCTGTTATTCTTTTATTCCCTCTATTTCTCTTTGCGCTCTGCTCCATACCTTCTTCTCGCCCGTTTCATATGTGTCATCATTTCATTTACCCGTAAAAGAACATACATTTTACTGCGCATATTCAATCACAAATGCATCTCCGTCTGCGACAGGCTGGGTATCAATACCGTAATTACAGTATTCACCGTTCACGTAAAAGCTCCAGTATGAACCATCCACGTTGTAATCTGCAACTTCGCCGTTTACAGTACTTATCATAATGCCATATTCACCTTCTGTGCCGTCATAAGTCAACCCTTCTGCTTCATCCATTGCCTGGCGAAGATATTCTGCATCCGTATTTAACTCGTAAACCGTAGATTCATCTGCCGAATTAATCACCTCAATTGTAATTTCTTTTGCACCTGCCTGTGGCTTTGCTCCGAAAATCATCCACACTGCTACCAACGCCGCAATCAATGCTACAACGCCTGAAACTCCCAAAATAATTTTTACTGATTTTTTCATTTCTTCTTCTCCTTTGATACTAAAATAATATTTTTAAATGCACATCAAAGCTATATTCCTGCAGTAACATACCTCTCATTCTGTACATAAAAAAACCTCTTACTGCACGAGTAAGAGGTTTACGCATACCAAAAGAACATCCTAAGGACTTATGGAATCTCGTACTGCCAATTACTCGTGGCCTGAAAACTCATGTTTTCCGTACCGGACACCGGGCAGGTCTCCTGACTTAAGCATCAACGCACACCCTGCCTTCCCGGTCCCCCAGTGGCCTCTTAGAATGTACTCCTCTCTTACAGTGACGAGTTCGCGCAGGATTCACACCTGCTTCCCTTTTCAATGCAGCCGAGCTTGTTTATGCTCCTGCATCACCCGTTCCGTTATGTAGTTTTATTTTATTCTGCGGAATGATTCGGCTCCGTTTCATTAAACCCCGATGCCGTCAATTCCTCATTTTCACTCTTTTCGACTTCGTATTGATTAACCTTACGTTTAAAAAGTCTTTTATAAAAAAGCCAACCCAATTTCGAACCAAAGGTTATATTTTTCTTCTTTGCAACTCTTTCATACAAAAGTGCCACCCAGACACTTGCATTAATCATATGACGATTCTCACAGATTAACTGCTGTTGCACAATGTTAGGCAATTTGGAAATAATTACATCCGGTGATACATCGTTTAATTCATTCACCAAATCATCCGCAGAATCCTGCCCCTCATCCCAGATATATTTGCCTGCTACATTAACACTTCCGTGCAATTCTTTCAGATAATTCTCTAACTGTTCCGCTTTATCTTCCGAGTCCAGAATCAAATATACCGTATGCTTTCCTCTTGCAATCTTTTTGATAAATTCATGCAAAAAAGCGTCCTGTTTGATTTCACTTTTACGTTCTCTTGAGTTTTCTCCCAACACATCCAGAACCGTAGGTTCTCCATACAGAATCATATCCATGGATTCCAACCATTCCTTCTGTTGCTGACTTTCTCCCGCGTCTACCAACACCTGGGAAGAAACGTAAAAGATTGTATTCATTGCTCCGCCACTGATAAATTTCAAAGAAAGTTTAATCGCTTCCTTCAAAGGGTAATCAGTAATGTGCATCCCCAAAACATCAATTACTTTCATAAGCTTCACCTTCTTGCTATGCTTATCCCTCTGTTGATGCCCGCTTCCACGCGAACAAGCTACCCCTACAGTATATCAGATAACAATAAAAGTTTCAACTTACTTAATCTTTCGAATGCACTTCTCCTTGATTTCAATACGTCCGGCTTTCAGAAGATTACCCACCGCACGCTTGAACTCATTCTTGCTCATGCCCATTTCTCGCTTGATGGTCTCAGGTGATGCCTTATCATTAAAAGGCAATACGCCGTCATAGCTTTCGATCACACTCATGATTTCTTCCGCGTCTTTGCTAATCTGAAGATAGGCCTTATCCTTCAGGCTCAGGTTAATTTTACCGTCTTCTAAGATACCGGTAACACGAGCTTCCACCTTGGTACCGCAGGACACGTTTTTCTGAAACTCCTTCGCCGGAACCAGACCGGAATATTTATCGTCCACCGCAATAAAAGCACCGAAGTTTTCACTGATTTCGTATAGGGTACCGGTTACCCAGTCGTCCTTTTTATAATCGCCACCCTTTTCCAGATAGTGATATAACTTCATGGTTGCGCACAAGCGGTTACTTTTATCAATATAGAGAGCAACCAGAACTTCATCCCCTTCACGGACACGATAGGTCTGCTCGCGGAACGGCAATAATAAATCTTTTTCAAGACCCCAGTCAAGGAACGCTCCAATTTTAGTGGTGCCGGCAACTTTTAATCTTGCCACCTGCCCCAAAGTCACCATGGGTGTTCTTGTGGTTGCTATCAGTCTGTCGGAAGAATCCTTATAGAGAAACAATTCCGCCTGCTCCCCGACTGCCATTCCTTTCGGCACCTGCTTAGCAGGTAAAAGCACCCTCTCCTCGCCTTTTTTATCGTCCAACGCTGCAAAATACATACCGAATTCTACTTTTTTCACTGCCTGTAATGTTTGAATCTTACCAAGTTCTAACATAATGTCCTCCGTTCTGTTGTGTGGATATTTCTTCATATCCGTTGTCATGTTATATTTTAATTTAAAATAAAAGTCTCTGTCTTACTTTTCATTTGTCATAAACATCAGCACTGCATAAGCCGCATCTTCGTCGTTATTAATCGCTACTTTATAAGCACCGTCTTCCTTAGATACCCATGGCACAATTTCATTGCCCAGCATTGCCTGCTTGCGATATTCTACGCGAAGCTTATTCACCAAAAAGCCCTCCGGCAAATACTGCTGCGCCATAGCTACATATTGGCCATTGTTCACATGATGATTTGTATCTAAATGATGCACGCCCACGTGAAAATGTTCCTGCTCCTCTTTATCTTCACCCAGCACAATTTTAGCTCTGGAATATTCCATAGGATACCGTTCTTCCACTTCGTAGGCATTGAGAATCTCGTCTGCCGGACGCACGGGTTTCATGGCATTGAAATCCATTAGCATCCAGGTACTGTCCGCCACCGCCAACAGCTCCCCTTCTTCATCTCTCATAAAAAAGTTTCGATAACCGAAGGTCCCTCGAAATCCGTGAGGTGCCGTAGAAATTACCACCGTCTCCCCCATCTTTGGATATCGGTTTACTTCAATCTGCCATGTAAGTAAAATCCAACCAAGACCTTTTTTACTCAATTCCCAGAATCCAACCTTACGGTCGTCGGAATCCAGGTTCACACAATCCTGAAAATAGTCAATAAGAGAGCACATGGTTAAAAGTCCGTCCGTACCCACTTCGCTGTATCGTATTCGGGTTTTCCACTCGTACATATCAATTCCCCTTGCTGTCTTTCCGGAAACATTTATTCCTTTATGAAAGTTCGTAAATTACGGATAAAAAAAACTCAGCGGAAGTTTCCGCTGAGCTTTCTTAGCAGGGCTACAAGGATTCGAACCTTGAGATGACGGAGTCAGAGTCCGTTGCCTTACCGTTTGGCGATAGCCCTAAATGTGTGCGTTTCTCACTCACGCTTACTTAATATACACTGTTTTTCTCAGTTTTGCAAGTACTAATTTTTATTTTTTTCGAAAAATTGAAACAAAAATATTAAAATCAAGAACGGGGTACATAAAAGTATCCCCTATTCTGCCGTATTTTATACCTTTATGCTTCCTTCTCCCGCCGGATACTCTCCAGCCTTCTTTGCAGTTTCGCATCCTCTTCTTTCAATGCTTCCATCTCTTTTGCCGTTTTTCCCACAATTGCTCTCTGCTCATCAATCAGCACATGACGATTCTGCACACCCATAAGCTCAGCAAGTTTGATTATACCATCCTTATTTTTATTTCGGAGAGTATGCAGTACCAGCCAAACCAGAAATATAACAAAGCAAATAAGTACCAGCGGCAAAAACATAAAAGTCTCTAACAAATACAAAAAAGTCGCAAGAATACTAATAATTTTAGCTAAGGTAAAATCGTAGTACCCCGGAGGAACGGCATGCAAAACAATCAAATGCCAGGGCAGAGCTCCGATGCTTAAAACCAAAGTCACCACCAACCAGAATTTTACCTTAAATTTGTCATCCAGCATCTTATTGCGCCACATTTTAATATCCTGCTGTGCTTCATTCTGTTCCAAATCTAATCGATCCAGCTCACGTCTGATGACTGCCAGACGACTATATATGGTATCCTCTTCATTTGTTAAGGTATCAAATGTTCCGAAGTCCTTCATTTTACACCCTCCACAAGCAAATACCCTTGCTTTTTATAAAAAAACAAATATTACTTATATTAATTAATCGAAAGTTTACATTCCTTATCTAAACTGTACTTAAAACTCATATTCTTGTCAACAAATGCATAAAATATATTGACATATGATATCAGCTTGCTATAATGTATGTAGTATTCGATACTATGTACCATTGTTTATTTTTCTATATATGGAGGTTTCTATGAGTTCTTTTGTTTTAACCTGTTGTTCAACTGTAGATTTGTCCAAAGAATATTTTGATAAAAATAATATCCCTTATGCATGCTACCATTATATAATGGACGGCACGGAATATTTAGACGATTTGGGACAAAGCATTCCTTTTGATGATTTTTACAAAAGAATTGCCGACGGCTCCATGCCTACCACTTCACAAATCAATATCAGCGAATTTATAGCTTTTTTTGAACCCTTTTTAAAAGACGGCAAGGACATTTTACACATCTCCATGTCATCCGGCATTTCAGGCACTTGTAATTCTGCCATGAATGCCAAAGAAGAATTAATGACCAAATATCCTGACCGCACTATTAAAGTAGTGGATTCCCTTGCTGCAAGTTCCGGCTACGGATTATTTTTAGACAAGCTTGTAGAAATGCGGGATGCAGGCATGAGTCTGGAAGATGTCTATCTTTTTGCAGAGGACAATAAATTAAAACTTCAGCATTGGTTCTTCTCTACGGATTTAACACATTTCAAAAGAGGCGGCAGAATATCTGCAACCGCCGCAACGTTGGGCAATATTTTGAATCTCTGTCCGCTGATGAATGTTGATTATGAAGGAAAGTTGATTGTTCGCCAGAAAATCCGCGGCAAGAAAAAAGTTATTATTGAAATCGTGAACAAAATGATTGAACTGGCAGATGGCGGCAAAGACTATGACGGCAAATGCTACATCTCCTGTTCAGCCTGCGAAGAAGACGCAAGAAAAGTTGCCGACTTGGTAGAATCATCCTTCCCCAAATTAAACGGCAAGGTGGAAATTAACAGTATCGGCGCTGTCATCGGTTCCCACACAGGTCCCGGAACCGTAGCATTATTCTTCTGGGGGCAGAAAAGAGTAAATTAATTGCATACAAAACGCTTAATACAAAAAGGCTGTTGTCCCGACACTAGGACACAGCCTTTTTTAACGTATTTGTATTATTTTGATTTTATATTTTACTGAACACTCTGGCCGGAGTTATTTCCGGAACCGGTATTTCCGTTGGTTCCCATAGTTCCTCCCTGACCGTTTCCGTCTGCATTATTGCCATTGTTTCCACCGGCACTGCCACCGTTCATTCCTTCACCCATTCCGTCCATGCTGAACATTCCTTTTAAACGATCTACCAAATCATTATAAAAGCGTTTTACATCTTCCGTAAAAGAACCATCCGCATTACCAATCAGAGTTGTATATTCACGCACGATTGCTGCAGTCTGTGTATCACTATAGTTATTTACAAATGTATCATATTCAGTAACCACATCCGCAGTAAAAGTCTCACCGTTATCATCCAGATACAAATGATTATTATTGTCACCTTCTGCATAACCGCCCGTAATGGCTGCAGTTACCAAAGCATTATAGTGTTCCACTGCCTCGTCACGGTACTGACTGTCAGGATATTTCGTAATAAATTCTTCAATTTTTACGGCTCTTTCCAAAAGTTCTCCCGCACCGATATTGGCTCCTGTTTCGCCAAACGCCGGTCGAGATACCTCAATATCTTTCCAAGCCTGATACGCGGTTTCCTCGTCTGTTGCATTATCAGCTGAGCTTCCGTTATCGGAAGCAGGTTCTGATACATTCTCGGAAGGAAGCGCCTCTGATGAATTGGGCTCCGCAGGTGTTTCCGTGCCGCATCCCATACATGCAATGTTCATGAAACACATCACAAAAATCACAGCGATTACTATTAATTTAGCAATTTTTTTCATAATTTAAACCTCCGTTTTTTGCTGTTTATATTCCCTAGGATTTCCTTGTTATAAGTTTTTATGCACCTATTTTTTTCTTTTTTTCTGTTCTTTTAAAATGCTGCTGGGCTGGGCTTTTACCGTAGGATATCGGAACAACAAGGTTTTTAAAGCTTTCCATTGAAACGGCACCAGGGGCCAGAAATAACTTGCTTTGCCAAAAACCGGCGTTGTAATTACGGATATAAAAACCAGGAAAATTCCCACGCCAAATCCCCAGACACCGAAAAAACCGGTGCACAACACCAGAAAAATTCTGTAAATCCGCAGTCCTTCCGCCATATCCAGACTGGCTACCGACAGTGTGGCCAACATGGTTGCCGCGCCGTAAAAGAGAACCTCAGGACTTGCCCACTCCAGCTGAATTGCCATATCTCCGATAATCAAGCCACCTACAATAGATAAAGCGCCTGCAAACCGCTCCGAGGTGTGAGACGTGGAATATCGGAACAAGTCCAGTGCAACCTCCACAACCAGCACCATAACAAAAAGTTTGATTGGCGTCATTCCTTCACTGTTAACCAGTGCAAATTTCTCGGGCAATGGTATGTGTGCCCCAAGCAAAAGAAACAAAGGCAAAAGTAACAGACTCCCTACCAGTGAAAACAAGCGCATCATACGAATATAATTACCCACCACGGGACTTTTATAATAATCCTCGGGACTCTGAGTAAATTGAAAAATACTACAGGGTAACACCATTACCATGGGAGATGCATCCGGTACCAGCAGAACATAGCCTTCTTCCAAATAACTGCTCGCCACATCCGGTCTCTCCGTGGTAAACACACTCGGAAGCGGATGAAAGTAACTGCGCGGTATCATCAATTCTTTTAAACTCTGCATCCCCATGGTCAGTGAAGTCACTGCCAGATTATCCAGTTTCTCTCTTATCTTCTCAATGATACGATTGTCTGCTTTGCCCTGAATGTACGCAATGGCCACATCGGTTTTACTGTCTGTCCCTACCTGATGCAATTCAAAGGTCAACTTTGGATCACGGATGCGCCGGCGCATAAGCGCGGTATTCATGATAATATTTTCCACAAATCCGTCTTTTGCTCCCCTTGTTACCTTTTCCGTATCCGGTTCTGCAATGCTTCGCATGGGATAGGTCCTGGTATCAATGGAAACTGCCTTGGCAAAACCATCAACAATTAATATGGTCTGTCCGCTGAGTAAATTTTTAATCAGTGCCTCCCAAGTTTGCACATAGGAAACCTGAGCGAACCCCAGCTTGGAATCAATAAAATATTCCAAATTCAGAATCTCGCCCTGTCCGTCCGACAGACTTTGTACATCTGCCACAATATGCTGCAAAACCTCTGTCTGGGTAAAACCGTTGATTGCCAACATATAGACTTTGGTTTTGCCAAAAAACAATTCCCTCTCTATATAATCAAAGCTTTGCTTAATGGCCAGCATTGAAACCGCTTTGTCCATATTTTCCTGAATATTCTTGGATATCATTTTTTATTGCCTCGCTTTATTAATTCTGTATTTTTTATTTTAGCGTCGGCACGATGGGACGCTTGCCTCGTTGCTATAACAAAAAAAGAACCGTTTGTCGGTTCTTTTAGTATTTGGATATTATTAAATTTTATTCTTTTTTATAAAAGGCATCTTAGATTACTCTCTATTCTTCAGGCAGAATAAAGGTATCAATTACTTTCACAATACCATCATTATCGTTGGAATCCGTAATAAAATCCGCCGCTTCCTTAATGGCCGGTTGCGCATTCTCCATTGCAACACCGATACCTGCATAGCGAATCATTGTCATATCATTAAAACCATCTCCGCAACAGATGCAATTATCTTTCGTCAAACCTACCGTACTCATCATACGGTCCAAAGACTGCGCCTTATCAATATTTTTCGGCATAATCTCAATAAAGAACGGTTCCGAACGGTAAATGCTTAAAATATCGCGATACTGCTCCTGTAATTTGCCCACCAGCACTTCAGCCTTCTCCGGCGGTGCGGTCATCAGACATTTATTCACATCAAAGGTAACAAAATTCACAAAATTGTCCACCGGACGGATTCCCATACCGTTAATGGAAGCTTCCAACTTAATATAATCATCCATTCGCGTACCCACAATGATATTGTTACCAAGATAGGTCACAAGTCCGCAATCATGCTCTGTCGCAAAACGATGAAGTCCCGGAATCACCTGGGGCGGCAAGGTTTTCTGAAACATAATGTTACCGGTTTTATACTCAAAAATACATCCGCCGTTAAACGCAAGCAGATAACCGCCTCTTTTACCGAATTCCAATTCCTCTGCATAACGCATCATGCCTGCGGTAGGTCTGCCGGAAGCAAGAATCACCTTATGTCCGCGCTCCATTACACGGATAATGCCTTCTTTGGTTTTCGGCGTAATTTCCTTCTCTGAATTGGTCAGTGTACCGTCAATGTCCAGCACCAGATACTTAATGTCTTTTTTATCCATGGTTATTTTCCCTTCATTCAACTATACATTCCCTTTTACACCATAGATTATAATTCCTTGGACAGTATACTTGAATCACCTATGATTGGCAAGAAAATTTTTATCATACTTTATTCAATATCAATTCATATTTTCCCGTAACTGCTTTAGCCGTTCAAAAAATTCAGACACATATTCAAAATAAGCGACTGCTTCGCTATGCTTTATGGAACGGTGATGTAACTGTATCACAATAACCCTATGGCATTCCGGCTCAGCAACAGGTAACAGGCGAATGCCGTCCCTTTGTGTACGTTCCCATGTATAATGAGGCCAGAAACCCACACCAAGACCTGCTGCAATCAGATTTTCCACGGCCAAGGTACTGTCACCTTCAAAGATGACGTCCGGTCGAAATCCTGCCTGCATACAATATGCATCGCATATAGCTCGCAAATTCTTGGCACCGGTAAGGGATATAAATTTTTTATCAGCTAATTCTTTTAAACGAACACTACTCCGTCCGGCCAAAGCAAAATTCTCCGGCACTGCCATATAAATACGTTCCTCAAAAATATAAAATAAATCTTTACTTCCTTGAGGTTTTTCAAAATTCTCTCTGGTAAAAATAGTAATATCCGCATCTTCCATCTCTGCATTCTGTACAAGTTGAAAGCGAAGATCGCTATGCGCTTTTTGAAAACGGATAATGGTGTCCGTTACCAAACCGGATGCTGCCTTCACATTGACCTTCAATAACTTTCTGCGTTCACCCGCCAGCTCCTGCAATTCGCCGGGGATTTCGTTTAATGTCTTTAACACCGGCTCTATCTTCTTCTGCAGATATTTACCGTACTCGGTCAAAACAATATTACGTCCACTGGGTTCAAACAACTTCACCTCCAATTCATTCTCCAGACGGTGAATTGTTTGAGTCAGTGCAGGTTGAGCGATGTGTAACTGCTCCGCAGTTTTTGTTACATGCTGTGTTTGTGCAAGAGCATAAAAATACTTTAACTGTAAAATTTCCATATTTTTATCCTTTTATAACTTATATATTATGAATTCATATTGAATTATATATTATACATTTTGTTTTTTCAAGAGTAAGATAAATACGGAGAAAAGAAAAAAGGAGAAAAAAAGAATGAGCCCTTTATTAGAAACATTCATGTTAGTATGCTTCGGCCTCTCATGGCCCATCAATGTAATGAAAGCAATTAAAGCACGCAGTGCCAAAAGTATGAGTCTGCCTTTTATCCTGCTGATTATTTCAGGTTATATGGCAGGTATCAGCGCCAAACTGCTTTCACATCAATTCAATTATGTACTGATTGTATATTTTATCAATCTTGCAATTGTAATCTTAAACCTTGTGGTTTATTTCAGAAACAAACATTTAGACCTTGCCGGTGAGAAAGGCAAAACATCTCACTGCCACGGACTTGCCTAATATATTGTCCTCAAAATCAGGAAGACACTCCTCCATCTGTCTTAGTCTTCCGCATACAAATACTATTCACGCAAAAATCCGCTTCTAAAATTTTTAGAAGCGGATTTTTCTTTTATATCCTAATCATTTCATATTCCATCATTTCATAAGCAAGGCGACTGCCTTCCTTAATTTCGGCCGGCAAAAGTGCCCTTGCCACACATTTTAATTCCTCGGCACCGTCTTCCTTCAGGTAGGCATAATCTCCGTCCAGACGCTCTACCGTATATTCTCTGCGTTCAAACATAGGCTCCTCCAATTCTTTTTAACAAGCTATCATAAAACGTTAAGCCATTCTTATATTATTCCAATGAATGCTGTAGTTTTTCATACGATTATGATATACTGAAATCATAAAAACTTTTATACTGTAAACATAACATGGACGATTGTTGCAAAAAACCAATCCCCCTACGAAAGGATAACTTATGTTCTTTAAAAATGCAACCGAAAAACAATTGGATGAAAAAATCAAGCGTATTCAGAATAACTTTGAAAACAATTACAAGGATGCTGCACAATTGAATTTAAAGGAATTTGAAGCTATGCTGTCCGAAGCAAAAACCACCGGCAAGTTAAAAGAAAAACGTTTCGTGTACTACGAAAAGAAACTTTCCGAGTACCAAAATCAGATGCAAAAGTTTACACACAAAGACCAAAAATGCACCTGGTAGATATAATTATATATTTTTTACAAAATTTTCAGAAAAATGATTTAATTTTTGTGAAATATTTGCTATAATTACGTTACGTGTCACGAAGATACAAAATACATAGATAATCTACGTTCCAAAATATAAAATGCGTGTAAAAAATAGAAAGAGAAGGTGAAAAACATGGGTATTTTAAAAAAGAAAAAAGTAGCTACTCAGGTCGAAATCGTTAAAACTGTTTCCGTAGACGAAATCAAAGAAAAAGTTGCTCCCATTCTGGAGGGTTCTACATTAATCGGAAATAAGTATGACGAAATGTTATCGGAAGAAACCGTAATCAACGGTGAGCTTGGCAGTATTTGTGATAATTTAGGGGAAATCAACAATTCAGTAGAAGGACTGAATTCTTTAGTAGAATCTTCTCAGGCTGCTTTGCTTAAAACCGCTGAAGCTGCACTTAATTTCAATGATGCTAAGCTTGCTATCATTGACTCCGTAGAAGATGCCAAGACCGAGATTACCACCTTAAAAGAGAGCTCTGATCAGGTAGTTGCAAGTTTTAATGAAATGCATGAAACATTCCTGACTCTTCAGAAATCCGTATCCGACATCAGAGATTGCATGAAGGGCATTACCGATATTGCCAACCAGACCAATTTACTTTCTTTGAATGCTTCCATTGAAGCAGCCCGTGCAGGTGAGGCAGGCAGAGGTTTTGCTATCGTTGCAGACCAGGTGCGTGTTCTATCTGATGAAATCAAGAAACTTACCGCCAATATTGCAGAAAGTGTTAATAACGTAGAAAAGGATACACAGAGTCTGAACCAGTCCATTGCAACCTCCGAATCTGCTTTCGACGCAAGTAATGCAAATGTTGCATCTGCTTATTCCATCGTAGAGAAAGTTCAGACCCTTGCTACAAGCATGGATGCTTCCTGCGAAGACTTAACAGCATCTCTCGCCCAGTCTAAACAGGCAGTAGAAGGTATCGGCGTATTAACCGAATCTTCCCAGAGTTGTTTCGGTAATGTTTCCGGCAGTGTGAATGTCATCAGTGCTTGCCAGAATAACAAGAATACAATGTATGAAGAAATGCGCGAAGCACTTCTCGGCGTAATTCCTGCAACAGAAGAATTATCTAATATGTAATACACAGTTTTATAAGCATGATAAAAGCGGATGATTTTACTCATCCGCTTTTCTTATTTTAATAAACTCGTTTTTCAATCAACCGTTCCTCAAACCGGTCCCTTGGCATAGGCCTGTCATAATAATATCCTTGCACCGCCGCACAGTTAATCTTCTTCAAAAAATCTACCTGAGCATCCGTTTCTACACCTTCTGCAACAACACGCATTCCCAGTTCGTTAATCATATTTACAATGTTTTTGATAAATGCCTCATCCTGTTCATCTTCATTGCGAATGGTATCAATAAAGCTTTTATCCAGTTTAATAATATCCACATCCAACTTCTTCAATATATTCAACGAAGAATACCCCGTACCAAAATCATCAATAGATACCTCAATACCGTTATCTCTCATAATCTTATTGAACTGCGTGAAGTTATCAAAACTTTCAAAACCGGAAGCTTCCGTTAATTCTATTTCAATAAAAGTAGGCGGAATGCCTTGTCTGTGAATAATATCTAAAATATAGTCCGCAAATTTTTCATCTTTAAAATGTTGCTTGGAGAAATTCACCGAAACCCGTACCGGTTTCATTCCATGATCCAGCCACCTGCGGATATCTTTACATACGGTCTCAAATACATACATATCCAACTGACATATCATACCTTCCCTCTCCAACACCGGAATAAAATCCATGGGCGGAACAATCAGGCCGTCCCTAACCCAACGAACCAAAGCCTCGCATCCGCAAAGAGAATTGTCCTTAAGGCTGACTTTAGGCTGATAATATACAATCATATCCTTATTTTTGATTGCCTTAGGAAATGCCACCGTAATATCTTGTGCCAGCATATCACTATCTCGCATTTTCTTCTCAAACCAGACCACATTTTTAGCATTCTGCTGTCTGGCGTAGCCCAAGGCAATTACCGCACAATTTAAGGCATCATCCACATTATTTCCCGGCGCAATGTCACATATGCCGATTCTGGTCTCCACATCCAACATGATGGGCTGATTATCAATCCACAATTGAATCGATATCAGCTTCATTCGTTCAAAAAAGGCACCCACACGCTCTTTTTTAACAAAGACAATAAAGTTATCACCACCCATACGGGCAACATTCTCATCCGGCAACAAAAAATCATGTATTTTGGACGCGTACTGGCGAAGCAACTCATCTCCCTGTGCCGAACCAATCTTCTGATTATAGTATCTGAAATTTTTTATGTTCATAAAAGCACAGTTATATAATGCCAGCTGATTTTTAGCCTCAATTTCTTCCAAAAAATGTTTCATACCGGCAATATTACTTACTGCAGTCATACTATCAGTCAGCATTGCACGTTCCACAAGCTCTTTTAAACGCGCACGACGCATAGCCGCATAAATGGCATTGGATAAGGTGCGGACAGCAATCTTTTCCTCTTCGTTCCACACATAACCGGGCTCAGCATGAAAAATGATGTGAAAGAAACTGCTGTTACTTGTAACATAGGTTTCTTTTAATTCTTCAGACTCATAGCCTTTTGCATAGGTATAAAAATCATGACAAAGAGATCTGCCCCGAGGCTGATACATATTCGGACGAACCTCCATAACCATGGCAACTTTCCCCAGATGCAGTTCCTCCTGCACATGTACCAAAGCATTCCCAATTCTGTCTTCTAACTTATCCAGACCGACTTCGCAATCGGAAATCAGTTCCATAAATTTTCCAAATCCTTCGCTACATAAAATATAACCCATTCCTTCACCACCCTTTCTTCCAAAGATGTATGAAATCAAATCAATTATCACCGTTTCCCTATTATAATTATAAATTTTACAAATAGGATATACAAGGTGCTTATCCCCATAATATATAAAAAAAGATGCAAAATTTGTAGTTTTTGCATCTTTTAGACAACAGTATTATGATATAAAAATACACAGATTTGACATGTCGAAAAACATGTATTTCCTTCTATTGTTATATCCGTTCTCCGAATATGTACTTTTTTTACAGGTCTTTCACCGTAATTGTAATCAACGCATTTTCGTCTTCGCCCAAACCATATTCCTCAATCATTCGGTTTGCCTGATTGGAAATAACTTTCTCGAAATAGTTACGCATGGTTCGTGCATTTGCAAAATGCTGCATATTAATTTCCTTCATACTGCGGATTTTATCAAGAATAACCTGTTTGGTGCCTTCCGCCAAAATGTAATCCTGCTTTCTGCAATACAACGCAAAGATATCATATAACTCGATTTCACTGTAATCCACAAACTGGATAAACTTACTGAAACGGGAACGAAGACCGGGATTAGAATCCAGGAACTGCTCCATTAAATCATTGTAACCGGCTACGATTACAACAAGGCGGTCTCGCTCGTCTTCCATAATTTTAAGTAAAGTATCGATGGCCTCTTGACCATAATCGCCTTCGTTGGTACTTGCAAGAGAATAAGCCTCGTCGATAAAAAGAACGCCTCCCATAGCCTCTTCTGCCATTTTACGGACATTAATCGCCGTCTGACCCATATCGGGCGATACTAACATAGAACGGTCCGCTTCCACCAAATGCCCCTTCTCCAGAATGTCCAAATATTTAAAAATATCCGACATTTTACGGGCAATGGTCGTTTTACCGGTACCGGGATTTCCTGTAAAAACCATATGTCTTGAAATCGCAGTCGTCTTAAAACCTTTCTGCGCACGAATCTTCTGCACAATCAGAAGATTTACCATATCGTGAATTTCTTTTTTGACATTTACAAGACCGACAAGTTCATCAATCTCTTTTAAAACCTGATTGATTTCTTTGATAAAAGGTTCTTCACTGCGGGCAAACAAGGTTGCCTTGTCCTCAAGACGCTGCTCCTTAAGTTTGGGCAGCTCTTCCACGCCGCTCTTGGCTTCCACTTCGTATATGTATTCTTTTATACCGTTTAAGAAGAAATCCATCAACTTCACGGCATATTTTAAACGGGCACCGCTACAGTTAATCAATACGTTTCCAAACTGCTCCATAAACTGATACAAACGCCATGAATCCGAAAGATAATTGGTCTCGCGTAAAATATCCGCCTTCTCTGCGCGGGCAATCAGCTGTATGGTTTTAGGCACCTTCTGTAAGAAGCTGTCATCGGTAAGGCAGTCGTCGCCATAGCGTCTGATTAGCATCTCATAATTCACCATTTTATCAAAGGTATTGTTAATCAAATTAATCTCAGCCGCCGTTACATTTTCATCACAGATTGCAATTAGAAACGCCATATTAATTACTTCATCGCAAAAATCAACATACAATCCACCCTGTGCATAACCGCTAATGGTGCTTTCGTATTTGTCGCAAATCCGTTTACATTCCAACAGGCCCTGTTTTAATTCTGACATATTAATTCCCCCGATATTAAAATTTTAGATATCTTCGTCGCCTTCTACACCCTTGCCATAGTTGGGGATGTATTTCTTAAATGCAGCCTTCTGGAAAATCGGTTCAAGAATTATAATTACGATTAACGCAATTATAAACTCCGGCAAAAGGCTCTTTGCAAAGCTTCCCAGTGCCACGGGAACCAAAGGCATGCCGGGATTGCGGGGAACTACGAATAATGCAGTTGAAACAAATGCCATTACAAGTCCGATAAAAGGTGTGTAAATCAAGTCTGATACCAAACTCTGTAAAAGATGCAATACAAAACCTTTGGTCTTGGTAGTCTTTGCAATGCCGTCATTTACCTTCTTCATAGGTACGATAAAACCAATGGCAATGGCAAGAATCATTGTAATCACCAGCGATACCAGGAAAGACGGTAAGAACGCCATGATAAAAGGCGCGCCGCTCTGCTTTACTGCTGTCAAAGCACCTAATAAAGCACCTACTATCGACATTGTGATACTCATTGCAATACCCATTCGAAGACTGATATATCTTCCTACTTTCTTTTCAATCATTGTATGTAACCCTCCGTTTTCTAATAAGCTATTTTAATCGTATTATTTTTATAATATTTTATCTTTGCTATATTCAGTTTTAACCCAATACTTAATTCTTTCTAAATAAAGAAAAACCTTTTTTCGGTTTCTCCGAATCGTTCTTAGATAAGTCTGCCCCAATCATTTTGAAAAATTTCGAACGCTCTCCTCTCTTTGTCATATTAGGCGGACCATCCAACTTAGATAACATATCTTCAAAGGCCATCAGTCTCATCTGACAGGACATACGTCCTTCCTCAAGGTTCGAAATCGGCCTTACCTGATTCAGCACCTGCGGCATCTGATAATAACCTTTTGCCTTAAAATATTCATAATCGTTTGGCGTCATATTCTGAAGTCTGTATGCAAGGTTTGCAAACTGCAGACTCAAGCCGTATGTATATGTATTTCTCTGCGGATACAAGTCATTTATGCAGGCATACGCAGACTCCTGAACCAACTGAGCGATACCCTCATCGGTACCGGCATACATGCCTACAAACACGTCGTGACCTAAACTGTCCACAACCAGAGTGTGCTGTTCCAATTCAGCCAAATCCATGGGATCCATCTCGCCACAATACACATATGCTTTGGTATGTTCATAATCCTGTCCGTAGCGACCGAATTTCACATGGCGGTCTAAGAAATATTTATAATTTGTACTAAACTGATTATAGTTAATTCCGCTGACCGTAATAATCATCTCAGAATTTTTATAAATTTCATCCGCCAAGGCTTCGAAATCATCCTTGATAACACACTTATTGTTGGTGTAACAGCCAAAGCATGCAATGCAGCCTTTGATATTCTTTTCACGCAGGTTATAAACGGTAACCTTCGCGCCTAAAGCTTCATACTTCTTTGCAATCGCTAAAGCCTGCGCCTCGGTTTCTTCCGCCGCATCGCCACAATCCAAAACTGACACCCTGGTATCCTTCAGGCTCTGCGCATCAAGCGGTCTGTTCATAACCATATCTTTGACGTACCGGAACCAACGATAGACTTCTTCTCTACCGTGTTCTGCCAAAACATCTTCGTCCAACATACTAAGGCTTCGAATCCATTTTAAGCCGTTCTGTCTTGCGTAAGATCTTAAATAATTATGTGCGGGAACGTCCATATTGCCGCCGGAAGATGTGATATACGTAAAAGGCTTGTTCTCCGGCAGATGAAGCCCTTTCAAATAACGCATTAACTGACCGTGCGTGTTAAAGTGGTATAACGATGATAAAATCAAAACCAAATCCGCATCTTTAGCCTTCGCCTCAAACTCGGAACAGTCATCCACCTTCTTAAGAAAGCTGATGTCGAATTCATCATCCTTACACATTTTTTGCAGTGTTCTTACGATTTGCAACGTCAAACTAAGCTGCTGTTTCGGCGATGCGCTTAATACTGCAACCTTCATAAAAGTATCCCCCTTAATGTATAATTTTTACCCCAATAAAAACCCTAGGTCTATCATAACATTTAGGGAGTGGAAGTGCAATCGGGGAAATGAAGAAAATAGGAGTTAAAACAGTTTTGTGAATGTGTGTTGTCGCCCTACGCTCCAAAAAACAAATTCAGCCCCAAGAAAACATAAATGCTTCCTTGGGGCCTCTTTATTTTTTGCCACACATTTCACACAACGGCAACACTCGGTAATTAATGCTGAGGTAAACCGTTCGCCTCAGCAAATGCTGCATAGCAATCGTCACAAACTGAATAAGCCAAATCATCTACCATATAGTGACCGCAGATTTTCTCTTCAGCACACTGAGAACAATAACTTAAAACATTATTAGCATATGCAAATTCGCCATAGCAGTCATCACAGATTATCCAAACCATACCGTCCACTTCATAACTGGAGCAAACAACAAGTTCACGGCACAAATCACACATTTCGGGAATCTGCATTGCATAAGCAAATTCTTCATAGCAATCGTCACATACAACGTATACCGAACCATCTACTTCATAGTGACCGCAAACCTTTTCGTTCTCGCAAAGTCCGCAGATTGATGTATAATCATATTCATAAGCAAATTCACTAAAACAACTATCACAGAGTATAAAAACTTCGCCTTCCACTTCATATGTTCCGCATACTACTTCACGTTGACAACGACTGCAGATTTGTGCTGCATCATCATTTACTTCCTGTTCAGCTTCTGAAACCGCTTCGTTTTCTTCGACTTCCGTAGCTACATCACTATTCTCCTCGGATGTTTCCACATTGCCATCTTCCACAGACGCTTCCACTTCTACCGATGTATTAACATCATTTACTGTATCCTCTGTCTGACCGCATCCTACAAGAATGCCTGCCAATAAACACATTGCCATAATTACAGGTAAAACTTTCTTTTTCATTTTTATTTCTCCTTGTTTCATATCTTTTTCAAAAACGTTTTTGCTTGTTGGGTATATCATATACGGCGTCAAAAGCAATGTCTATAATGTTATTTGTTTTTCTAAAAATATTTGTATAAAACAGACAAAAAAAGAAGCTTTCCGTTGTAGAATATGCATTATTTTTATGCAAATTATATAAAATTATGACTGACTAGAAGATTGCATAACTGCGCCAATCTGTATAATCTCATTTCTCATACCGCCGGCCTTTTTTCTCATTTTCCCAACCACATTGCACATTTCAAAATCAATTATCAAATCGTACTTCATTACACCTCTCCTCGCCAACGCAGTCCCGATAATACTCACATACCACACAGCATCTTCTGCACATCCGTCTGTTTGTAATGATATTTTTTAACCAGTATTTTATTCTTTTCATAATGTGAACCTCTTTGCTATATTGGTATTAATGTATTCTCTTTCCTACAACTACAAATCTTCCATCTTCCACATGATAAGCGCAACATGATAACGTAATAAATTCATCTCCAAACTCTGCCCTCACACCTGTATCATAAAGAGATAATTCCATT
>JAZNRC010000036.1:0-39767 GCA_045590555.1 Lachnospiraceae bacterium | reverse complement strand
AAAACGTAATCAGCGCCGCAATAAATTTTCCAAACGGAACCAAATATACTTCATATTTGCCACATATTTTTTTTAGTTGTTCTCGAATTACCAACAATTGTGTCATTACTGTGTTTTATCCTTTCTTTCTCTTTGGTAGAGAATCTGGAGTCTCTTCAAATTATTAAAGTATACCTTCAAGCGCCGTTTAGCTTTGCGGTAACGAACGGAATATATCACATATGAAATCAATACATACACACCTGTGAATACGCCATAATATAAAAGCAGTTTCTTAGCATAATCCGCAATATCAATTTTATAAATATCAGACAAGAACAATTCTGAATCGTACAACACAAAAAGTGCTACAATCAATAAAAATGCCAAGGTTGCACTTATGACCGACTTAAGAATCTGAAGGCTGATATAATCTCCCCGGAAATAGGAACCGATTTCTTCGTTCTGTTTTCCTTCCTTCTGTTCGTAAGCAGCCAGTCTTGTCATTAACTTTACACGCTGTTCACTAATCATAATAACCTCTGTTTCAATGCCTTCCCGTTTTAAATCCTAATCAAGATATCTCATTCTGGGATTTTCTTTTGTATTTTTCTTTACAGGTGCAGGCTCTGCTGTTTTAGGCTTAATTGCCAAATTAATGCCTCGGGCAAGATCATTCTTGCATTTTTCGCAATAACGTCCTGTTTTAATCATGGTTCCGCAACCTTCACAGTTAATACCGATAGGCGAATCCTCGGCAAAAACAAGTCTTTCCTGACGAATCCACATATTCACCTGATTATGGCTTACCCCACACTGCTCCACGATTTCATTAATACCCGCAGTTTTACAGTCTTGTACAAATTTCTTTACTTCCTGGAACTTTTCCTCTTCCAGTTCACGACACGCCTGACAGATAGGCGGTCCGGAAATATAGTTAAAAACTTTTCCGCATTTTCTACAATTTCTTACGTCCATATGTTACCCTCCCTTTAACTGCCAAAAACAGCACTATAAACCCTTTCCGATAGCCAGGGTTATAAAAAATACCTTATTCACACCGCCGTGCTTCAACTCTTTGGCTGCGGCATTCAATGTATTACCTGTGGTGAATACATCATCCACCAGTATAATCGTCTTTAATTTTACATCATTTTGAACCATATGAAAAGCTTTTTTCATATTATTTTGTCTCTCTGCATGGTCCATTGTCTTCTGCGATGCAGTTTTCTGTGTCCGAACAAGGATATCTTCTCTTACCGGTATATTGCAACCCTTCGATATTTCTTCTGCCAGCAGGCTTGCCTGATTATATCCCCGCGAACGCATTTTGGACGTATGAAGCGGTATGGGGACCAAAGCATCCGCTTGCATTTTTTCAATAACCGGCGTCAGCCATCTGCAAATTTCTTGTCCGTAAAATTCTGCATACTCCATTCTTCCAAGATTTTTAAATCTGTGAATGGAGTCGTGCACGGACTCATACTCATACAGAGCAACCCCGCTTTCAAACTCTCTCCGCAATCCTGAACAATCCCGACATCTCACCTGTTCTGTTGCTCCAATATGCTTTCCGCAACAGATACACCTTGGCGCTTTTACCGGACGCGGAATCATAGCACACTCCGGACATATACGTCCTTTTCCGTGAGACAAAACCGTATCACAGATGGGACAGTGCAATGGAAACAACCAATTTTTAATAGGATTAATGCTCATTCACCTCTTTCAATCTACTGATAAAATCCGTATATCGTTTCTGCTCCTCCCCCCGGGCAATCATTTGTCTTACCGTTTCTTTGCTTCCCAAGATTACCACACATTTGGTTGCTCTTGTAATCGCCGTATATAAAAGATTTCGATTAAAAAGCATTTGCGGTCCGTCCAACAAAGGCAGAATGACCGCAGGATACTCACTTCCCTGAGATTTATGAATGGTAATGGCGTAGGACAGCTCCAACTCATCAAGTTGCGAAAAGGGATAGTCTACCAGACGGTTATCTTCAAACAATACCGTCAAAATTTTATTATATTCATCAATGTGGCTTATGGTTCCTACATCACCGTTAAAAACCCCTTCTCCTTCATCCGTTTTAATTCCGTTTTTGCCTCGGACTACCCACTTGGTCTCATAATTATTTTTAATCTGCATAACCTTATCACCGGTACGAAACAGCACATCTCCGCGAAGAGTTTCTTTTTTATGTCCTGCAGGAGGATTCAGCTGTTCCTGCAGAATACGATTCAGATTCTCAATACCAAGATTACCTTTTCTCATCGGAGTAAGCACTTGAATATCAAAGGGCTTCACTCCAATGTACTTCGGTGTTTTATCCCTGACAAGGAGTACCGTATCCCTATAAATTATGGGAATGTCTTTTCGCTCCAGAAAAAAGAAATCCTTGCTGTCATTCCCAAAACCAATCTCTTCTCCCCGGTTAATTTTATGAGCATTTACGATAATATCACTTTCCAGATTCTGACGGTAAATGGTTTCCAGTTTTATGGTAGGAAAAACGTTACTGCGTAACATATCCTTCATAACATTTCCCGGTCCCACTGATGGTAACTGGTTCATATCCCCCGCCATAATCAATCGGGTCCCCGGTGTGATCGCCATCAAAAGCGCATGTAACAGATAAATATCTACCATAGACATTTCATCTACAATTACCACATCCGCTTCCAATGGATTATACTCATTCCTGTTAAATCTCGGTCTCTCTTCATCACCATCCGGCGAGCCGCTTACTTCCAGTAATCTGTGTATGGTTTTGGCCGCATATCCCGTGGCTTCTTCCATTCTTTTGGCCGCTCTTCCGGTAGGTGCTGCCAAGAGCACATCACATCTGTTGCGGACAAAATACTCAATCATGGTACGGATTGTTGTGGTTTTGCCCGTACCCGGACCTCCGGTCAATATAAAAACACCGTTTGTTATGCAAGCCAATACCGCTTCTTTCTGTAAAATGTCCAATTCACAGCCTTGTTCTCTTTCCATCTGCTCCACGATTTTAAGGAATTTTTCTTCCTCGGCATCCGTTAGAACCGCATTTGCGTAAGCATCTTTTAATTCCTGTAATTTATATGCGCAAACAAGTTCCGCATAATAAAAATATTTTAAAAAGACTTTCTCCTCTTCATCCTGCACTTTTATCACCACTTTGCTTTCCAGTACAAGATTAGAAAACGGAGTATCCAGCATACTCTCTTCCACTTCTAAAAGTTGGGCGCTGCGTCTTATCAGTTCGTCTTTTGGCAAATATGTATGTCCCTCCGTTGATGCACTCTGCAAGCAGTACAGCATGCCGCCTTCCATTCGTTCCGGCGCATTCCCCGGCATTCCCATTTTAATTGCAATATCATCTGCGGTTTTAAACCCGACACCTTTCACATCTTCTGCAAGTCTGTAGGGATTTTCTTTTAAAATACTGTACATGGCAATGCCGTATTTCTCATAAATCCGAATTGCCAATGTGTTCCCGATTCCGTACTCCTGCATAAAAAGCATAGCATCCCGCACATCCTTTTTTTCAGCCACCTGCATGGCTATCTCACGGGCTTTACGCTCACTGATTCCTTTGATTTCCGCTAATCTTTCAGGCTCTTCTTCCATGATACGAAATGTATCATCGCCAAATTTTTTTACAATTCTTACGGCAAGTGCCGGTCCTACCCCTTTAATTGCTCCGGATGCCAAATATCTCTCCACGGAAACAGAATCTGCCGGCGGGATTATTTTATAAGCAGATATTTTAAATTGAGGACCGTAACTGGGATGCTCGTTTATTTGTCCTTCCAGTTCCAGATAATCACCTTTTTCAATACCTTTCAAAACCCCGGTACATACAATTTCGCCCTCATCAAAATCTTCCGTTACCAAAGACAGCACACTGTAAAAGTTATCTTTGTTCTGATATATTAAATTGTCAACATAACCTTTTATATTCATGCACTCTCTCCCGAAACAACTCAAAATCAGTTTGTTGCACTTTTATTTATAAAAAGAAACAGACCTGTTTGGATAGACAGGTCTGTCAGATACATCATAAAAGAAACCTTGTAGTTATGAACTATACTTCATAATTACGTTTCATCTGTTCATACAAAGTCTGAGCAAGCCCCATATTACTCTGTTCTGCAGTTTGTGCCGACACTTCTTTAATCATTTCGTCTTTGTAGTAATTTACCAAAGTAGAATTGGCGCTTGAGGTCAATTCCGACTCCGGAATGGTCTTCATCATTTCTTTGTACATTTGCTCAAGGAAATACGCTTCAAATTCTTTGCATACTTCCATTAATTCTTCATCGGTTGCATTGGAATAATCTGCCCCGGACACCTTTTTGCTTAAGGCTTCTGTTTTAGCATTACCCGAAACATTCTCCGCATACTGGCTGTATGCCGATGTTAAACCACTAATATCCATTTAACACACACCCTTTCTAAAGTACTGCTATCTTCTTAAATTATTAGCCTGCTGCATCATTTCATCCGATGCCTGAATTGCCTTGGAATTCAACTCATATGCTCTCTGGGCAACAATCATGTTTACCATTTCGTCAGCCACTTGAACATTGGAGCCTTCCAAATATCCCTGTCGCAATTCACTTCTGACAAGATTATTATTCGTATACTCATTCATGGATGCGCCACTGGCTGCCGATTCCGAAAAAAGTCCACTGTCTGTTTTTTCCAGTCCGGAAGGATTGTTAAACTGCCAAAGACCGATTTCAATGCCTAATGGTTTCGGATTATTTTGATCATCCGGGTAGCATATCTGTCCATCACCGGTTACGGTAATCTGACTAGCCACAAAATTTTTGTCGAATACAATAGGCTTTCCGTCCGCATCCAAAACTTTTAATCCATCTGTAGTTGTTAACGCCAATCCGTTTGTATCAGTTGCCAAAACAAAATTACCGTTTCGCGTATAATATGTATTACCATCCTGACCCTTTACACCAAAGAATCCGTCACCGTTAATGGCAAACGACAAATCATTACTGGAATCCAGAAATGCTCCCTGCGTAAAAATAGATGTAATTGCCGAGTTACGAACACCTAAACCTACCTGAGAAGGAATCGGTTTCTGCTCGGAATTTGCCGAAGTAGATTTTGATTTAATGTCCTGATACAAAAGAGACTTAAATTCTGCTACTTCTGTTTTATACCCGCTGGTATTAACATTTGCCAAGTTATTGGCAATGGTATCTACATTATTCTGTTGGGCAATCATTCCCGATGCCGCTGTCCAAAGTGATCTTACCATCTGTTACCCCTCCTAGTACAATTTACCAAGCTCATTCACTGAAATCTGTAACGTCTCATCATAAGCCTGTAAAATCTTCTGATTCGATTCATACTGTCTTGTAACACTGATTAACTCAACCATCTCACGTACGACCTGTACATTGGAAGCCTCCAAATATCCGGACTGGACTTTTGCCGATGATTCCGTAATCTCAGCGCCTTCCACAGGTCGGTAAAAATTCTCACCGTAGTGCTCCAGAAAATTGTAGTCTTCAAAATCAGTAATCTGCAAGGTTGCAATCACCTGATCATTCTGTACAATTCTTCCTGAAGTATCGATAGATGCATTCTGTGTAGGATCAATTTGTATATGTCCCACCTCGCCGTTTGCACCCTTTCCAAGAACATAATCACCATCCTTTGTTACCAGATAGCCTTCCTTCGTCAAAGTAAATGAACCGTCTCTGGTGTACATGGTAGATGTTTCTCCGGCACGGTTGGTATACTCAATGGTAAAAAAACCTTCACCCGATAAAGCCATATCGTAAGTATTACCTGTTTCACGGAATGAACCTTGCGAATAATCGGTATAAGTTTCACCGATTTTAACACCGGGATTATTGCGTCCCAGATACACACCTCCGGCATATCCGTCCTGATCATCCTTGATACGATAAGCAAGCATTGCATCAAAGGTCTGGCTGGTCGCACCCTCCGCCTTATAACCTGTGGTAGCCGAATTGGCCAGGTTATTGGTAAGCACATCCATTCTGTTCTGTTCGTTTACCATACCACTGTATGCAGTGTACAATCCTTTTAACATAAGTCTTCGACCTCTCTTACGGTTCCTGCAACAACGCTTAGGTTACGATAGCTTGTACATGCAACACAAACTATTACGGCTCTTCACGATTGTCTGCGAGGAACTCAACATATTTACCTGTTCCGATTGCAACGCAGGTCATAGGCTCTTCTGCAGTCATGGTATTGATTCCGGTTCTTGATTCAATCAAATCCTCAAGACCTCTCAACATACTTCCGCCACCGGTTAAAACAATACCTCTGTCAGCAATATCCGCTGCCAACTCAGGAGGTGTTTTCTCCAATACGCTATGAATTGCTTCCACAATCTGGGATGTAGTTTCACGTAAAGCTTCTTCGGTTTCTTCGGAAGATACTTTAACGGTGTTGGGAAGACCTGTTACCAGGTTACGTCCTCTTACATCCATATAATCAACCTCGGCACGCTTAAATGCGGAACCGATTTTTATCTTAATGTCTTCTGCAGTTCTTTCACCAATCATAAGATTGTGCTTCTTTCTCATGTAACGAATCAAAGCTTCGTCAAAATCATCACCGGCAATCTTAATGGATTCGCTGACTACGGTTCCTCCAAGAGAAATAACTGCGATATCAGAAGTACCGCCACCGATATCTACAATCATATTACCGCAAGGCTTACCAATATCGATACCTGCACCGATTGCTGCTGCAATAGGTTCTTCAATGATTGCCACTTCTCGTGCTCCTGCCTGATAAGTAGCATCCTCAACAGCCTTACGCTCTACTTCGGTTACCCCACTGGGCACACACACCGCGATACGGGGTTTACGGAAAGTCTTCTTTCCAAGTGCCTTCTGGATAAAATACTTCATCATCTTCTCTGTAACGGTATAGTTTGAAATAACACCCTGACGAAGGGGTCTTACCGCTACAATGTTACCGGGTGTTCTACCCAGCATCAAACGGGCATCTTCACCAATAGCCTTAATCTTATTGGTATCTCGGTCAAAAGCAACCACTGAGGGCTCCTTTAACACTACACCCTTACCTCTTATATAAACCAGAATACTGGCAGTTCCCAAATCAATTCCTATATCTGTATATTGCATTTCTCTTCTCCTTCCCGAAGGATTCTGTTTACATTTTTACCCAATCTAAGTAATTATAACCCAATCGCAAGGAAAATCAAAGAGTTTTACGTTAAAAAATATAAGAAAAACACAAAAAGGACATAGTAAACAAAAGCGTCGGCTCCTTCCGACCTTTTACTACGTCCTTGTTTCTGTTAGTTATATCGGCTAAAATTCCTAATTCCTTAACCTATCGGATTATTTTATATCTCTTTTTCTTTTAATTGTTTATCGCGTTCCAACATTTTAGCGATATAGTGGCCGGTATAAGACTTCTTGTCGGCCGCCACTTCCTCCGGCGTTCCTTTGGACAAAAGAGTTCCCCCCTTATCTCCGCCTTCCGGTCCCATGTCGATAATATAGTCTGCCGTCTTTATCACGTCCAGGTTGTGTTCTATTACCACTACCGTATTGCCGCCATCCGCAAGCCGTTGCAAAATCGTTACCAGTTTGTGTACATCCGCAAAGTGCAGACCGGTGGTAGGCTCATCCAAGATATAAATAGTCTTCCCGGTGCTCTTGCGGCTTAACTCGGTAGCCAGCTTGATACGTTGTGCCTCACCACCCGATAACGTGGTAGAGGGTTGCCCCAGTCTCACATAGGATAACCCTACATCATAAAGGGTTTGTATTTTACGGTGGATGGAAGGTACATTTTCAAAGAATGTCAGCGCTTCTTCCACTGTCATATCCAATACGTCGTAAATATTTTTGCCTTTATAATGCACATCCAAAGTTTCACGGTTATATCGCTTTCCTCCGCATACTTCACATGGCACATACACATCCGGCAAAAAGTGCATCTCAATTTTAATGATACCGTCACCGCTACAGGCTTCGCAACGCCCGCCTTTTACATTGAAGCTGAAACGTCCCTTGGAATACCCCTTTGCCTTAGCATCTACGGTAGAAGCAAACAAATCACGAATCTGATCAAAAACTCCTGTATAAGTTGCCGGATTGGAGCGTGGTGTTCTTCCAATCGGAGACTGATCAATATCGATTACTTTATCCAACTGTTCCGCGCCCTTAATGCTTCTGTGTTTGCCGGGAATGGTTCTGGCACGGTTTAATTTTCTGGCAAGTGATTTATACAGAATCTCATTAATCAACGAACTCTTTCCCGAACCGGACACACCGGTTACACAGGTCATAACGCCCAATGGAATATCCACATCCACTTTCTTTAAATTGTTTTCTTCCGCACCTATAATTTTGAGCCAACCTGCAGGTACCTTACGTTTCTCCGGCACCGGGATAAACTTCTCTCCGCTTAAATACTGACCGGTTATGGACTCTTTGACCTTCATAATGTCTTCTGCGGTGCCGGTTGCAATCACTTCTCCGCCATGTTCACCGGCGCCGGGACCAATGTCTACAATATAATCCGCGGCATACATGGTATCCTCATCATGTTCTACCACAATCAGAGTATTTCCCAAGTCCTTAAGGTTCTTTAACGCACCGATTAATTTATCATTATCTCTCTGATGCAAACCGATACTGGGCTCATCCAAAATATAACATACGCCAACCAAGCCGGAACCAATCTGCGTTGCCAGTCGGATACGTTGTGCCTCGCCACCCGAAAGAGAAGATGTAGCACGTCCGAGAGACAAATATTCCAATCCAACCTCTGCGAGAAAACCTACTCTTGCACGTATCTCTTTTAAAATTTGTTTTCCGATGATTTCCTGCTGTCTGGTCAATTGCATTCCATGCAAAAATTCCTGCAAATCCACCACTGACATATTAGTAACTTCATGAATATTTTTATCGCACACCGTTACTGCAAGGGAAGACTTTTTAAGGCGCATTCCTTTACAACATTCACAAGGCATTATACTCATAAAAGTCTCATATTCCTGCTTCATTAAATCAGAGGAAGTTTCACGATATCTTCGCTGCGAATTCTTAATAATTCCTTCGAACGCAATGGGATACACACCCCGACCACGCTGTCCTTCATAGTACACATCCACTTCCACATCTGTTCCGTGTACCAGCACCTTACGTACTTCTTCTGACAGTTCTTCATAAGGTGTATCCAGACTGAATTTATAATGCTCCGCCAACGCCCTTAACAATGCATTGCTGAAGCTTCCTTTATCCTTACTGGACTGCCATCCCATTACTGCAATAGCTCCCTGATTAATACTAAGGCTCTTATCCGGTATAATTAAATCCTCCACAAATTCCATGGTATATCCAATACCAAAACACACCGGACAGGCACCAAAAGGATTGTTAAAAGAAAAACTTCTGGGCTCGATTTCTTCAATACTGACACCACAATCAGGACAGGAAAAACTCTGACTGAAGTGTAATTCTTCTCCCCCTATTACATCTACGGTAAGCAAGCCTTCCGACAAACTTAATACAGTTTCTATTGAGCCGGTCAAACGACTCACCATTTCCGGTTTCACTACCAGACGATCTACTACAATATCAATACTGTGTTTGATGTTTTTATCTAATTTAATCTCTTCATTCAATTCGTACATATTTCCGTCAATACGCACACGAACATAACCGCTCTTTCTCGCACGGTCAAGAATTTTAGCATGTTCACCCTTACGTCCACGGACCATCGGTGCCAATAATTGTATTTTGGTTCCTTCCGGTAATTCCATAATCTGATTGGCCATTTCATCCACAGTCTGTCTGCGTATTTCCCGTCCGCATTCCGGACAATGAGGCGTACCGATTCTTGCATATAACAGTCTGAAATAATCGTATATTTCCGTAACCGTTCCCACTGTCGAACGCGGATTACGATTGGTAGATTTCTGGTCAATACTAATCGCCGGCGATAATCCGTCTATACTTTCAACATTCGGTTTTTCCATCTGTCCCAAAAACTGCCTTGCATAAGACGATAAGGACTCCATATATCTTCTCTGACCCTCGGCATAAATGGTATCAAACGCAAGTGAAGACTTACCCGAACCGGACAAACCTGTCAAAACCACGAATTGATTTCTTGGTATTTCCAAATCTATATTTTTTAAATTATGTTCGCAGGCTCCTTTAATCCGGATACTTTGGCTGCGAGACAACATTTTCTGCGCCATCTCTTTACTCCCTGTCATGTCTCATCTTTTTTAATTCCGTCATTTTATCACGAAGTTCTGCCGCCGTTTCAAAATCCAGTTCCATGGCTGCTTTCTTCATATTCTTCTCAATTTTGGCAATCAAATCATCCAGTTCTTTATCACTCATGGACTCCGGATCTTTTTCAAGACGCAATTCTTCCTTGGCAATGGCCTTACTTACACTAATTAAATCCCTGACTGCCTTTTTTATGGTCTGAGGCGTAATACCATGTTCCTCATTGTATGCCTGCTGGATACTGCGTCGACGATTGGTTTCATCAATCGCCTCTTTCATGGAATCCGTCATATGATCCGCATACATAATAACGTGACCTTCCGCATTACGTGCGGCGCGTCCCACCGTCTGAATCAATGATGTGGTGGAACGGAGAAATCCTTCTTTGTCCGCATCCAAAATTGCCACCAGGGCAATTTCCGGGATATCCAAACCTTCTCGTAAAAGATTAATACCCACCAGCACATCAAAAACATCCAGACGCATATCACGAATAATCTGAGCCCGCTCCAAGGTGTCAATATCGGAATGCAGATATTTTACGCGAATACCTACTTCCTTCAGGTAGTCTGTCAAATCTTCCGCCATTCGTTTGGTCAGTGTGGTTACCAAAACTTTATTTTTTGCCGCTATGGTTCTGTTAATTTCAGCCACCAAATCGTCAATCTGACCCTCAACCGGTCTCACATCAATCTCCGGATCCAGAAGGCCCGTGGGACGGATAATCTGCTCTGCCCTCAATATTTCATGAGTACTTTCATAGTCAGACGGCGTTGCAGACACGCAAAGAATCTGGTCAATTCTGCTCTCAAATTCTTCAAAACACAAGGGTCTGTTGTCCAGCGCCGAAGGCAGACGAAAACCATAATCTACCAAGGTGTTTTTTCTGGAACGGTCTCCCGCATACATACCACCCACCTGAGGAATGGTAATGTGGGACTCGTCAATAATCATCAGAAAATCATCTTTAAAATAATCCAGCAGACAGTGAGGCGGTTGCCCCGGAAGATTACCGCTTAAGTGTCTGGAATAGTTCTCAATACCCGAGCAAAAACCGGTCTCACGAAGCATCTCAATATCAAAATTGGTTCGTTCCGAAATTCTCTGAGCTTCCAGTAATTTATCTTCACCCTTAAAAAAGGCAACTCGTTCTTTTAATTCGGCTTCTATATCCTCACATGCCTTCTGCATCTTCTCCGGTGCCACTACATAATGAGAAGCGGGAAAAATCACAATATGTTCCAAAGTAGCATGCGGTTTACCGGTCAGCTGATCCACCTCAGATATTCTGTCAATTTCATCTCCGAAAAATTCTATACGGATAATGTACTGTCCGCCCTGGGCCGGTGCCACTTCCAACACATCGCCGCGCACACGGAAACAACCGCGATTCAAATCCATATCATTACGCTCATACTGAATCTGAATCAGCTCACGAATAACCTCATCCCTATCCTTCTGCTGCCCGGGACGTAACGAAACCATCATGTCCATATAATCGTCAGGGCTTCCCAAACCGTAAATGCAGGAAACCGAAGCAACTACAATGACATCCTTGCGTTCCACCAAAGATGCGGTCGCCGACAACCGGAGTTTATCAATCTCTTCATTAATGGAAGAGTCCTTCGCAATATAAGTATCACTGGAAGGCACATAGGCCTCCGGCTGATAATAATCATAATAGGACACAAAATACTCTACTGCGTTCTCAGGGAAGAACTCACGAAACTCACCATACAATTGGGCCGCTAGGGTTTTATTATGGGCAATGATTAAAGTAGGCTTATTTAAAGCCTCAATTACATTTGCCATTGTAAAAGTTTTGCCGGAACCCGTAACACCCAGTAACGTTTGGAATTGATTGCCGTTTTGAAAGCCTTCCACCAAAGTTTTAATCGCCTGTGGCTGGTCACCTGTGGGCTTATATTCCGAATGTAATTTAAACTCCATTTATACACTTCTCTCTCTAAAGTTATCGTAAAATAATATGGACAAACCGCCCTGTTTTATTCACGATACAATGTTATTATCCTCTTACAAATTAAAGATATATTAGCATATGCAAAGAAATGCCGTTGCAAGCAAGCATTTCTGCCTCATCATATCATATACAGGCAAATTTGTCCATACTTTTTAGAACATTTGTTCGCCAAACCGTCCAATAAAAAATCTATATAAGTACACTTTTCTCCGGACATTTTTAAGTTAATGTTTTATACAGTTCTTTGATCTCCTCTAACGTAAATATCACCGGATTGTTACCCATTCGTCCCAAATCAACAGCTCGTGCCAAAAGTTCTACATCCTCTCGTCCCACCTTTTTTACCGGCAAATTTAATTCGTTTATCAGCCTTTCCATTCTTTGAATACTCTCATCTATGGTAGCCGAACTCATTACATCCGCCAGCTCCTGCAAACAGTTATGCAGGCTCTCATCGTTTTGGGCCTTATCATGCAACATCCGCCAAATCGGAACGATACACAATGCAACTCCGTGTCCGTGACCGATTCCGTATAATGATGTTAATTTATAACTCATGGCATGGGCGGCTGTTGTCCTTGAAATATTAATAGCCTTTCCGCTGTAATTTGCCGCAAGCATCATTTTAGACTCCGCATCCGCGGAACCGTTCAAATATGCCCGGTAATACTCAAATATCAATCTGATGCATTTTACGGCATATTCCCTGCTTTCTTTTGTTGCACCTTTCGCCCAGTAAGATTCGATGCCCTGGCACAAAGCATCCAGCATGGTGATTTTTTTATAATAATCCGGCAATGTAGGTAAAAGTGACGCATCCAGCACCGCCACATCCGGGAGAAGGGAAGGATGTTCCACAGACATTTTTCTGTTCTCATGATATAAAACAGCAATCTCGGTTGCCTCACTTCCCGTGCCTGCCGTTGTGGGTATGGCAATATGTAAAACAGAATTATATTTATATTCCCGCCTCAAAAATTCTTCCTCATCAACGGAAGCATGAAGCTTAATACATTTTGCCACATCAATGGCACTTCCTCCGCCTATGGACACAATGGTTTTATAAGCACCTCGCAAAAAGCAACTCAGTCCATTTTTTACTTCTTCGTAACGGGGATTGGGCGAAAAATCAGAAAACAATTCCGCCTGACAACCTTCCATAATCGCAGAAAATGAATCCACCTGACTTTTGGTACAGACAACAAATATTTTTTCATCGGCTGAAACATACTTCTCCAAAGCTTTGCGGTAACCTGTTACCACCTCTGTTTTTTGTTCTCTGTAATCAAAAAATCTTATTTCTTCTGATACCCGGACATAGTCTTCTGCATTATCAATCTCTTCTACGAAATCATCTTTATATGACATTCCTTCTATGCTAATATGGTCCGTAATGTTGTTAAGAGCATCTTCCGCATAAACCGTCGCTTTACCCGCAGCAACAAAAGTTGCCACCTCATCCAGCCACATCCTTATATCTTTTCTGCTTAATTTGTATAGAGGTTGAAACGCATGACAGCCTTCCTCAAAAAGTGATACGGAGACTTCCTTTAATACTCCCTTGTAAAACCGTCCCTTAAAATCTTTTTCCGGCAACTCTTTTTCTTCATGATACAGGCAAATCGATTTCCTGTCGTCTGCAAGCAACTTTTCTATGAGTTTTCTGTTAAAAACCAAATCGCCATGCAGAAGAAGAACATCATCATCCATGTATTCTGATGCATGATGCATGGAAACAATATAATTTGTATTCCGATACTCCGGATTCTCCACAAAAATGATATTTAATTCCGGATATTCCTCCGCCTTTTCCATGATTTTCTCTTGATAAGGACCGGTAGTGATGATAAATTCACGGATACCGCATTGGCTAAGAATCCTTAGCTGTCGCTCCAAGATGGTTTCTCCATTATAAAGTTCTACCAGACACTTGGGCTTATCGCTTGTCAACTCTCCCATACGGCTTCCGAGTCCGGAATTAAAAATAACTGCTTTCATGCTTTACTCCTTAATTGCTGCTGAAATGCTTCCTTATTTTCTTTCGGCGTTGTGGTAGGACGTCCCAGATCCGCTCTTGAAAATTCATTGGTATAAACAATCAGTGCGGTCTTTCCGTTATTTTTTAATGCCAAAATACCTGCTGCCAATTCTTCTTTACCGGTCACACTGATAACCTTTGAAAAACCAAATCCTTTGAATATATTCTCCAAATCAATGGTATACGCAACCGTAGGTTGTCCGCCCACCGATTCATGACATCCGTTGTTAATCAGAATATACTTAAAATTATCCTTCGCATTCTGCAAGGCAACTGCCAGACCGCCCATGTGCATAAGCAATGCTCCGTCGCCATCAACACAATATATATTTTTATCCGTAAAAAGGCTGATTCCCAAAGCCAGGGAAGATGCATGTCCCATAGAACCAACCGTTAAAAAGTCGCAACCGTGCCCCATGTTCATCTTTTCCCGAATCTCATAAATTTCCCGAGATGTCTTGCCGGTGGTGGAAACAATATACTCCTCTTCCGTCAGATTTTGTATCAGAATTTCCAACGCTTCTTCTCTGGACATTTCGTAATCGTTGGTATTTACAATCTTTTTCTCATATTTATCAAATGTATTTTTGCGCACCACCAACGCTATGGGCTTTCCGTTCTCTTTTATATAATTACGGCAAAACGCAATCTGTTTTTCATATTCTTCACCTAACAGCAAATATTTTATGCCCATAGTATCCAATAACGGCAAGGTCAGCTCTCCCTGCTTTATATGCTGAGGTTCATCCTTCACTCCCGGTTCTCCCCGATAGCCGATAATCAGCAACATCGGTACCTCATACACCTTATCATCCGCCAGCGATAGCAGGGGATTGATTGCATTGCCGATACCTGAATTCTGCATATATACCGCACCGTATTTTCCGGACACAATGTGATAACCGCAGGCCAGTGCCACTGCATTACCTTCATTGGCCGCAACAATATTTCTGTCACTTTTCGTTCTGTCTTTAATACATAGGCACAATTCTTTTAAAAGTGAATCCGGCACCCCGGCAAAAAAATCAAATTGATTTTCAATCAGACAATTATAAAAATCCAAAGGCTTAATCATTCCGTTCATCAATTACCTCAAATATCTCTTTCATTGGCATACAATATTCTTCACTTACAGCATGACAACTCTCATCCTGTAATATTTTTTCTGCTGTTTTTACCATAACAGGATATGCACTTCTTAATAAATGATTTGCATAGATTACAATATTGGCGCCGCACTCCTTCAGCTGTCCCTCCGTCACTCCGGAATACGTCGTGGGCACCACCATGGTGTAAATATCCGGATACATTGCCTTAAACTCCTTTAAAAAAGCAATTACCTCCTCCCCGTGCGCCTTGTAACTGTGAATCATAATACCATCGGCGCCTGCCTGAACATAGGCTTTTGCACGCCCGATGGCATCTTCCAAATCATTACCTGCAATAAAACTTTCCACTCTTGCAAAGATCATAAAATCGGTAGTTGATAAGGCTTTCTTCCCTAATTTTATTTTTTCTGCAAAAACATCCTTATCTTCCAGCACATGCTCTACGCTGTTTCCCAGTAGTGAATTCTGCTTCAGCCCTTTTTTATCCTCAATCACCACAGCCGAAACGCCCATACGCTCCAAGGTTTTTACATGGCTGATAAAATGTTCTGCCCGACCTCCGGTATCTCCGTCTACGATAACGGGCTTGGTTGTTACCTCCATAATCTCATTCAACACTTGAAACCGTTCCGAAAAATCTACCACTTCGTTATCCGGCTTTCCTTTCAATGCAGAAGAACACAAAGAACTAAGCCACATGGCATCATATTCCTTTCCGTCTGCCTTGGCATTTTCCACTATAAGTCCCATCAAGCCGTTGGAGGCTTCCATGGCTCTTACAAAATTCTTCTCTTCCAATATTCTCTTTAATCTGCTTCTTCGCATTTCCGGTAAATTATTCATATGTCTCACCTGTTTTTCTAAATATCATTCTGTAAATCAACTTTCCGTTCAATTCAAAAAACTTTTTCACATTGTAGCAAAGACCCGGTCTCCGCATATACGCACGGCTTTCTTTTCTTTTATACAAATAACCTTCCTTCCAAAAGAAATCCCGAAGCAGCTCATCCATTTCCCGTATATTATATTTATAATAGGGCTTGTTAAAATTTACGGCTCCGGACAACTCCAGAATTTTGGCGGTAAACGACATACAATTGTGCGCTTTATATATTCTGAATCCATGTAAAAGCGGCATGGTTACCATGGAATACAAATTAAAAACATACTCTTCATCCCGCTCAATACTCTCAATGTATTTTTTGATATTCCGTTTAGCCTCCGGGCTGACCGGCAGGGCAAAAACTTTAATCTTTACACGCTTGTGCTCCCCAAAGGCATAAAACTCTGTCCGCTCATGCATAAACCCTGCATCAAACGGGGTGTGATGTGCCCTTCTGGAGAACGTGACAAAGTCATTTTTTGTTCTGTCACAGGCTACTGCAATGTGGGTATATTCATA
The DNA here is from genome assembly GCA_045590555.1 of Lachnospiraceae bacterium. GTDB lineage: Bacteria > Bacillota > Clostridia > Lachnospirales > Lachnospiraceae > UBA3766. The sequence continues at coordinate 22,983 of JAZNRC010000036.1, read as the reverse complement.
CGGGCTGAATTTGCGGGCAAATCCTCCCAGCCCGGTTAATGCTTTAATCAAAACTACATATATGTATTCATCATTCTTCTTTGTGCTCATCCTGCTTTTTTAATCTCCTAAACAACTGAATCTCTAACCGAATCATTTCAAAATACATGGGAATCCCCCCGACAATACACACCAGATCTGCAAATGTAAAAGACAGAGGTCCAAACGTCAGAATTGCCGACTGCTTCCAAATCATACTGCCTATACACAAAACAACAAAAAACATATGCGTCTCAATGGGGCCCAATCGGGGAAACAAAAATTCTTTCAAATATAATATATAATTCATTGCGGTAAATATTATTAATGCATATACCGGCACCAGAAAAATTGCGATTTCAAAGCTTATGAATCCGGAGAAGGCCAATGCAATAATCAAATAAGTAATATGCAAAATGTCCGTCAACAAATCAAAATATCCGCCGGCTTTGGAAGTCATGTTTCTTGTTCTGGCAACATATCCGTCCAAATCGTCACAGATTAAATGACAAAGCATCCCCAGTATCGTACCGATTAAAAACAAGGCGTTTATCCTTGCCAAAAAAGCAAATACAATCCCTGCCAATCCCCCCAATGCTCCGATTAACGTAATCTGATTAGGGGTCATTTGGGGCGGTATGTGTTTTCCTACCGTTTTGTACAACAATTGTTGAAATCCCGTTTCCAGTTTACTGGGTATGATTTTTTTTACCTCATCCGCTTTTTCTTCTTTTTTACTCATCATCATGACTCCTTTTCGATGTAACCATATTTTTCAGGAAAGATAAAATATAGCTTTTATAATCCAGAAAATCGTAAACGCCTTCCCTTTGCGCCTTCAAAAACAATTTAATCAGCAGCTTGTAATAGTGGAAATAGTATCGCTTCACACTCATATGCTCCGGCTTGGCGACCACATGCAGATAATCCCAATGAGATGGATTATCCGTAACTAAACGCTCTTTATAATCATCATAGATAGAAAGCCCCATTTCCGGAGTGTAAATTGAAATTGCCACATGACGCAGTTTCTGCCGACAAATCCATTGATATAACTGTTTAAAATCTTTTGCCTTATAATCCAAATCAATTATAAACATCCCCATCAAATGAAGACCCAGCCTGTTGCATATTTCGATGCTTTTCAGATTATTATCCACGTTGGATTTTTTATGATACCTATCCAGATAAGCATCTTCCACAGATTCCAAACCCACCAATATGTAATAGAATCCTATACTTTTTAATTCTGCCATCAATTCCTCATTGGCCGCAATAAAATCCGTTCTTCCATAACAGATGTAGCGTTTCTTGATATTGCGTTCTCGGATGCCCTTGATAAAAGCTCTTAAGCGGGCAGTATCAAAAAGAAAATCATCATCCACAATGTAGATGTTGTCCGAAGCAATGTTTGCAATCTCTTCCACTACATCCTCAATCTCTCTGCAGACATATTCTCCGGAATTCATTTTATTTCTGTGGCAGAATTCGCAACGATAGGGACAGCTGTATGCAGTTCGCACCCATGCGGCATGCTCCAGTTCCAGATATCGGTAGCGGTCAGGATGCTCATAAAAGTAACTTCTGTCCGGCAGCGGTAATCTCTTAATATCAAAGGGTACGGCAGGATTACAAACCCAGCCCTCCGCCGTTTGATAACAGATTCCTTCGACCTTACTTAAATCTGATTTTTTCTCTGAAAAATGATAGTCCGCCAAATCCAATAGTTTAAAAATGTCAAAGGTGGTCAGAATATAGTCCACATATTCCCGATACATTCTTTCGTAACACAATTGTGCATGCAGACCGCCTATAACGGTTACGCAATCTTTCCTGTACTCTTTGGCAATCCTGCAGTACTCCAGCATAAAATTTTCCTGTCTCGTTCTGCCGCACACGTACACAAAATCCGGTTTGCAGCTTTTTATTTTTTCTGCTACGGTTATATCTTCCACCTGACCGTCGTACATGGAAACAATATGCCCCTGCTCTTTGAAAAGTGCTGATATGTATTCTAATTCCAGACATTCATTTTCAATTACACCAACAAAATTATATTTTGTTCGCGAGATTTCCGGATGAATCAGTAAAATATTAAGCGCTTCGGTCTTCATTCTGCTTTGTTCCTTCTTTCAGCTTACAATAGTCAATTTTACCCACCAAAGTTTTAGGCAGTTCCTCCCGAAATTCATATTCATACGGCCATGAATATTTCGCCAGACTCTGCCTGCAATATTCCTTTATCTCCTCCATAAGGGCATCGCAGGGCTCATATTCTTTCATTGGCACAATATAAGCCTTAACCACTTCCCCCTTGTATTCATGTGGGATTCCAACCGCACAAGACATTAATACTTTGGGATGAGAATCAATTATATTCTCAATATACTGAGGATAGATATTATAGCCGGAACTGATGATCATACGCTTCATTCGTTGCTTAAAATAGACGAAACCGTCTGCATCCATATAGCCTAAATCACCGGTTCTAAGCCATGTAATCCCGGCAGCATCTTTTTGCAGCGTTTTGCCATTCTCCTCATCATCCCCCAGATACCCCTTCATTACCGTAGGACCGCTCAAAAGAATTTCGCCTTCTTCACCGTAAGGTACTTCTTCGTGAGATTCGGGCTTTACAATTTTATAATAGGTGTCCGGATAAGGAATTCCGATGCTCCCCTCCCGATAATAATTCATAGGAGTCAGACAACTGCCGGTTACACATTCCGTCAGCCCGTATCCTTCCCGAATCTGGATGTCAGCGCCGTGTTCTTTTAAAAACAAATCTACCTTTTTCTTAAGACTTACCGAAAGAGAATCCCCCCCGGAAATCACACATTTTAAAAAAGATAAATCAACACCTTTCAATCTGTCATTTTTTAACAGTGCTTCGTATAAAGTAGGCACTCCGGCAATAACATTGGGTCTGTATTTTTTTAGAAGTTTATCGAAAGTCTTGGCACTAAACTGCGGCAATAAAATACAAGTCCCGCCAAAATATTGAACCGTGTGAATACAAATGCCTAATCCAAACCCGTGAAAAACCGGCATGATGGAAAGGACTCTATCCTTTTCTTTCAGACATTGACACGCCTCAAAACTTTGCATTGCCAAAGCATTAAAATTCAGATTCGTCAGCTCAATTCCTTTGGGATATCCTGTGGTTCCTCCACTGTATAATATGGCTGCCACATCCCGGCCTTTTCCGTTCGTTTCGGCACAATCATCCTCACTGCTGCCTTGTCTGATAAACTCATTCCATTCCATAAGCAAACTGCTTTTATCTATTTTATTTTTCCTGCCTTTTGTAAACCAATATCCGACTTTTAAATGTAAGGGCATGGAATTACCGACAGATGCAAGAATACAGGTTTTTAGGTTTGTCTCTTTTGCAACCCGACTGATTTTTTCATAGGATACTTCTGTTGTGACTACGCACTTGCTTTCTGAAACAGTAAGGTAATATTCTATTTCTTTTTCAGCAGAAAGAGGATGTATCATGTTGGCAACAGCCCCAATTTTATTTAACGCATAAAAACTGATGATTGCTTCGGGAATATTAGGCATACAGATACTGACTCTGTCTTTCACTTTGACTCCCACTGCCTTAAAAGCCCTGGCACAGTCATCAACCTGTTTTAAAAACTTATCGTAAGTCTTCTTTTTTCCATAATAATTATAACTGACATAATCCGGATGTTTTAATACGGAAGTATGCAACATTTGATACATGGATATATCCGGGTACTCCAAGTGTGCTGAAATGCCATTATAAAATTTATACCAGGGCGTTTTTATCTTCTGACTCATGCCTTATCTGCTCCTGCGCTTAGTAATAAATTTTTTACCGTTTGGTAAAGCAGTTCATTGGCCTCTTCTGCCGTCATTTTACTGACATCCAACGGTTCCCCGAACGTTATGGTTAAATTCCTGCTTCTGAACTTATAATCACCGGTAATGGAATAGGGTACAATTTTACAGTTTGTCCTCTGTGCCATTACAACCGCCCCAAACTTAAACGGTAACAATATCTCTTTGGTATAATTACGTTTTGCTTCCGGCGATACATTAATTGCCTTACCTACTTTCAAATATTCAATAGCGGCGACAAGTGCCCCGTGATTCTTCTCGGCACGCAAATCCACCGGTATGGTTCCGATTGCTCTAAAAAACCATCCGAAAATACCGTCATGCAAATCCTTTTTTGCCAAAGTATGTATCACTCTCTTCGTACAAACATCCACTAATATCGGATCCAGTGCATGCTTATGATTTCCGGCAATTACCACGGCTCCCTCTTTCGGGATATGCTCTTTATGAATCAATGTAGGATTATAATATACTTTAAACAACACCGTAAAAAACGGTCTTAAAATTTTGTATAACAATGGATCTTTCATATTACTTTCCACACTCTTTCCATCTATATAATAAAAATATTATCGATTCCGCACTAATTTTACCACATAAAAAACAGCATTACAACTTTCGCTGCAATGCTGCCTTCCATCACTTATTCTATCTCTTCGGATATTATCTCAATTGCCTTTTGCAACTGATTATCAATGTCCTCTTCTAAATACAAATCCCCATCAAACTCCACAATAACATCCGGTTCAATGCCCACGCCATGAATATTATATCCATTCGGTGTATAATACTTGCTTACGGTAATTTTAACAGCGGAACCGTCCTCATAAGAGAATATTTTCTGCACAATACCCTTACCATAGGTAGTCGTTCCTACCAGGGTTCCTATTTTATAATCCTTAATAGCTCCTGCCAGAATTTCCGATGCGCTGGCGGAACCACCGTCAATCAAAACAACCAACGGCAAGGTGAACTCATTTTCTCCGTCACACTTATACTCAACTCTGTTACCGTACTTATCTTCCGTATATACAATCATACCCTCCGGCAACATCATTTCACATATATCCACTACCGTTGCAAGACTTCCTCCGGGATTTCCGCGCAAATCAAGGATCAGTCCTTTGGCATTGTCTGCTTCCAATTGATTTTTAGCTTCCGCAAATTGTGCCGTCGTAATATCGTCAAATTCCGTAATGGTAATATATGCAATATCATTATCCAGCAACTCATATTTTACAGTAGGCGTTTCAATGTTCTGACGGGTTACGGTTACTTCCCGCTCTTCTCCGCCACGGTTCAGCGTTAATACAACCTGTGTTCCTGCATCTCCGCGAATCATAGCCACCACGTCCGTCAAGGTCATTTCATACGTATCTACACCATCCACTTTTATGATATAATCGCCTACCTCTATATCAGATTGACTGGCAGGCGTTCCGTCAATCACACCACTGATTTTGGCATATCCCGCATCATAATCCATCTCCAGATAAGCACCGATACCATGAAAAATCCCCTCAATATCCGCCGACAATTCCTTCATCTCTTCTACGGAATAATAGCAGGTATAGGGATCACCCACTGTTTCCATCAGACCATACATGACGCCGTCTGCCAATTCTTCGTCAGAAATATCTTCATAATAATAGGTGTGTAACAAATTCTGAAAATATTCCATTTTTTCCAGATTCTGCTCACTGACAGCACCACCTTCGACATCAGGTCTCAGCAGAGACAAGCCGCCTCTGATACATAATACAATACCGCCTATTATAAAAAACCAAAGTGTGGCAACCAACATTCCCAATGCAAAATACTTAAACTTACCTTTGTTATTCATAACGCTCTACTTTCTGCAAGATGCTATCATCTCTTTTATATTTATTATAAAAAAACTGTTATTATGCTTGTTCAAAAAGGATTCCACCGAGTTATGGCTTGGTAATATATCCCCACGGGCTCACATAACTTCCGTTTAATCGAACACCAAAATGCAAATGATTTCCGGTACTTCTTCCCGTAGTTCCTACGGTTGCAATCTGTTCGCCTCTTGAAACTTCTTCACCGGCACTAACCATCAGCTTCTGAGCATGCATGTAAATGGTAAATAATCCGCTACCATGATCAATCATTACATAATTACCCATGGACGCATTGTAAGATGCCTGCACTACCATGCCGTCATAAGCAGCCAAAATAGGGGTTCCGCCGGGTGAAGCCATATCTACACCGGTATGGAATTGTTGTACATTCAGAATAGGATGCTGTCGATATCCGTAATCATCTGAAATACGGGTATACGAAGGAGCAGGCCAGCAAAACATACCGCCATTGTAAACTCGCTCTCCCCAAAGACTTTCTCTGTCTGCTGCCACGGCCGCTTCCAGCGCCTCAATTACGGAAGTTTGCTCTGCTATCTCCGCTTCATAAGCAGCAATCAGTGCTTCCTTTTGGCTAATATCATTTTCATATGCCGCAATCTCCGCCTGCTTGTCTGCAATCAACTCTTCCATAGCCTTCTGTTCCGCTTCTGCGGCCTCTTTGGTTTGGTTCAAAACCTCCTGTTCTACTTCCAGCTGTGCCTTACAAAGTCCCACATATTCCACAATGCCCTGATATTCTATCAATAAATTGTTATCATATTGTGATAACTGTTCAATATAATCCAGCTTGTTCAAAAAATCAGCAAAGCTTCCGGAACCGGACAACATCTCCAGATAATAATAATCTCCCTGCTCATACAAGCTTTGCAAGCGGTTTTGCATCGCCTCATACTGTCTGGTTTCATCATCCTGTGCTGCTTCCAGTTCTGCCTGCGTCTCCGTTATTTGCTGCTCTTTCTCGGCAATTTGATTGGTTAAAGATTCTATATTCTCTTGAATCTCCGCCACCGTATTGTCAAGTTCCTGGACGTATGCACTAAGATTAGCCTTACTTTTTTCCAGTTCTTTCTTTACCTTCTCAACATTTGTAAGACCGGCAGTTAACTCTTTTTTTTCATCTTCGGCCGCATTAATTGCAGCTTCCTTTTCCTGAATACTGGCTTCCAATTCCGAAATACGGTTGGCTGACACTTTACTGTCGGGAATAAGAATCATGATAAAAAGCACAAGACAAAACAGAATTCCTTTTATAATATTTCTTTTAACATTATTCTTCATTCTTTTTATTCCCCGGTATTATACTTTTAAATGCTTTCTCACCGTAAAGAAACTTCCGAAAAATCCGATTCCTACTCCGATTGCCAATGATACCGGCACTAATACATTAAATACTTCCCATGCCGGCAACGTAACCAACAGACTTGATAAAAACGAGAATTTATCTGCAAGAAACTTTAACGCGACATCATAAATATAATATAACAATACCAGTGGCAGTGCCGAGCCGATAAGGCCGATAATAATACCCTCAAACACGAAGGGTGCACGTACAAAAAAGTCCGTAGCTCCAATATACTTCATCACCGTAATCTCTTCTTTACGAACAGAAATACCAATGGTAACCGTATTGCTGATCAAGAATACGGATACGGATAATAAAATTGCAATCATTCCAATAGAAACGTAGGTCACCAAAGCATTTACGCCGGTAAACATATTCGCCGTAAACTCTGACTGATTTACCTTACGTACGCCTTCCATCTGCTCAATGTATTTTACCAGCTGACCTTGTGCGGAAACATCACTCAGATATACTTCATGATTCGCCGAATTTACCAAAGGATTCTCTGTAATCCCTTCTGCCGCTTCGCCCAGTTCGGCTGAAAACTCAGCCCAGGCTTCGTCTGCTGACACAAAAATAACTTTTGACACCTCCGTACGTGCCTGTATTTGTTCACCGATTCTGTCCATTTCTTCCTGTGGTAACCCTTCATCATAAAAAACCGTAATGGATACACTTTCCTCCGCGGTTCGAATCATATGCTGAAAATTCACCAAAAGAGAATATGCAATACCAAAAATAAAAAGGCATGCACTAATGGTTGCAAGAGACGCCAAGGTAAACCACTTATTACGGAATACATTAATGATTCCCTGTCTCAATGTATAAAAAAATGTACTAATCTTCATCTATATATCCACCCTTTTCCTCATCACTTACGATAACACCTTTTCTAAGGGTAACAACTCTTCTCTGCATTGCATTTACGATTTCACGATTGTGGGTAACCACTACTACCGTGGTACCGTTTTCGTTAATCTTCTCTAACAAATGCATAATTTCCGTAGTATTTCTGGGATCCAGATTACCGGTAGGCTCATCTGCCAAAAGAACTCCCGGTTTATTTACCAGTGCCCTCGCCAGTGCCACACGTTGCTGTTCTCCACCTGATAACTGCTTCGGTTTTGCCTTATATTTACCCGCCAAACCTACTGCGGATAAAATACTGGGAACATTTTTGCGAATTTCCTTCTCGGACTTCTGGATAATTCTCTGGGCAAACGCAACATTATCATACACGTTTCTCTCTTTTAAAAGTCTGAAATTCTGAAATACAACGCCGAGATTTCTGCGGAATTTCGGAACATCTCTTCTTTTAATCCGCATCAAATCATAGCCGCATACATTTATTTTACCGCTGTCCGCTTTGATTTCTCTTAATAAAAGTTTAATCAGCGTAGACTTACCGGAACCGGTTTCACCGGCAATAAATACAAACTCTCCCGGCACAATTTTTAAATTAATATCCGTTAACGCAGGCACTCCGTCTTCGTAGGATTTATTAATCCCTTCCAGACAGATTGCATACTTGGCTCCCTCGGTCTCCGCCCTGTTTCTGCGTTTTTTTGTGGTATTTTTAGCCATACTGCTCTCCTCTTTTAATATTCAAAACTTTCCATGTACTTCATGTACTTTACAACCATCAACGCAATTTTGAATGTGATGGCGTCTTCAAACACGCGCAAATCCAAACCGGTGCTTTTCTGAAGCTTATCCAGTCGATATACCAACGTATTTCGATGGATAAACAGTTGCCTTGAAGTTTCTGATACATTCAAACTGTTCTCGAAGAATTTGTGAATGGTCACAAGGGTTTCTTCATCAAAATCATCCGGGCTCTTGCCGTCAAAAATTTCTTTGATAAACATTTTGCATAAAGGAATAGGCAACTGGTAAATTAATCGTCCGATTCCCAGCTCACTGTAAGCAATGACACCACGCTCATTAAAGAATATTTTACCTACATCCAATGCCATCTTTGCTTCTTTATAGGAACGACTCACATCCTTAATCTCACTTACGGAAGTACCATATGCAATATGTATATCTTTTAATCCTTCTTTCTGAAGGAAGGCTACAATACTTTTGGCAGTCTTGTCGATTTCTCTGTTATTCTGCTCCTCGGTCAACTCTTTGACGATAACAACATTATTCTCGTCAACGGCAGTCACAAACTCTTTGCCACTGTTTCCCAATACGGTTTTTACCAATTCCAAAGCATTATTGTCCCTACCGCTTTCGCTTTCAACAATCATAACAACCCGCCTTGCATCGGTTTGAATATGTAATCGCTTTGCACGGCCGTAAATGTCTACCAAAAGCAAATTGTCCAATAAAAGGTTTTTGATAAAATTATCCTTATCAAAGCGCTCTTTATATGCTACCAACAAAGTCTGAATCTGATAAGCCGCCATTTTACCTATGGTATAAGAATTCTCACCTGCACCGGCAGAAATCAAAACGTATTCCAGCTGTTGCTCATCATATATTTTAATAAACTGACTGCTCTGAATTTCCTGACTGTCCGCCGGCGACTTGGCAAAATCCACAATTACTGTTCCGTAATTCACCGGTGACATCATGGTTGTTGCCAATATCTTGCCATCCACATCTGCCACAGTCAAATCCACCCTGGTAATCCCCTTAATACCCTCAATGGTACTCTGCAAAATCTGATTCGATATCATAAAAGTAACCTCCTACGTAATACACGAAATATTCTTCGCTGTTTTCCCCAAATTCTAATCTACATTTTAATACATTTTCACAATAAAATCCACTGAATATTACAACTTTTTTATGCAAATGTATTATTTTTATATATATTTTTTGGTTATTGTATCCATACATTAATTGTGAATATTAACAAAAGATTTTTTCTATATAAGAAAAGACTCCCCAAAAGGAGTCTTTTAATATTATTTTTTCACGCAATACAATTCCATAGAACCATTAAAACGATTACTAATATCATACCGCTTTACTTCCAAGCCGACTTTTTCTAAAAAAGGCAGTATGGTTTCATAGGAAAAGTATGTAAAATGATTCTTTTGATTCCACATCGCATCCGTAAATTTCTTTAAACGCGTAAAACCACTGTTATAATTCGGTGTAGACAACCAGAGAACGCCACCTCTATTTAACATTGATACAGCCTTCTCCAAAGCGGTAATCGGTTCTGACACATGTTCCAAAACATCTCCCATAATAATCAAATCGTACATCTTATCTGTATTATATTTAATAAAATCACACCATTTGATATCAATACCCAATACAGAAGATACTTTCTCACAATCCTCTTTACAGATTTCTACAGCATCCACCTCATATCCCATCTCCATGGCTGCCGCAATCATTTCGCCGCCACCAATCCCAATTTCCAGATATCTATTTCCGCTTGTATACTGTTTACACTTATTAAAAATATCCGAATATACTCTAAGACCATATCGGGGTTCAATAATTGAATATGTAGATTTTTTCGTATAATGACCATTCATCACACCCACTTCTGTTACCGGGAAATTGTATGCATACAAATTTTCACATGTATGACATTTCTTCCATAACTTTACTGGAGCAAGATGACTACCGGTTTTTAATCCTACAAATTGTGGAACACAATAGTATCCATGAGATTCTTTTCCTCCGCATATAGGACAATCCTCAAAATATTGGTCCTTAATCAATTCCGGTTTATACACATATTCTATGCCATATACAGTAGCCAATTCCGGATATAACTCAAACGCTTTTGTTTGCAACTCATAACACAATTCCGCATCTTTTGAAGCAATGGTTGCCGCTATATTATATAGCCCCATTGCCTTTATACTGGGAGACAATGGCGTATCAAGATAAAACTCCAAAATTTCAACCACTTCCGGCACTTCTTCATTTTCCATTCCATTTAATTCAATGGCTAACTTCATTGCACATACACTTTTGGACTTAGATATCCAATCAAAAATTCTCTGTTCTCGAACCGTAATATTATCCGTTGGTTCTTTTATCTTTTGGAATGCTTGTTCTATTTGCCCGGCATAATTTTCCGAAAAACTTTTAATAATTGAATTTATTCCTTCGAATTCCCGTAAGGAAAAAGAAGCCATTATATTACTTTCGCTACATTTACGCAAGATATTAATTATTTCCCAAACCTGTTTATATGATAATTTTTCTGTCATAATATACCCCCACATACTTTTGGCATTATTATAGCATTATACTTAAAAGCTTACAATCTTTTACTTATGACGTTCTTTCTCCGGCACACAAATGCGAAACGCCCTGCCAAGATTACTAATTTCCACATCCTCATGCATACCGCCGTTTTCTCCGTCCAAAGTCCACGACACTGCATCCTCGGAATGAATTTCCAAATGTGAGGTTTTAAAATAGTATATATATTCCGGGTCCGGCGCCTGCGCAAGAAGTGAAGATACCATCATATTAATCTCCTCAATACTTCTCGGAAATTTAACCAACAAAACCTCAAATTCACCATCATCCAAAGCCACTTCATTTGCGGGCAAAATCTTCATCCCCCCGATGGATGCCGAATTTGACACCATTCCATAAATAAAATCATCCTTAATCATTCTGTCTTCCGTCATAATACTCATATGATAAGACTTCAAATTTACGGGATTAAAACTGCGAATTGCTTCTCCCACATAGGCCATATGTCCCAGTACATTTTTCACCTTTTGATCCGTCTCATAGGACACATCCGTCAGGATTCCAAAAGCAGCCACATATACAAAATAGTCTTCATCAAATTTACCGATATCACATGCAAAGGGTTTTCCGTATACTGCCACCTTGGCAGCTTTCAACGGCGAGGTGGGAATTCCCAAGCTTGCCGCAAAATCATTGGTACTTCCTGCCGGAATATATCCGATGGGAACATCATGGTTGCCTGCCAACAGCCCTTTTACAACTTCATCCAAAGTACCATCGCCACCACTACATATGATCTTGTCAAAGCGACTCGCATTCTCTGTAATATAATTCATGGCATCCAGTGAGGCCTGAGTGGGGCGTATGGTAACCTCATACCCTTCCTTTACACACATATCTATTACATCAGATAATTTGCTTTTTATTTTCCCGGTACCGGATTTTGGATTATATATAAATAAAAGCTTTCTCATTTCCATACTTTTCCTCCTGCATAATATCATCTTATCGACAAATTATGCCCAAAACGTGAAAAAAGAACACCTTTTTGTGTTCTCTTTTCACGTGTGTTTTATTCTTCACCACTTAAATATTTTTCAATATTTGCCAATGCATCCTGTTCATCTGCACCATCTACCAAAACAGTTACCTGCTCGCCGGAGTTTAATCCGAGGCTCATCATTCCCATGATACTTTTTGCATTTACCTTCTTATTATCAATCTGAAGATAAACCGTACTTTCATACTGGCTTGCTACCTGAACCAATACGGCTATGGGTCTGGCTTCAAGGCCACCGGACAACTTGATCTGTATATCTTTCTGAATCATGTCCATTCCTCCTTATCTTTACACATGAATCCTACTTTGTCCCCCAACAAAGCACCTGCTTCATTCTTATAGCTTTTCTGCTATCTCCCCTAATTTTCTTAATCTGTGGTTAACACCCGATTTACCGATTGGCGGATCTAAGAACTTACCCAGTTCTCCCAACGGTGTATCCGGATACTGCAGCCTTACTTCCGCCATTTCCCGCAACGGCAAAGCCAAACTGTCTAACCCTTTTAAATCACGAATTCGCTCTATATCAGCAATCTGCTTATTGGCCGCATTCACTGCTTTTATGATATTTGCGGTTTCACAATTCACCTTACGATTGGTATGATTTCCGATTTCCTTGAGAATTCTTGTGTTTTCAAGATTCATCAGGCTGATATGGGCCTCCATAACATTCAAAAGCTCTACAATGGAAGAACCTTCTTTTACATACACCACGTAATATTTTTTTCGGCGTACCATCTTAGCCTCAACTCCAAAATCAGCAATCACCTTAAGAAGTTGTTTAGCCATTTCCTCATTTGTGCATAGGTATTCCAAATGATACCCTTTTATCGGATCACTCATGGAACCGGCACACAAAAAACAACCTCGAAGAAATGCACGCTTACAACATGCCGATTTCAATAAAACATCAGAAACATCCATCGATTTGCTTATGGATTGTTGTTCTTCGCTCCACATCTTAACTGCTTTTAAAACAGTTTCCGCAAGCAGGTCATCCTCAATCACGCAATCAAATACGCCTTTGGCATTTTCTGTCAAAAAATTTGTTTTTAACACGCCATTTTTTATATTAAAGGTTTTTTTCAACAATGTAAAGTATTTTCTTACAATTGTTTCGTGTTCTGATGACAATACAAGCTGCCTTACCCCTGTTTGGGATATATTCACTTGTCCGTATGAAAGCAAAATCACTGCCAGTTCGGCGATACGACAATGTCTCGCCTGGCCAATTTGCTTCTCAAGTTCATCTTTTACATCTTGTGAAAATGACATTGCATCCGCTCCTGTTATGCATCACGATGAGAAATCGTCAGTCCGTAATTTCCTTTATCTTTTAACTGCTCGTACAATTTATTTGCCAGGGTAACACTTCTGTGTTTTCCTCCTGTACATCCTATACCGATAATCAACTGGTTTTTCCCTTCTTTTATATAATTGGGAATCAGGAAAAAAACCATGTCTGTTAATTTCTGTAAAAATTCCTCCGCCTCCGGAAAGCTCATAACATAATCCCTGACTTCCCGGTCATTACCGGTTTTGTTTTTTAATTCGTCAATATAAAAGGGATTGGGTAAAAATCTTACGTCAAAAACCAAATCCACATCCGCAGGAATTCCATGTTTAAAACCAAAAGAAACAACATTCACCATAAGACTGTTATAATCCTTATTGCTGACAAAAATGCGATCCAGTTCCTCTTTCAGCTCTCTGGTTAAAAGGTGAGACGTATCAATGACATAATCTGCATCTGCCTTCATTTTCTCAAGAATTTTACGTTCTTTTTCTATACCGTCCGCCACGCGTCCGCCAATAGCAAGAGGATGCATTCTGCGACTTTCTTTATAACGTTTTTGCAACGTGGCATCACTGGCTTCCATAAAAAGTATCTCATACTGAAACCCTGTTTTCTTTAGTTCTTCCAGAGCATCCATTACTTCATCAAATGACTGATCCGCGCGCACGTCAATTCCCAATACCACCTTGGTAATTTCGCGATTCGGCTCCAGAATCAGATCCACAAATTTTGTAATAAGGGGAACCGGAAGATTATCTACACAATAATATCCCATATCTTCCATCATTTTCTGAGCCGTAAGTTTACCGGCTCCACTCATACCCGTAACAATAACAAATCTCATAACAAAGCCTCCTCACCTATGATTATCTCACGCATACACCATGACATCTCAGGTTTTCTACTCAGTAAACTCCCCTAAAAAAATCACTTCAGGCTCTAACATTACCTGAAACTCATCGTATACTTTTTGACGAATCTCTTCGATGATTTTTTTTACATCTTCTGCAGTAGCCTCTCCTGCATTGATTACAAACCCATTGTGTTTCTCCGAAACTTTTGCACCGCCTACCGTATATCCTGCAAGTCCCGCATCCCCGATTAATTTACCGGCAAAATATCCTTTCGGTCTTTTAAATGTACTTCCCGCACTGGGATATTCCAAAGGTTGCTTTTCTTTCCTGCGCCTTGCAAGTTCCTGCATTTTAGAAAGAATCACCTCACCCTCCCCGGGTTGCAATTCCATTTCCACTTCCAGCACAATATATTCAGGCTTCCCCTTCAACGCACTGGTTCGATAATCAAACCGCATTTCCTCGCCTGTATACTCTTTTATTAATCCGTTTCGGTCCATAAACCGAACTCTTTTTACCACATCTTTTAATTCTCCGTCATAAGCTCCGGCATTCATGATTACGCCCCCGCCTATGCTCCCGGGAATACCTGCGGCAAATTCAAACCCGGTCAGGCTGTTCATATGTGCAATTTTTGCAATCTGTGCCATGCTTGCTCCGGCACCTGCTGTAACATTACAATGATTTACTTTTACACTTTCAAAAGAATCTCCAAGCCTGATAACCACTCCGCGAAATCCCTTATCGCTTACCAGCAAATTACTGCCTTTCCCGATAATGTAATAAGGTATATTATTTTGAACCAATTCCGGAATCAAAATTGCCAACTGCTTTTCTTCGGATATTTTAATAAAAACATCCGTTTCTCCGCCCAACCGGAAAGTAGTATGTCTACTCATTGGTTCATCATATGCAATTTCCGCAGAAGGAAGAAGTTCCTTTAACTTATAATAAAAATCCGTATTCACGCTTACCACTTCCTATTGCCTTTACATAGGTTAAATAACATTCCCACTGTCTGTCTCTGTTTTTAACTATATTTATCATATGCAGACAACTTATATGTTATGTTTCTGTTTCCTTAAAAACTACAGTGAAAAAGGAAGGTGGAAAAATTTTCCACCTTTCCTTTTTATATTTATTCCAATACTAATTTTGCTGCTCCGTAAATACCCGCATCATTACCAAGCGTTGCCAATGCGAATTTGGTATCACGACTTCCGTGGAACACATTTGGGGTATAATTTTTTACAATATAATCTAAAAGCACAGGACCGGCCTTACTTACACCACCGCCAATTACGAATACATCAGGGTTTACAACACATGCAATCATTGCACATGCCTTACCAAGACATTCACCGAATTCTTCTGCCACTTCAATTGCAAGAGCATCACCGCTCTTTACGGCATCAAATACGGATTTCGCAGAAATAGAACTACCGCGCAGAATACTGGGCATATCATCCTTAGCAAGTCTTAAATTTGCAAGTCTTGCAATACCGGTTGCAGATACATACTGCTCCAGGCAGCCCTTCTTACCGCAGCCACAAACAGCTTCTTCTGCTTCATTCACGCAGATATGTCCGATTTCTCCGCCGGAACCGGTTGCGCCTGCAAGAACTTTACCTTCGATAATAATTCCGCCACCAACGCCGGTTCCTAAAGTTACGGCTACCATGTTGGAATATCCCTGGCCGCCGCCTTTCCACATCTCACCCAAGGCTGCTACGTTTGCATCGTTACCGGACTTTACAGGTACTCCTACCAATTCGCTTATGGTTTCGCTTACATTAAACACGCCCCAACCTAAGTTTGCTGCCTTATGTATGATACCCTGAGAATCTACAGGTCCCGGAACGCCGATACCTACACCGATTACATCAGCCTTATCAATGTTTTTCTCAGCCATTTTTGCAAGAATGCTGTTTGCAATATCGGGTAAAATCTGCGAACCGCCGTTTTCTGTTACAGTTACGATTTCCCACTTGTCAAGTACGGTGCCTTCTGCGTCAAAAAGACCCATTTTAACCGTTGTTCCACCTAAATCAACACCAAAAATAAATTTACTCATCTGTTCCAGTCTCCTATTTTTACAAATTCAATTTCCGATTCTTCATACCTTTATCACGTAAAATTTAAGATGCACTTTTAATCCTCGTCATCATCTTCCCGCTTCTTTGCCAAAGAATTCTGTACACGCTGATATAACTCCTGAGCCGCATTATAACCCATCTTTTTCTGTCTGTGGTTAACCGCTGCCGATTCACAAATTACCGCAAGATTACGTCCGGGACGAATGGGAATATTGTGGCAAACAACCTTTTTGCCAAGATATTCCGTATATTCTTCTTCCAACCCGAGACGGTCATATTCCGTATCCTTATTCCAGTCTGCCAGTTTAATTACCAAGTCGATGGTCTGGGTATCTTTAACGCTGGATACACCGTACAATGTCTTAACATCTACGATACCAACGCCTCTGATTTCGATGAAATGCTTAGTAATATCCGGTGCCGAACCGATTATGGTATCATCACTAACCTTACGAATTTCTACCACATCATCGGTAACCAGACGATGACCACGCTTTACAAGTTCCAGCGCCGCTTCACTTTTACCGATACCGCTTTCTCCGACAATCAAAACACCTTCACCATAAACATCCACAAGCACGCCATGTACGGAAATGCAGGGAGCCAATTTAACATTTAACCACCGAATAATTTCCGCCATAAATGCTGAGGTTGTCTTCTTTGTTTTAAAAAGAGGAACATTATTTTCAATCGCTTTTTTCAGAAAAAGCTCATCCGGCTCCAATTCCCTACAGAATACAATACAGGGAATGGGATAACTTAAAAGCTTGGTATAGATTTCTTCCTTCTTTTCATCAGATAAAGACATCATATACTTATATTCCACAAACCCGATAATCTGCAATCTGGTTGCCTCATAATGCTCAAAAAAACCTGCAATCTGAAGAGCCGGACGATTAATATCCGGTTGCTTGATTTTGATTCCTTTGATATCGATTTCCGGAGTCAGTGACTCCAGTTTCATTTTCTCAACAATTTTTGCTAAGCTTACACTGGGCATATTGATATATCCTCCCCTATTTTTTTACATAAAAGTACGTAATTATCAATATTTTAACATAGTTGTATTTTTAATTCAACTGTCGGCCATTTCAATTTTGTCCCCGGAAAAAAAAGCTGCAATTCCTTCCGCAATATGCATGGGAATATCTGCCCGTTCTGCAATCAAAGCCGCATCTGCCGTTTTCAATTCATCGATGGACGAAAAACTCCTCATCAAAGCCTTACGTCTGGCAGGACCCACTCCGGGAATTTCATCTAAAACCGAATGCACCTGAGCCTGAGAACGCAGGGAACGATGATATTCAATGGCAAATCTGTGTGCTTCATCCTGAATACGGGTAATCAGATGAAAGCCTTCCGAATGAATATCTATGGGTATCTCCACATTATTAAAATACAATCCTCTGGTTCTGTGGTTATCATCTTTTACCATACCGCAAACCGGGATATTCAAATTTAATTCATCCAGCACCTGCTTTGCAATATTCACCTGTCCTTTGCCGCCATCCATCAGAAGCAAATCCGGAAATCTGGTAAAACTGCCGTATTCTGTTTCCGTTTTTTTCCGTTCCGCCAAACCATGAACAAAACGTCTGGTAAGAACTTCTTTCATACATGCATAATCATCCGGTCCCGCTACCGATTTAATTCGAAACTTACGATAATCGCTTCGCTTTGGCTTCCCCTTCTCATAAACCACCATGGAACCCACATTTGCAAACCCGCTGATATTGGAAATATCAAAAGCCTCCATACGTTGAATATCCTGCACTTGCAAAAGTTCTTCGATTTCTTTTACGGCACCAATGGTTCGCAATTCTTCTCTTTTGATTTTTTCACTGTCCCGGCTTAAAACCAGCTCGGCATTCTGTTTTGCCAGTTCCAACATTTTTTCTTTTTGACCTTTTTGAGGGATACGGATATACACGCGATTCTCACGTTTTCCGGTCAGCCACTCTTCTATCAATTCCTTTTCCTCAATTTCTTCTGCCAGAAAAACTTCTCTCGGAATAAAAGGTGTACCTGCATAAAACTGTTTCACAAAAGTCTGTAAAATCTCAGCATTCGAATCGTGAATCGCCTGTTTCATGTAGAAATGCTCTCGGCCGATTAGCCTTCCCTCTCTGACAAAAAAGACCTGAATAATCACATCTCTCTCATTTCTTGCAAGAGCTATGTAATCTTTATTTTCGCCATCACTATCCGTAATCTTTTGCTTTTGAGCCACACTTTTTACACTGCATAAAAGTTCTTTTAATCTTCCGGCCTCCTCAAACTCCAAGGCTTCCGAGGCCGCATACATCTTCTCTTCCAATTCTTTTATAATCGGTGCATAATTACCGTTTAAGAATTCCAAGGCTTTATTTACCTGTTCACGATAATCTGCTTCGGATATATATGCCTGACATGGTGCAAAGCATTGTTTTATGTGATAATTTAAGCAGGGGCGGCCTTTTCCCGCATCTTGCGGAAGGCTACGGTTACAAGTACGTAATTTATATAACTTATTCATTAACTCAATGGTATCTTTCACCGCTGCCGCACTTGTATAAGGTCCAAAATAACGACTTTTATCTTTTTTCATTTGACGCGAAAAAAGAATGCGCGGATAAGTCTCCGAAACGGTGACTTTAATGTATGGGTAGGTTTTGTCGTCCTTTAACATCGTATTGTATTTGGGCGAATGTTCTTTGATTAAATTGTTTTCCAATACCAGTGCTTCCAATTCCGAATCGGTTACAATATATTCAAATCTATGAATCAACGAGACCATTTTTTGAATCTTGAGAGTCTTCTTGGTACTTGCGCGAAAATAAGACCGCACTCTGTTTTTCAGACTTACGGCCTTACCTACATAAATAATTGCATCCTTCGCATCATGCATAATATACACTCCCGGCTTACCCGGGAGTTTTTTTAATTCCTCTTCGACATTAAATCGCTCCATGCAGACCTCATTTTACATGTTTTCAGCTTACAATGTTGTCTTTGCTGCCATAATATTGTTTCATGCATTACATTCAAAACAAATTTTATAATTATTTATAAATTCTGTTTTTTAGTTCATTTGCAAAATCAGCATCTTTACCACTGTAAGAACCATCTTCTTCTGCTGATAAATTCCCCTCTTCCTCTTCGGCAGTTTCCAATGTATCATTCTCACCTTTCTCTTCCGGCTCGGATTGTTCTACCGTTATACCCTCTTTCTTTTCGTCCGAAACTTCCTCTGTGTTCCGGTCTGATTCCGAAAACTCCCCTGCATCCTCTGTTTGCCCTTTTGCATTTTCATCGGTACGTTTCTTTTTCATGGTTTCCGTCTTGGGTTCCGGTACGGGAATACCTTTTTCGGCACAATATATTTCCATAAATTCCTTACCGGTAATGGTTTCTTTTTGAATCAGATAATCAGCCAGCTTATCCATGATTTCGCGATTTTCTTTTAAAAGAGACATAGCTTCCTCATAGCTGTCTTTCAAAATCTTCATAACTTCTTCATCAACCGCAGCTGCAGTATCATCTGCACAATTCATAACCACACGCCCGTCTAAATATCTGCTTTCAACAGTTTCAAGCCCAATCAAACCGAACTTTTTACTCATACCGTACTGCGTTACCATGGAACGGGCAATAGATGTAGCTTTTTCAATATCATTTGATGCTCCGGTCGTTACCGAATCAAATACCAGCTCTTCGGCTGCACGGCCTGCTAAAAGTCCAACCAGCATATCTTTTAATTCAGCTTCGGAATTTAAGTATTTTTCTTCCTCGGGTACATGCATAACATAACCCAAAGCACCCATGGTTCTGGGAACAATGGTAATTTTTTGTACAGGTTCGGAATTTTTCTGCAGAGCACTTACCAAAGCATGACCCACTTCGTGATAAGATACAATTTTTCTTTCCTGTTCACTTAAAATTCGATCTTTCTTTTCTTTGCCGACTAAAACAATTTCAACTGCATTAAAAAGATCTTTCTGGCTGACATATTCTCTTCCCTGCTTTACTGCATTAATGGCAGCTTCGTTAATCATATTCGCTAAATCCGACCCAACCGCACCACTGGTGGCCAAAGCAATTTCATCCAAATCAACGGTTTCGTCCATTAAAACATCCTTGGCATGTACCTTTAGAATTTCCACACGCCCCTTCAAATCAGGTTTTTCCACAATAATTCTTCTGTCAAAACGTCCGGGACGTAATAATGCCTTATCTAAAATTTCAGGACGGTTGGTCGCCGCAAGAATAATGATACCCTTTTTACCATCAAAACCATCCATCTCAGCCAGCAACTGATTCAACGTCTGCTCGCGCTCCTCATTTCCGCCACCATACTTCGAATCACGGCTTCGACCGATTGCATCAATTTCGTCAATAAAAATAATACACGGTGCATTCTTTTCCGCTTCCTGGAATAAATCCCTTACTCTGGATGCACCAACGCCTACATACAATTCCACAAAGTCAGAACCCGTCAATGAAAAAAACGGTACTTTTGCTTCCCCTGCCACCGCCTTGGCAAGCAATGTTTTACCGGTACCGGGAGGTCCCACCAATAATGCTCCCTTGGGTAAACGGGCACCGATTTTTACATAACGATCGGGATTATGCAGAAAATCTACCACCTCCTGCAATGACTCAATAGCTTCATCTTCACCGGCCACATCTTGAAATGTAATGCCGGTTTCTTTCTGTGCGTATACTTTCGCATTGTTTTTACCAACATTCATGAAGCCGCCCATGCCACCGCTTTTAGATATCTTGCGGAACAAAGCAATAGTCAAAACTACCATAAGACCAATAGGTAAAACAGTCGATAGTAAGAAGTACCAGACTTCTCCGGAGTTATCAGGAATTTCACCGCTTACTTTTATACCATTTTCCAGCAATCTTGCTGTCAGTGTTTCATCTTCTTCCACCTTGCCCGTATATAAATAATTGGCTGTTTGGGGCAAAAACGGATTCTGTATACCTTCATCTTCCTCTTTTTTAGGTACAATGGTAATTTTATCTGTACCAATAAGAACTTCAGAAACCTGTCCCTCTTCAATCATTTTAACAAATTCGCTATATTCAATCACATTCAAATCGGCAGGTATCAGCGTGCGAAGCATCATAAAAATAATGAACACAAAAATACTTCCCACCAGCATAAACGTCCAAAATCCACCGGGTTTCTGCCCATTATTTCCATTATTATTTCCGCTGTTATTACCGGAACCGCCATTGTTTCTATTATTTTGTTCTTCCGGCAATCTATTTTTTTGATTATTATTTTCGTAATTATTGTTTTCCATTTTTTTCTCTTTCTTCAAATAATAGTAAATCCTTTTTCATTATAGTGTTCCCTACAAGATAAATCAATATTATAAATTGTGAAAAAACTGCAATCATATTTTCATATATTAAAAAGCAATAACAGTTCTTAATTTTTATGTTCCTTATAATAATCCCGATAGACCCACAAGCCCTTTCTTTCTTGTATGGCATATTGCATTGCTTCCTTTAAATTTAATGAATATCTTTCATTTGGCTCATATGTAACAGCAATTGCATAACCATCCCGAACCATCTGATATTGATACAAATTCGTTACGTCACTAATATCCGGTTCTATCCATAAGTATGCCAAAAGACGATCATACGGGTCTCTAAGCTGTTCGTCAAACGTCAGATAAACTTTTTGTCCTTTTTCCAAACAATTGCCGGTATAAACGGAAGCATAATCCCCGTAAATTGAATTTTCAGATTCCTCCAAACTTACACTTTCCGGCGAATCCACTCCTATCAAGCGAACAACCTCTTCATTTTGATTCATGGCGACAACCATGGTATCTCCATCAATAATTCTAACAATGTATGCTTCTGTCATCTCATTGTTTTCATTTTTCAAGGGAATAAAAAGCTTAGCACCTGTACACAAAATCACTACAATCAGTGCAATGCAGGCAAATAATGTATTTTTACGCAAATAATATTTCCCCCTACGCTGCGTTATGGGATTATCTCTAAATACATCATTCTTATTTTTTTTCATAATCATACCCAAACTATCTATACATTATAATACTTGTTAAATGTTAAAAAAACGATTAAATGAAGTTCTCATCTAATCGTTTAAAAGAGGCGCCAACCAGATTTGAACTGGTGATCAGGGTGTTGCAGACCCACGCCTTACCGCTTGGCTATGGCGCCTTATTCTGTTTATAAAATCATTATATGAAAAAATAATGATTTTAATGACTCCGACGGGAATCGAACCCGTGTTACCGCCGTGAAAGGGCGATGTCTTAACCGCTTGACCACGGAGCCAGCTTAAAACGGTTTCCCGTCTTAACTCCCCAAGCAGGACTCGAACCTGCGACACTTCGGTTA
>JAZNRC010000035.1:0-30016 GCA_045590555.1 Lachnospiraceae bacterium | reverse complement strand
CGATACCTTAATCGGTGGAGCAGGTAACGACCACATGACAGGTGGTGCGGGAGCCGATACCTTCGTGTTTAATTTAGGTGATGGAACGGATACCATTGATGACTCTGAATGGGTTATGGGAAACATTGATAAGATTGTATTTGGTTCCGGTATCAGTGCTGAAGATGTCACCATGGAGAGAAACGGTAATGACCTTGTGGTGAAGTACAGTGCCAATGACTCCTTCACCGTACATGATGCGTACCGTGAGAATAACGGAACCGGCCGCTATTTCGTGGAACAGGTGGAGTTTTCTGACGGAACGGTCTGGGATACGGAAGAAATCGCCAACAGAGCCAACATCCAGGTTGGAACGGAAGGTGATGATGTACAGACCGGCTACTATGAAGCGGTAGGCTATCATCAGGGCGAGACCTTCCACATGCTTGGCGGAAATGATACAGTGCAGGCAGGAGAAGGAGATGATACCATTTATGGAGATGAGGGTAATGATACCCTGTATGGACAGAACGGAAACGATACCTTAATCGGTGGAGCAGGTAACGATCACATGACAGGTGGTGCGGGAGCGGATACCTTTGTGTTTAACTTAGGTGATGGAAGGGATACCATTGATGATTCTGAATGGGTTATGGGAAACGTGGATAAGATTGTATTCGGAGAAGGAATCCAATCTTCCGATGTGTTTATGGAGCGTAACGGTAATGACCTTGTAGTGAAGTACAGTGCCAATGACTCCTTCACCGTACATGATGCGTACCGTGAGAATAACGGAACCGGCCGTTACTTCGTGGAACAGGTGGAGTTTGCGGACGGAACCGTATGGGACACGGAAGAGATAGCCAACAGAGCCAACATTCAGGTTGGAACGGAAGGTGATGATGTACAGTACGGTTACTATGAAGCGGTAGGTTACCATCAGGGCGAGACCTACCATATGTTAGACGGAAACGACTTTGTGGGAGCCGGAGACGGAGATGATACCGTCTATGGCGATGAAGGAGATGATACCCTTCATGGAGATAACGGAAACGATACCTTAATCGGAGGAGCAGGTAACGACCACATGACAGGTGGTGCGGGAGCGGATACCTTTGTGTTTAACCTTGGTGATGGAAGGGATACCATTGATGATTCTGAATGGGTTATGGGAAACGTGGATAAGATTGTATTCGGAGAAGGAATCCAATCTTCCGATGTGTTTATGGAGCGTAACGGTAATGACCTCGTTGTGAAGTACAGTGAGAATGATTCTTTCACCGTACATGATGCGTACCGTGAGAATAACGGAACCGGCCGCTATTTCGTGGAACAGGTGGAGTTTTCTGACGGAACGGTCTGGGATACGGAAGAGATAGCCAACCGCGCCAACATTCAGGTTGGAACGGAAGGTGATGATGTACAGACCGGCTACTATGAAGCGGTAGGTTACCATCAGGGCGAGACCTATCATATGTTGGGTGGTAATGATACGGTAAGTGCAGGAGAAGGAGATGATACCGTTTATGGAGATGCGGGTAATGACACCCTGTATGGACAGAACGGAAACGATACCTTAATCGGAGGAGCAGGTAACGATCACATGACAGGTGGTGCGGGAGCTGATACCTTTGTGTTTAACTTAGGTGATGGAAGGGATACCATTGATGACTCTGAATGGGTTATGGGAAACATTGATAAGATTGTATTCGGAGAAGGAATCCAAGCTTCCGATGTAGTTATGGAGCGAAACGGTAATGACCTCGTTGTGAAGTACAGTGAGAATGATTCTTTCACCGTACATGATGCGTACCGTGAGAATAACGGAACGGGCCGCTATTTCGTGGAACAGGTGGAGTTTGCGGACGGAACCGTATGGGATACGGAAGAGATAGCCAACAGAGCCAACATCCAGGTTGGAACGGAAGGTGATGATGTACAGAACGGTTACTATGAAGCGGTAGGTTACCATCAGGGCGAGACCTTCCACATGCTTGGAGGTAATGATACGGTGCAGGCAGGAGAAGGAGATGATACCATTTACGGAGATGCGGGTAATGACACCCTGTATGGACAGAACGGTAATGATACTTTAATCGGTGGAGCAGGCAATGATACCCTGGCCGGTGGAAACGGTGAAGATGTATATAGGATCAGTGCCGAAGACGGAGATGATGTAATCAATAACTATGATACAACCGGTAGCAGATTGAATGATAAGATTGTATATGGTGAAGGTGTTTTGGTTGATGATATATCCATTACACGTTCCGGAAATGATTTGTTAATCTCTAATGCCAAAACGCAGCAGACCACAGTAATAGCAGGAGCATATAGTCATGAATATAACCAATTATATAATCTTGAGTTTTATGATGAGGATACTGCCGTAATTGATTACTCGACCACATCTTTAAATATTACCTATGCGGTCAAAGAAGAAATTGTAGAAACGGAAACCGAAGAAGTGATTGAGAATGAGGTTTTGGTTGTGGAACCTGTGGAGACCGAATCGCCGGAAGAACTTATTGAAGAAGCTTCAGGGGATGAACTTACCGAAGAAGTGCTCGCAGAAGAACTTGCTATGGAAGAGATTCCTGAAATAGTAGAACCGGCAGAAGCAGTTACAGAGACGCAGGAAGCAGTTTCGGATGTGGCAGATGATAGTGCTGTTATCGTAACCGACGAAGATATTACCAAGATGACTGGCTTGGTGGTTCAGGAAATGGCAGGGGCAGATGCAGACGGAATTCCTCAGATTGTAAATCCTGATGCAAATGTTGTTGCCGAAAGTGATTCGTTGCTTTGGGTTGAATAAGTAGGTAAATTTATCGCCGGCAAAAAGATAAAATATTATAAAAAGTAATGTCTTGTAGGATTAAAAATGCTATAATATAAGTGTAACAAGAGGGCATCTACCAGAGGTGACGCTTATGGAAGAAAAGGATAACCGGCTGATTAACATTTATATTAAGATATACAACAAGAAGAACATTACCATGGATGATTTGCGCTATCTTGCCAAGTATGACCCGGACTGTTTTCGAAAGACCTGTGAAAATGTGGTCTATAATATTCCGGAATCCAAGGTGGTAATGCAACCGACGGAGTCTGCACCGGCAGAAGAAGTTACAACAACGGAAACTGCCCAAGCGTCGGAAGAATTTAATGTGTTTGCCGTTCTTGAAAATCTTAAAAATATGGATGCAGATGAATCCTTTTATAAAAATGTGGATGCCAAGCGCGTGAAGAATCTTCTTGGTAATCTGTTTATGGAATTGTTGTTTCCTCATAATGATAAAGAGACTTTTATCTATGAGGATGTCAGCGAGGATGACCCTACCTTTGATATGAAGGCATAAAAATGATATAGTACGATAGATGAAACGGTTGCCCGGAGTGGCAACCGTTTTGCTTATATTAATATTGACAAAACAAGAAAGGTTGAATATAATTAAATTGAGCTCAATCGAATAATTGTTTTTATGGGAGGAAGAAGGATGTCGATTTATGAATACAAAGTGAATGATGCATTGGGAGAGGAAATTTCACTTTCAGATTACGAAGGTAAGGTACTTTTGATTGTTAATACAGCAACCGGTTGCGGTTTTACACCACAGTATAAAGGTTTGCAGGATTTATACGACAAATATGCTGACCTGGGATTAGAGATTCTTGATTTTCCTTGTAATCAATTCGGGCATCAGGCTCCGGGAAGTGAAGAGGAAATTGTGGATTTCTGCCAGTTGCACTATGGGGTTACTTTTAAACAGTTTGCTAAAGTAGAAGTAAACGGAACGAATGAAATTCCGCTATACACCTATTTAAAAGAACAAAAAGGCGGTGTGATGGGAAAGAAGATTAAGTGGAATTTTACGAAGTTTTTGGTGGATCGAAAGGGCAATGTAATAGGAAGATTTGCTCCCACCGTAAAACCGGAAGAAATAGAGGATAAAATTAAAGAAGTTTTATAATGGTTAGAAATATGCTAAATGAATGCATGGAACCAAAAGGAGGTTTGGCATGAGGGACTTAAAATACGAAGGATTAAAGCTAGAGAATCAATTATGCTTTCCCCTATATGCGTGCTCCAGAGAAATTATCAAACAATACAGACCTTTTTTGAATAAGCTGGATTTGACATATACCCAGTATATTACCATGATGGTTTTCTGGGAAGAAAAGAAAATAAATGTAAAAGAGCTGGGGAAAAAGCTATTTTTGGATTCCGGAACGCTGACACCTGTTTTAAAAAGCTTGGAGGCAAAAGGATATGTGAAAAGATATCGCTCCAAAGAAGATGAAAGAGTTCTTTTGGTTGAAATTACCGAAAAGGGCGAAGACTTGAAGGACAAGGCGGTTGAGGTGCCGGCAAAGATGGTAGATTGTGTAAGATTAGAGTCTGAGGAAGCGATGGAGTTACATCGTCTGCTTCATAAAGTGCTTGGCAGTTTTGAAGAGAACGAATAAATGTGAAAAGAGAGATTTTCGGTAATCTCTCTTTTTTATTTGGCGCTGATTTGTTATAATGAATTTTATGCAGAATAGGAGAATGAGTATGAACATTTTAGATAAATTAAACGAACAACAAAAAATAGGTGTTACCACAACGGAAGGACCGGTTCTGCTATTGGCAGGCGCCGGTTCCGGTAAGACCCGTGTTCTCACGAATCGTATTGCATACCTTTTGGAGCAGGGGGTGAATCCCTGGAATATTCTTGCCATTGCTTTTACCAATAAGGCGGCAGGGGAGATGCGTGAACGTGTGGATGACATGATTGGCTTTGGTTCCGAGAGTATATGGATTGCTACGTTTCATTCTACCTGCGTGCGGATTCTGAGACGTCATATTGATAAGCTGGGGTATGATACGAATTTTACCATTTATGATACGGATGACCAGAAGAGTACCATTAAGGCAATTTGTAAAAGAGAGAATATTGATACGAAGCAGATTAAGGAGCGCACCATTCTCGGGGTGATTTCTTCCTGCAAAAATGAAATGATTTCTGCAGAGGAATATGAGAAGACTGCCATGGGTAACTGGATGAATCAGAGAATTGCCCATGTATACAAAGAGTACCAGAAGACCTTAAAAAAGAACAATGCGTTGGACTTTGACGATTTGCTTCTCAAAACCGTGGATCTGTTCCGTTATTGCCCCGATGTGCTGGAAAGCTATCAGAATCGTTTCTTATACATCATGGTGGATGAGTATCAGGACACCAATACGGTGCAGTTTGAGATGATTCGTCTCCTTGCGCAGAAGAACCGTAATCTGTGCGTGGTGGGAGATGACGACCAGTCCATTTACAAATTCCGTGGTGCCAATATCCGTAATATTTTGGATTTTGAGTTTCATTATCCGGAGGCTACGGTGATTAAACTGGAGCAGAATTATCGTTCCACCAAGAACATTCTGGATGCTGCCAACGGTGTCATCAGCCATAACAGAGGACGTAAGGCGAAGGCTTTGTGGTCGGAACGCGGAGAAGGTAAAAAGATTCATTTCCGACAGTTTGATAATCCCATTGAAGAAGCACAATACATCTGTGATGATATCAGGCATAAAGTACGCATGAAGGAAGCGGATTTCAAGGATTGTGCGGTACTTTACCGAACCAATGCACAGTCCCGTGCCATTGAAGAACAGTTTGTAAGGGACAATGTTGCCTATCGCCTGGTAGGCGGAACCAACTTTTATGGTCGTAAAGAAATCAAAGATATTCTTGCCTATCTGAAAACCGTGGAAAGCGGTAGGGATGATCTGGCTGTAAAACGTATCATTAATGTGCCCAAAAGAGGCATCGGAGCCACCAGTCTTGAGAAGGCGGAGCGTTTTGCCACAGAGCAGGAAATCAGTCTTTTTGATGCACTGGTGCGTGCGGATGAGATTCCGGGACTTGGCAAAACTGCACAGAAGATGCAGGCTTTTGCAAGTATGATTCGGATGTTTCGGACCAAGTCGCAGGATGGTTACTATGATGATTTGCCGGAATTGGTGGATGATATTATCAAAGGAACCGGATACCTGGAAGATTTGGAGAATTCCGATGATGAGGATGCAGAAGACAGAATCCAAAACATTGATGAATTGATTACCAAAGCTGCGGCTTACGAGGAAAAATACGCGGCTGAGAATCCGGAGGCGGAACGGGGACCTTCCCTTCAGGACTTCTTAACGGAGGTATCATTGGTGGCAGACATTGACAGCGTGGACAGCAACAATGACAGAGTACTGCTTATGACCATACACAGTGCCAAGGGATTGGAGTTTTCACAGGTTTATCTCACCGGTATGGAGGATGGACTGTTCCCCGGATATATGGCAATCAGTGCGGAAGATGATGAGGAGATGGAAGAGGAGCGACGATTGGCTTATGTAGGTATTACAAGAGCCAAGGACGAGCTGACCATAACCTGTGCGAAAATGCGAATGCTTCGGGGGGAAACCCAGTACAATCCTGTCAGCACCTTTGTAAAAGAAATTCCTCAGGAACTCATCGAAGGGAATCTTCCCAAGAAAAGGGTTGTGGAATACGAGGAGCCTGTGAGCAAGGCGTCTATCGACTACATGAAGACGGCACCTTTTACCGGTTTTGGTGGGACGGCTGTGGCAAAGCCCAAGGCAAGTCTTGCAAAGCCTTCCGTAAAACCCTTTGCAGGGGCTTCCGGTCTGGCAGGTCTTACCAAGGGAAGTCAGATGAGTGCGGCAAGCGTGGATTATGTCGTGGGAGACCGGGTGCACCACATCAAATTCGGAGACGGAGTGGTAGAAAATATTGAGGCCGGTGAAGGCACTACCTTGGTGTCGGTTTTCTTTGATAAGGCCGGAAAACGGGTGTTAAATGCGGCTTTTGCAAGACTGCAGAAATTATAAAATACAAACATGTAATACCCGGGCGGATGTGAAGTGCAAATTTTACGAATAATTTTATATAAATTTCTAAATTTAGGGATAGTAAAAAATTGGATTTCGTGGTATGCTATTTATAGATTTGGAAAAGACAATCAATTGTAAAAAGGGAGGTTTTATAGCATGAGAAAAATTGAAGATCTTTTAGAGACCGTTAAATTAAACGAACTTCTTAACAGAAAAGAGAAGGAACAGGACGAGAAAGTGAAGAGAACCATCATCTGGGTATTGGCGATTATCGGTGCTGTTGCAGCAATCGCAGGTATCGCTTACCTCGTATATCGTTATCTGACACCTGATTACTTAGAAGATTTCGATGATGATTTCGATGATGATTTTGATGATGACTTCTTTGATGATGAAGAAGCAATCGAGATTAAGTCTGACGAGAAATAATAATAAGGAACTCATAAAACGGGATGTGTCACAGCATCCCGCTTTTGTGTTGTAATGGGAGTAAAATGAAAAAAGGCGATATTGTACAAGGATATGTAGAGAAATGTGATTTTCCCAATAAAGGAAGAGTAATTGTAAAGGGTGAGGATGGCGATACTGCGGTAACGGTAAAGAATGCTTTGCCGGGGCAGACCGTATCCTGTCTGATTAACAAGAAGAAGCACGGTAAAGCGGAAGGCAGATTGTTAGAAGTAGTTGTACCGGCTGAATGTGAAGTGAAGGCACCTTGTCCTCATGCGGGAATTTGCGGCGGCTGTCTCTATCAGACCTATCCTTATGAAGAACAGTTAAATATAAAGCGCAGTCAGGTGGAGGACTTGATTCGTCCCGTGTACGAACAGTTTAACACCACGGATAAAAGCTTTGATGAGGTATTTGAGGGGATTAAGGCAAGTCCCATGAACGAAGCGTACCGTAATAAAATGGAGTTCTCTTTCGGGGATGAATATAAGGATGGTCCCCTTGCTCTTGGCATGCACAAAAGAGGCAGTTTTTATGATATCGTGTCTGTAACGGATTGTCGCATTGTGGATGAAGATTACAGACAGATTCTTCGCGGAACCACAGAGTATTTTACCAAGGCAGAATTGCCGTTTTTTCATAGATTAAGCCATGAAGGATATTTACGCCACCTGCTGGTGCGTAAGGCGGTAAAAACCGGTGAGATTCTCATCGGACTGATTACTACAAGTCAGAAGGATGTGGATTTGCAGCCTTTTGTGGACATGATTCTTAGCCTGCCCTTACAGGGAAGTATTGCAGGGATTGTACATACCGTCAATGATTCCGTGGCAGATGTGGTGAAGAATGAGGGAACCACGCTTTTATACGGTAAGGATTATTTTTATGAGGAGTTATTGGGACTTAAATTTAAAATCACCCAGTTCTCTTTCTTCCAGACCAACAGTCTGGGAGCGGAAGTGCTCTATGACACCACAAGAAGCTATTTGGGAACCATGGAGAAGGCGAATCCTACGGTCTTTGACCTGTACAGCGGAACCGGTACCATTGCCCAGCTCCTTGCACCTGTAGCCGGCAAAGTGGTAGGCGTTGAAATTGTGGAAGAGGCTGTGGAAGCGGCCAAGGAAAATGCGGCATTAAACGGACTTACCAATTGTGAATTCATTGCAGGAGATGTTTTAAAAGTATTGGATGATATTGAGGTGTTGCCGGATTATATTATTCTTGACCCGCCCAGAGACGGTATCCATCCCAAGGCATTACAAAAAATCATTGCCTACGGTGTGGACAGGATAGTGTATGTGTCATGTAAGCCTACCAGTCTGGCAAGGGACTTGGAGGTGCTTTTACAAGGCGGATATAAGCTGGAGAAGATGTGTTGCGTGGATATGTTTCCGAGCACCGCGAATGTAGAATCCATAGCGTTGTTAGTGCGATAAAAACGGGATATAATCAGTGGGGAATTGATTCTTAAAGAGTTAAAGAATGAAGGAATAAATGATGAAGAAAATAGGGAGCGTAATTTCATTATGTATA
This sequence comes from Lachnospiraceae bacterium, assembly GCA_045590555.1. GTDB lineage: Bacteria > Bacillota > Clostridia > Lachnospirales > Lachnospiraceae > UBA3766. The sequence goes on along the minus strand of JAZNRC010000035.1, from coordinate 21,168 downwards.
TTATGTATGGCGCTATTGTGTTTGACAGCCTGTGAAAACAGCAATGAAAGTGGCGCACAGGAAGCATCCCTTGATGCTGTTGTATCGGCATATGATTTGGGACAGGAAGATGTAGAGGCAATGTTGGAAGAGATGGCATTTGAACAGCTTTCTCCCAAGGATCAGCTGACGGTTACGGCATTGCAATATCTTGAAACAATTCTGCCGGGAGAAGCAGTGGCCGAGCATCTTCCCGAAAATATCGAAGTCATGACTTACTGTAGCGGTGATTTGGGCAACGACGGTGTGAATAACATGGCAGTCATCTTGGAGAATCAATATTATGGCTATGGTGATGAAATTTTAGTTGTGGCCATTTTTGAAGAAACCGAAGAGGGGCATTATCGTTATTTGGAATATACCGATGATTTGTTTCTGCGAGATGAGGATGATTGGCGCGCGGACTATTTTTATGATGTAAAAATAGAAGACGGAAAACTGCATGTAAATGATGCCAAGCAATATGGTGAATATACCGGTTATGAAAGTGTTTGGATCCTTGAAGACAATGGACTGGTATTGGATGAGGTAGTTACGACTTCTCTTCATCCTGCTACCGGCAACGGCTTGGAAACCGTCTACAGAATGCAGGAAGGAACTGCGGTTTGCAGTGCCGTGTCTTTTTGGAATAAGACTGTCAGCGATATGACAGTTTATGAAGGAACTTTTACAACGGAACAGATTTCATTTGAGACAGTCGATGAAGATTATCTTCCTGCCGCAGGGGAGCTGAACGTTACCTATACGACAGAGGGAGAGGCATACGACTACCGAAGGTTAAATATTACGGATGAAATGTACGGGGAATTTTCCGCGGAGGATGACTGGAAAGTTGCCTACATCAAAATGATGGATGAATTGTTCAAGGCAGATGAGAGCGCCGGAGAATACGAATATGCGCTTTTATATATTGACGAAGATGAGATACCGGAATTGGTGTATGGTCCAAGCGGTTACTGGGTAACGGTCTGTACTTATGAACCCGGGAAAGAGAATCTCGGGGTGAAGGATGTGGCTGTGGTTATGGACCAATGGCCTTACGGTGCCGGCGGAAATGTAGGCTATGAGTATCTTCCGGGAGAGAATCTGATGAGAAATTTTGATCAAGATCAGGCCGGAGCTGTGCGATACACATCCTATTTTAAAGTGGGCGATGAAAAGGAAACAGAGGATTTATATTATCTCAAATCTGTTGTATATGATGAGGAAGGAAATATAAGTGCTAAGGGAGAAACAGGAAGCGTTGAATACTTCTATAACGGAGAGCGTGAGATAACGGAAGAAGAGTACGACGCTTATTGGATTGACGGTGATTTTGAATATATTGAAGGAAATCAGCAAGGATATAAAATTGTTGCAGCACTTTGCCAGGGAAATTCCATGGTAGAGCCTGTATGGAAAGATGCTTACCGGGCTGTGATTGATGCGGTTACCAAGGAACATGAGCAGGGCGATTCGGCGGCATACGAGCTTACATATGACTTGATTTATTTGGATGATGATTTTATACCGGAGTTGGTAATCGGACAAAATCCCCAAGATGCATGGGTTTCCGTATATACATATGCATACGGCAAAAGTGCGGAAGGTGTGGAGAATGTAGCAGTTTTGGTGGATAAATGGAGATACAATTACGGCTGCAATTACGGATACCATTACGCGCCGGAAGAAGGCAGAATTGAAGAGTATGTGGAATTGCACGGTAACGGATATTATTATAAAGATTATTACATGAAAGAGAATGGTACCCTGAAGGAAAGTTGGACGTTTTTGTGTGAGATTGAATGGCTGAGCGAGGCGGAAGGGCATACCGAAACCTATTATCGGGATGATGAACTTTTTACACAGGAGAGATGGGATTACTTCATGGATGAGCGTAGAGCTCTGGAATGGGAATTCCTGGAAGGAACCCAAAATTATGATGAGATTATGGCTATGTTGGAAGCAATATAGATTATAGACAGAACCGAAGGAAATGATGTATACATAAAACATATAAAATGTTTAAAAAGATATGTCTAAATTTTAGAAAAATTCTGCAACCTTTCATAAAGCTGAACAGTGTTAAGAGTAAGGAGGTCAGATTTGAGCGTTGGAGTGAATCTTTCAGCAGAGGCGCTGATTGAAAAATATTCGGATATGGTATACAGGGTGGCGTTTTCCAGAACGCAGAATGTAAGTGATGCCCAGGATATTACCCAGGATGTATTTTTGAAATATATTAAATACATCAAGGCAGGTAATTCTTTTCGCGATGAAGAACATTGTAAGGCATGGCTTCTTAAGGTGGCGGTAAATACCGGTAATACCTTTGTGACATCTGCGTGGCACAGACATCGTGCAAGCCTTGAGGAAGTAGGGGAAGTGGCTGCGGAAACCAAGGAAGACAGAAGCGAAGTGTATGAAGCTGTTATGGGAATTCCGGAGAAGTACCGTGTGGTTGTACACCTGTTTTATTTCGAAGAATTGTCAATCAAGGAAATCTGCAAAGTGTTGAATATGAGTGAAACGGCGGTCAAATCAAGACTTCACAGAGCCAGAGAATTGTTAAAGGAGAAGCTTAAGGGGGCGCAGTATGAATTTTAAAGATGAATATCAGAAATCATTTGCGGATATTAAGGCAGATGAGAATTTTAAACAGAATCTTTTAGCCCAAATGAATATGGAGAAGAAGCGTAAGAGAAAACCTTCTTATGTAGGTGTACTGGCAGCGGCAGCGGTTATGGTACTGGTTGTTGGTGTCGGTTTCATGACCGGTATATTGAGAGGCAAAGACGCCGGACAGACTGATGGTGGAGAGAACCTTATAGTGGACAATGCTTCAGAGCCCGGTGAAGAAATGTCAGTTGATTTGGGAAATGAAGTGTTGGCAGAACAGGATATGTCAGAAACCTATATGGATATGAATTTCTCGGGTCTTAGCTGGTATGGTGCGGCCGAAACGGAAGAAGAACTTCTGGGAATCTTTGTGGGATATATGGAAGGAGATACATTGGAAAAGATGTATTGCACCACGGAAGATACCTTTGGGGAAGATAACCTGATGTCAGAGAGTGAAACCAAAGCATTGGTGGAACAGTTTGGGGAATTGTCTTGTACAGACAACGAAAGTGCTGTTGAAGGCAAGTACTATAAGGCTGTTTTTGAAGACGGACTCACCATTAAGTTTTGGATTTCCGAAGACGGATTTTTGAAATTGCAGGATACCGGTGCAGTTTTTGAATTTTAATGCAACCTTTTAAAAAGTATCATAGTGTTATGTATATAAGTCTTTTATCTTATGTAAGGTAAAAGACTTATAAAAATTACGGAGGTGAAATATATGAAAAAATTTTGGTACGGAGTGTTGGCCTTTGCGCCTGTTACTTTGATAATTCTCAGTCTTGCCAGTATAGCACTGCTTTTTTGTCTTATTTTTTTCCTTGGAATGGGAATGGGCGTATCAGAAATAGAAATTGAAGGTGTTTTGGGCGTGCTCCTGGGATTACTTATTTTGCTGTTCTACGGTGGCTTTTTTATCGGTATCTTCAGTGCCGTGATATTAAATTTTGTAGATATAGCGGTCTTTTGTGTTCATGCATCCAAAAATTCCAAGATTGAACAGAATATGAAAGTTGTGTGGTATTGTTTGTTTATCGCCATGCAGAGCGGCATAGCTCCCATATATTGGTGGATGTATATAAAAAAGGAATAATTTTGCAACCTTTTGCCGAGGCGCACAGTGTTAATGGCAGAAGTACATAAATAAAAGGAGAATTTCTATGAAAAGGAAAATGTTATCAAAAGTTGCGATTACAATGCTTGCAGCTACCATGGTGGTTGCACCTTTGGGTGGATGTAGAGGAATCGGCAACGGACAAGCGGATTCCGGTGTTGGTAATGATACTACGGATATAACCGCGGATGCTACGGTCGACGATGAAGCAGAGGATACAACAGGTGTGGATTTAGCGGATATTGATGCGGATTTGCTTGATTTTATCCAAACTAATTTTGCAGCTTCGGAGTTGCCGGAAAACTATAATCAGCCTATGTATAATCTTCCAAGTGATTATGTGTTTGAATTTGAGTGCTGTGAAGAAGTGGGAAATAATCCTTGGGATGCGTTTGTAGTAGTAGATAATACTAAATTTGTTAATAAGGGCGGAATGAGTTTTAACCGGAATACATATGAGAACGGTAAAATTACCGTGGAACCAAGTGGGGCACTCTATCTTACTAAAGATGGTTCTTCCAATATTAATGATGGAACCTGGGGCTCTTTGAACGTATTGTATTTGGTTCAGAAGGTAGATTTGACTACCGGTGAAGAACTGGAAAAACCGTTGATTACACCTTTTACGGTTGTACATGATTTGGAAGCTCCCATTGTACATCAGGGTGTGGATGAAAATAATTGCTATACTCTTTCCTGGGATGCAGTTCCCGGTGCCGTGGAGTATAGAGTGTATTCTCATTCTTTGGATTATGCTTATTCGGTAGAATGTGTAACGACCGATACGTCTGTATCCGTATCTGAGTTTGAAACCCAGAAAAGAATGGAAGAGTATGAAGATTTAATTGCACAGGAATATATTGACGCCGGTTATGACAGCAGTATTGTAGGCAGTGATGGTGTAACCAATATGAACTATGGTGTAAAATATAGTGATGAAATGGAAGACGGATATTTTCTTGTAGTAGCCGTAGGTGAAGACGGAAAGCAGTCCGGTGCCAGCAATTGTGTTGATGTGCGCGATATCGCAATGAAGTTGCCTCACGAAATTCAGGACCATATTTTGGAAGTTGAAATTGCTTCGATTGAGGACGTTCCCGCCTATGTAAACGTGGAAATGGTTGACGGATCCGTTCAACAGATGCTTATTGATTATAAGGGAGCTCCTGTTTATAGTTATCCCGATGATGAAAATAAAATCGCCCTTAAGTGCAAGGTGTTGAATACACAATTTGACAGTTTCTTTGTTGTGTTAAGTGGTATGTATTATGAGGATGTACTTGCACAAAGCGAGTATGTTAAGGGCAGACAGGATGAATTGGCAAGTACAGCCGGTGCCACTCAGGAGCCGGAAATGAGTGTTACTCACTCACCTTCCGAAGGAATGGATGAGGCAATTGAAGAAGCACGCGAGGAAATGATTACAACAGAAGAGCCTTCAGAGGAAGAGTCGGAAGAACCTTCAGAGGAAGAATCGGAAGAGCCTTCAGAGGAAGAGTCAGAGGAACCTTCAGAAGAAGAATCGGAAGAACCTTCGGAGGAAGAATCGGAAGAGCCTTCAGAAGAAGAATCGGAAGAGCCTTCAGAAGAAGAACCGGAAGAGCCTTCAGAGGAAGAATCGGAAGAGCCTTCAGAAGAAGAACCGGAAGAACCTTCAGATAATACGGATGACAGCTTACCTCGTCAATTGATGAATGATATTGCGTCTGAAGTGCAGTCAAGAATCGAAACCCTTGGAAGTGATAAGGTAAGTGAAGTGATGTATGCATCCAATGATTTACAGGCATGGATGGCAATGTGTCTGATGACACAGATGGAAATTGTTCCTGTTCCGGTAGAAGTTTTTCAGGATGCGGCAAATTTAGATTATGTATCTTCCCTTTTTGTGGAAGCGTACAGACAGAATCCTACTTCGGGAATTGTGGTAAATGTAGGATATTCACCGGAATATCAGGCTATGGTTGTGGAATATGTGGAACCTGCAGAAGAAAGATTGGCAAAAGCCAAAGAAGAGCTGGATGCAGCATATACCATTAAAAGTGAAATCATTTCCGACGATATGTCAGATTATGACAAGGTATTGGCAATTAATGAATATTTTAGATTAAATGCTTCCTACGATTTTGATTCAACGGAAACAAATATTACGGATTATTCTACTTTGTCAGAACAGTTTATTGATTCACATACACCCTACGGAATTATTGTAAATAATTACGGAGTATGTGAAAGTTATTCCGAAGCTTTTGTATTGGTAGCGCGCTATGCCGGTTTGGATGCCATGTGTGAAGTGGGAACAATGTACGGCGGCGGACACGAATGGAATCGTGTAAAAGTGGATGGAAGTTGGTGCGTTTTGGACGTTACCAACAATGATATGGAAACTTTTATCAATGGTTTAATGAATGTAACCGATGACCAGGTTTCCGGCATTCTGGTTCCGGACAAAGCTTCTATTCGAAATCACGAAAATTATATTGCAAATGATGAAACTAAGGAATATTATTATGTAAATGGACAGTCCGTAACAGACTTATCTCAGGCGGATGATAAAATTGCAGAACTTTTGGCAACATCGGATTCGGCCATCGTTCGAATTCCTGCTGACAGCACCAAGGAAGAATTGGAAAATGTACTGAAAGACCTTGTATATGAACATGAGGTGAATTTCAAGGAAGCCGGAGCAAAGTTTAATCTTCTTTGCATTACGAAGTAGAGTACCTTCAGATAAAGGCGTAAGATGCCGCAACTACCATATTGTGTGGTGGTTGCGGTGTTTTTGATTGCATGGCCGGATAAAATCTGTAAAGGAGACTGTTAAATGGTAGTGTTTGTTGTAAAAGATGAGTACGACAGGGAGGAAGTTGAGGAAATTCTGCAAAGGGAGGCGAATATTTCTTTTAGTGAATGTGACAAATTCGAACAAGCTATAGGGCAGAGTAAAGAGATAATAAACGAAGAAGGGACAATTATAATTTTAAGTTTAAAAGAAAAAAAGAAATCACATTCTACATTACAGGTACAGACATTTGGGAATTTTGAAGTTTTTTATAAAGGCAAACCTGTAATTTTTACCAGAACGAAATCGAAAGAGTTACTGGCGTATTTAATTGACAGAAGAGGTGCGTCGGTATCTACCTCGGAAGCCTGTAGCGTTTTGTGGGAGGCGAAAGAATATAATTTTTCTTTGCAACGGCAGTTTCAGACTGTGGTTTCAGATTTAAAGAAAGCCCTAAAAAAATGCAATTGTGCACATGTGCTTTGCAAAAACCGAAACAGTATTTCCGTAAATACAGCCTGGCTGGATTGTGATGTATATAAATTGATGGAAGGCGATAAGGCTGTGATGGAGCAATACCACGGAGAATATATGAGCAATTACAGCTGGGCAGAGTTGACTGCAGGGTATCTGGCCATGAAGTATGGTTATTCAAAATCCGGACAGTAAATTATTAAAAAAGTAATTCTGATAAAGTAAAAATAAATTTGTCGAAATAGCAAAAAAGATGGAATTTGGTGTAGAAATGGTGTAGTTGATGTAGTATAGTATAGACACATTAGAACTAATGTAATCGCGAAAGAGACGAAGAGAGAACAAAAGAGCCGGTTGAGTTACGGAAGCGTTATTCTAAGGTACGAAAGATAAAAATTTAACCAAAGTACATGTGTATAAATACTACAAAAGATATATAACGAGATACGTAATAGAATCCCCCCGAAGAAAACATAAGAAAAAGGAAAGACAGATATTTTAAGAAACGATCTTAAGAATATCTGTCTTTTTTGTTTTGTGTTTTATAAATCGGCTTGTATCAGCATTTCTTGAGGAAATTTGGGATAAATCTGGTTCTTGATTTCCTGCATTTTGGAATCCATATCCGCAATGGTGGTAGCACATTCCAAAAGCTGTGCACTGATGGAGGCACTGTCAATCTGAGGTAAATCTTTTTTGTATTTTAATTCATGTTCCAGACTTGCCCAAAAGTCCATGGCAATGGTACGAAGTTGAACTTCAACTTTCAGGAATTCTTTTCCTTCTGAGAAGAAAACCGGAATTTCCACAATCATATGATAGCTGCGGTAACCATTGGCTTTTGGTTCGCGGATATAGTCTTTGTAGCTGATTAATTTAATGTCATCCTGTTTTAAAAGCATATCGGCAATTTCGTAAATATCATCCACGAAGTCGCAGATGACGCGGACACCGGCTACGTCGTTTAATTCATTCTGCATATTCTCTAATGTGAAAGCAAGACCCTTGCGCTGAAGCTTATCAATAATACTCTTTGGATTTTTAATACGGGACTTGATTGCGTGAATCGGGTTTCGCTTGCTTTTAATGGAAAGTTCCTCATTCAAAACTTCGAATTTGGTACGTACTTCTTTGATGGCACAGCCGTATTTGGTCACCAACTGTTGAAATTGTTCCATGGAATTGGCCATGGCTTCCTGCACTGCATATTGCTGGAATTGCTCATATAAAAAAATCTTATCGTCCTGTTGCATTGTGTAATCCCCCTAAAATAATGTTTGTTACTTAAATAATCCGAAAGAAAAAAATTAAGTCCGATTGTTCTCAGTTTATCAATTGTTTGTGAAGTTTTGGTAAAAATTGTATAAAGTATATGCGAAATCCACATACTTATGACTGCAGGAAAAACGTAAAAAGTTGGGATCCAAGTCCATAACCCTGACACGATCCAATGCATCTGCATCTTTTAGCATGCGGGCAATTGCTAAGGCGCGCTCTTTGTCGTAAATTCCATATTTATGAATGGTATCTTCCATCAGTACGTCATTAATGGAATGAGCATGGATGGCTGCCTGTACAATGGCCATATCTTCGGTAGGAAGGGAGATGACTTCCGGTAACTTCTCACTGGAGCGTTTGCCGTGGCCATCGTCTAAAGAATCATCGACTCTTCCGATATCGTGGTAAGAGCAGGCAAGGAGCACAAGGCGGGTATCTGCCTCATTGCAGTGGTTTTGCATTGCAATCAGTCCGCCGAAGAGAAGTACTCTTTCGATATGGCCGATGCCGTGTATGTGACTTTGGTATAAACATTCTTTTTTTAACGCTTTTACATAATATTCAAAGATAGGAAATAAATTCCAATTTTTTAACTCTTTGATTTCTTTTTCAATGGGTGAATTCTCCCGGTTAAGTAAAGTAAGTAATACAGATTCCATACATTACCTTCTTTCATAGGTTGTCCGTCTTATCGGTCAATTTTGATATATTCATTATAGCACATAACAATGTGAAAAGAAACCAACGAATCATGAAATAATTGTTAATACATTGCAAACAAAAAGCTGTGTTCAGACTGTGTAGGGAGGTTGACTTTTTAACACAGATTGTTATACTAAAAGGTGGTGTTTTAGGACGAAGAGAGGAGCAAAAAGATGCTTGAATTAAGAAATGTATCCTACAGCGTGGAAGAGAACAGTACGCAGAAGGAAATTATTAAAAATATAAATGTTACCATCAATGATGGTTTTGTGGCCATTACCGGTCCTAACGGTGGTGGTAAATCTACTATGGCAAAGCTGATTGCCGGTATCATCAAACCTACTTCCGGTCAGATTCTTTTGGACGGAGTGGACATTACGGATGTTTCCATTACGGACAGGGCTAAAATGGGTATCAGCTTTGCATTCCAGCAGCCGGTGCGTTTTAAGGGAATTACCGTCAAAGATTTGATTACTTTGGCAGCAGGTAAGAAGATTACCGTTACCGAGGCATGTAAGTACTTATCGGAAGTGGGACTTTGTGCTAAGGAATACATTAACCGTGAAGTAAATGCCAGTCTTTCCGGTGGTGAGTTAAAAAGAATTGAAATTGCCATGATTATGGCAAGAGGTACCAAGGTTTCCGTATTCGATGAGCCGGAAGCGGGAATTGACCTTTGGAGTTTCAAAAATTTGATTCAGGTATTTGAGAATATGCATGCGAAACTTGGCGGTTCCATTATCATTATTTCGCATCAGGAGCGTATTTTGAACATTGCCGATGAAATTATTGTATTGGCAAACGGAGAAGTGTCTGCCCAAGGTAAAAAAGATGATGTTTTGCCGGGGCTTTTATACGGCGATGTAGGATGTAAGACGCTTCTCGATAAAATGGAGCAGTAAGAAGAAAGGCAGGATAAAATGGACGCAATTCAGAAGAATTTATTAGAACAGGTGGCAGACCTTCATGAGATTCCCACAGGGGCATATAATATTCGTGCCAACGGCGGACTTGCAGGTCGCAACACTACTGCGAATATAGATATTATTACCAAAGAGGACAAGCCGGGCATTGATATCATTATTAAGCCGGGAACGAAGAAAGAGAGTCTTCACATTCCCGTGCTTTTAACCCAGACCGGCATCAAGGAATCCGTTTATAACGATTTCCTGATTGGAGAAGATTGTGATGTTACCATCATAGCAGGTTGCGGTATTCACAACGGTGGTAAAGAAGGAACGGAGCATAGCGGTATTCACAGCTTTGTGGTGGGAAAGAATTCCAAGGTAAAATATGTGGAGAAGCACTACGGCAGTGGTGAAGGAACCGGCGAACGTGTCATGAACCCCACCACCATTATTGAGTTAAAAGAGGGTGCATATCTTGAAATGGATACGGTTCAGATTAAAGGTGTAGATTCAACCAAGAGAACCACCAAAGCGACTTTGGGTAACAATGCTACGCTTGTGATAAAAGAAAAGATTATGACCCACGGCAAACAGACTGCCGAAACGGATTTTGAGGTAAATCTGGACGGTGAAAATTCCGGTGCAAACGTAATTTCCCGTTCGGTTGCCAAAGATGATTCTTATCAGTTGTTTTTATCCAAGATTAACGGTAATAACAAGTGTCACGGACATACGGAATGTGATGCGATTATTATGGACAAGGCATGCGTGCGTGCAGTGCCGGAAATTACGGCGAACCACATTGATGCAAGCTTAATTCATGAAGCAGCTATTGGTAAAATTGCCGGCGAGCAGTTAATTAAGTTAATGACCTTAGGTCTTACGGAAGCAGAGGCGGAAGCACAGATTGTCAGCGGTTTCTTAAAATAGGAGTAGCTTATGAGTAGAAGCAAACAGTCGGAAAAAAGTCGGAATCTGTTATATTTGATTCTTTTTCTGCTTGTGGTTGCGGGTATTGCGGTAAGTGCTTTTATGGTACATCGGAAAGTGCAGGAAAAAGAGCAGGGAATTCCTTCGGAGGCAGAAAAATTGAGAATGACGGTTTACGGAGAACTGAGTGAAGAAGCTTTATTAGAGCGATTGAAAGCTTCTGTTGTACGCATTGAAGCGGAGGCCGCTGATCCTGTGAACGGAACATCCATGGTAGGAAACGGTGTTATTCTTGAAGTGGCGGAAGACTATATCGACATTGTTACTGCACGTCATGTGGTGGAAGAGACTGCGAAACCTCTGGTTTATTTTTATGACGGAAGTCTTGCTTATGGCAGTGTTTTGGCATACGGTAAGCAAAACGATGTAGCCTTTGTCCGAGTGGAGGTGCAGGCAATGGCACAGGGAGTGGGCGAATCCATTCAGCCGGCGAAATGTGCGGATAATGATTATTATGACGCCGTGCAACCGGAGGCGGAGATTATTATGTTAGGGTCCGCAACCATAGTATCAGATACCGTGTTGCCGGGTAAGGTAAAAGAGACCGAACTATATATTGATTTGTTTGGGAACCACATGCTTATCTGCGATGTGCCGGTAAACGACGGGATGTCCGGCGGAGGCACTTTTAGTACGGATGGCAGATTACTGGGTATCATTGTAGGTACCAACGATGTGGATACGGTAAATGTGGCTGTAACGGATATGATGGCGGAGTATCGCAGCGTCTCACAGTAGGTTGTTGGGAGCTATATGTCTAATTGTTTTTTTTACAGATAAAAAAGTATTTTACGCAGAGTATGCGCACAAATAAATCAAAGTCAAAGAAAGGAAGAAGATAAAATGACTAAGATTGATATTATTTCCGGTTTCTTAGGTGCCGGAAAAACCACTTTTATACAAAAGATGTTAAAAGATGTTTTACATAAGGAGAAGGTTGTTTTAATTGAAAACGAATTCGGTGAAATCGGTATCGACGGCGGATTCTTAAAAGAGGCCGGCGTGGAAATTCGTGAAATGAATTCAGGATGTATTTGTTGTTCGTTGGTAGGTGATTTCGGCACTGCCTTAAAAGAAGTAATCGCAACATATACTCCTGAGCGAGTTTTGATTGAGCCTTCAGGTGTTGGTAAATTATCGGATGTCATCAAAGCAGTGGCTGATTTGAATCAGGATGCGGAAATGGCAGATGTTAAGTTGAATTCTGCAGTTGCGGTAGTAGATGTTTCTAAATGTAAAATGTACATTAAGAACTTTGGTGAGTTTTTTATCAACCAGATTGAAAACGCAGGTACCATTGTGTTGAGCCGTACACAGAATGTCAGCGAAGATAAAGTGCAGACTGCAGTAGAACTTTTAAGACAGCATAATGAAAAGGCGACGATTATTACAACACCTTGGGACAGCATTGACGGTGCAAAGATTCTTGAGACAATGGAAGCAGGTAAGTCTTTGGAAGAAGAATTGATGGAAGAGATGAAGAAGCATCATCATGAACATCACCACCATGACCATGACGAGGATTGCGATTGCGGATGCCACGACCATCATCATGAGCACCACCATCACGACCATGGCGAGGATTGCGATTGCGGATGCCACGACCATCATGAACACCACGAACATGGTCACCACGATCATGATCATCACGAAGGCCATGAACATCACCACCATGACCACGATCATCATGAGCATCATCACCACGACCATGGCGAAGAATGTACTTGCGGATGTCATGACCATGACGGACATCATCATCACCATCATGCGGATGAAGTGTTTGCAAGCTGGGGCTTTGAAACACCCAAGAGCTATACCAAGGATGAAATTGCAGACATCTTAGATGCATTGGAAGATGCCGGAAAGTACGGATTTGTATTACGCGCCAAAGGTATGGTTCCCGATAAAGACGGCGGATTCATTTATTTTGATTATGTGCCCGATGAGAAGAATATCAGAAACGGTGCGCCTGACGTAACCGGTAAGATTTGTGTAATCGGCAGCAAGATTTCAGAAGACAATCTGAAAGCATTATTTGGAGTGTAAGCAGTTATTTCTAAACGGAAATAGTGTAAATCACTTTAGAACGGAGAATAGAAATGAAAGCAGTATATATCATTAACGGTTTTCTGGAAAGCGGCAAAACAGAATTCATTAAGTTTACTATGCAGCAGCCTTATTTTAAGAGCAAAGAGAAGACTCTTTTGGTGGTGTGTGAAGAAGGTGAATTGGAATACGAGGATTCCCTTTTACAAGAAACCAATACGGTTATGGAAGTAATAGAAAGTAAGGAAGATTTTAATTCGTCCAAATTAATGGAGCTTGAGAAAAAGCACAGACCGGGACGTATTATCATTGAATACAACGGTATGTGGCCTTACAAGGATTTGAAGTTCCCCTGGCACTGGAAAATCGGTCAGCAGATTACCATCATCAACGCCCAGACCTTCCCGATGTATTACACCAATATGCGCGGAATGATTGGTGATATGGTGCGTAAGTCGGAGTTGATTATTTTTAACCGTTGCGACGGTCTGACCAAGGAATTGCCTACATATAAAAGAAATATGATGGCATTAAACCGCGAGGCAGAAATTGTATTTGAAGACAAAGACGGCGAAGTAACGGCAACAATGGAAGAAGAGCTTCCTTACGACGTAAAAGCGGACCATATTGATTTGACGGAAGAAACCTATGGAATCTGGTTCTTTGATATGCTGGATATGCCGGAACGATATGAAGGTAAGAGCGTAAGCTTCCTTGCAACTACGGTTCGTCCGAACGGATTCCCGAAGGGGCATTTTGTGCCCGGCAGACAGGCTATGACCTGTTGTGCGGATGACATTGCCTTCCTTGGCTTTGTGGCCAAGTGGAAGGGCGCTGAAAACTTTGAAAACGGTACCTGGGTAAAAGTGACTGCGGTTGTGAAGTTTGAATACTGGGCAGATTACAACGGAGAAGGCCCTGTATTATACGCAACGGAAGTAGAGCCTGCGAAGGCACCGAAGGAAGAGATTATTAATCTCGTATAGTCAGATTAAAGTGAAAAGTAAAATATAAAAAAATAGTATGATGAAATGCATCGGAGAATATTTTCCGGTGCATTTGTATATACAGGGAAAAGAGTATTTTAATATTAAAATGTTTGTAAGACATTTTTTATGACCATCTATGTGTCAAAAACGACCACTTATGGAAAAAGTGTAGATAATAATCGTCATTCAGATATACTACAAAGCAAGAAAGGAGATGCATTATGAAACTGAATATCAATATTGATGCAGGGATAAAAGAACCTGAAGTTATGATTACAACGGCAACTATGACGGAAGAAGTGAACAGAGTTGTTGAATTCGTAAGCAGATTAGATGAAGGCCCGACGGTGATTTCCGGTATTTGTGAAGATAAGGTTACATTATTGGATCAGGATGCAATTGTCAGGATTTATGCAGAAGACGGTAAAGTTTTCGCAAGAACGGACGCGGGACTGTATCAAATCAGAATGCGACTTTACGAAGTGGAAGAACGGCTGGACAGCAGTAAGTTTGTCAGAATATCCAATTCGGAAATCGTGAATTTGAAAAAGGTAAAAAGTCTCGATTTAAGCTTTGTAGGAACTATTTGTATGGAATTATCCAATGGAGAAGTTAGTTATGTTTCCAGAAGATATGTTTCCAAAATTAAAAAAGTATTAGGATTATGAGGTGACTGATTATGAAAAAAGAATTGTTATTTCGATTATTTATAGGATTTTTAGGTGGCGTTGTACTTAGTTATTTTATAACGATTGCCATTTCTCTGATCATAGGAGACGGTAATTTTTATCCTTGCGTGCCCGGTTTGACAGAACGCTTTGGCAATGAAGTGACAGCGGTTGTGATACAGACTGTATTAAGCGCGATTCTCGGCGCCGGCTTTGCAGGTTGTTCGCTTATCTGGGAAAAAGACGAGTGGAGTTTGTTGAAACAAACGGGTATCTATTTTTCAATCGCGTCCGTACTTATGATGACGGTTGCTTATGTGTGTGAGTGGATGGAGCATTCAGTAAAAGGCGTATTGAGTTATTTTGGTATTTTTCTCGGTATTTTTATCGTGGTTTGGTTAGTCCGCTATATAATTTGGAAGGTCCGCATTTCCAAAATCAAAGAGGGACTTCAGAATAATCAATAATTGAAATGTAACATTATTTAACCGGCAAGGATTATCCTTGTCGGTTTTTTGTTTTTTCCAGTATAATCGTCAGGGCGGTTACAATCACGATACAAATAAGAATGCCAATTCCATATATCATAAAATCCATATCCAGTTTCTCTAACCAGGTAGGATACGGTGCAGTATACATAGCCGGATGTTTTTTATAATCCGTATACACGTGAAAAAATCTGCCGGTCAGCGTGCCGGATAAACATAATGTCAAAATAAATAAGAATCTTTTGACTTTTATAAGCGTTTCTGTTTTGGCGGTATTAGGTTGTTTGTTTGTCATAGTAGTACTCCTTTAGGATGTTTCTAAATATAAAACACATAAAAGGAGAAAAAGGTTTCAATTTTTTCGAATGGATAAGTATTGTGCTATTTGACGTTGGTGAGGAAATAGTATAGAGTGTAAAGGAGAAGAAAATTTGAAGTTTACAGCTTGATTTGTGCAAGCAGGAGGTGCATATGAGTCGTATATTATTTCAAGAATCGTATATTGTAATTGTGCCCTCTTTTGAAAAGACTGCAACACATAAGCATCCATTTTTGCATTTGTTCTCTGGTCAAAACAAATGTAAAATTAAGACAGATAAAAAAGAATTACAAGGTAATATCATCTTGATTGACTCAAATAACAGACATGCAGTTGAACCGGGAAACGATTGTGATTTTTTTCTGTTGATTGATCCTACAAGTGCTATTGCGGAACAAATGAAGGAGCAATATATAAAGGATAACTTTTATCATGAAATTACAGGGGATATAATAAATGTTCCTGAAGATATTAATCGTTTATCGGAGAATGAAATTATAAGAATAGTTGAATCGGTGTTATTGACCATGGGGATATCAAATAAAAGAAATGGTACAAAAGATGAAAGAATCCAACGGGTAATTGATAAGATTATTTCAGGAGAATGGTTAAGCTACAATGTAAAGCAAATTGCAGAAGTTGTCTTTCTTTCTGAAAGCAGATTAACACATTTATTTAAAGAAGAAGTAGGTATTTCTCTAAAAAGTTACATTTTGATTCGTAGGATGGAATGTGCATATAGAATTGTAAGTTCAGGCGGTAAAATCACCCGAGCAGCACAGGAGAGTGGATTCTCTAGTTCAGCACATCTTGCATATACCTGTAAGACATTGACAGGTGTTTCTATTACTGACGTATTAAAAGGTTAGGAAAAATAGCAGATTTTTGAAAGTAAAAGAGTCTCCTTTCGTTTATAGTGATTATAGAAATCGCAAATGAAAGGAGATTTTCTTATGAAATTTATGTATTTTTTTGATGATAAAATCAAGTGTCATATTATGAGGGGAAAAAAATATTGTAATCCTGCAGAAACAGGAAAATATGAATGCGGAGTGCGATGTATTAGACAATATGATGTAAATCTTTGGTTTTATACTAAAAATGGCACAACAATAGCCATCGATGCCGGTCATTTGAATTTTCGAGGAATTGATCAGGAATTTCAAAAGATAGATATTGACCCCGATGAAATTAAGCATCTTTTCATTACGCATGCAGATGTAGATCATTGTGGTGGAATAGATGTATGCGGAACAAATATATATCCCAATGCACAGGTGTATTTGGGAAAAGAAGAAAGGGCATATTTGAACGGAACTACCCATCGTATGACAAAGCTGGGAGTGAAATTGAAAAATTGTGTAAAAATTAAAGAAGAATATCGTGCCATAGACCATAACGAAGTATTTGATATTGAAGGTATCAAAGTACAAGCTATTCATACTCCTGGACATACTTTGGGACACACCTGTTATGTTGTTGATGATAAGGTTCTTTTTACCGGAGACTGTCTTGCAATAAATGATAATGGTGGTTATAGCTTTTTTGATTTTTTTACTCAGTATCCAGACATGAACAAAAAATCCCTAATGAGATTAAAAGCAGTGATGAATGAGGTGCAGCCAGAATATGTATGTACAGGTCATAGCGGTATTAGGAAATATTCTGACAGTATATTTGCACATATTAATGAATCAGCTCAGTTTAGCAGAAGAAAACCATTTGACGATAAAGCACCTTATGATGTTTTTAATCAGTAGTTATGGAGGAACGATATGTGTATTTTATTGCAGGAAACAGAAATGCTGGATTATAATTCAAGAGTAATTCAGACATTAATTGAACAGAGAAAGTGGAATGAACTGGACGATTTTAATAAAATTAAGCAAATATACAATTATGTGAGAGACGAAATCAAGTTTGGATATAACATTGATGACTCAGTTTCTGCTTCGAAAGTGTTGAAAGATGGCTATGGACAATGCAATACGAAAGGAACATTATTTATGGCACTATTACGAGGAGTTGGTATCCCTTGTAGAGTACATGGTTTTACTATTGATAAAAAATTACAAAAAGGGGCAATGACCGGATTTGTATATGCAAATGCGCCAAAGAATATTTTTCATAGTTGGGTAGAGGTTTTATATTTGGATAATTGGTATGAGCTTGAAGCATTTATACTTGATAAGGAGTATCTAACGAAGCTACAGAAAATCAATTCTAATTGTACAGGTTCATTTTGTGGATATGGAGTCGCCGTATCAGATTTTCAAAATCCTATTATAGAGTGGAATGGGAATAACACTTATATTCAAAGCGAAGGAATTAATCAAGATTTTGGTATCTACAATTCTCCGGATGAACTTTTGCTGGAGCATCATCAAGAGATGTCAGCGGTTAAGAAGTTCTTGTTTAGATATGTTGGTAGGCATTTGATGAATAAAAATGTTGCTAGAATTAGAAATAGTCGAGCATAACTTTTAGCTTAGTGAAGAGTTGAAAGCATGCAAGAATTTGAATTTTACGTCGTATATGATATGCGAACATAAGGCAGATTGTTATAAGCAGACAGTCTGTCTTTATTATTGTCAAAATAAATTAATTTATTGACAATTAATAGATACTCTTATAATATACTACTATAGATATATAGTAGTGTTGATAAATACTTTAAAGGAGAAAATGAAATGCTTTCAAAATCTGCGACAATGTTGTTAGGACTTATAGATAAGAATCCAGTTAATGCCTATGAAATTATAAAGATTCTAGAATCTATGAATGTGAAATGGTGGTATAACATAGCGGATTCAACAGTATATGCCACGCTTCGAACCTTAGATAAGAAGGGGTATATTGTTGGTGAGTCTGAAA
Organism: Lachnospiraceae bacterium; assembly: GCA_045590555.1. Taxonomy (GTDB): domain Bacteria; phylum Bacillota; class Clostridia; order Lachnospirales; family Lachnospiraceae; genus UBA3766. Next base: position 2,899 of record JAZNRC010000035.1, on the reverse strand, counting down.
AGAATGGAAATATGCCATTTCGTACAGTTTATTCAATAAGTGATAAAGGAAAAGAAGAGTTAAGAGATACATTGAAAAAATCAATACTGTCTTTTGACTATGATACTAATACTTTTTCGATAGCAGCGTTTTTTCTTGATTTCTTTGATATTGAAGAACAAGTTATGCTTTTGAAAAAGAGGATAGAAATATTAGAGAAATATATTGAAGGGATAGAAAAATGGATTTCGAGCCCGAACGATAAAACAACACCCATACATCATGTAATAACTGTTGAGCGGATGGCAAGCCTTGCTAAAGCAGAACTTTGTGGAACATACAAACTATTGGAATTGATAAAAGTAAATTTGGGGGACTTAAAATGAATAATCTGATTAACAGTAAAATTTTTAATATTCTTTTATTGATAACAATAATCGGCGAATTTTTTCTTCCGTGGATATTGAAATATTTTTATAAAGGATATAATAGCAAAACTATGGTGATGAGTGTTTTGGGTAGTCCTGAAAGTCCAGTAAGGACGATTTATAATGCTTGGCTTGTATGGTTAGGGATGTTTTTGTTAATAGCTTCTTTTTTGTTTTATCAAGAAGTAAGTTCTATATCAAAAGTAATAGCAATATTTACATTTATTTCTATTGCTACCTTTGCAGTGGGCGCAGGAATTTTTTCTGGATTGTTTAGTGTGAATGAATCGAAAGAAGTAGTCACTTTGGCATCCCAAATTCATGGTGCAGGAGCTGCAATCGGTTTTATGACGTTGATGTTTTTCCCTTTATTACAGAGTATTAGTAGTTTTAAAAGTAATGACATAGCACAAGGAATTGTTTGTGTTATAGCATTTATATTAGCAGTGTTGTTTTTTGTATTTTTTATTTTGGGAGATAAAGAAAGTTTTAGGGAAACAGTTTTCTCTTATGAAGGTCTTTGGGAAAGATTGAGTTTATTTTTTATGTATGTACCATTTCTATATTGTGCGATTAAAAATATATTTGCTTAACATATAACTGATTATGGGACACTTAAAAATTTCAGTCTTACGGACAAATTAAATCTGTAGAAGGTTTGAATTGGGTTGTTATACGGTTTGTATTTTATTTTTTTGGAATATAACTGTAAGTATTGAGTGAGATTTCGGCTTGTTATGGTTTTTTGATTATTAAGCGGTAATATTTTGAAAGGATTACGGCTTGTTTCTGAGGCTTGTAACTGTAGCCGTAAATTCAGTATTCTATTTAAGGTTGAAATAATTGTTTTTTGGAATCCAACCGTAAAATACGAGGAAAGATAACGGTGGTATTTTAAATAATGAAAAATATAGCCGTAAAACAGAAAAATATTTACGGTTATATTAGCGAAAAGATATATTTGACTGTAAAATGCAATTTGATTGTGGAGAGTGCAGAAAAAATCAGACCTATGAAGCATTTGCTGTGCGGAAAACTGTATATTGGTACAAACAAGGAGCAGTGAATAGATATCGCTGCTCCTTTATAATATCAAATTTCTATTTCTTCTCTCCAATCCATCTTCCGGAAGCACCGCAGGGAAGAACCAGACCGTTGCCGCTAACGGGTAAGCCAATTTCGTTTGCTTCCACATGGCCGCCGAAACGCTTTACGATGGCGGTGTTCATCATATAGGAAAGTACCGCGGGCTGTAAGCCGGTGGTGTAGGAGTTAATTAGGAAGAAAAGGGCATCATCTGCCAGAATCTGTGTAGTCAGCTCAATAAAGGGCCAGATGCTTTCTTCGATTTTCCAGATTTCCCCTTTAGGACCTCTTCCGTAGGAGGGAGGGTCCATAATGATACCGTCGTATTTATTGCCTCCGCGGATTTCTCTTTCTACGAATTTCACGCAATCATCTACCAGCCAACGAATGGGGGCATCCCCCAGCCCGGAGGAAACTGCATTTTCCTTGGCCCAGCCTACCATTCCCTTGGAAGCATCCACGTGGGTTACATGGGCTCCGGCTTTGGCAGCGGAAAGGGTAGCACCACCGGTATAGGCAAAAAGGTTCAGCACTTTGATTGGTTTGTCCGCAGGACGACCTTGTTTGGCTTCACGGATTAGGCCGGAGAACCAGTCCCAGTTGGTTGCCTGCTCGGGGAAGAGTCCCGTGTGTTTGAAACTGAAGGGTTTTAAGTGGAAGGTTAGCAGGTTATCAGCCACTCCTGTGGTGCCACCCAGTTCGTAACCGATGGTCCATTCGTTGGGGAGATTGAAAAACTCCCACTCGCCGCCACCCTTTGCACTACGGTGGTAGTGGCCGTTCTTTTTCTTCCAGCCCTTGTGGTCATGAGGGGTATTCCAAATGACCTGGGGATCGGGGCGGACCAGGTTGTACTCACCCCAGCGTTCCAGCTTTTCACCGTTTGATGTATCTAAAACTTCATAATCTTTCCAATTATTTGCAATCCACATATTGTTAACCTTTCTGTAATAAATCGTGACATCGGAAGATATCCTCTTTACGAGTATACAATATTATGAGAAAGAGTGCCAGCAGAAATTGATTTTTAGAAAAAGCTTTCCTAAAAAGTTGGAAAAAATAGGGATATTGTGGGTTTTTGTGAAAAAAGCTTGCTTTTTGCAGAGGAGTTCAGTACAATCTATAGTATGTTATCTCTTTAAAGTGATGAAGAGTGGATTTGTTAAAGTACTTTGAAAGAGAAATAAGACTACATAAGCTTATGTAAGCAAGGAGGAATTTATGGGTAACAATTTTGCAGAAATACTGGCTTTTGCCTTGTATCTGATTTTGGTATTGGCAGTAGGCGTGGTATTTTTTGTTAAGGGACGCAAGGCTGAAGGTGGAGATAAGGCATATTTCCTGGGCGGACGTCAGATGAATGGATGGGTAGCTGCATTATCAGCAGGTGCATCCGATATGAGTGC
>JAZNRC010000034.1:0-218794 GCA_045590555.1 Lachnospiraceae bacterium | reverse complement strand
AAATTCCCCTTTACAATTCCCGCCCGAATATGTTAGATTGATAAGGAACATAATAAAACAAACGCAATGAAAAAGAGAGTAGGCTGTAACAGGCATTCACAGAGAATGTTCCCGGTGCAAACCGGCTGAGAGGAACAGATGTAACGTACGGTTGAAGATGGCTTTGGAGTGGCGCACCGAACCGCAGAGGCGGTAAGGCTGCGACGGGGTTCGCCCGTTAAAGCGACAGGGTATCACAGGTACCCGCCAAGGTCTGTTTCGTGAGGAGCAGATGAAAAGAAGTGGTAACGCGGTCGATTCGCCTTCTGGAAACAGGGGGCGTTTTTTTATTTTTATAAGGACGGGCAGGTATGCGGTAAGCCGTATTCTTGCTTGGTTCTGCGAATATAAGAATTTCTAAGTTCTTTTGGAAGGTTGTGTAAGGAAGTTACGGGACCGGCTTAAACTCGCATCCGTGCTCGATTAAGCCTTTTTCCGACATCGTGTCGGAAAATCCCTGTTTTACAAAGAAAAGAACCAAGAAATTCTAATATTCTCCGCAACGCGCAGAATACGGAGTATCGCATACCTGCCCTGTGCGTAGAAGGGATTTATAGGAAAAGAAGATGGAAATCAGAAGATTTAAAACAGAAGACGCGATAGAATTATCAGATGTAATTGCTGAAACACTAAAAATAAGTAATAGCAAGGATTATGCGAGTGAATATATTGAAGCCAATATATCTTCGCATTCTGCAGAAGTTCTGATTGCAAGAGCCAATGAAGGACATATGTATGTTGCCTGTGATGGTTCGAAAATAGTTGGATGCGGGGCAATTGCAGGATATTGGGGCAGTGTAACCGAAAGTATTTTACTGACTATTTTTGTTTTGCCTAATTATCAGGGAAAAGGTGTCGGTAAAAGAATCATAGAAGCACTTGAGATGGACGAATATTTTTTGAGAGCTAAGCGAGTTGAAATTCCTGCATCAATTACCGCAGTAGAATTTTATAAAAAAATGGGATATGTATACAAAGACGGTAAAGATGAATTGGAAGACGGTCTGTTGTATCGCCTTGAAAAGTTTAGGTGAATTTAGGAAGTTCCGAAATATGTAAAAGGTATCAAATATTTTGAAGTTGGTGAAGCATGTTTTATACATAATCAGTACGGAGGATTACAAATGAGAATAGAAGAGCAGGAAAATAACAATCCCTTTGGGATGAAGATATCGGACCCGGAATTGATTCGAAAAATTACGGAAGGCGGATTGGAGAGTCTCAGTCCGGATGATATCAATTCCCTTGGTATAGAAGTAAAAGCCGGACAGATGTATATGGGTGATGCAAGTCAGGCGAATCTGGAGGATGCCAACAGATTTAAATTTAGAGCAGCAGAAAACGGACAAACAGGACCTTCTCCACTTCGCAAGGGATTGGTAGGATATTTTGTGATTTTGCTTGTGGTGTTCATCGTATTGAGCATTATAGGCATTATCTGCAGTAAAATGTTTTTGCCGTCTTTAACGTATAAAGATATGATCGGTTTATCCTTTACTTTAGTAGTGGGATTGGGGCTTTGCCTGAGTGAATTCCGCACCGCATTTGTTGCAAAGAAATATATGACAGAGCGTGTCCAGGGAAAATGTATTTCTCACGAACATGCTTCCGGAAGCGGAAATTTTCGACAAAGGAGATCGATATACGAATACACATACAGAGGTCAGGTATACCGAAGCCATGAAAAGGTCTATGCAAACAGAGGATATGCAAAGGTGGGCGAAGTAAGAGAACTTCTGATTACACCGGAGAATCCCCGTTGCATATATGACCCGAAAGCCGGAAATGCCCGTAAACTCGGCATGATTGGCATTGGAATGATTTTTATCGGCATTGTTGCAGTTGTGGTGGTTTGCGTATATATAAACGGTTAGTTGTTTCGTAGAAATTGAAAGTTGAATTTATCGGAGGAATGCTATGAACATCACAATCAGACCTGTTGTCATTGAGGATTATGACGGAATCTATGCACTTTGGAACAGCACCGAGCAATCAAGACGTGCGATGAATCCGGTAGATGACACCAGAGAAGGAATTGAAAAGTATCTAAAGCGCAATCCGACAACCTGTTTTTTGGCATATATAAATGATGAAGCAGAGAATGATAAAAGAATCGTCGGTGTGATTCTTACCGGACACGACGGAAGACGCGGAATGATTCATCATATGTGTGTTCATCCGGATTACCGTCGTCAGGGAATTGCGCGCAGGCTTGTTGAGAAGGCAGAAGATGCCTTGCGCAAAGAGGGTATTAGTAAAGTTTTCGGATTGGTTTTTAAGGATAATGATGTGGCGAATGATTTCTGGGAAGAGCAGGGATATTCGCTTCGGACAAACTTGAATTACCGAAATAAAAGTTTGAATGAAAATGTACCGCAAGGTGAATAAAAGTAGATAGTGAAAGGAAGGAGCCCTATGTATCAAACAGAATTCTGCGAAGTCGCATACAAACCCAACTACAACGTAGTCTTCGTCAAATGGAAGAAGTTCTGTTGTAACGAAGATTACAGGGCACCGCTGGAATATGCCTTAAACATTATAAAAGAACACGAAAACTGCGATTATGTAGCAGATACCCGAACCGGGTTCGAGAATATTCCTGAGGATACGCAGTGGGTGGCGGATTATTTTATGCCCAAAGCGGTGGAATACGGATGTAAGTGTATTTATTTTATCATTGATGAGAACAATTCTTTGAAGGAGGAGTTGGAGGGTCAGGCAAGCGATTCTTCGGATATAATCGCCTTTAAGTATATTTACAGTTTGGATGAGGTTAAAGAATAATTTTATATAAATAACAACGCAATACGCGAAAAATAGGAGGCAACTAAAATGGAAAACAAAGGAAAGTATTACATTACGACGGCGATTGCCTATACTTCAGGCAAGCCCCACATCGGCAACAGCTATGAAATTGTCCTTGCGGACAGCATCGCCCGTTTTAAAAGAAAAGAAGGATATGATGTATTCTTCCAGACCGGAACCGACGAGCACGGTCAGAAAATCGAGTTAAAAGCAGCAGAAGCAGGCATTACACCCAAGGAGTTCGTTGATGATGTAGCAGGCACCATCAAGGGCTTGTGGGATTTGATGGACACTTCTTATGACAAATTTATCCGTACCACAGACGATTACCACGAGAAGCAGGTACAGAAGATTTTTAAGAAGTTATACGATAAGGGTGATATCTACAAGGGCGCATACGAAGGCCTTTACTGTACCCCTTGTGAGTCTTTCTGGACAGAGTCCCAGTTAAAAGACGGCAAATGCCCCGACTGCGGCAGAGACGTAAAACCTGCCAAGGAAGAAGCTTACTTCTTCAAGATGAGCAAGTACGCTGACAGATTAATTGAACATATTAATACACATCCGGAATTTATTCAGCCCGTTTCCCGTAAAAATGAAATGATGATTAACTTCTTTTTACCGGGATTACAGGATCTTTGCGTATCCAGAACTTCTTTTAAATGGGGTATCCCTGTAGATTTCGATGACAGACACGTAGTTTATGTATGGCTGGATGCGTTAACCAACTACATCACCGGTATCGGCTATGATGCGGACGGCAACCATGATGATATGTACGGCAAGAACTGGCCTGCAGACCTTCACTTAATCGGTAAGGATATCATCCGTTTCCATACGATTTACTGGCCTATTTTCTTAATGGCTTTGGATGAGCCCCTGCCTAAGCAGGTATTCGGACACCCTTGGTTATTACAGGGCGACGGCAAGATGAGTAAGTCTAAGGGCAACGTAATTTACGCAGACGATTTGGTAGAATTCTTCGGTGTGGATGCAGTGCGTTACTTCGTACTTCACGAAATGCCTTTCGAAAACGACGGTACCATTTCTTGGGAATTGTTGGTTGAGCGTATTAACTCTGACCTTGCAAATACCTTAGGTAACCTTGTAAATAGAACCATCTCCATGTCCAACAAGTATTTTGACGGCGTGGTAAGCAACAAGGGCGTTGCCGAGGCAGTTGACGAGGACTTAAAAGCAGTGGCTACAGGCACACTTGATAAGGTGCTTTCCAAGATGGAAACCCTTCACGTGGCAGATGCCCTTACCGAGATTTTTGCATTGTTCAAACGTTGCAACAAATATATTGACGAAACAGAACCCTGGGTACTTGCTAAGGACGAAGCCAAAGCTGACCGCCTTGCAACCGTACTTTACAACTTAACAGAGGGCATTATCATCGGTGCATCTCTTTTAGAAAGCTTTTTACCCACAACTGCCAAGAAGATTGCAGAGCAGTTAAATACCGAACTTCGTGACTTCGACCAGTTAAAAGAATTCGGTTTATATCCTGACGGAAATAAGGTAACCGACGCGCCCGAAATTCTTTTTGCAAGATTAAAAGAAGATGAAGTAATTGAGAAAGCAACCGCTATGTTTGCAGAACGTGCGGCAGCAGCGGCACCTGCGGAAGAAAAGAACGACGAAGCGGAAAACTGTGGAAATTCTGTGATAGATATTGAACCCAAGGAAGAAATTCTTTATGATGATTTTGGCAAGATGCAGTTCCAGGTGGGCGAAATCATTGCCTGCGAAGAAGTAAAGAAGTCTAAGAAGTTACTTTGTTCACAGGTTCGTATCGGCAGCAGTGTAAAACAGATTGTTTCCGGTATTAAGCAGCACTACAGTGCGGAAGAAATGGTTGGTAAGAAGGTTATGGTTCTTGTAAACTTAAAGCCTGCTACCTTAGCGGGAATTGTATCTGAGGGTATGATTCTTTGTGCAGAAGACGCAGAAGGCAACCTTGCCCTTATGGTACCTGAGAAGGAAATGCCTGCCGGAGCAGAAATCTGTTAATTTCCGGTTGAGTGATGACAGGTTTTATGATTTTTATAAAAGTGGCGAAGCCGTTCGAATACCAATTATGATATGAGGGTATATTAGAATCATGAAGCCCGTACTTTTGATAAATGCCTGACCTGAGAGGAATGGTGAATATGAAAAAATTAGTAAGCAGGTTGTTGCTCATATGCATAGTTTTGGCCATATTTGCAGTGGTGTTTTTTAAACACGATGAGATTGTTGCCTTTTTTGAAGACGAAAGCGATATCATTACTGAAGAAACTGCTTCTACAGCAGTGGAAGAAGTGCAGGAAGCGGTTCTGACAGAAACCCAAGAGGTGATAGACGGCGTTTTTACGGAAGAGGTAAAAGCAGATCTGTGGGACAGTGTGAAGAGTTTTTTCTCGACGCTGTGGAATGCTGTTGTGGATTTCGTGGCCGGCAAGGCAGAGGAGAGTGCATAGTATATGAAATGTGTGTTCTCTGTGTAAAATAGATAAGCGGATTGCAGCGACAGATATGCTATTTTGTAAAATAGGAAAAAGGGCTTCATCGAACAGGAGGAACAACTATGAAAGTGACTTTTTACGGTAGAAAACCCTATGATGAAATTTGGTTTGGGCCGCTTTCCAAGGAATACGGCGTTGACGTACATTTCGTGGAAGCATCACTGAATGAAGAAACACTGGTACTTGCCAAAGGAAGTGAGGCAATTTGTATTTTTGTTAACGACCCGGTAGATGCAGGTATGATAGATAAAATGTACGCCATGGGTATCAAAGCCATTCTTTTACGGTGCGCAGGTTTTAACCATGTAGATTTAAAAGCAGCCAAAGGCAAAGTTGAGGTCTTACGCGTGCCCAGCTATTCGCCGGATGCGGTGGCGGAATATGCAATGGGATTGTTTCTTTGCATCAACAGAAATATTCACAGGGCTTACATCCGTAGCCGTGATTTTAACATGAATATCAACGGACTTATGGGAACGGACTTATCAGGTAAAACTGCCGGTGTGGTGGGTACCGGTAAAATCGGCCAGTCCATGATTCGTATCTTAAAAGGTTTTAACATGAAGATTCTGGCATATGACCCCTATCCTGTAGAAGGATTGGGTGTGGAGTATGTGTCCATGGAAGAACTGGTAAAAAATGCGGATTTGATTACATTGCATTGTCCTTTGACAAGTTCCACCAAGCATTTGATTAATAAACGTACCATTGCCCTGATGAAAAAGGACGTATATTTAATCAATACTTCACGTGGTGCATTGATTAATACGGACGATTTAATTGATGCTCTTTTAGATAAAAAATTTGGCGGAGTAGCGTTGGATGTGTACGAGGAAGAGGAAGGACTCTTTTATGAAGACCGATCCAACGATATTATTAGGGACGATAATCTTGCAAGACTTATGACATTTCCCAATGTCATGGTGACTTCTCATATGGGATTTTTTACCAAAGAGGCTATGGAAGCAATTGCAAGAGTTACACTTGAGAATGCCATCAGCGTAGAAAAAGGAGAGAAATCACCTAATCGTGTGGAGGCGGAGTAATATTCCCGGCTTGGGAACGGTAAATTTGAGTGTTTACTAAAAGGCAGAACGAATATTGGAGTTTTTATGAAGGATAATTTTCAATACGAAGTGCGAGAGGCGAAGCTGGATGAGTGGGAAGATGCCATGGCATTGGCGTGGAGAACGTTTCAGCGGTTTGAGGCTCATGAGTATTCTCCGGAGGGAGTGAAGAATTTTCTGGATTTTATATCGGACAATGCACTTCGAAAAATGTTTATGATTCATGAATATCATTTATGGGTTGCTCTGGACGGAAATCAGGTTATAGGTCTGATTTCCTTACGGAGCGGCAGATTTATCTCACTTTTATTTGTGGATGAGAAGTATCACAGACAGGGTGTGGGGCGTGCACTGATGGAAGTTTTGTGCGATTATCTTCGTGAAAAAAATATTTCATTTTGTACTGTTAAATCTTCGCCATATGCGGTAGAATTTTATCATAAGACAGGTTTTTATGATTTAGGACCTGAGCGGGTAGAAGCGGGTATGCGTGTTACATCCATGCGTAAGGATTTATTTTAGGGGACTTGATAAAAGGGAAAATAGCAATAGGGAGAGTTACATATGGAGAATTTAAAAGGGAAAGATGTATTTTATGCAATTTGTGACAGTTTAAGATCTTTAGACCAGCGTCCCATCGACCACGGAATCAGAACTGCGTACATAATGTATAAGATGTTAAAACATACAGGTAAATATGATCCTGCGGTGCTGGCAGACTTCTTTGTTTTAGCTGCTCTTCACGATGTTGGTGTTTACAAAACCGACAATATGGACAATATGTTGAATTACGAGTTTAACAAGTACAGGGCTCATAGTGTCTTTGGATTCCTTTTGTTGAGCGAATATTTTCCGCCTATGGAGAGCAAGGCTAAAATGCTTCTCTTCCATAGGGTGGGTTATAATAAAATTCCCAAAAGAGATTATATGTGGGGATTTGAAACCGATGCGTTAAGTTTGGCTGAAGCGGCTGATGTATATCATCACGCCATGGGACAGAATTTCGACAGCCATATGTTCAAGAAACAGGTGGGAACCAAATATTCTCAGGAAGTTTTTGATTTGTTGAACAATGTTTGCGCAGAAGAGAAAATATTTGAAAACCTAAGATATGAGCAGTATATGCCGGAAGTGGAGGAAATTCTGGAGCATTTGCATTTAAATGATTTAGAGAAGCAGCAGTATTTGGACTTTGCCATGTTCTGCCTGGGTCTGCAGAGTACCAATATTAAAGCGGTTGTGGTTCCGGAGTGGAAAGAAGAAGTAGCTAAGGTAATTGCGGGCAATAAGGCAAGTGCCCAGGAGAAATTCTGGGAACGCTCCGACAGTATTGCATGGAATGTGGATTCTCTGCACAGTAAATATCTGGCAGTTCTTCAGGTACTTCAGGTATAAAATTAAAAAAGATAAAGTGCGGGAGGAGTATTAGGCGCAAATACTCTGACTTGTATAAAACGGAGGATAGATAGGTGAATTGGTTATTAGATTCGGAAAGCATGTTTAACAGATTTTTATTCCGCGTGTTTGATACGCTTTTATTGGCGGTACTGACCATCATTTGTTCATTACCTATTATTACGGTAGGTGCTGCAATGTCAGCATTATATGACATGATGATTAAAATTGTAATGGATAAAGACAATAATCTTTTTAAGTCTTATTTTAAGTCTTTTGGTAAGAATTTTGTAAAAGGCACGCTGATTTGGCTGATATGTCTGGTTGGTGCAGCATTCGTAGGCATTAATTTGTATTTCATGTATCTCACCGCTGATATGAATCAGACAATTCGTCTTGCTTTATTGGGAATTATCATAATAGTAACCATCGTATTTTCATTTATTTATATATATGCATTCCCGCTTCAGGCGCGCTACGAGAATAAGGTTTTCACTACGGTTAAAAATGCATTTTTTATCAGTATTGCTCAACTTCCCAAATCATTAGGCTTGCTGTTTCTTCACATTGTAGTATGGGTTCCGGCATTGATTACGCTGGAAATAGTTCCCATACTTATCATATTGGAACTTTCGCTGGTAGCATATGTTACAGCCAGAAATATGGTTAAAATTTTTGCCATCTTTGGTGATGATGAAGCTAAGGGCGAAACAAAAGTCGCGGAAAAAGAGTCTCGAACGGAAGAAAATAAAGAAGCTGATGAAGAAAAAGATGAGATTCTTCAGGAAAAAAAGCATGAAGATGAAGTAGAGGAGTCTGATAAAGAAGATTCAGAGTGATACAATTTGGTCAACTTGTATAGCAAAGTACAAATTCATTGTGCAACCTGTTCAGTGAATTTGTACTTTTTTGATTTTATTAGCATTTTTTACAATGATTATAAAAAATTTTGTGTAATTGTAGCATGGTTTTTTTTCGAGTTTTTCTATATAATCTTAAAAGACGCGGTTCTTCGCGAACCATAGAAAAACAATCAGGAGGCAATAAAATGGCAGGATTATCCTTAAAAAACATTTGCAAAGTATATCCGAACGGATTTGAAGCTGTTAAGGATTTCAACCTTGAAATCTCAGATCAGGAATTCATTATCTTCGTAGGACCTTCAGGATGTGGTAAGTCTACTACACTCCGTATGATCGCTGGTCTTGAAGACATCAGTTCAGGTGAATTAAGAATTGGTGAAAGACTTGTTAACGAGGTAGAGCCTAAGGACAGAGATATCGCGATGGTATTCCAGAACTACGCTTTGTATCCTCATATGACAGTATATGAAAACATGGCTTTCGGTCTTAAGTTAAGAAAGGTACCGAAGGACGAAATCGATAAGATGGTTAAAGAAGCAGCTAAGATTCTTGACTTAACTCCGTTGTTAGACCGTAAGCCTAAGGCTTTATCAGGTGGTCAGAGACAGCGTGTTGCTATGGGTCGTGCAATCGTTCGTAACCCTAAGGTATTCCTTATGGACGAGCCTTTGTCAAACTTGGATGCTAAGTTGCGTGTACAGATGCGTATCGAAATCGCTAAGTTACATCAGAGATTAGGTACCACCATCATCTACGTAACACATGACCAGACAGAAGCTATGACACTTGGTACAAGAATCGTAGTTATGAAGGATGGTGTTATCCAGCAGGTTGACACACCTCAGAACCTTTATGACAAGCCTCAGAACTTGTTCGTAGCAGGTTTCATGGGATCACCTCAGATGAACTTCCTTGATGCAATCGTAGAAGTACAGGGTGAAACAGCATACCTTAAGGTTGCTGGTCACGCTATTCCTCTTCCTCCCGCTAAGTCTAAGAAGTTAATCGAAGGCGGCTATGACGGAAGAAGCGTAACATTCGGTATCCGTCCTGAAGACGTATATGATAGCGAAATGTACGTAGAAACTTCACCTATGAGCGTATTCGAATCTACCATTAAGGTATACGAATTACTCGGTGCAGAAGTTTACTTATACTTCGATCTTGAAATGTTCCCTATGACTGCAAGAGTTGATTCAAGAACTACTGCAAGACCCGGCGACGTTATCAAGTTTGCTATGGATGTTGAAAAGATTCACGTATTCGACAAAGAAACAGAGCAGGTTATCACAAACTAGTGATTATAATAAAAAGGATGTGCGAAAGCGCATCCTTTTTTAATTCATGATAATAGAAAGTTTGCAAAGCGTGTTCTCTATTATTTGCAAAGCATATCGCTCTCTGTTATTATAGTACTGTAGAAAAAGAGGTGGAGGTAATCGAAATGATAAATCAAAGCGGTTTGGGCTTCGTTATTTTAATTACAATGGTTGCATTGATTGGTTTGGCATGGCTTGTATTACCGATCACCGGGACTGTTTTTTTGATTATTGGCATTATAAAAGTTGTAAAATATAAAAGAGAAAAAAATGTAAACAAGGAACAGGCGGATATTACAAAAAAGCAAATGAAGCGTAGTTTTATTTGGACAGGAGTATGCGTTTTGTTAAGTATCATCTTGTGGTTGATTGTAGCAATTTACTTTGATGTTGCATTTGCTTCAGTTACGAAATGCTTCTAATTTTTGCGAACTGTTATGGAAAGGATCGGTATGAGTATTTCGCAATCCGAAAAGATAATGAAATATATGGTTATCATAGTCAATGTCATATTGGTGACATTGACTATTTTGGGTGTGGTTAAAACCTGTTTTGTTGGTTTTGATGTGGATGAAGCATATGCGGTTGCCCAATCCTATCGTTTGGCAGTGGGAGATCTTATGTTTTCCGAAATGTGGGAACCCCATCAGATGAGTGCTTTCGGAAGTGCGATTTTTATGTTGCCGTTTTTGTTTATTACAGGCGGTAATACTACGGGAATTATTCTGTATTTAAGAATTGTGGGAAGTATCATACATCTCCTGATTGGTTGGTGGTTTTATAAAATGGCAAAGAAAAACTTCCATACAAGCTATGCATTACTCATCATGCTTGCCCATGTGAATTTCCTGCCCAAATGGCTGGTTTTACCGGAGTTTGAGATAATGCAGTATTGGGCTGTATGTATTTTGTTTCTTTCGCTTTTTGCTTGGAAGGAGAAAACTTGTGATTTATCTGTAGGAACAGACTCGGGGAAAGGGCAAAAAGAGAAAACGCGAAAGAAGTTCGTTCGTTGGGACAAAGCCGATGGCTGGCTGGTGCTTGCCGGAGCGGCACTTTTTATGGCGATGATGACCTATCCCACCATGATTTTATTATATCCGGTGTATGTGGCTGGACTTTTTTCATTAAAAGGAAATAAAGTTAAAGAAAAATGGCGCAGTGTTCTGATTTTTACGGGAACAACATTTTTTATCGGCGTGTTGTTTCTGATTTATCTGCGTTCATATATGACCGTGGAAGAATTTTTACGCTATGTTTCAAACATTTTTATGGATGAGTCTCATGGAGAACCTTTAGCGATTCGCTTTAAGCATTACTGCAAAGATTGGGGGATATTTTTGAAAGAACTGCCCGCGTTTATTATGTGGGCGGCTATCGACACAGGCATTGTCGGGTTCATTGAATTTGTGGTGAAGAAGATTTCTAACAATATGAAGCAAAAAAAAGCCAAGGAAGCGGATGATAATGAGTCCCGGGAGAAACAAAGCTTTGGAAGAATCGTTTTAAAATATTTCTTGATATTTTTAATTCTTTGGTTCGGAGTATTTGTAGGAGAGCATATTTTAGGCTCCCTGTTGGATGATAAGAATCAGTTTTACATGTATTTTCGATTCTTATTTGCTACAGTTGTCGGTGTGGTGTGTTTTGCCTTAAGTGCTAAAAAGAACAGCCAATACTTTTGGTTTGGTATTATGCCGGGATTTGTTGGTGTGATTGCCTCCGTGCTGGTAACCAACATGTCTTTGGAAATATCGGTTGCAAGGACATATATCGGTGTTATGGCTACTCTTTTTATAGCAGGTAACGTTATAAAAGAGAGGTTTGACAAAGTGGTTGCAGTAAAAGTGGCAGGCTACATTGTAGTATGCGCTTTTATCGGAGGACTTGTGATATCAAAGCTTCTGCTGGTACGTGTAACAGGTTGCTTACCGGTTACGCTTAAAATGGAGATGGATTGGGTAAAAGAGAGACCGGTAGCAGGGCTTTTGATAGACGATGAGCTTGCGGCACAATACAATGAAAATATTCCCCTTATTGAACAGTACGTAGATGCAGATGATAATTTATTATACTTTGGTTGTGAAAATATATATTATCTTGTATCGGGTGCAAATTTGGCAACACCTTCCGTGCAGGGAACCACTGTTTTTAATGAAATCTTTTTGAAATACTATGAAGAACATCCTGAACGAACACCGAATGTTGTGATAATAGACAAAGAATTTGATCTTAATCCGGTCTATAATTACAGCGAGCAGAATAATATTATGAAAGAGTGGATTGAAGACGAATTCAGCAATGCCAAGGTAACAGAAACCACATACTTTATAATATTGGAAAGATAAAGCTTGAATTTGAGGTTTCAGTTTATAGATATTGGCAGCCAATAGTTTGATTTTCAAAATTTCACAATTTTTTGGCAAAAAGTTATTGACAATCGAAAAAAACTTTTTTATTATGTAAAGCAGTTGAATAAATCAAATGCGATGAAGGAATTATGCGTCGTTTGGCAGTTTCAGAAAGTCGGCGGTTGATGCGAGCCGATACTTAAGAACGAAAGCAGTCTCACTCCGGAGCAGAATTCTCGAACAGATAAAGTAAAGAATTCCGGCAAGCACCGTTATCAGGGCTGCGAATATGATGGTATTCGTAATGAGCGACTGTATCTACAGTAATATGGGTGGTACCGCGGTAAAAGTTGATTTATCGTCCCTAGAATCCGGAAGGATTCTGGGGACTTTTTTATATGCGCAGCTCGCGGAAAGGAAGTTAGTTGCTTCGCAACACCGCTCGCGCGCAGAAGAATGTGCTGAGCACATTCTTCATTAGTATAGATTTTATAAATTGATTATTATTTAAAGGAGAGAAAGAAATGAAGAAAATCAGTATTGCAGACGTAACAATCAGAGAAAGCTCGGAAAAAGCTGAATTTTCCATGAGCTTCAAAGAAAAAATGGAGGTTGCTAAGCAACTCGAAAAGAGAAATATCGATATCATCGAGATGCCTAACGTAGCCAAGGATAAAACAGATGCACTATTGGTGAAATCTCTCGCACCTATGATAAAAGAAAGCATTTTATCCGTTGGAGCAGGAATCTGCAAAGAAGAAGTAGATAAGGCTTGGGATGCTGTTTCAAGCGCAGCAAAGCCCCGTATCCGCATATGTGCACCGACTTCAGCGGTTCAGATGGAATTCATCTGCGGAAAGAAGCCTGCGAAGGTTTTAGAAGCTGTAAAAGAAGTAGTAGCATATGCGAAGAGCAAATGTGCTGACATTGAATTTTCGGCACAGGATGCTACCAGAAGTGAGATGCCCTTCCTTTGCCAGGTGATCGAAGCGGCAATTGAAAACGGAGCAACCACAATTGATATCTGCGATACCGCAGGAGTGATGTTCCCTGAAGAATTTAAGAATTTTATAGAAGAGATCAAAGCAAATGTTTCGGCAATGGAGAATGTAGTAATTTCAGCAACATGTTCCGATGAATTGAATGTGGCAAATGCCAACGTTTTTGCAGGTGCTAAGGCAGGCGTAAGCCAGATTAAAGCAAGCTTAATCGGTAATGCAACACCGTCCTTGGAAACTGTAGTGCATACCATTACCATGAAGGGTGATGCAATGGGCGTTGGATGCGGTGTATCCCAGGGTGAACTTGCAAGAGCCGTTCGCCAGATGACATGGCTTGACAGTAATAAGAAGACCGGAAAGACTCCGTTCGGCGAGACTACAGGTAATGACGCTCACAGTGATGTGAACTTAACAGCTCAGGCTGATATTGCAGCGGTGATTAAGGCCGTTAAGAAATTAGGTTATGAACTTTCCGATGATGATAATGCGAAGGTATTCAAGGAATTCAAGCGAGTATCTGCGAAGAAACCCGTTGGTGCGAAGGAATTGGAAGCAATCATTGCAACTGCAGCACTTCAGGTTCCTCCTACCTATCAGTTGGTAGATTACGTAATCAACAGCGGTAATATTATCACTCCCACTGCACAGGTTACTTTGGATAAAAAAGGCACTCCCATGAAGGGCTTAAGCTCAGGAGACGGCCCAATTGAAGCTGCACTTCTTGCAATCGAAATGATTGTAGGTCACCACTACGATTTGGAAGATTTCCAGATTCAGTCCGTAACCGAAGGTAGTGAAGCGGTAGGTTCTGCTTTTGTTAAAATCCGCGTGGGCAATAAGGTTTACTCCGGCAACGGTATTTCAACCGATATCATCGGCGCAAGTATCCGCGCATACGTAAATGCATTGAACAAGATTGTTCACGAAGAGCAGAACGCAAATCAGTAATTTTAAAAGGAGATAGAACATGAAATTATCATTTAGTACAAATGGTTGGGATGATTTTGACTGGACAGACTTTTATGTAACTGCCAAGGATTTACAGTTCGACGGTATCGAAATCCATGATGTCAAAAGAGAAGTTTTCTCCGGCAAGAACCGCCCTTTTAACAGTGAAAATATTGTAGAAACCGCACATAAACTGGCGCAGATGGAATTAACTATTCCCTGCTTGGATACCACTTGTGACGTATCCGATGAAACCAAAATTGAAGAAAATGTGGCAGAAATCGAAGAATATATCAAGATTGCCAAAATCGTAAAATGCCCCTGCATCCGTATCCGCGCAGGCAAGCATTTCTTAGATACTGATGTAAAAGATGATGCCGTAATCGAATGTATTAAGAGAACTTATCGTGAAGCGGACAACAACGGCATTTCCATTTTGATTGAGACCGTAGGTCCTTACACCGATACTGAGCGTCTTCGTAATGTTTTAAATGTATTTGCCCGTGACAACGTTGCTGCATTGTGGGATATTCACCACACAGTACGTTACGGAAACGAAACGCCTGAAAAGACCATCCAAAACTTGGGTGCATATGTAAAACATGTACATATCAAGGATTCTGAAGTGGTTGATGGCAATATTGAATATTCTTTAATGGGCGAAGGTACTTTACCTATTGATGAGTTAATGTTAGCGTTACAGTCCGTTAACTATGAAGGTTATGTTTCTTTTGAATGGATTCCTGCGTGGTTAGAGGAATTGGGAGATGCAGGTATTGTATTCCCTCATTTTGTAAATTACATGAGCCAGTATCAGAAGGAAGCGGTAGTAGTAGGTAAGTCTTTATACCGCAATAAAAGAGGTACCGGCCAGTACGTATGGAAGAAGGAAGAAATCATTGATAAAACCTTCCCTCAGGTACTTGACCGTATGGTAGAGGAATTCCCCGATCAGTACGCATTCCGTTATACAACCCTGGATTATACCAGAACTTATTCTGAATTCCGCGATGACGTAGACCAGTTTGCACGTTCTTTGATTGCTTTGGGTGTAAAATCCGGTACTCACGTGGCTGTTTGGGCAACCAATATTCCCCAGTGGTACATTGCTTTCTGGGCTTGTACCAAGATTGGTGCGGTTTTGGTTACCATGAATACCGCATATAAAATTCATGAAGCAGAATATTTACTTCGTAACTCAGATACACATACATTGATTTTAATCGACGGTTACAGAGATTCAAATTACGCAGAGATTATTCAGGAATTATGCCCTGAATTGGCAACCAACGTACCCGGCAAAGCTTTGCACTGTAAGAGATTACCTTTCTTACGTCACGTAATCAACGTAACCTCTAAGCAGCCCGGTTGCTTAACCTGGAGCGATGCATTGGCTTTGGCTGATAACGTGCCTATCGAAGAGGTATATCGTCGTGCATCCTTGGTTGATAAACATGACGTATGTAACATGCAGTACACCTCAGGAACCACAGGCTTCCCCAAGGGTGTTATGCTTACACACTATAACGTAGTTAACAACGGTAAATGTATCGGTGACAGAATGGATTTGTCTACGGCAGACCGTATGATGATTCAGGTGCCTATGTTCCACTGTTTTGGTATGGTACTTGCCATGACAGCGTCCATGACTCATGGTGTTACCTTATCACCCATACCTTACTTCTCAACCAAGCCTGCATTGGCATGTATCAACCAGGAAAGAATTACCTGTTTCCATGGTGTTCCTACTATGTTCATTGCAATGCTTGAGCATGAGGATTTCGAAAAGACAGACTTCTCTTACATGCGTACCGGTATTATGGCAGGTAGCCCTTGCCCCATTTCCGTTATGCAGGACGTAGTAAATAAAATGAACATGAAGGAAATCACCATCGTTTACGGTCAGACCGAGGCTTCCCCCGGGTGTACCATGAGTACCACCGACGATCCTTTGGAAGTTCGCGTAGGTACTGTAGGCGGTCCTCTGCCCGGTGTTGAATGTAAAATCGTTGACCCTGAAACCGGCGAAGAAATGCCCGTTGGTGAAAACGGTGAATTCGTAGCAAGAGGCTACAACATCATGAAGGGTTACTATAAGATGCCCCAGGCAACCGCAGCAGCTATCGACAAAGACGGCTGGCTTCATACCGGTGACTTAGCTTGTATGACACCTGAAGGAAACTTCCGTATTACAGGACGTTTGAAAGATATGATTATCCGTGGTGGTGAAAACATTTACCCGAAGGAAATCGAAGAATTCATCTATACTCACGATAAGGTAAAAGACGTTCAGGTTATCGGTGTTCCCGACGAACAGTTGGGTGAAGAAATTATGGCTTGCGTTGTACCTAAGGACGGCGAAACCTTAACCGAGCAGGAAATCAAAGACTATGTACGTGCCAACATGGCAAAGCACAAAGTGCCTAAGTACGTGGATATCGTTGACGGTTTCCCCATGAACGCAGCAGGCAAGATTTTGAAATACAAGATGCGTGAAGCTGCCGTTGAAAAATACGGTTTGGCGAAGGCAGACAGTATTGAGACTGCGTAAAAGAAAGACAAAACACCGCTCAAATGAGCGGTGTTTTCGCTTTTTTAATCTTTTGTAAATCGATGTACTTATCAATTGTGATAATAACAAGTTCCTTGTCACTCATAGAATTATTCATCTTCCTGTCCCTCTGAGATAAGGATAACAGTGATGAAACTGAGTTGTCTATGTGCATAGTATACAAAAAGAGTAATTTATGCTACAATTCGATTTGAGGTAGAGAATTATGATGAGTGAAAAACTTTTTCATATTTTTGTTTCTTATGGAAAAATGGATTATTTATATTGATATAATGAAGATTTAGAAGACAAAGGAGACTAACTATGAACAAAACGAATTACTCTCTAAAACCAGCGCATATTTTATTGGGAATACCGGCTATTTATACCTGTCTTCTTCTTTTGGCCCTGCTTATTTTTAACATTTATCTTTTTTTTGCTGCCGGTCAGGATCCCAATGGAGGTGGCTGGATTATTTTTTATCAAATGATATTAGGAATATTTTTTATCCCTCTTTTAGCCTTGGCCATTGCACATTGTATAACATGCCTTATTTCCTTCTTGCAACGTGAAAAACGCAAAAAAGCAAGCAAAGTACTGGGAATTATAAGTTCCATACTTGGAATCATTACCATGGTTTTATCTCTGCCTTGTACTTTTATTTTTGTCATTGATGGCACTGCAGTGGCTGTTCTTTTGCCTGTTACATTTTTGGAATTTTTAAGCATTATTTCTTTGGTTATTGCTCTGGTATTTTTTGCAAAAACCAAAATACAATTATAAACAACTTATTACATAAAGAAACCGGCCTTCAAAATCAGCGTAGCCACTGACAATGGGAGGTCGGTTTTTTTATGGAAATTATCAGATTAGCCTTTTTGAAAAAATCGGGATATATTACATTATTGCAATAAAAAGAATTCTTGACTTTCTATAGATATAATGCTATAACTGCACCAAATAAAGTGGTACACTATATGAAATTGCTCATAAGCATTTCATCGCAATTTATATAAACGTTTTGTGTGGAGAGTGCGTGATGAAGAAGACATATTATCTGGTTTTTATTATATTTTTTATGATGGGTTTGGCGGGCTGTTCCAAAGACCCTTTTGAAACTGCGGAGAATTACAATCAATTTACCCGTACCTACATGTTTTCTGCAACGGATAGCAATGTTACAAGTCGTATCGATGCGGAAAGAAGCATAGACGATAATATTACAAGAGATATTATGGGTTCCAACCGGGAAGTGTGTCTGATAAACGATTGGGCAAGAATAGGAGCAATAAGTGAAGGCACTACTTCATATAATGATTTTTATATTTATGATTATGAAAGCGGTGAGTTGGAACAGATACTTACGGATGGAGAAGTGCCGGATGATACTGTATATCGCGGGACAATCAGCAGAAATAATGAAATAATTCTTATGGATATGATAAGTAATATCATCTATCTGTATGATATAGAGACACAAGAGTTGATTAGCAAGGACGGCACAGCACTGGATTTGCCGGAAGGTGTTGTTTTTGAAGGACCGCAGATGATTTTCTGCGATGAAAATTATTTTTATACTACCTTGCTTAAACACGAAGAGATATTATTGGTGTTTGATCATGGATTAAACCTGGTATCGGTGGAAGTGGCTGAAGACATGTGGAAGATTTATCCTCATTTAGACAATTCCTGTATGCTGGCAGACGGCAGGGATGCTTTTTATCAGTATCTTCCGGAGAACGGATTAACGCCTATGGACTATGCCTTTAAACTATCTTGGGAGGAATTGCCGGACAATGTCCTTGTCTATCCAGGAGATGATGATTACGATTTCTACTACGTAAGTGAAATCATAAAAGATGACAACGGAAATGTGATTGTACCCTCTCATTTGATTGGTGTAAAAGATGGAGAGGGATACAAAGTCCTTGATTTTGAAACTGTGGGATTGGTTGGGGAGTATGTGCATTGGGTTGTATCGGACGGCAATGGAAATTATGTCGTGGAATATTTCAATATAGCTGATTTAGCGGAAGAATACTATTACTTTCAGGCATCTGATGAGGTGGTCAGCTATTCTGCCGGTGAAGGAAAAGAAACCATACAAATAGCGGGATATTTGATTCCTCCTAATTTAAATCAGACAGTGCTGGCGTTTAACAATACGTCGGATGAATATTATATTGAATTGGTTGAGTATTGTGATAAATACGAAGACCCGAAGGATGCGTGGAATGCCCTGTATTTGGACGTGGCGGTAAATCAGGAAGCGGATGCCATTCTTTTATACGGGATGGATAAAAGTGAATTAATCGAGAATGATGTTTTGCTGGATTTAAACGAGTACTTTGAATGCGGACACGTAATGACTGCCGATGATTTTGAACCTTTTATCTGGGAAAATATGCAAAATGAAGCGGGTGCTGTTTATTCGGTTTATCCGGAATTTTCTGTGGTAGGTTTTATGACAGAGGAAAACGTCGGTCTTGAGGGATTGTCTGATTATAGCAGTTTAACGGCGGATGGCAAAGTTTTGTTTGCCGACGGAGATGCCATGGGTAATTTTATGCAACTGATGCGCTATTCCGGAGACAGATTTATTGACGAAGAAAATGGTGAACTGCATTTAGATGAAGAATTTGTAACACTTTTAGAGGTGATAAAAGAAGAAAACAGTACAAATGCTACGCCTGCAGACAGCAGTTTAGCAGTTATGGAGGGACGAGCAATCAGCATACAGGGCGATATCGTGATGCCCTATTCCTATTTCTTTTATGAGTATCTCTTTGATAATGCATTTGTGTGCGACAGTTACGGGGCAGAGGGGCCTGTATTGGTTCCGAGTATGATGGAGTTTGGCATTACATCTTATTCAGAACATAAGGAAGGCATGTATGCTTTTATGGATTATATTTTTGACGAAGAAATATATAACCGTTGGTTTGGAGAAACGGAACTGCCGGTATTAAAAGGTGCTTGGGAAGACTGGATGATTCGTCTTACAGCCACTGAAAATTACACGGACCGGTTTGGAAATCAGATTCTTGTAGGTTCTAATT
This sequence comes from Lachnospiraceae bacterium, assembly GCA_045590555.1. Lineage (GTDB taxonomy): Bacteria > Bacillota > Clostridia > Lachnospirales > Lachnospiraceae > UBA3766. The sequence continues at coordinate 198,886 of JAZNRC010000034.1, read as the reverse complement.
CTTACGGAATGAACGGTGTGGTAATGGAAATCAGTAGTGTAAGTGAGGAAGAAGCGGCACGGATGAAGGATATGATTGCATCTTCTGCATATGTTGAGCCTATGGACGAAGAGTATATGACAATCTTAAATGAGGAGGTGCAATATTATCTGAACGGAGAGCGGAATATCGAAGAAACCTGTGAAATATTGGAGAATCGGTTAAAGATTGCATTGGAAGAGTGATTTTATAATTGTTTTTGCAACTTTTTGTCGGACTGATTAGTGTTATTGACAAAAGAGCCTGAAACAAGGGAGGACAATCAATGAACGGATATTTCAGAACGGCAGAGCAGGCAATGACAGCGGATGATATGATGGCAGCAGGTGCAGGAGTGACAGTTCTTGCAGTGTGGATGATTTTAATTGTTTTATTTTGTGTAATTGTACTGGCGCTGATTGCGGGTATGTATGTGTTAACAGCAATTCCCATCCACAAGATGGCCAGACGTGCAGGTGTGCCTCATGCGTGGCTGGCATGGGTGCCCATTGGACAGACTTATGTGCGCCTGAAACTTTCCAAGCGGGAATTTAATATTTTTAACTGGATTAAGATTAAGGATAGAAATAAGGCGTTTGAGGTCTACCTATGGATTGTTGGAGGCATTGCTCTTTTGACAATTTTTATTTGTGTAATGGCATTTGTTCCTTTTATCCAACTTCTGGCTATCCTTTTATATTATGTGATGATAGCGGTGTGCCCCGTTATATTGGGTATTTTTATTTGGAGAGTCAATTATGACATTCTGATGAGTTATGGATTAAAAGAGCATGCAATGTGGGTTTCCGTATTGTATTATTGGTGTCCTTATTTTATGATATATATGACCTATAAAATAATGAACAGTGATCCGGTTGGAGATATGGAAGCGAGTGCGCAAAGGGTGAACAGTACTCCGGTTGGAGATATGGAAGCGAGTGCTCAAAGGGTGAACAGTGATTCCGTTAAAAATGCAAACGCTAATGATAAAAAGGAAAATACAGCAATGGGCGCAGATTTTAAAAGTGAATTTTTTTATCCTGTGGAATTGGGATATTTTGCGCAGAAACTGCGGATGATAGGGAAAACGGATTTAAAAATGCAGTACAAAGAGGAGCGGCCTTTGCAGAATGGTCTGGAAGTAAAGTTGGTAAAGGATATGACTTTGGAGTCGTGGGGCGAAAATATTATAGTAACCCTTACCGGATACTCCAATGGTACACATATCCGGATACATTCAGCGTGCTCGAATTCTATACAACTTATAGACTGGGGAGTAAATGAAAAAAATATAAGAACATTGTTTCGTTACTTTGAACATGGAATGCCGGGCAGACCAGTGCCGAAGCAACCCTAAAAACAATATAAAGCTAAAACACCGCTCGTATGGGCGGTGTTTTGGCGTCCGGACAACTGTAATAATAAATTCCTTGCCACTCATAGTATTATTGTTTATTTAAAATGAAACCTTTTCGCCTTCGGAAGTGTTTTGTTTATAGAAATGCTAGATTTTAAGGAAAAAATATCAGGAGGAAATTTAATATATGAAAAATAAAAAAGTAATTAAAATTATACTTATTATTGCAGCTGTTTTCTGTGTTATATTGGGTGGATTGTCTGTGATTACGATTAGATACATAAATCATTATATGGATACCAACACATGGGCAACCATTGTAATAGATCGTGGTTTACAGGCATCAGACGATGGCTTTTACTCAGAAGAAGAGTATTTAAAAGGCGATGTTATATATATCGGGAGCGCAATTTTGGAAATAGAAGATATTACCCATGAAGGCGAAACAACGCTCAGCGTTCAGAGTGGCGATGTTTATAACAGCAATGGTGAGTCTGTGAAAACGTTTGTAATCAATTATGACAAACAGGCCGGATTGACCATAGACGATGAATTTGTAAGGTTGTATGTAAGCAATAATAAATTTCGATAAAAATAATTCGTGTATATGAAGGAAGAAAAGCACCGCTCGTTTTGGGCGGTGTTTTTGTAATTACAATATTTTTATAATATAATTGACCAAACACGCCCCTCATACGTGTTATAGGTGAAAGGAGGTAGGGAGTATGAAAGAGACATTGGTGCGGCCGACCGATGATTTGGAGCAGGTAATGAATACCTACGGCAATATGCTTTTTCGATTGTGCATCGTAATGCTTGGAAACAGCACGGATGCAGAAGATGCCCTGCAGGAAGTGATGCTAAAATACTATCGTAAATCTCCTGCTTTTACGGATGAGGAACATAGAAAGGCGTGGCTTCTTACGGTAGCAGGCAATCAGTGCAAGGACTTACTTCGTTTCCGGGCAAAGCACCCCTTGACGGAAGATACGGACATTTATGAATATAAAAGTGCAGACAGCGAAGACAGTGGTATTTTGGATGCCCTTATGACCCTGCCGGAGAAATTCAGGCTGGTGTTAATTCTCCATTATGTGGAAGAATATCCCATAACGGATATTGCCCACATGATTGGCAAGACTCCCTCAGCTGTGAAAATGCGGCTTCAGAAAGGGCGTAAACTGTTAGCGGAAGTCTATCGAAAGGAGTATATGTAGGATGGAAAGAAACCTTTTAAAAGAAGAGATACAAGAAATTAAGATGCCTCTTGCAATGCAGGAGCGTATATTGGAAAACTGCAGAAATGCGGGATTGGAAGAAAAGGAGAATGCTTTTATGGCGAAAAAAATAGCAACAGATACAAATAAACAAAAAACAAGAAAAAGTAGCACAAGAAAGTGGACTCGTATCGCTACGGTTGCGGCAGCAGTTGCTTTATGCTTAGGTCTTGGCGGCGTTACAGCTATGGCAGCAAGCGGTAAACTGGAGGGCTTTTTTGCGGATGTAACAAGATGGGATGGCGCCGTTGTGGGCACGACCTATGAGCAGGCAACAGAAGAGATTGAAGTGAGTGCTTCGGTAAGCGGAGATAGTATCGTCGTGGACGCTGTTCTTTTAAAAGCCGAGAAGGCGCCTTATGCACATGTTGAGGGCTTTGGTGTACAAAAGTATCAGATTGTAGATGCAAAAGGTGATGTTGTTGCGGAAGGTATCTCTTCCGAAGCGGTTGGGATTACAGATGGAAAGGTAAGTGTTGAGCTTCCTTTGGATGAGTTTGAGAGCGGAAACTACACACTGATTATTACGGAATTTGTAGGCACCGCCAAGGCAGATCAGGACTTGCCGATAAAAGGATATTGGGAGTGTAAATTTGAATTGTAAATAATTAGATTTCAGTATGATTAAATTCATCATTAAGATATAAAAATAAAATATAGTACTAAAATCAGACCGGGGAAGTCACATTATCAAGGGCTTCTCCGTTTTTTTTATAAAAAATATGCCTGCGAGATATTAAAAACCTACTTTTAAAAGATTAAAAACATATTAGCAAGTATTAAAAACATACTTGCAAAAAATTAAAAACACATCAGTCTCATATTGAAAACACATATCATATCCTTCCTCCCCCTATAAAAAATTTAAAAACCATAAAAGTTTTACTGAGAATATATTGGATTTGGCTACCTCCGAGCGTATGGTTATAAAGTAAGAAGCCAAGGGGAGAAAAGAATGAAAAATTTATGCAAAAAATTAGATTTACTTTTAAGGGATGGATATTTCTATAACGGGGAGTGGGTACGATGCGGAAAATACTTCATTGTTATCTGTATGGAGTTTGAACATTTTCTAACCAGAAAGAGGAAATATTTATGGATTCGAAGGCGAGCCGGGAGAAGAAAAGATATTTTTCAAAAAATATGTAGTAGATGGTGCCGGGTATATTGTCTGGACAAACTACCATGGATGAGGGGATTTTATGAAGGGAAGACGCCCTATTTGATGGGGATTTTAAAAAATCGCGGTATAGATTATATTGCAGGGTGTTGGCAGGAAATCCGAGAAGAAGCGTTTTCTTATGATAAATATCACACCGAAAGATGTTGCTGTTTGTATAGGGAGGCTGAAGATATTTGTTATAAAGATGGTGAAGAGAGCAAATACCGCGTAGAAGAATTCGTTTATGAAGATGAACTTGCAGAGAAAAATCGAAACACAAAGTTTAAGTATTTGTATGTTGCGCAGGTTGACAGAGTCCTCAAAGAAATCGAAGAAAGACCGACGATTCGGCAATTCATTAAGTATATGAAAAACATAAATCCGAGATTTTACATTATGAGGAGTGATGCAGCTTTAAAAGAGATTACAATGCCTGATGGACAAATAATAAAGATGAATGAAGAAAATAAGGAGGAGCAAAATGTTAATTAGAAAAAAAGCAATAAAGAATTGCAGAAACTTAAAACCACTTACATTTTTTAATTTGGTGGAAAATTTGGGAGAACTGAAAAAGCAGGGATATTTTTACGATCGTGAAGATGTGGTATCAATAAGTGGTTCGTGTCTTACCATGAAAAAAGAACGAGAACTGCTATGTTTGTCGCAGGAGTGGAGTGAAAAACAGATAAAAGAAAAGGAAATAACAGCGATATGGATTGTATTTCGCCATGTTATTACAAAGGAAGAGAAGTATCTATTCATTCAGGAAGAAATGTTTGAAGATGAGGTACAAACTATTATGTGGATGGATAACGACTATGAATCGGCTTGTGCCGGAGGAGGCAGGGTTATCTACATAAGAGATATGCCGATTGTTTTTGAAGAGATTATGCACAGGTGCGAAATGGTTCTCGTTCCCGGGAAATTTTATAAATTGAATTTTGAGCAATTTAGAGCAAAAATAGGAGATTCTTTGTTTGCACTGCTGTATCAAAAGCGGTTTAATCAGGTGCAGGAAGGACGTATGGAAATAAGTGAAAAAGAGAGAAGCTTTGCATGGGCCGGGGAATTTTGTTCCGAGTATTGGGATTGTGAATCCATGAGGTATATGGAAATAGCAATTTATTACAGGTGGTTTGAAGAAACGGAACTTGGTTGCGATGATAGAATGCATCGCATATGGGAAGAAGAGATGGCAGATGTTTATGTGGCTTGGAGTCAGGAAAAGATTTCAGAAGCAGGACCTGCGGATGAGATAAAAATTCCGCTTGAGACTCTTAAGGCAGAGGGAGAGATTGCGGAATATCTAAAGAAATATCGTGATTTAGATCAAGTACTGATTTTTCATAATAACTGATAAAAGGAGAATAAGCAAAAGATGGCATTAACAAGAATTCGACAAACGCGTAATTGGAAAACGATGGAAAAAGAAGACTTTAGCTACATCGAGTTAGTAAGAAAATTGCAGGAATTAAAGGACTATGGTTTCTTTTATACAAGAGAATGGTTTTGTGAGGATGAAACCAACGGAAGTAACAGTGTGTGGATGAATCATAAGGTATGGTTGGAAAGAGTGATCTCTAAAGAATGGTTACAGAAGCCACTTGAAGAAATTTCGTTGGAATTTGAGCATTTCCTTAGTAGTGAGAAGAAATACTTACATATGAGTTGTGAGAAATACGGCTATAGGGAAGCGAAGCGGACAAGATTATTTGTAAATAGTAAGCAATTTATCAGAAATGATAGTTTTATGACAGAAAATAAAGGAGAGTCCTGTCTTGCAAAGATTTTGAAAGACTGTGATATTTATGCAGAAAGTAATGAATTTCGACCGATTTCGGAGCTTGGGATAAGATGTAGGGATGAAAGTTTTTTGGTGGCAATGTGTAAGAATCAATACAGACAGACGAAAGTAATCAGAAAAAAGTATATTGAGAATGATTGTGAATATGAATGTTGGGCGGGAGAGTTTATGCAGGAAATGGAAAAAGAAAAGCCGGAATATTTGTATTTAATGCATATTCGAAAATATAAGCCGGTTTATGTGGAGTGTTATGGTAGTAGACATATTTCTACGCAAAATTATATGTTAAAATCAAAAGAACGAAAGATACAAGTTGCCTTACCGCAAAATATTGATGGCAAGTTGCAAGATATGCGGTGGTTAAATCGTCCATTTACACAGTATTATGATTTGCCAGATGAAAGGGAAGATGTCGAAAAGATAAAAGTTGATTACGGGCAGGATGCATTGGAGTATCTTCTGCTAACATTAAAGCAAGACGGTTATTTGTATCGGCGTGAGCAGCTTTGGAAGGCGGTAAATGAGGAACTGTTGGAGAAAAGATACATAAACCAAAAGGAAGGTTTTCATTCCGGGTATCTTGAGCAAAAACTATCAAGAATTTTAATGGAATTCGTAAATGACCAGACGGGAGAGTGTGCCTATATAGATATAGAATCGGGAAAACTTCAATATTATGTATGCAATGGAATTTGTGGAAATAATAATATGAAACTGCATACAGAATATTACAGAGATGACCGCTCACCCCTCGCTGTTTTTTATGAAGATGAAAATTTATACACGTGTGAGGCGGAAATCATTATGCCGGAGCCGATTTGTTTGGAATTGCTGAAAAAGTATAATCTTATACAGGAAGATCAAATTAAGATATGTTACTTGGCCGGACAAAGTGAGTTTCAGGAATGGTTTGAACTGAAGCATTTTATCGGAGGTTCTTTGCCGAGTGATGAAGAAGGTACAGAGTTAAGACCGGTGCAGCTCGAACGGATGGCACGAGCAAGACGAATTGCCCGCAGATTAAGGTATTCATTGACAGAGAAATGTGAAATTGGTGGTCGGACAATAGAGATTTACGCAAATAAGCAGGGTGACAGAGCTATTTTCATAATGGATAATGGAAAGGAAGTTGATATACGATATGCGGACAAGTACATGAATGTGAATGAAGCGCTAAACGGCGAGCCAAGAAACAGGCTTTGTATTGTGGAAGAGTGGCGGTGACATATATACGGCGCGAAGATTGTGTCTAAAGAGCGACAATGATATAATTAATATATGAACAGTATTTATAAAATTGATTTTTAAAATTGGCATTAATATATAATTGAGCTATAGGAGGATAAAGTAAGATGACAAGAATTAGAATGAATCAAGTTCCAATGTGGGCGGAAGAAAGATGGTTTACAAAATGGTTGAGAAATAATATAAATTATGTTGGCGAAATAATTAATAAAAATATTGTATATGCCAGTGACGAAGAAAAGGAATCAAGTGAATACGGAAAAGGAAAATATCCGGTTGATATCTTGGCAATTGATGAAAATAATGAAAAGATTATAATTGAAAATCAATATTTTTTAAGTAATCATGTTCATTTGGGGGAAATAATTACATATGCAGCATGGCATAATGTTTCATCCATTGTATGGATTACGGAGGATATAGATGAAGAACATTTTAGAGCGGTGGAATTTTTGAATTCTTTAGCACAATATTCTTCCAAAGCATTTAAATTTTGGATATTATTGGTGTCCCCAGATGAACATACATATCTAACTGAAAAACCAACAATTTGTCTTAGAGAAGCTAAGCTTTCTGATTGCATAAAAAAGAATAGCGAGATTAACTTGCCTCAAAATGCTAATTTAAATGAAAAATTTTGGGATGAATTTACTGAGAAATTTCCAGATGGATACGGATTTACTATATCAAGAGCAAAGAGAACGGATTGTATAAGCATGAGTTGGGGTAAATCATATAATATGAATATTCCATTTCGTAAATCTAATATAAAAATTGAAATCCATTTTAAACAAAATAAGGAAATATATTTTGAATCAATACAACGTGATTTTAATGAAATAGAGAGAGAAATGCAACTTGGAAGGTATGATAAGATGAATTTGCGTATGGAGAAAGATTATTCTCAAATAAGAATTGAAATGCCTGCTCAAGTTGAGAATATAGATAAATGGGATGAGTATATTGAAAAGATGATAAGAATAATAATAAAATTACGTGAGATTGCAGATAGATATGAATTTTGTTATTAAAAATAGTTGAATAGATGAAGAAAAAGAGGTTATAAAGATTTTGAGACTATCTATGCAAAAGATTCTGATAAATAAAACCAGATAGAGGGAATTTAAATGAACTATTTTAGATATGACATTACCGCAGAGCAAGAATGTGAAATAATACTTATTTGTACCGCATGTAAAAAAGCGTGGAAGCCAGAAGCAAAAAGTTATACACTTGATTGTCCTCATTGTAAATATGAGAGACGCTATGGATTCAGATGTACCAAATGTAAGAATACATATATGCCCACTGAATTCAAACCGAGAATCTGTCCTGATTGCCATCCGGAATTGTTCGCTGAGGATGCTGTTATAAGAAAAAATAAATCTGTTCAGGGATTTAAATCAATATCAAATTCCTCTGTTCACGAAACACTTGCAGATAAAATATATGAAAGCAAAGTGACTCATTTATCGGACCGCCCCAGAGGTGATGACTATACCCGTGAATTGTATGATGAATGGTGGGAAAAATTAGATCCTGATGAGCATGAAAAACTTCGTGATTTAGGTGAGGACCCATATGATCCATGGAGATAGTACAATGGTAGTGAAATAAAATCAAATTCATATTAAAAAGACTGTAGCATTAAGCCCTCAGCTGCTTAAATGCCACAGTCTTTTTGCTTCATAGAAAATTCCTATGAAGCTAAAATAAGATGCGCAGCTCGCGGAAATGTAGTTTATTGCTACGCAATACCGCTCGCGCGCGAAGAGTTCCGGCAAGAACTCTTAATTTATATTAATCAAACAGAATGCTTATTCAGTGGGCACCTCAACCGATGCCATTGTTTCCTCTACGGATACAATTTCCGGACCTGAGCCAAAAGCTTCCGAGTTATCGGCTACTTCCATGGGATCCGGGTATTCCTTGGGTTCTTCATCTTCCCAAAGAGATTCGTGTTCCTTCTGTTCCTCTAATCGCTGTCTCATTCTGCCAATGTTTTTGGCGGCCTGATACAGTTCATCATCGAATTCCATCAGTTTGCGTTCGTCGGAAGGGGGAACAATGTCGCCTCGCATAATGCGGCGGGCTACTTCCATAATTTTACCCATATCTTCCATACCTTCGGACATTGCATCGCCCTGTTGCTTGGCAACTTCCAGATTGGCAATAGCGGTATGTTGTTCCATCACCTTTTCCATATAGTCCTTGTACTGGGAATTTTTTTCATCCAGCTTGTTGATGGTCAATTCCAAAGTGGCGGCTTCCTCGCCCCAGAGAGCCTGGCCGTTTGGATCTTTTTTGATCTGTTCGTCCAGCTTCTGTTTCTTCTCCGTCAACTGGTGAATCTGTTCGTTATATGATTTAATTTGATAGCTATAGGCAGACCGCACCTGCTCAATTTTCATAAAATAATCCTTTCTGAAGCAGGGATAAAAGTATGCCACCCAAATTCGGATTCGGGTCCGATGAAAAAATACAACCACTTGTAAAAGGAAACAAGTGGCACGAAAATAAAACATATGAAAAGATTTATCCTGCTTCCGTGCGATAAATTAAAACTTCCTTGTTACGATATATATCGGATAAAAGAGGTTGTTTGTTAACCCCGAAATGTATTATTATATAAAGAATAAAAGCTATAAATTATGACACTACATTTACGGTAAAATTGTGCTATGATTCATGAATTACATTATGACAATACAAATACATATATTATTTCAGGTAAGAATGGACTGTTAATGTTCGATACCGGCTGGGCGGGCACTTTTACAAAGATGTGCAAAGCCCTGGGCGAGCAGGGCATTTGTTTACAGGATATACAATATTTGCTGATTTCTCATTTTCATCCGGATCATATGGGGCTTGCAGGAGAGCTTGCAAAGCAGGGTGTGACCGTGATTGTGATGGAGAACCAGAGCGATTATGTGCATTCTTCTGACCATATTTTTAAGCGCGATAAAAGATTTGATTATGTGCCGGTGAACGACGAAAAGACAAGGCTTGTTACCTTTGCCCAAAGTAGGGATTTTCTGCACGAGTTGAGTATTGAGGGAAGTATTATTCCCACCCCGGGACACAGTGATGACAGTATTTCTTTGGTGCTGGATTCCGGCGATGTTTTCGTGGGAGATTTGTACCCTTTATATGAGTTGGAGGCCCACGAAGAACCTGATGTGCAGAAGAGTTGGAAACGTATTCTTGCAATGAAGCCAGAGCGGATTTTTTACGGGCATGCAAAAACGGCAGTGTTGGAGAGTTCTGAGGCATTACAAGCCGAGAGCACTCAAAAGAACGCCGAACTTTATGCTACCGTGAAGAAGATTATGCATCTTATAGATAAGGGCGCAAGCATTGACAAAATTGCGTCCAAGCTTAAAGTGGACAAGGACTTTGTAAGTGATGTCTGCAGAATGTATCTGACCCACCGAAATGTGGGCGCGCAGGGAATTTTAGACCGCATCGAGATCAAAGGTAAGTAAGCAGGATTATGCAAAATATTATTATAGAATAAAAATTACAGGAGTAAGCATGAAGATTCTACTCATCGGCATCAATGCCAAATACATACATTCCAATCCGGCTATTTACAGTCTTCGGGCTTGTGCCGGAGAATATAAAAAGAATATTGAAATAGCAGAGTATACCATCAATCAGCGAGTGGAAGACATTCGTAAGGATATTTATCTGCGCAAGCCTGATGTGATTGCGCTTTCCTGTTACATCTGGAATTGGGCGACGGTTTCTGCACTTTTGCCTGACTTGGCGAAGTTAATGCCCGGTGTGCCCATTTGGCTTGGTGGTCCTGAAGTAAGTTACCGTGCAGAGGAAGTATTGGCGGAATTTCCACAGGTGACAGGCATTATGTCAGGAGAAGGCGAATATACTTTTTATAAATTGGCAGAGTGCTATCATAATTTAACAGACAGTCAAAATTCTCAGAATGTCGAAAGAGCAGGCATTAACGGAATAAAGAGCATTGACGCGGAATTGCAGGCAATTCCCGGCCTTGTAACCCGTGATTTTAACACCGGGACACCGCAGGTTCTTGACCTTGCGGACATTCCTTTCTGGTACGCTGAAGGAGACATTCTGAAAGAGGAATTTAGGAATCGCATCGTCTATTATGAGACTTCCCGTGGTTGTCCGTTCCGATGCTCTTATTGTCTGTCTTCCATTGATAAAACGGTTCGCTTCCGTCCTATGGACATGATAAAAAAAGAGCTGGAGTTCTTTTTGGAGAACCGGGTGCCCCAGGTAAAATTCATCGACCGTACCTTTAACTGTAAACACAGTCACGCCATGGAAATCTGGCAGTATATATATGAGCACGACAATGGAATGACCAATTTCCATTTTGAGATTGCGGCAGATATTTTAAATGATGATGAATTGAAGCTTTTATCTAAATTAAGGCCGGGACAGGTGCAGTTGGAAATCGGAGTACAGACTACCAACGCGCGGACCCTGGGAGAGATACGCCGAATCACAAACATGGACAAACTAAAAGAAAACGTGGCGCGGTTACGAGAGTTTAGCAATATTCATTTACACCTGGATTTGATAGTGGGACTGCCCTTTGAGGATAAGGTGTCTTTTATCAACTCGTTCAACGAAGTTTACGCAATGAAGCCCGACGATTTACAGCTTGGTTTTCTAAAAGTGTTGTCCGGCTCTTATATCGGAGAAAAGACCTCGGACTACGGCATTGTTTATGAGAGCAATCCGCCCTATGAGGTATTATCTACCAATTGGATTTCCTATGAAGATGTGATAGGATTAAAACGCGTGGAAGAGATGCTGGAGCTCTACCACAATAGTGGTCAGTTTGTGAATACGATTGCTTTTCTTGAAAAGCGGTTTGAGATGCCTTTTGCCTTGTATGAAGCCTTGGCGGATTTTTACGAGAAACGAGGATTCTTTGTGCAGGCGCCCGGCCGGAGTTATCGCTATGAAGTATTGTTGGAATTTGCTTGTGAGCATGACCGGGATAATAAGGAAATTTATAGGGAACTGCTGACTTATGATTTGTATCTTCGCGAGAAATTAAAAAGCCGTCCTGCCTTTTTACCGGACCGCAAATTGCAGGAAGACCGGGTTTGGAACTTTTATAAAAAAGAAGCAGAAGAGCCGTGCCTATTGAAGGATTATGCCGATTACACCGCTAAACAAATGATGCATTTAACACACCTTGAATACTTCCGTTATCCTGTGTGGGATATGGAAGCCTGGGACGGAACTGCCAGTTCCGGGTATATCGGCGCAGTATTCTTTGACTATCAGAAGCGTAACCCGGTTACGAATGATGCGGGGGTTACCATTATAGAGGATGCGAAAAACTAACGGCTGAATGAGTGATTATTTATAGAAATATTTTATATATGGAATTTTAAGAAGGAGTTTGTCGGATTTTTGAGATTATGCAATGTGAATGAAAATATTTGCAAAAACGTTTTCCGATAGCGGGTACTGGGGAGCCACCGGTACTTGAGTTCCGTACTGTGGAACTCTATGTACCGCTGTGTGCGACACGTAGCGGGAGCGTGCCCGCAAGGAATCGTTTTGCAAATATTAAAGGATATATTACCCCACCGAAAATCAGATAAACTTAGGGATAAATGAAAGGAAGAGTATGACACAAAAAGAACGAATTCAGGCGATTCTCGACCGCCTGGATAGAGAATACGGTACCGAATACAGATGCTACTTAAATCATGAGAATGCCTGGCAGCTTCTTATTGCCACGATTCTCAGCGCCCAGTGCACCGATGCGAGGGTGAATATTGTAACCAAGGATTTGTTTCAAAAGTATCCCGGCGTGGAGGCTTTTGCCAATGCGGAAGTAAAAGAGCTTGAGAAAGATATCCATTCCACCGGCTTTTATCATAATAAGGCGGTAAATATTATTGGCTGCTGTCAGCGCCTGATGGAGTTGCATGGCGGCGAAGTACCTTCAAGTCTTGAAGAATTAACGGCCCTGCCGGGTGTGGGAAGGAAGACTGCCAATGTGATTCGCGGCAATATTTTTAACGAGCCCAGTGTGGTGGTGGATACTCACGTAAAAAGAATCAGTAAGAAGTTGGGCATCACCAAAGAAGAAGATCCCACGAAAGTTGAATTCGATTTGATGAAAAAACTTCCGAGGGATCATTGGATTCTCTACAATATTCATATTATTCAGCTGGGGCGTACCATTTGCAAGGCACCTAATCCAAAATGTCAAGAATGCTTTCTTCAGGATCTGTGTCCTCAATTCGCAAAGACTTCAAAAAGCGCAAAATAGGTTCTCTGGTCAGTCCGGGTAAAAGGCTTGCAGAACTGATTAAGTAGTCAAGCTTGGAGCCTTCGCCGGCATCGCAGTAGATTTTGGCAAGCATTTTATAAGTGCTGATGTTATCGCTTTGAACTTTTACGGCAAATTCCAGAAGGGTGCGGGTGAGTTCAATATTCCCTTTTTCGTAATGATAATCACTTAATGTTTGCAAAACACGAAGAAGGGTAATGTAATTTTGGTCATATTCCGATAAAATATCCAGATTGGAAGCACCGTATTTTAATTTCAGGTCGGTGTTGGAAATATGGGACAGGTTCACAATTTTATTTTCTTTTAAATGTTGTAACATTTTGGAACAGTCGTCCAGTTCGTCGGGTACCGGAATGGGTAGGGCTGCGTAAATTTCTTCGGGGATTTCAATGTAATTCAGTCCGTCCAGAGATTTGGCTCTGGTATTATTGGCTTTGTTTTCTTTGTCCCAGAAGCTGTCCAATATTTTTTTGTCTATTTTATTATGTTTGTGTATTTCGTATGCCAGCCAGATGCAGAATACGATTACACTTGCAAAAATAGGAAACTTCATATATAATATCCTTTCAGTATGACGATTAGCGTGGGGGAGTGGGTTTAAAAACCATAACCTCCAAAGGAGATATTCAGATATATAAGGAGGGTTACATTATGATGAATCTTCACAGTAAAAAAGCGAAAAAAATCATATCTTCCGTTATTATTATTCTATTGGTTATTGCGATGATTGTGCCTGTATTGGCATACGCATTATAAGAATAAGAGGCGTAAGATATAACACACCCTACATAGAATCAGTATAAAATAAAATATGCTGTTTTTCAATAAAAATGGGTAAAATAGAGGTCCGGGGTATTAGCGAATCAGAAAGGGAATTATGAAAAAAATTATTAAGTTCGCGACAATTACATTTTTGGCAGCATTTGTGGTTTGTGCAAGTTCGCTTATGGTCAGTGCAGAGGAAACCGCGCAGATGAAAACCGGTGTGTATATTGAAGATATCGATGTATCCGGAATGACTGCGGAAGAAGTGCAGAGTGCGGTTGAGGATTATCTTGCCAAGATGCAGGCTATGACGGTTGTTCTTCGCGCGGCACAAGGGAATGAAGTAGAGGTGACTGCCGGTGATTTTGGAATGGAGTGGAGCAACACAGAGATTGTGGAAGAGGCTCTTTCTCTTGGAACCACAGGAAATCCCATTGCAAAGTATAAAGAAATTAAAGATTTGGAAACAAATGGCGTAGTATATAAACTGGAATACAGCTTTGACGATGCTTTGGTATCTCAGATTATTCAGGAAAAGTGTCTGGAATTTGACCAGCATGCACAAAATGCTACCATGGAAAGAGTAAACGGCGAGTTTGTTATTTACGATGAAGTTGTTGGTGCTGTTGTAGATGAAGAGGCTTCTGTGGAAGCGATTAAAACTGCTCTCGCGTCTTCTGATAATATGACGGAAGATGGTGTTGTCATTGATTTGGTTGCCAAAGTAGAGGAGCCTGTCGGAACTGCGGAAGATTTGCGAGCAGTCAAGGATTTGCTTGGTTCTTTTACCACAAGCTATTCCTCATCCGGTTCATCAAGAAGTGCCAATGTTGCCAATGGTGCGGCATTGATTAACGGTTCAGTCATTTATCCGGGAGAAGAATTCTCCTTTTATGATAATGTAAAACCTTTTACCTATGATAACGGCTATTATATGGCAGGTTCTTACCTTAGCGGTATGGTGGTTGACAGTATGGGCGGCGGTATCTGCCAGGTATCCACGACGCTTTATAATGCGGTTCTTATGGCTGAGTTGGAAGTAACGGAGCGTCATAATCATTCCATGATTGTAACTTATACCCAGGTATCCGGAGATGCGGCGATTTCAGAATCTGCCGGTAAGGATTTCCGTTTTGTGAATAATACGGATTATCCTATTTACATTGAGGGTATTACCGGAGATGATAAAAAAATTACTTTTAACATTTATGGTGTGGAGACAAGAGATGCAAATCGTACCATTGCATACGAAAATGTTATTTTACAGGTAATTCAGCCTGATTATGAGAAGATTATTGCTGATGCAAGTCAGGGTGTAGGCTATGTTAAGGTGCAGTCTGCCCACGTGGGTTATAAGGCTCAGCTTTGGAAAGTAGTTTATGAGGATGGTGTGGAAGTATCCAGAGAACAGGTGAATTCAAGTTCTTACTCCATGTCGCCGAGGACTGCGGTAGTGGGTGTGGCAACAGCCAATCCTCAGAGACAGGCAGAGATTCTGGCGGCTTGCAGCACCAATAATATAGAGCATGTAAAGGGCGTTGCAGCAGTGCTTTATGCGCAGGAAATTGCAGAAATCAATGCGGCCGCACCCCAATAAAAGCTATTTTAGAAACCATGCGAGCAGTACCGAACCGAATTCGGATTGCGGAGGTTGAACGCAAACAATGAAAATTGGTAAAGTATCCGAGAATGTGTTAAAGCGAACCATTCTCAAAGGAATTAAAAATACAAGAGAAGAAGTTTTAATCGGCGCGGCCCTAGGGGAGGACTGCGCCGTTTTGGAATTAAAAGAAGATGAGGTTTTTGTAACCACAACAGACCCCATTACAGGTACTGCAACGGATATCGGACGGTTGGCAGTGCAGGTGGCGGTCAATGATTTGGCGGCAGAAGGCGCGGAACCCATTGGGTTATTGTGTACGGCGCTTTTACCGGAGAATTACAAGGAATCCCGGTTGAAAATCATAATGGAGCAGTATAAGGAAACCTGTGATTCTCTGGGTATACAGCCTTTGGGAGGTCATACTGAGCTTACCACGGCGGTGACCCGCCCCGTGCTTACGGTAACCGGTATCGGTAAAGCAAAGAAGGGGTGTCTTACACCTACAAGCAATGCCCGGCCCGGAATGGATATCATCGTGACCAAGTGGGTTGGTTTGGAGGGTACATCCATTCTTGCTAAAGAAAGATACGAGGAACTTTTAACCAGATACCCGAGACCGTTGGTGGAAGAGGCCAAGAACTTTGACCAATTTTTATCCGTATTGCCGGAGGCAAGAATTGCGGTGGCAAATGGAGCTGTAGCAATGCATGATATTACCGAAGGCGGAGTATTCGGAGCGTTGTGGGAACTGGCACAGAGTGCAGGTGTTGGTGTGGAAGTAGATTTAAAGAAGATTCCCATTCGTCAGGAGACAGTAGAGGTTTGCGAGTTTTTTGACTTAAATCCCTATTGCCTGATTTCATCCGGCTCTATGTTAATTGTCGCCGAGAACGGTTACGACTGTGCGAAGGCGATTGAAGAAGCCGGAATTCCTGCAGTGGTAATCGGTAAAACAACAGACAATAACGACAAGGCAGTGCTGAATGAAGGTGAGAAACGTTTTCTTGAGGCACCTAAGCCGGATGAATTATATAAGGTATTGTAATGATTTTATTTGCATGGAAACAGGAAAATTATTATGATAAAGATAATAAATTGATAATAGAATAAAGGCGTAGACCTTGGATTGGAGAAATATATGCGTGAACAGATTTTAAAAATGATCGAAAAAAACAGCAGAATTGATTTAAAAGAGCTTGCCATTATGCTTGGAATGAGCGAAGTGGATTTGATGAATGAAATCGCAAGAATGGAAGAAGAGAAGATTATCTGCGGATACCATACATTGATTGACTGGGAAAAGACTTCCGTTGAGAAGGTAAGTGCATTGATTGAAGTGCGCGTAACTCCTCAGAGAGGACAGGGCTTTGACCATATTGCAGAGAGAATTTACAACTATCCCGAAGTAAATGCGGTATATCTTTTATCAGGAGCATATGATATTTTAATTACTTTGGAAGGTAAGTCATTGAAGGAAGTATCAAGCTTTGTATCCGATAAGCTTTCTACCTTGGACAGCGTTTTAAGTACCGCAACACATTTTATTTTAAAGAAATACAAAGACCATGGCACCATTATGGCAAATAACGATGAAAGGTTAAAAATGACACCATGAGAAATCCGCTTTCAGACAAAATTGTCGATGTAAAACCTTCGGGCATCCGTAAGTTTTTCGACATCGTAAGTGAAATGCCGGATGCAATTTCCTTAGGTGTTGGCGAGCCCGATTTTGATACACCCTGGCACATTCGTGATGAGGGTATCTATTCCCTTGAAAAGGGAAAAACCTTTTATACCTCCAATGCAGGTTTAAAAGAATTAAGATGTGAAATCAGTAATTACATAATGCGTAAGCAGGGAATCAAGTACGATCCCATCAACGAAATTCTTGTAACCGTAGGCGGTTCCGAGGCGATTGATGTTGCCCTTCGTTGTATGGTAAATCCGGGAGATGAGGTAATCATTCCCCAGCCTTGCTACGTATCTTACGAGCCCTGTGCGGTTATGGCTGATGCAGTGCCTGTAATCATTAATTTAAAGCATGAGAATGAGTTCCGTCTGACAGCAGAAGAATTGGAAGCTGCCATTACGGATAAAACCAAGATTTTGATCCTTGCGTTCCCCAACAACCCTACGGGAGCCATTATGGAGAAGAAGGACTTAGAGGCGATTGCGGAAGTGATTCTTAAGCATGATCTCTATGTAATTTCCGATGAAATTTATTCGGAATTAAGTTACAATGAGGCCCATGTATCCATCGCAACCCTGCCCGGCATGCGTGAGAGAACCATTATGATTAACGGTTTCTCCAAGGCATATGCCATGACAGGCTGGCGTTTGGGTTATGCCTGCGGTCCTGAGATCATTATGAAACAGATGACCAAACTTCATCAGTTTGCAATTATGTGTGCGCCCACAACCAGCCAGTATGCTGCAGTGGAGGCGTTAAAACATGGTGACGGTGATGTGGCAGAAATGCGTGAATCTTACAATCAGCGTCGCAGATTTTTGATGTACCAGTTCAGAGAGATGGGATTGGAATGTTTCGAGCCGTATGGCGCATTTTATGTGTTCCCTTGTATTAAGGAATTCGGTATGACCAGTGAAGAATTTGCAATGCGTTTCCTTGAGGAAGAGAAGGTTGCGGTTGTACCCGGTACGGCTTTCGGTGACTGTGGCGAAGGATTTCTTCGAATTTCTTATGCATATTCTATCGATGATTTGAAGGTTGCTTTGAATCGAATGAAGAGATTCATTGCAAGATTACGAGAAGAGCAGAGTAAATAAAAAGATAAGCGGCACTTTTGTCCGAGGGATAAAAGTGCTGTTTTTGACGGAGGAAAAAAGATGCATATCGTTTTATATCAGCCCGAAATTGCAGGAAATACCGGAAATATCGGAAGAACCTGTGTGGCAACCAATACGGTGCTTCATTTGATTGAACCCCTGGGATTTCGCTTAAATGAGAAGGAAATCAAGCGTGCGGGTATGGATTACTGGGAGCATCTGGATGTAAGAAGATATATTAACTTCGAGGAGTTCCTAGAGAAGAATCCGAATGCAAAGATTTATATGGCCACCACCAAGGCTCATCATTGCTATACGGATGTGGAGTACGGTCCTGATGATTATATTATGTTCGGTAAGGAAAGTGCCGGAATCCCGGAAGAAATCCTGGTGGATTATGAGGATACCTGTATTCGTATTCCTATGCTTGAGAAAATCAGATCATTGAATTTGTCGAATTCGGTGAGTATTGTGTTGTATGAAGCCTTGCGACAGAACAATTTTGCCCAGATGCAGATGGAAGGCGAGTTGCACAGACTCAGTTGGAAAGAGTAGGGTGACGCATAGGTGCACTCTTGTTGTGGGAATATAGTTATATAGTGTAAAAGGAGGATAAAATGGACGGACAGGAAATGATAAATGTGGCAGAAGCTACTGTGGAACAGCCGGTAGAGCAGTTAACAAATGA
Organism: Lachnospiraceae bacterium; assembly: GCA_045590555.1. GTDB lineage: Bacteria > Bacillota > Clostridia > Lachnospirales > Lachnospiraceae > UBA3766. The sequence goes on along the minus strand of JAZNRC010000034.1, from coordinate 179,870 downwards.
AAGTGTAGCACAAGATGAAACATCCGGCATTGAAACCGCTGAAATTGTGCCTGTAGAAACCAGTGAAGGTGCAAGTACAGCTAAGGAAACCAACACTGCTAAAATCGTATGGATGGTTGTGATGATTGTTTCATTTGTACTATCGTTTATCCTCTTTGTAATGGGTATAATCGGTATATTTGTAAGTCTTGGATTATTGATGCTTCCCTTAGTAGGAATTTTTGGCATCATTTTCACGATTTTTTGTTTTGTGGGTGCGCTTTTATTTCTCGGACTTGGAATCGGATCGATTTTTGGTGTGATTAACAGTGGAAAGAAAGAGATATAAGCGACTGAAATGCCCTTGCCCCCTTGAATTTTGGCATAAAATAGGATATAATTGTCCCGTTACGTATTAAAATTAACAATCGGAGGTAAATAAAATGTTAGTTTCAGCAAAAGAAATGCTTCAGAAAGCAAAAGCTGGTCACTATGCTGTAGGACAGTTCAACATCAACAACTTAGAGTGGACAAAGTCTATCCTTTTAACAGCACAGGAATGCCAGTCACCCGTTATCCTTGGTGTATCTGAGGGTGCAGGTAAGTACATGACAGGTTACAAGACTGTTGTAGGTATGGTTAACGGTATGATTGAAGAATTAGGAATCACAGTTCCCGTAGCTCTTCACCTTGACCATGGTAGTTTCGAACACTGCTACAAGTGTATCGAAGCTGGTTTCTCATCAGTTATGTACGATGGTTCACACTATCCTATCGAAGAAAACATCGCTAAGACAAAGCAGTTGGTTGCTGACTGTGCAGCTAAGGGAATCTCTCTTGAAGCTGAAGTTGGTTCAATCGGTGGTGAAGAAGACGGTGTTGTAGGTGCTGGTGAATGTGCAGATCCTAACGAATGTAAGATGATCGCTGACCTTGGTATCGACTTCCTTGCAGCAGGTATCGGTAACATCCACGGAAAATATCCTGCAAACTGGAAGGGATTAAGCTTCGAAACTCTTGATGCTATCCAGCAGTTAACAGGTGATATGCCTCTCGTTCTTCACGGTGGTACAGGTATCCCCGCTGATATGATTAAGAAGGCAATCGACCTTGGTGTATCTAAGATTAACGTTAATACAGAATGCCAGTTAGCATACGCTGATGCTACACGTAAGTACATTGAAGCTGGTAAGGACTTAGAAGGTAAGGGATTTGACCCTCGTAAGTTACTTGCTCCCGGTGCAGAAGCTATCAAGGCTACTGTTAAGGAAAAAATGGAATTATTCGGTTCTGTAGGCAAGGCTTAAGAAATATTGAATATGACCTTATAAAAGGAGGATGCCCGGTGACGAAAGTCACCGGGCATTCATTTTTGAAAAAGTTAAAGGAGTTGTTTGTTATCTATACGTAAATTTCTTGTTATCTGATTGTAAGTATAGAGAACAATTTTTGCAAAACAATGTTATGTAAATCAATATTCTGTAAAATAAATGTGAATGAAATATGAATGAGCATCCTAAAACAGGATGCTCATTCGTATTTCTGTTAGCAGTGTTTCGGTTCGGGATACTCAACTCCAAAAGTATCAACGGTAACACTCTTCATTACCTGAGGTGTTAAAGGCTTGTCTGAATAATCGGTATCCACTTCTGCGATTGCATTTACAACTTCCATACCTTCAATAACCTTACCAAATGCTGCATATGCACCATCCAAGTGAGGAGCATCCTTATGCATTAAGAAGAACTGGCTTCCCGCAGAATCAGGGAACATGGAGCGTGCCATGGAAAGTACGCCGGGAGTATGTTTCAAATTATTTTCAAAACCATTCTGTGAGAATTCACCCTTAATATGATAGCCGGGGCCGCCTGTACCATTTCCTAAAGGACATCCGCCCTGAATCATGAAACCATAGATGACTCTGTGGAAAGTAAGTCCGTCATAGAACTTTTTGTTAATCAAAGAAATAAAATTGTTAACGGATTCCGGTGCAATTTCAGGATAAAGTTCAGCCTTAATTACGGAATCGTCTGCCATAGTAATTGTTACAATAGGATTCTGTGCCATTTTGTATAATTCCTTTCTGAAATATGTTACAATGATTTTATCATACTCCGCGGAGGGATAAAAGTGATAAAAGACAAAAAGCCGGAAAAAATCATATTGGATTTTACATATGCAGAAGATGCCGAGAATATTTGCAAGCAAATAAACCGTACCGGAATTCCGTGTATTATAAAAGAGCAGGATGTCGGAGAGCACGAAAAGGCTATGCAGAATGTCGGGCCAGACGATTCCCTTGCCCGGCAGGACATATTATACATTACGGATGATGCAGGCAAAGCGCTGATGGCAAAGACTGCAGGAGTGGCAGTTTTAATTTATTTTCATGAAGACAACAAAGCAGAGCATTTTCATGGTTGTCGCTTTTACATTGAGGGCTTCGAGGATGCGGATGCTGCATATTATACCAAAGTCTATCAACGGGAGAAACGAATCCCATGGACCATTTGTGAGACGAAACGTTTGGTGATAAGGGAGATGACGGCGGAAGATACAGAGGCACTGTATGCCCTTTATGAGGACAAAAGTGTTGTGAAGTATATGGAAGATTTGCCTGAAAACATGGAAGAAGAGAGGGAGTACATTAAAGATTATATCGATAAGGTGTACGGAGTATTCGGTTTTGGCATGTGGCTCATAGTGCTGAAAGATACCGAAGAAATCATTGGAAGAGTTGGTTTTCAGAATTTGGAAGTCGATTTCAGTGATGAAAAAGAACGGCAAGAGGCTTGTTTGTTGTGTACGGAAGAAAAAGAAGCGGAAGCTTTTTGGGAGAGTCGGGAAGCGTGGGTTGAACTTGGATTTCTGATTGCATCCAAATACCAGAAGAAGGGCTATGCCTATGAAGCATGTGAGGCAGCAATTGCATATATGAAAGAGGAATTTCCGGAATATAAAAGAATGGCAAGATGTAAAAAGGAGAATGCCGAGGCTATTCGGTTATGCAAGAAGTTAGAGATTGCTTATTGGCTGGTGTAATATTTAAAAAATAGGAAATATGGAATGGCTTTTATTTTAGGGTATCAAAGGGTTATTTTACTTTTTTGTACACAAAATAAAGGCCTATTTTTCTCAAAATATAATGTTAAAGGGCTTGATAATATGTTATAATTTCAATTAATTGGTGGAGATTGCAATTTTTATAAAAACAGAAGATAAAAACATAGAAAAAATAGTATTTGGAGGGAATGTGAATGGTTTTTAAATGTAAAATGTGTGATGCATCATTAAACATTCAGGAAGGTGATAAAATTACTACCTGTGAATATTGCGGAACGACGCAGACTGTACCGCAGATTAACAGTGAGCGTGTTGCGAATCTGTATAACCGCGCGGATCATTATCGTAAAAACAACGAATTCGACAAGGCATTGGCGCTCTATGAGGAGATTCTAAATGAATGTCCTACCGATGCGGAAGCCTATTGGTCTATTATCCTGTGTCAGTATGGTATCGAGTACGTAGAGGAAGGCGGAAAGCATATTCCTACAATTAACCGTACTCAGGTTACTTCTATTTTTGATGACCAGAATTATAAAGCGGCTTTAAAATATGCTGAGTCCTCCCAGAGTGAAGTGTATAAGGCAGAAGCGGAAGCAATTAACAAGATTCAGAAGGAAATTCTGGCGATTTCCCAAACGGAGGAGCCCTTTGATATTTTTATCTGTTATAAGGAGACTGACGAGCGCGGTCGCAGAACCATGGACAGTGTTCTGGCGACGGATATTTATGATAAATTGACGGAGGCGGGTTATAAGGTATTCTTTGCCCGTGTGACCTTGGATGACAAGTTTGGTGTGGCGTATGAGCCATACATATTTGCGGCATTACAGTCTTCCAAGATTATGATTGCCATCGGTACTAAGCCGGAGTATTTTAACGCGGTCTGGGTTCGTAATGAATGGAGCCGTTATCTTGGTATGATTAAAAAAGGAGCTAAGAAGACTTTAATTCCCGCATACAAGGACATGGACCCCTATGCGATGCCGGAAGAGTTTGCACATCTGCAGGCCATTAATATGGGAGAGCTTGGTTTCCATCAGGATTTGTTACACGGTATCCGTAAAATTCTGGGTGCACAAAGCCCTGTTGCCAAGGCGGGCACAACCAAAGGCAATGTAAGCATTGACGGCCTTGTGGAGAGAGCTTTTATCTACTTAGAGAGCGAGGACTGGGATTTTGCCGACGAATGTCTGGAGATAGTATTAAACAATGACCCGAGGAAAGCGGAGGCTTATCTTGGTAAACTTTTGATTTCCTTAAAAATTCCCCGCAGGGAAAGTCTTGGCACCGCGCCGGTAAGTTTTGAAGAGGATGCTAATTATCAACGTATACTTCGATTTGGGGATGAAGAATTGAAGAAATTCGTGCAGGATGCCCTTGAACTGATAAAAGAAAACGAACACGAAGCTAAGTATCAGGAAATCTGTAAAACTGCCAGAAATACCATTTATCCTGCAATTCTTTTGGATTGCGCAAAAGCCTTTGAAGAGATGGGCGATTACAGGGATTGTAAGGAGCAGGCAGAGGAATGTCGCAAGCGTGCCGAAGATGCCAAGGAGAAACAGAAGGAAGATTCTTATAAGTTCTACTGCAGTCTGATGAGAGAGAACGACACGAAGAAACTTGAAGTGGCGATGAAGTACTTCCAGGCGAACAGTGGTTATAAGGATTGTAAAGAAAAGGTTCAGGAGTGCCAGAGACTCATTAATCAATTGACGGTGGATGCGTCAGATAATCTTTTGGCTCCTAAAAAAGCAAAAGAAGGTAATGTCATAGAAGATGTGATTGGAGTATTTGCTGAAATTAACGATTGGTTTTGAGAAGACAGGAAGTTAAGATAAGCGGTAATCGGTTTTCGTTTTACAATTAGAATTAGCGGTTATCAAGGAGGGGTATTGGATGGTTTTTAAATGTAAAATGTGTGATGCCACACTGAAATTTAATCCGGGTGACAGCGTTGCGGAGTGCGAATATTGCGGTACGATGCAGTCGTTGCCCAAGTATGATGATGAGCGTGTGGGTAATTTGTACAACCGCGCGGAGCATTATCGTAAAAACAATGAATTTGATAAGGCCCAGGCTTTATATGAGGAAATCGTAACTGAGCACCCGCAGGACGCGGATGCTTATTGGTCTGTTGTGCTTTGTAAGTATGGCGTAGAGTACGTGGAGGAACCCGGTACCAATAAGCGTGTGCCTACGGTAAACCGTACCCAGTACACGTCTGTTTTCGATGATGAGAATTACAAGGAAGCGCTGAAATATGCTGATGAAAAGCAGCGCAGTGTCTATGAAGAAGAGGCAAAGGAAATCAATGAAATCCAGAAGGGGATTCTTGAAATCTCCAAGAAAGAAGAGCCTTTTGATATTTTTATTTGTTACAAGGAGACGGATGAAAACGGTAGAAGAACGTTAGACAGCGTGCTGGCGTCAGAGCTTTATGAGATTCTGCAGAAAGAGGGCTATAAGGTATTTTATGCCCGGGTGACCCTGGACGATAAGTTTGGTGTGGCCTATGAGCCGTATATTTTCGCAGCATTACAGTCTTCCAAGGTAATGATTGCGGTAGGTACCAAGCCTGAGCATTTTGAGGCGGTTTGGGTAAAGAACGAGTGGAGCCGTTACCTTGCGCTGATTAAAAACGGTGCGAAAAAGACTTTGATTCCTGCCTATAAAGATATGGATCCTTACAATATGCCTATGGAATTTGCCCATCTTCAGGCCATTAACATGGGTGAGCTTGGTTTCCAGCAGGATATGATTTCCGGTATCCGAAAGCTGATGGCGGAAGATGATAAAATGAGCAGTGCAGTAGCAGTTGGTGCGTCCATCAATATTGCAGCAGTTCTTGAGAGGGGCTTTTTATACGCGGAAGACAAGAATTGGGAAGAGGCAGATGAGTGCTTTGAGAAGGTGTTGAATGTTGCACCCCAGAATGCAGAAGCTTATTTGGGGAAATTGCTTGTAGATTTGCAGGTTGGCACCAAAGACGGACTTTTGACCTGCGGACAGTTATTTGACCAGAATGCAAATTACAAAAAAATTATCCGCTTTGGTGATGAGGAGATCAAAGCGTTTATTCGTCGTGCATCGGAAGAAGGCGGTGCGGACGCCAGAGAACAGCTTTATAAGGATGCAGTTTGGAAGATGGAGAATTCCATTATGCCCGAGCCCCTTCGGGAGTGTCAGAAGGTTTTTGAAAGTCTGGGCGATTATATGGATTCCAAGGATAAACTGGAAGAATGTAAGCAGAAAGTGAAGGATGCCGAAGAGAAGAAACTTGAGGAATTATACAAATTCAACCGAGATTTAATGAATCAGGATGATATCGATATGTGTAAAAGAGCCCGGAAATTCTTCCAGGATAATCCGGGATATAAGGATTGTTCAACTTTGGCGGCACAGTGTAAAACCAAGATAGACCGGATTGAGAATGAGAAGCAGAGAGAAGAAGATGCTATCTTTAAAAATGCGCATCGTTTAGCGGACCAGAACGCATATGGTGCTAAATCTTTTCGTAAAGAGAGAAATAGGACGATGCAATGGATTGAAGCGGGTGTTTCTTTCGTTTTTATTATTATCATTTGCATAGTTTATTTGCTTGAAAGTTGTTCATAAGATTGTACGAAACGGTATAGAGGGGTTTATTTTTAAAAGGATAAAAATATGAATCATAAATGTAAAATGTGTGGCGGTGTGCTTACACCCGCCGGAACCGAAAAAATCATAACCTGTGAGTATTGTGGTACAAAGCAGACCCTTCCCTGCCCCGACAGTGAGAGAATTGCGGGACTTTATGAGAAGGCAGATGGGTATCGACGTAATCTTGAATTTGATAAGGCGTTAGCGTTATACGAGGAGATTCTGAACGAGGATTCCACGGATGCGGAATGCTACTGGCTGGCACTTTTATGCGAGTTTGGTATCGAATACGTGGAAGAAGCGGCAGGTACCAAGAGAATTCCTACCATCAACCGTATGCAACCGGTGTCTGTTTTTGACAATGCAAATTACAAGGCGGCATTACAATACGCTGACGAAGACCAGGCCGCCATCTACAAGGCGGAAGCGGAAGAAATTAGTGCAATCCAGAAGGGGATTCTGGAGATATCCGCTAAGGAAGAGCCTTTTGATATTTTTATCTGCTATAAGGAGGGCGATGGTCAGGGCAGAAGAACTTTGGACAGTGTTCTTGCTACGGAACTGTATGAGCTTCTTACCAAAGAAGGGTATAAAGTGTTTTTCTCCCGAGTGACTTTGGATGATAAGTTCGGTGTGGCTTATGAGCCCTATATTTATGCAGCATTGCAGTCATCGAAGGTAATGATTGCGGTTGGTACGAAGACGGAGCACTACAATGCGGTTTGGGTGCGAAATGAGTGGAGCCGTTATCTTGCTTTGATTAAGAGTGGGGCGAAGAAGGTGTTAATCCCTGCTTACAAGGATATGGATCCCTATGAATTGCCGGAGGAATTTAGGGCACTTCAGGCGGTTAATCTGGGTGAGCTGGGTTATCAGCAGGATTTGGTTCGTGGTATCCGTAAAATTATAGAACCGTCTGAACAACATATCGTATATTTTATAGAGATTGAGCCCATGAAAAAGCGCATCATTATGTTTTTGGAAGATAAAAAATGGGATGCGGCAGAGAAGGCAGCAGACAGAATCCTTGAAAAAAATCCTGAATATGTAAAGGCAGAGCTTGCGAAATTATTGGCGGCAATGCATATTACGGAAAGAGCAGATTTTATACCATGGCAAATTGAATGGTCCGGCAAGTCTGTTCTTGAAATCCTTGATACGGGAAGCGATGAGGAAGTTTTGGAATTAAAGAATATTCTGGATTCCAAGTTGCCGGAAGAACCTGAGAAACTTTATCAGGATTGCGTGGAAAAATACGAAACCGCCAAGAACTCAGAGGAATTGCTAACCTGTGCAGAGATATTGGGACAATTTAAAAATTATAGGGATTCCCGAAAATTGTGGAGTCGAGCTATAGAGCGTGTGGAGAAACTCCGTGAAAAAGAATTAGATGAGTATAACAGAATAACCACTTTATCAAATTCCGTGTTAGCATCCAATGTGGAAACAGCACTGGAGTTAATGAAAAAATCATCAATTCCCCAAATAAAAAAAGAAGATATTATTCATTGCGAAGAAAGGTTGAAAAAACTACAGGCAAAAGAAAAGTGGAATAAAGTAGCGGTACCGGTCCTTTCGTCTATTGGAATCATTATTCTTTTTACAGTTATGTTTTTGATGATGTTAAATCAGTAAGAGGAAGTGTATTTGAGGGAGTTGTATCAAATGATTCTTTGTTTGAACTGCTGCTTTGGGTTGCAGTATGCGAGAAAAAACAGGGGAAAGAAAACCGCACTTTAGGTATAATGTTGGCGGTATATTTTGTAGTAGTAGTCATTATTTTTATCCTAATCAAGTTTGTAGGTGATAGTTGGAAATAATTCTTAGGGTATTGAATGATTTAATGTTATGGATAAAATCATAATTTAAAACAAAGGAGTAACAGCCATGGCATTTACACATTTGCATGTGCATACGGAATATAGTCTTCTGGACGGTTCCAACAAGATAAAAGAATATGTCAAACGGGTAAAAGAACAGGGGATGACCAGTGCTGCCATTACCGACCACGGCGTAATGTACGGCTGTATCGACTTTTATAAAGAGGCGAAGGCCCAGGGCATTAAGCCGATTATGGGGTGTGAGGTGTATGTGGCGCCTAATTCCCGATTTGATAAAGAGTTAACAGGTGGTGAGGACAGATATTACCACCTTGTTTTGCTTGCCGAAAATGATTTGGGTTATCAGAATCTGATGAAGATTGTGTCCAAAGGTTTTACGGAAGGATATTATTATAAGCCCCGTGTGGATATGGAAGTGTTGCGCCAGTACCACGAGGGCATTATTGCGCTGTCGGCTTGTCTTGCGGGCGAGGTGCAGCGATACATTATGAAGGGGCTTTATGAGGAAGCTAAGAAGCAGGCGTTAAAGTATCTGGACTGCTTTGGTGAAGGCAATTACTTCTTAGAGCTTCAGGACCATGGCATGGCAGAACAGGCTACGGTAAATACGGCGTTGATGAAGATGAGCAAGGAATTAAACATTCCTTTGGTTGCTACCAATGACGTGCACTATACTTACGAAGATGATGTGGAAGCTCATGACCTTCTTTTATGTATCCAGACCGGTAAAAAAGTTACCGATGAGGACCGTATGCGTTATGATGGCGGTCAGTATTACGTAAAGTCCGAGGAAGAAATGCGGGCTTTGTTCCCTTATGCCCAGGAAGCTTTGGACAATACTGCTAAAATTGCGGAGCGTTGCAATGTAGAAATCCGTTTTCACGAGACTAAGTTACCCCATTATGAAGTACCGGAAGGATATACTTCCGTTTCTTACCTTCATAAGCTTTGTGAGGACGGTTTTGCGAAACATTATCCCGATGATGACGGTACCTTGATGGCCCGTATGAAGTATGAGCTTCAGGTTATTGAGCAGATGGGCTATGTGGATTACTTCCTGATTGTGTGGGATTTTATTAACTATGCCAAGGCAAACGACATTATGGTAGGCCCCGGTCGAGGCAGTGCGGCGGGCAGTATCGTATCCTATTGTCTGCATATTACAAACATTGACCCCATACATTATCAGTTGCTGTTTGAGCGTTTCTTAAATCCGGAACGTATCTCCATGCCCGATATTGATATTGACTTTTGCGTGGAAAGACGTCAGGAAGTCATTGATTACGTAGGTCAGAAATACGGTGCCGAGAAGGTGGTTCAGATTGTAACCTTCGGTACCATGGCGGCAAGAAATGCCATTCGTGATGTGGCACGTGTACTGGACTTACCTTATGCCCTGGCGGATACCATTGCGAAGATGATTCCCCAGGAACTTAATATTACGATTCAAAAGGCTTTGGAAATGAATCCGGAGCTTAAGGAAAAATATGAAAATGACTTACAGATTCACCATCTCATCGACATGAGTATACGTCTGGAGGGTCTTCCCCGAAATACGTCCATGCATGCGGCGGGGGTTTTAATCTGTCCCAGTGCGGCAGATGATTTCGTGCCCTTAAGCCGTGGCGGTGACGGAGCCATTACAACCCAATACACTATGACAACCTTGGAAGAACTGGGCCTTCTTAAGATGGACTTCTTGGGTCTTCGCAACTTAACGGTGATTCAGAATGCTACCCGTACCATTGAGAGAACTAAGGGTGTTCAACTGGTGATGGAAGACATTGATTATAATGATAAAAAAGTTTTGGACTATATCGGTACCGGCAAATGCGACGGCGTGTTCCAGTTGGAAAGCGGCGGTATGAAGAGCTTTATGAAGGAGTTAAAGCCTCAAAGTCTGGAAGACATTATTGCGGGAATTTCTTTGTATCGTCCCGGCCCCATGGATTTTATACCCCAGTATATCGGCGGTAAAAATAATCCTGAAAAGATTACTTATCTATGCCCGGAATTGGAGCATATTTTAGCGCCTACCTACGGCTGTATCGTATACCAGGAGCAGGTTATGCAGATTGTCCGGGACTTGGGTGGCTATACCCTGGGACGAAGCGACGAAGTACGCCGTGCCATGAGTAAAAAGAAAACCGCGGTGATGGAGAAAGAACGTGAATACTTCGTATACGGGAATGCAGAACTCAATATCCCCGGTTGTGTGGGCAACGGCATCAGTGCCGAAGTGGGCAATCAGATTTATGATAAAATGATTGACTTCGCCAAGTACGCTTTTAACAAGTCCCATGCGGCAGCTTATGCGGTGGTTTCTTATCAGACCGCATACTTAAAATATTACTATCCCGTGGAGTACATGGCGGCATTGCTTACATCGGTAATTACCAATGCGGGCAAGGTATCGGAATATATTCAGGTAACTAAGGAAATGGGCATTGAGATTTTACCTCCTGACATTAACGAGGGTGAAGTGGGATTTTCGGTATCCGATAATGCCATCCGATATGCCTTGACAGCCATTAAAAACGTTGGCCGTCCCGTTATTGAAGCCATTGTGGAAGAGCGTGAGGGTCGTGGTCCTTTTACTAATCTGGACGATTTTATCGTGCGTATGGCGGAGAGCGATGTGAATAAGCGTGCGGTGGAGAATTTTATCAAGGCAGGAGCCTTTGACAGTCTGGGCGGTACGCGCAAACAGTTCTTAAGCGTTTACGTGCAGGCCATGGACCGTGTTCATAAGGACAAAAAGAACAGTATGGCAGGTCAGATGACCCTGTTTGATTTGGCAGGGGAAGATGAGAAAGAGAGCTTTGAAATTGTTTTACCAAATGTTGGTGAGTTCAATAAGGAACTTCTCCTGACCTTTGAGAAGGAGGTTCTGGGCGTGTATATCAGCGGACATCCCTTAGAGTCATATCAGACCATGCTTAAAAAATATGCGACCAATATTACCACCGACTTTTATCGCGAAGAGGGTGCTGAAACGGATGAAGAAAGCATCAAAGTCCAAGAAAATGAACGTGTAACCATCGGCGGTATGGTAACGGAGAAGCGTGTAAAATACACCAAAAATAATCAGATGATGGCCTATGTGGTGTTGGAAGATTTGGTAGGCAGTGTGGAGGCTATTGTATTCCCTAAGGCATTTGAGAAATATTCTGCCAAGCTTGCTGAGGATGCCAAAGTATTTTTGACCGGTCGTGTGCAGATAGAAGATGAAAAAGATGCCAAACTTATCTGTGAAACTGTGGAAAGCTTCTCGGACAAACCCCGCAAATTGTGGATAAAACTTAGGAACAAAGATGCTTATGAAACTGTGGAAGCAGAAATCAGGGGGCTTTTGGCAGATTCCGACGGAAGGGACGAGGTAGTGATTTACCTTGCCGAAGAGAAACAGATGAAATCGCTGGGACGGAGTCAGACCGTGAATGCGGAAGGCCTTTTATTGGACAAATTAAAAGAAAAATTCGGAGATGACAGTATCGTCGTACAATAAAATACTGTTTCTTTTATCATAAAAATATTGAAAACCGCAAAGAATTAGATTATGATATTGTGGACAGAGAGCGATAGTCAGTAAGTATTGTAACAGGAGGCAGATATGTCTGATACAATTAAAACAATCGGTGTTTTAACCAGTGGCGGTGATGCGCCGGGTATGAATGCGGCAATCCGTGCCGTAGTACGTAAAGCAATCCAGAACGGTGTTGCCGTAAAAGGTATTAAAAGAGGTTATCAGGGACTTCTTGCAGAAGAAATTATAGATATGAATAAGTCATCGGTTTCCGATACGATTCAGAAAGGTGGTACTATTTTAGGTACTGCACGTTGTTCGGAATTCGTAACGGAAGAAGGTCAGAAGATGGGTGCCGAAATTTGTCGCAAGCACGGTATTGACGGTATCGTGGTAATCGGCGGTGACGGTTCTTATCGCGGTGCGCTTGCGCTTTCCAAGCAGGGTATTAATACCGTAGGTATCCCGGGAACCATTGACCTTGACATTGCATGTACCGATTACACTATCGGTTTTGATACTGCAATCAATACTGCAATGCAGGCAATTGATAAGGTGCGTGATACATCTTCGTCTCATGAGCGTTGCAGTATTATCGAAGTAATGGGTCGTAACGCAGGTTATATTGCACTTTGGTGCGGTGTTGCCAACGGTGCAGAGGATATTCTTATCCCTGAGAAATACGACTATAATGAGCAGAACATCATTAACAATATTATTCAGAACCGTAAAAAAGGGAAAAAGCACCACATTATTATCAATGCGGAAGGTATTGGCCACTCTACTTCCATGGCAAGACGTATTGAAGCGGCTACCGGTATTGAAACCCGAGCAACCATTTTGGGTTACATGCAGCGTGGTGGTTCTCCTACATGTAAGGACAGATTTTACGCTTCCATTATGGGTGCTTATGCGGCAGACATTCTCTGCGAGGGTAAGACCAATCGCGTGGTAGGATACAGAAACGGAGAGTTTACAGACTTTGATATCGACGAAGCTCTTGCAATGACCAAGGATATTCCGGAATACGAGTTCATGGTGAGCAGACAGTTATCACAGTAAATTTTAGGGCGGAGTGTGTTGGCATTTCGCCTTTTATACATTTTAGGAGAAATACAGATGATTACATCAGCATCCAATGGTAAAATTAAATGGGTATGTACCCTGTGTGAGAAGGCAAAGCTTCGTAAAAAGGAGCAGAAGTTCATTGCGGAGGGTTGTAAAATGTTTCTGGAAGCACCGGAAGACAGGCTTTGCGAGGTCTATGTTTCGGAAAGTTTTTTAAAAAAAGAGGGTGAATTGGAGACTGCTTGTAAGGAGAGGCTGAAGAAAGTGTCTTATGAAGTGGTTTCAGACGATGTTTATAAGAAGATGTCCGACACGGTAACCCCTCAGGGAATTTTAAGTGTGATTACCATAAAAGAGGCGAAGCTTGCAGATATGTTGAAGACGGCAGATAAGCCCTTGTTTATATTATTGGAGAATCTTCAGGATCCGGGGAATCTGGGAACGATTCTTCGAACCGCAGAAGGAGCAGGCGTAACCGGTATCATTATGAGCAAGGACTGCGTGGATATCTATAATCCCAAGGTAATCCGCTCCACCATGGGCTCTGTATATCGGGTGCCCCACTTTTATACGGAGGATTTGTGTGGTGCTATCGGGGAATTGAAGGAAAAAGGCGTAAATGTATATGCGGCGGCTTTGGATTCCAGTGAAGTGTATGATACATATTCTTATATAGAAGCAAGTGCATTTGTAATCGGTAATGAAGGAAACGGTCTTCGTCCGGAAACCATTGCCAAAGCGGGCAAATGTTGTTATCTTCCCATGGAAGGATGCGTAGAATCTTTGAATGCTTCCGTAGCAGCTTCTATTCTGATGTATGAGGCATACAGACAGAGAAGAAATTAGAGTATAAAGATAATTTGCAATGTTTGGACATATTTTACTTAAAATCAGTAAAATTGTAATTGACAGTGTGGGTAAGATAGTCTGATAATACCATATATAAAATGAATGCTTATATAAAAAATAAACAGCATTTTTTATATAAATTATGTAGTTTCTTAAAAAACAGTAATAATGAGGGTGAAAAGTATGAAAATCGGTTTTATAGGATTGGGAAATATGGCAAGAGCCATGATTGGCGGAATTATATCTAAAGCAGGGATAGATCCGAAGGATATTTACGGTTCGGATATTTCCGTTGCGGCAGCAGATGAAGCGGCGCTTACCTATTTGATTAACACGGGAACCAGCAATTCCACCGTGGCAGAAGAGGCAGATATATTGTTTCTTGCGGTAAAACCTCAGTTTATGGATGAGGCACTTAAAACGTTCAAAGACGATGTATCGAAAGACTGTATTGTGGTGTCCATTGCTCCGGGTAAAACGTTGGAATATTTTGAAGAAAATCTTGGCCGTAAGGTTAAAGTGGTTCGTTGCATGCCCAATACACCTGCGTTGGTGGGTGAAGGATGTACCGGTTGTTGTAAAAATGAGTTTGTAACCGAGGAAGACATGGCTGTGGTTATGAAACTTCTGAAAAGCTTTGGTCGTGCCATTGAAGTACCTGAGAGTCAGATGGATGCGGTTGTAGGTGTCAGCGGAAGTGCACCGGCTTATGTCTGCATGTTTATTGAAGCTATGGCAGATGCGGCTGTGGCAGCAGGTATGCCCAGAAATAAGGCATACGAATTTGCTTCCCAAGCAGTTATGGGCAGCGCCAAAATGATACTTGAGACGGGAAAACATCCCGGGGAGTTGAAAGATATGGTTTGCTCTCCCGGAGGAACTACCATTCAGGCTGTTAAAGTATTGGAGGAGAAGAATTTCCGCGGAGCTGTTATGGATGCGGTGGAAGCTTGTATTGAAAAATCCAGAAGTTTATAAGTGAAGGAATTCATAAAATTGTATTTTTAATGCATATTTTTTATCAGGAATCATTACAAATATGTTACAAAGAAAGCACGGTTTGGCTTGTCCAAAACGTGCTTTTTGCATAAAAAACGCCTAAAAGTTTGACAAAAAAACCAATCTTTGCTAATATGAGTAAACGTAACAAAGTTGTAACATTTGTAAAATATGGAGGAAGAGAATGAAAACCAAAGCAAATGTGCGTGGTTTGTGTCTGCTCCTTGCCGTAGTTTTTGTAGTGTTTGCGGCAGATTGGAACGCATTGACCGTGCAGGCATCTGAGCCGAGTCGAAGTTTCGACTTGAACGCAGGTGCATCAGAAGTTGTAGAGGCAGATATTCTTTCGGAAGAAGAGTCTTTTCAGGACAGGGTAGAAGAAGTACAGGAAGAAGTGGAAGAGCGCAACAAATTGGTTATGGCCAATGTTGACAAATCCGTAAACGTCCGTGCCGAGGCCAACAGTGATTCGGAAAAAGTAGGATTGCTTTATGAGGACTGTGGCGGAACCATTTTGGAAAAAGGCGACGGTTGGACCAAAATCCAGTCCGGAGAACTGGTTGGATGGGTAAGTAATGATTACCTTTTGTTCGGTGATGAAGCATGGGAATATGCCCATGAAGTAGGAGTTACCATCGCTACGGTAGAAACCGAAGCATTGAGAGTTCGTAAAGAACCTTCACAGGATGCAGGCGTGTATGGCCTGTTGGAGATTGAAAGTCAGTATGAAGTAGTAGAAGAGCTGGATGGCTGGATTGCTATTGAGTACGGCAAATATACAGGATATGTTTCCAGTGAGTTTGTAAGCACGGAATTCTTTATTGAAGAAGGGGAAACAATAGAGCAAATTCGTGAGAGAGAATACTTGCTGGCATTGGAAAAAGCTCAGCTTACCACTAATCTCGGAGCGCTTCCGGGCTCAGAAGAGGAAGTAATTCTTTTGGCGGCATTGATTCATTGCGAAGCCGGAAACCAGAGTTATGAAGGTAAGGTTGCAGTCGGTGCAGTTGTTTGTAACCGCGTAAAAAGTGGTCGATTCCCTAATACGATAGCGGAAGTAATATATGCGCCGGGACAGTTTACTCCGGCAGGAAACGGTAAGGTTGCAGCAAGAGTGGCAGCAGGCGTGGATGAAGAATGTATCCAGGCGGCAAGGGATGCACTTGCAGGTGAAACCACTGTAGGAGATGCGTTATATTTCAGACGTGCAGGTAATAAGCCGGGATATGTTTTAGGCGATCACGTATTTTATTAATTTAGAATGAGTATAAAAGTTCTTTTTTTCAGACAGTATATGTCCGGGAAGAAGAACTTTTTCATTATATGAAGGAATTGCAAACGAACTCTTTTACTTGCGTCTTAAAATACTTTGTTGTATGATGAAAGTGATTTGCAAAGGAGGTGCGTATCATGTCACTTATTATGGCTGTTATCTGGCTTATTGTAATGATAGCTCTGGTGGTTGTGGAAGTAGTTACTTTAGGACTTGTCTGCATTTGGTTTGCAATCGGGGCACTATTTGCTGCGGTGGTGGCAGTGTTCGGAGGACCTTGGTGGTTACAGTTGATTGTTTTTGTGTTAATTTCAGCAGTGACATTGATTTTTACAAAACCCATCGCCAAGAAATATTTTACGGATAAAATTCAGAAGACCAATTCAGAAGACCTGATTGGTAAAAAAGTTATGATTACGGAAGCTGTGGATAATGTGAGGGCAACCGGTGTTGCAGTCGCATCCGGACTTGAGTGGACAGCCAGGGCGAAAGAAGACGGAATTACCTTTGAAAAGGGCGAGTTTGCTTTGGTGACGGCTATTGAGGGAGTCAAGCTGATTCTTGTAAAATGTCCTCAGGAGCATAACGCAGACGACAAAAAAATTTTTCAATACAAATGATATAAAGAAATGAATATTGTGTAAGTATAATAATCAGAGATGATTTATTATAAAAAGAGAAATTAGTTTTAGAAAAATGAATGAAAAAGAAAAGAGGGTAAAAGGATGAACGGAATGTTTTTGGCCGGAGAAGGCTTGGGCGCACTGTTGTGCGTACTGATTGTACTTTTAGTTATTTTGGTAACTGTTGCAATGTCTTGTTTTAAGATTGTTCCCCAGGCACAGGCATATGTAGTGGAACGTCTGGGTGCTTATCAGGGAACCTGGTCCGTAGGTTTTCACTTTAAGCTTCCTCTTGTTGACAGAATTGCCAAGAGAGTTGTTTTGAAAGAGCAGGTTGTGGATTTCCCTCCTCAGCCCGTTATCACAAGAGATAACGTAACCATGCGTATTGATACCGTAGTGTTTTATCAGATTACTGACCCCAAGTTGTTTGTGTATGGTGTAGAAAATCCCCTTATGGCGATTGAAAACTTAACCGCAACAACTTTGCGTAACATCATCGGTGAAATGGAACTTGACCAGACACTTACTTCCCGTGAAATCATCAACACCAAGATGCGTGCATCTTTGGACGTTGCTACAGATCCTTGGGGAATTAAGGTTAACCGTGTGGAATTAAAGAACATTATGCCTCCCGCAGCTATTCAGGATGCAATGGAGAAGCAGATGAAGGCGGAACGTGAACGTCGTGAAGCCGTAACTAAGGCGGAAGGTGAGAAAAAGGCTTCCATTCTTGAAGCAGAAGGTAAGAAGGCAGCGGCTATCCTTGAGGCGGAAGCTGAAAAGGAATCTGCAATTCTTCGTGCGGAAGCTGAGAAAGAGAAGAAGATTAAGGAAGCAGAAGGTCAGGCAGAAGCTATTCTTAAGGTACAGCAGGCAACGGCAGAAGGTATCCGTATGATTCGTGAAGCCGGTGCTGATGAAGCCGTTCTTAAGTTAAAGAGCATGGAAGCATTTGCAGCAGCAGCCAACGGCAACGCAACCAAGATTATCATTCCTTCCGAAATTCAGGGCATTGCAGGCCTTGCCGCAACCGCTAAGGAAATTTTGGATAAGTAAATTTGAGCAGTAATAATAGATTTTAGAAGAAAAGTATTTACGGAGGAGATTAAAATGAGCGTGCAGTTAAAAGGTCGCGATTTTTTAACCTTAAAAGATTTTACGGCGGAAGAGATAGAATATCTTTTGAAATTGTCCGCAGAATTAAAAGATAAAAAGAAGAAGGGCGTTCCCATGGACGTCCTTCGCGGAAAAAATATTGTGCTTATTTTTGAAAAGACCAGTACCAGAACAAGATGCTCTTTTGAGGTGGCAGCCTTTGATTTGGGTATGGGCGTTACATATTTGGATCCTTCCGTAAGCCAGATTGGCAAGAAGGAAAGCATCGCGGATACCGCAAGAGTTTTAAGCCGTATGTACGATGGTATTGAATACCGCGGATATGGACAGACTATTGTGGAAGAGTTGGCGAAATGTTCGGATGTTCCCGTATGGAACGGTTTGACCAATGAATATCATCCCACTCAGATGCTTGCAGATCTTTTAACCATTCAGGAGCAGCTTGGACGCTTAAAAGGCGTAAAATTAACTTATATGGGTGACGCACGTTACAATATGGGTAATTCATTGATGATTGCCTGTGCAAAAATGGGTATGCATTTTACGGCATGTGCACCGAAAAGATATTTCCCGGATGAGGCACTTATTAAGCAGTGTGAAGAATATGCCAAAGAAAGTGGTGCTACCTTACGTTTTACGGAAGACGTAGAAGAAGGAACCAAGGACGTGGATGTTATTTACACTGATGTATGGGTATCCATGGGTGAGCCCGACAATGTATGGGTGGAACGCATCAAGGATTTGACACCTTACCGCGTGACCATGGATGTGATGAAGAATGCCGGAGAGAATGCAATTTTCTTACATTGTCTGCCGTCTTATCATGACCATAAAACTACCATTGGAAAGCAAATCGGTGAGAAATATGGTTTGAGTGAGTTGGAAGTAACCGACGAAGTATTTGAGTCTTCCTATTCCCGTGTATTTGAGGAAGCTGAGAACAGAATGCACACCATCAAGGCAATGATGGCGGCAACTTTGGGAGCATTTGAGAATGAATGATGAACGAGTGGTGCTTTGCGGTGCCAATGCCTATGAACAGAAATATTATTTAAATGAGCAGTTTGCCAAACTTCCTCAGGCGGTAAAAGACGAGTTACAGATTATCTGTGTTCTTTTTACCGAGGAAGTAGGCGGTGTTTTTACCATGGTGTTTGAAGAGGATGGTACTCTGTCCTTAGAGACCAACGCGGATGAGGATGATATTTATTATGATGAAATATCCAGTGGATTATTGGTTCAGAAAATCATTCGAAATCGGCAGGATTTCTTTGAATCCTTAAAGATTTACTACCGAGTTTTTGTAAAAGGTGAACCGGTGGAGGAACTGCTTAAGGAAGTAGAGGAATAGTCAAGAAATAAAAGCTCTGCTTGGATAAATTGTGTGAAAACAGAGAGCAAAAGAATGTGAGGTAACAACATGCTTCTGGTTGTAGATGTGGGAAATACTAACACCAACTTTGGTGTGTATGACGGCGACAGTCTTTTAGTCAAATTCAAATTGATGTCTAAGTTAGAGAGAACTTCGGATGAGTTTGGTATGGCAATTTGCGATTTGCTGAAATTGAATAACATCGATAAAAAGAAAATCCACGGAGCCATTATTGCCAGCGTAGTACCCAATGTGATGCATGCGTTGGTAGGAGCGATTGAACGCTATATTGAAACCAAGCCTCTGATTGTAGGTCCCGGAATTAAAACTGGCATCAAGATTATAACCGAGAATCCCCGCGAAGTAGGTGCAGACCGTATTGTAGATGCGGTAGCAGCTTATGAAAAGTACGGCGGACCGGTTCTGGTGATGGATTTTGGAACGGCAACCACATATGACTTAGTAACAGCAGACGGTTCTTTTGCGGCAGGTATTACCGCACCGGGTATTAAAATTTCGGCAAGAGCATTGTGGGAAGATACTGCGAAGTTACCTAAGATTGAAATTAAAAAGCCCGCATCCATTCTGGCTCAGGAAACCATCAGCAGTATGCAGGCCGGCCTTGTGTACGGGCAGATTGGACAGACAGAGTATATTGTTAAAAAGGTAAAAGAAGAAAGCGGTTTATCTGACTTAAAAGTTGTGGCAACAGGCGGTCTTGGAAGCATCATCAGCGACGAAACCGATGCAATTGATGTATATGACAGACAGCTTACTTTGGAAGGCTTGCGTTTGATTTATGAGAAGAACAGAAAGAGCGGAGGAAAGAATTAAGTGAACACCTTAAAAATCGGAGATGTAAACTTAAACAATCCTTTTATCTTGGCACCCATGGCAGGAGTAACAGACCTGCCATTTCGTGTTTTATGCAGTGAAATGGGTGCAGGAATGAATTGTATGGAAATGGTCAGTGCCAAGGCGATTACATACAACAACAAGGCGACCTGGGATATGATGAAAATTGACCCGCGGGAGACTTGTGTATCCCTGCAGTTGTTCGGTTCGGAACCGGATGTAATGGCGGAGGCGGCGAAGCGCATTGAAGAGCTACCTTTTCAGATTATGGATATCAATATGGGTTGCCCCGTACCGAAGGTGGTAAATAACGGCGAGGGAAGTGCCCTAATGAAGAATCCTCTTCTTGTGGGGCAGATCGTGGAGGCTGTGGCAGGCGCCATAAGCAAGCCTCTTACGGTAAAAATCCGCGCCGGCTTTGATGAGGAAAACATCAATGCGGTGGAGATTGCACGCATTGCCCAGGAGAGCGGTGCGAAAGCTGTGGCAGTACATGGACGTACCAGGCAGCAGTTTTATTCCGGAACGGCGGATTGGGAAATCATTGCCCGTGTAAAAGATGCTTTGAGTATTCCCGTTATCGGCAACGGAGATGTGGTGGATGGACCTTCCGCAGAAAGACTGATGGAAGAAACCGGTTGTGACGGTGTAATGATTGGGCGCGCTGCCAGAGGAAACCCGTGGATTTTTCAGAACATTATTAAATATTTTGAGACCGGCGAAGTGATTGGTAAACCGCCTATGGAAGAGATGCAACAGATGATTCTTCGCCACAGTAAAATGCTTCTTGAGTGTAAGGGCGAGTACACCGCAGTCCGCGAAATGCGTCAGCACGTGGCCTGGTATACAAGCGGCTATCACAATTCCGCAGCGCTGAGACGAAGGATTAACGAGGCGGAGAGCATAGAAGAGTTAGAGAGAATGATATGTGAGGATAACAAGGCGAAGTAGTCGGTAAATAGTATAATTGAATGGATATATCGTATTTCGACAGGAAATGTAGTATACAATTATAATGAACAATTTTCATAGCACAGCAAGGGGAGAGGTTTTCTCTTGTTCGAGGACCGTTTTTGGTCGTCGGCGCTTAATGAGAGGATTTGCATGCAAATTATCGAATTTAGCGTCCGTTACGTACCAAAACCGAGCGAAAGCGTGTCCGAGAACATAGAAAACCTCTCCCCTTGCGTCTTATTATATTCAATAATTCTTGACAACCCCACTTATCAACGCTAAAATAGGTTTGGACTGCGTCTATCCTTAGGATACTTGCGCCCATTTTTCGGTCAAAAAGCTGTTTTTAAAGAGTTTTTTTTAGGTCGGATAAACTTTTTGAGATGAAGATTTGCAGTATTTGTCTTTTATTTATAGAAAGGAGTACATATCATGTACAACAAAGTTGCAACGGATTTGAATTTCGTACAGCGTGAAAAAGAAGTGGAGAACTTCTGGAAAGAGCAGGATATTTTCCGTAAAAGTATGGAAAACCGTAAGGAAGGCGAAACCTACACCTTTTATGACGGACCGCCTACCGCAAACGGAAAGCCTCACATCGGTCACGTTTTAACACGTGTTATCAAGGACATGATTCCCCGCTACAGAACCATGAAGGGCTATATGGTTCCCCGTAAGGCAGGCTGGGATACCCATGGACTTCCTGTTGAAATTGAAGTAGAAAAGCTCCTTGGACTTGACGGTAAAGAGCAGATTGAAGAATACGGTCTGGAGCCTTTTATCGGCAAGTGTAAGGAAAGTGTTTGGAAATACAAAGGTATGTGGGAGGATTTCTCCGGAACCGTTGGTTTCTGGGCTGACATGGACGATCCTTATGTAACATACCATGATGATTTTATCGAGTCCGAATGGTGGGCATTGAAAGAAATCTGGAATAAGGGCCTTTTATACAAAGGTTTTAAAATTGTGCCGTACTGCCCTCGTTGCGGAACATCCCTTTCTTCTCATGAAGTGGCACAGGGTTATAAGGATGTGAAAGAACGTTCAGCCATTGCACGTTTCAAAGTAAAAGGTGAGGATGCTTATATTTTAGCATGGACAACCACACCTTGGACTTTGCCCTCCAACGTGGCACTTTGTGTAAATCCTAACGAGGAATACTGCAAGGTAAAAGCAGCTGACGGCAACGTGTATTATATGGCCAAAGCCCTTCTTGACACCGTTCTCGGAAGATTGGCAGAAGAAGGCAAGCCTGCTTATGAAATCCTTGAAACATATGTTGGTAAAGATTTGGAATACAAGGAATATGAGCCTTTGTTTGACCATGCGGTAGAAATCTGCGCAAAGCAGAACAAGAAGGCATACTTTGTAACTTGTGACAATTACGTTACATTGACAGACGGTACCGGTGTGGTTCATATTGCACCTGCATTCGGTGAAGACGATGCCAACGTAGGACGTAACTATGACTTACCTTTCGTACAGCTTGTAGACTCTAAGGGTGAAATGACCAAGGAAACTCCTTGGGCAGGAACATTCTGCAAGGATGCGGACAAGCACGTACTTGTTGAACTTGAAAAGAACGGTCTTCTTTATGATGCACCGAAATTTGAACATAGCTATCCTCACTGCTGGAGATGTGATACTCCGCTGATTTACTACGCTCGTGAGTCTTGGTTTATCAAGATGACTGCCGTAAAAGAGGACTTAATCCGTAACAATAATACCATTAACTGGATTCCCGAGTCTATCGGTAAGGGACGTTTCGGTGACTGGTTGGAAAATATCCAGGATTGGGGTATTTCCCGTAACCGTTACTGGGGTACACCGCTTAATATTTGGGAATGTAGCGAATGCGGACATATGCACTCCATCGGAAGTCGCGCTGAATTACAGGAATTAAGCGACAATTATCCCGAGGGCGGTGTGGAATTACACAGACCCTTCATTGATGAAGTGACCTTCCCTTGTGAGAAGTGTGGCGGTACCATGAAGCGTGTATCCGAAGTAATTGACTGCTGGTTTGACTCAGGTGCAATGCCTTTTGCACAGCACCACTATCCGTTTGAAAACAAGGATAAGTTTGAGGAACAGTTCCCGGCGCAGTTTATCTCTGAGGCAGTTGATCAGACCAGAGGTTGGTTCTACTCACTTTTAGCAGAATCTACACTTTTATTTAATAAGGCACCTTACGAGAACGTAATTGTTTTGGGTCACGTACAGGATGAAAACGGACAGAAGATGAGTAAGTCTAAGGGAAATGCGGTAGATCCTTTCGACGCATTGGAGACTTACGGCGCAGATGCAATCCGTTGGTACTTCTACATTAACTCAGCTCCCTGGTTACCCAACCGTTTCCACGGCAAGGCAGTACAGGAAGGTCAGCGTAAGTTCATGGGTACTCTTTGGAATACTTATGCATTCTTCGTTCTGTATGCGAACATTGACAATTTTGATGCAACTAAATATACATTGGAATACGATAAGTTACCGGTTATGGACAAGTGGCTCCTTTCCAAGATGAATTCCGTAATCAAGGAAGTGGACGATGACTTGGCGAACTACCGCATTCCCGAAGCTGCAAGAGCGCTTCAGGAGTTCGTGGATGAAATGAGTAACTGGTATGTGCGTCGCGGTCGTGAGCGTTTCTGGGCTAAGGGCATGGAGCAGGATAAAATCAATGCATACATGACACTTTACACAGCCCTTGTAACCATTTCTAAGGTTGCAGCGCCTATGATTCCTTTTATGACAGAGCAGATTTACCGCAACTTGGTTTGCAGTATTGATGCAAATGCACCGGAGAGCGTTCACTTATGTGATTTCCCTGTTGCGGATGAGTCTATGATTGACAAGAAGCTGGAAGAGGATATGGAAGCAGTATTAAAGACCGTAGTTTTAGGTCGTGCATGCAGAAATACCGCAAACATCAAGAACCGCCAGCCCATCGCAACCATGTTTGTAAAAGCACCTTTTAGCTTAGGTGAATTTTATCAGGAAATCATCGAAGATGAATTGAATGTGAAAAAGGTTGTCTTTACCGATGAGGTAAGAGAATTTACAACATACACCTTTAAACCCCAGCTTCGTACCGTAGGTCCCAAGTACGGTAAACAGTTAGGCGGTATCCAGAAGTATCTAGGCAGTGTTGACGGCAATGATGCAATGGATATTTTAAAAGAAAAGGGTGCGTTAACCTTTGATGTAGACGGAACCGAAGTATCTCTTGCAGAAGAAGATCTTCTTATTGATATGAAGCAGAAGGAAGGCTATGTGACAGAAGCGGACAATACAGTAACCGTAATTCTTGATACTAACCTTACTGACGAGTTAATCGAAGAAGGCTTTATGTATGAGGTAATCAGCAAGGTTCAGACCATGCGTAAGGATTCCGGCTTTGAAGTGATGGACCACATCAAGGTCTACATTAGCGGAAATGACAGAGTAGCTGACGTTGTAAAGAAGAACGAAAATGCAATCTCTGTAAAAGTACTGGCAGACGAAATTGTCTACGGTGCAGACTGTGAAGGCGCTAAGAATTGGAATGTCAACGGAGAAGACGTAACAATCGGTGTGCAGAAGCAGTAAAATAAATATAGCGATGTTTTGGGGAAAACATTTTAAGAATGTGGCAAGCACATTCTCTATCAAAACAATGGAGGAAAGAAAATGGCAGCAGCAAAGAAAACAGCACCTGCAAAGAAAGAAACAAAAGCAACAAATGCAGTGTTTAAGTTTGACAAAGAATTGTTCAAGCGCAGCGTTTTATACAACGTGAAAACATTGTACCGTAAGAACATGGATGAAGCGACAGAACAGCAGATTTTTCAGGCTGTATCTTACGCAATCAAGGACCAGATTGTTGACAACTGGTTAAAGACCCAGGAAGCATACGAGAAGGAAGATCCTAAGACAGTTTATTACCTGTCAATGGAATTCTTAATGGGTCGTGCTTTGGGTAACAACATGATTAACCTTATGGCATACAAGGATGCCAAGGATGCTTTGGAAGAGCTTGGTGTTGATATTAATGTCGTAGAAGATCAGGAACCTGATGCAGCTTTAGGTAACGGTGGTTTGGGCCGTTTGGCAGCATGTTTCCTTGATTCCCTTGCAACTTTAGGATACTCTGCATACGGATGCGGTATCCGTTACCGTTACGGTATGTTCAAGCAGGAAATCAGAGACGGATACCAGGTTGAGGTTCCCGATAACTGGCTTGCTGACGGTAATCCTTTTGAATTACGCCGTCCCGAATACACCAAAGAAGTTCGTTTTGGCGGATATGTAAATGTAAGAGTAGATGAAAACGGCAGAAACAACTACTATCAGGAAGGCTATCAGGCTGTAAAGGCTGTTCCTTATGACCTTCCTATCGTAGGTTACGGCAACGGCATCGTAAATACCCTTCGTATCTGGGATGCTCAGCCTATCGACTGCTTCCGTCTTGACTCTTTTGATAAGGGTGATTACCAGAAGGCTGTTGAGCAGGAAAACCTTGCAAGAAACATCGTTGAAGTACTTTACCCCAACGATAACCACTATGCAGGTAAAGAATTAAGATTAAAACAGCAGTATTTCTTCATCTCTGCATCTGTTCAGGAAGCAGTAGAGAAGTATATGAGATCTCATGATGATATCAAGAAGTTACATGAAAAAGTAACTTTCCAGTTAAACGATACACATCCTACCGTAGCAATTGCGGAATTAATGCGTATCCTCATGGATGAATATTATCTTACATGGGATGAAGCATGGTATGTAACAACCAATACATGTGCTTATACCAACCATACAATCATGTCAGAAGCTTTGGAGAAGTGGCCTATCGAGTTATTCAGCCGTCTTCTTCCCAGAATTTACCAGATTGTAGAAGAAATCAACCGCAGATTTATCTGTGAAATCGAGTCAAAATATCCCGGAAACCAGGATAAAATCCGTAAAATGGCTATCGTTTACGACGGACAGGTTAAAATGGCTCACCTTGCAATTGTTGCAGGCTACTCTGTAAACGGTGTTGCAAGACTTCACACCGAAATTTTAAAGAACCAGGAATTAAGAGATTTCTACGAGATGATGCCTGAGAAGTTCAACAACAAGACAAACGGTATCACACAGAGAAGATTCCTTCTTCACGGAAATCCCCTTCTTGCAGACTGGGTAACAGACCATATCGGTAATGAATGGATTACAGATCTTCCCAAGATGGAAGGCCTTAAGGTATATGCTAAGGATAAAAAGGCTCAGGCTGAGTTCATGAACATCAAGTATCAGAACAAGGTTCGCCTTGCAAAATATATTTTAGAGCACAATGGTATCGAAGTAGACCCTCGTTCTATCTTCGACGTACAGGTTAAGAGATTACATGAGTACAAGAGACAGTTGCTTAACATCCTTCATGTAATGTACCTTTATAACGAATTAAAAGAGCATCCCGATATGGAATTCTATCCCAGAACTTTTATCTTCGGTGCTAAGGCTGCGGCAGGATACCGTAACGCTAAGCTTACAATTAAGTTAATCAACGCAGTTGCTGATGTAATCAATAATGATGCATCAATTAACGGTAAGATTAAGGTTGTATTTATCGAAAACTATCGTGTATCCAACGCAGAGTGGATTTTTGCGGCAGCAGATGTTTCTGAGCAGATTTCTACTGCTTCTAAGGAAGCTTCCGGTACAGGTAACATGAAGTTTATGTTAAATGGTGCCCTTACTTTAGGTACAATGGACGGTGCTAATGTGGAAATCGTAGAAGAAGTTGGCGAAGAACACGCATTTATCTTCGGTCTTTCTTCAGACGAAGTTATCAACTTCGAAAACAATGGCGGCTACAATCCTATGGAAATCTTCAACAACGATCAGGACGTACGTAAGGTATTGATGCAGTTAATTAACGGAACATATTCTCCCGATGATACAGAGAGATTCCGTCACCTTTACAACTCACTTCTTAATACCGAAAGTACTTCTAAAGCTGACACATACTTCATTTTGAAGGATTTCAAGTCTTATGCGGCAGCTCAGAAGAAAGTAGAAGAAGCATATCAGGATGAAGCTCGTTGGGCAGAAAGCGCAATTTTAAATGTTGCATGCTCAGGTAAGTTTACTTCAGACAGAACCATTCAGCAGTATGTTGATGAAATCTGGAAGCTTGATAAGGTTGTATTAAAGAAATAATGAAAAACAAATCAAAGACAATATGCATATTACTGGGCATTGCAGTAATGTGCATATTGCTTTGCTTATTCATGGCAAAGCATTTTAAAAATAAAACAAACAGCGGTGAAGAATTCATTCGGGAAGCGAACATCATCGAGGAATATCTGGTTATAGAAGGCTTGGAAAAAGAATATAGCTTGCTTTTCCTTACGGATACTCACATGGTGCTTACTTCGGAAGCAGACAGTGACCGTGTAATTGCCAACGCCAATGAGCGCGGGCCTGCTTTTATGGACGCACAAGGCGTGTCTTCCGTGGAGCAGTTCCCCTATTGGATGAAGTATGCCAATGCCAAAGGTGTGGATGCGGTGCTTTTTGGCGGAGATATTATAGATTATCCTTCTGCCACCAACATCGATTACCTGAATGAAAATCTTGCCAAGCTGGAAATGCCTTATTTATACACCATGGGTAACCATGACTGGACGTATCCCTGGGAGTACATGACCGAGACTGCCATAGATGAGTATCGCCCGCTACTGACTCCTTTTATAAAAGGGGATGATAGCATTCAGGTGTTGGAAATGGAAGATTTTATAGTGGTGTCAATAGACAACAGCTATGACAATCAGGTGCCTCCGGAGATTATGGATACTTATCTTGAGCTTTTGGAAGGAGATAAGCCGGTGATTGTAATGGCCCATGTGCCTTTTTTAACCCAGTCCGTATTAACTAAGGCAAAACAGGTGTGGAGTTCTCCCATGATTATCGGTGGGGGAAATTATGGCGGAATCAGTCCGTCCGAGGCATCGGAACAATTTATAAAAGAGACAACGGCAGAGGACAGTCCGGTAATAGCGGTTTTGGCCGGGCATGTTCACTTTTATGATAAAGATTATATTGATGGCGATAAAAAAGTCGTACAAATTGTAGGAGACGCAGGTTTTGAACGAAGTGCCATACTTCTTCATATAACCGGCGAGAATATAAACGAGGAGGAAGAATAATGATTCAGTTAAGTAACAGCGGCGCTTATCTTATTAACGGTACCGAGCTTGTATATGACAACGCAGATGCACAGGCAATTATCGCGCAGAAAACCGGCAAGAATGTAAGCGAAGCAGACGCAAGAAAAGAAACCATCGCATATGGAATTTTAGAAAGCCATAATACCTCAGGTAGTATGGACAAGTTAAAAATCAAATTCGATAAGTTAACTTCCCACGACATTACTTTCGTAGGAATTATTCAGACAGCCAGAGCTTCAGGACTTGAGAAGTTCCCCATTCCCTATGTACTTACCAACTGCCACAACTCTTTGTGTGCGGTAGGCGGCACCATCAACGAGGATGACCACATGTTTGGTTTGTCTTGTGCCAAAAAATACGGCGGTGTATATGTACCTCCTCATCAGGCAGTTATCCATCAGTTTGCCCGTGAAATGATGGCAGGTGGCGGCAAGATGATTCTTGGTTCCGACTCTCATACACGTTACGGTGCTTTGGGTACCATGGCTATGGGTGAAGGCGGTCCCGAACTTGTAAAACAGCTTTTAAATCAGACTTATGATATCAATATGCCGGGCGTTGTGGCAGTTTATATGACAGGTGCACCTGCTAAGGGCGTTGGTCCTCAGGACGTTGCCCTTGCAATTATCGGTGCGGTATTTGCAAACGGTTATGTTAAAAATAAAGTAATGGAATTCGTAGGTCCCGGTGTAGCATCCTTAACACCTGACTTCCGTATCGGTATTGACGTAATGACTACCGAAACTACCTGCCTTTCATCTATTTGGCAGACAGACGCCCAGGTAGAAGAATTTTATGAGATTCACGGACGTAAGGAAGAATACAAGGAGTTAAATCCCGGAGCAGTGGCATATTATGACGGCGTAATCACCGTTGATTTGTCTGCAATCAAACCTATGATTGCTATGCCCTTCCATCCCAGCAATACCTACACCATCGATGAGTTAAATGCTAACCTTATGGACATTTTAGATGATGTTGAAAAGCGTGCGGCAGTAAGCCTTGACGGTGCTGTGGATTACACCTTAAAAGATAAGGTTCGTAACGGAAAGCTTTACGTGGATCAGGGTATCATCGCAGGTTGTGCCGGCGGCGGATTTGAGAATATCTGCGCTGCTGCGGACATTTTAAAAGGTAAATTTATCGGTTCCGACGAATTTACCTTAAGCGTATATCCCGCATCTATGCCCGTATATATGGAATTGGTTAAAAACGGTTGCGCAGCAACCATTATGCAGTCCGGTGCTATTATGAAGACTGCATTCTGCGGACCTTGCTTTGGTCCAGGCGATACACCCGCAACCAATGCACTTAGTATCAGACACTCAACTCGTAACTTCCCCAACCGTGAAGGTTCTAAGCTTCAGAACGGTCAGATTTCTTCTGTTGCTCTTATGGATGCACGTTCCATCGCTGCAACAGCAGCTAACAAGGGTATCCTTACTTCTGCGGCTGAATATGACGGTGAGTTAAGCAAGTATAAATATTACTTTGACAAGAGCATCTACGAGAATCGTGTATTTGATTCCAAGGGTGTGGCAGATCCTTCTGTAGACATTAAGTTTGGTCCTAACATTAAGGATTGGCCTGCAATGTGTGAATTGACAGATGATTTACTTCTTAAGGTTGTATCCGAAATTCACGACCCTGTAACTACAACCGATGAATTAATTCCTTCCGGTGAAACTTCATCTTTCCGTTCCAATCCTTTGGGCTTGGCAGAATTTGCGCTTTCCAGAAAAGACCCTGCTTACGTAGGCAGAGCCAAAGAAGTGCAGAAGGCTGAAAAGGCAAGAGAAGAAGGCAAGTGCCCCGTAGAAGAAGTTGCAGAATTAAAAGCAGTATTTGATACCATTGATGCTAACTTCCCCGGCGTTGATAAGAAGAACATCGGTATCGGTAGCACAATCTTTGCAGTAAAACCCGGTGACGGTTCTGCCCGTGAGCAGGCTGCAAGCTGCCAGAAAGTACTTGGCGGATGGGCAAACATCGCAAATGAATATGCAACCAAGAGATATCGTTCCAACTTGATTAACTGGGGTATGCTTCCCTTCTTAATTCCCGAAGGCGAGCTTCCGTTCAAGAACCTGGACTACATCTATGTACCCGGAATCCGTAAGGCAATCGAGGATAAGACCGAGATTATCAAGGCTTATACAATCGCCGACGGCAAGACCACAGAATTTGAACTTAAGGTTGGCGAATTAACCAACGAAGAGCGTGAAATCATTCTGAAGGGCTGCTTAATCAACTACAACAGAATCTAAGCAATTATTAAAGTGCAATATGTCAGATGATGTATTGCACTTTCTGTTTTTATCGAATCATAAAATCCACCTCTTTTTTAGTTCATGACAATTTGTTAATTATTGAAAAAAACCTATTTATTTTTGGAAAAAAGTGTGATATCTTAAACTTACAAAAATCTAAACGCGACAAGGTGGCGGATGTGTTCAAGGGGATACATACTATCAGACATGGATGCGACTTTGTTAAGTCGATAATCCGCTTCGGGTGGAGGTCAATCTTGTAAGGGACCGATGGAGCGGTGTCACTTTCAACTGTTGAGGTTTCTGTTTTAACCAATAACAAAGAAAGTGACATTTCTGTGAATTCTGTAGCAGGAGCAACAATAGGGCGAGGTCGACATTGTGACGGACGTTCTTTAGAGGCTTGGGGTTCAGTCGAAGTAGGAGTAAACGGCTTTAGATAGCAGATGTTACAAATGAGAGTTGTTTAGGAATGTGACATCTTCCGAGTACATATAAATTATAATATCAACAGATAAGATAATCGGCCGAAGGGCTGTTGGTATCACTGTAGCTATAAAATAGTTATTGTAATCGTATGGATTCGGAAAGAAGGAAAAATTGAAAAAGTTGGAAAAGGAAGCGGTATTGAAAGATAGAGTTATTCTAGTCAGTGCAGTTTCCTTTTTCATTTTTATTTTACCGTATATATTCCATTTGGCGATAAATGGAATACAGCCGGTTAAAGTACAAGATTTTGGAAATAGTCCTCAAACGATTCAAGTATATATTGATGGAAACAAAGAGGAAATTCAATTGGAAACATATCTGGTAGGAGCATTGGCCAGGCATGGGGATGCCAATTTCGAGGATGAGGCATTGAAAGCCATTGCAGTAATCTTACGTAGTAATGCAGTAAGAACAATCATAGAAGGCGGGGCCGTGTCAGCAGATAGTTTTTATACAGATGAAGAACTCAGAATTTTATGGCAAAATGATTATGAGATGAATTTACAACGATACCGGGAACTTATTGTAACCACGGAAGGTATCGTTGTTTTTTATAACGGAGATATTGTAAAAGTGCCGTTTCATAGGTTAAGTGCAGGCGAAACAAGGGACGGTGATGTGCCGGGAAAGCCGGCAGAATATATTAAATCAGTGTCATCTGCGGAGGATATGTATGCGGATGGTTATTATACCACTATGGAAATTAAAAAGAGTATCTTGGGAGAGGATTTTGACGTTCTCGATACGGATCGGTTCGGCTATGCATTATCTGTGAAGACCAAAGGGCAGATAATAAATGGTGAGCAGTTTCGGTGTATGTTTAATATTCCTTCAGCCTGCTTTGATTATGAAATAAAAGGAGATACGTACGTTTTTTATGTCAGGGGAATCGGACACGGATATGGTGTTAGTTTGTATGGGGCAAATGCACTTGCTCAAAAAGGTTGGGGATTTGCAGAGATTCTTGAGTATTATCTGCCGGGAATTGAGATACGAAAGGAAAATCGCAGTGATGTGATAGCACATCGATAAAACGCATTTGTTTCCGGATATTGATGATATTTTAGATTTTTAAAACTGTTTGATTCATTATGTATAATCGTTTCCAAATCGGAAAAAATACTTTTATCTAAAGTGTGGTGACACGGAAACGAGGTTTTTATGAGAAGAAAAAAGAATAGTTTAAGAAAAGAAAGAATTATTATGATATCAGCATCCGCATTCGTATTGACTGCTTTAACCATGGCAGGGGTGTACGTTCGGGAGCAGAGCCGGAAAAGTGATGAATATCGCGTGGATTTGAGTGAATTGGATGAGCAGAATCTCGCGGATAAAACAAATGAAATTGCGGAACATATGAATTCCGGACAGCAGGATTTGATTGTGGCGGATGATTTGGACGCGGACCCGGATTTCTGGGAAGTGGATTCCTACGGAGTGGAAGCAAAAATCCCCGGAGTAACAAACGAAAGAGTAACAGCAGAAGAAGCAGGAGAAGCGGAGAATGACCTATCGCAAAATATATTAACAACGAAAGAAGATAATTCCGATGCGGAAGGCGAATCTGAATCCGGCGTGGAAACAGGAGCGGAGAATGTGATTACAGCCAATTATAATTTCCCGGGACAAATGGAATTAAGCTGGCCCTTATATGGGGATCTGATTATGAATTACAGTATGGATAAAACCCTTTATTTTGAGACTCTTGGTCAGTATCGTTATAATCCTGCGTTGATTATTAATGCAGAAGAAGGAACCGTGGTAGCATCTGCAGCAAACGGAGTGGTAAAGGAAGTATATAATAGTACGGAATTGGGAAATGTTGTTGTAATGGATATTGGTGAAGGTTATGAATTGACCTACGGACAGCTGAGTGATGTTACCGTAAATGCAGGCGATGTGGTTGAGACCGGAACTCAGTTAGGAACCGTCGCATCACCCAGTGTATATTATAGCAGTGAAGGAAGTAACCTTTATTTTAAAATGACCAAAGATGGAGTTGCAATGAATCCCATGGACGTTTTACCATAGAAGAATAAAAGTTAAAAATATAGTAGTTTGCCGATGCCGGTTTTGATGTTTTTTATCAAAACATTCATCATAAAGTGTTGTACGTTTCTGGCAGGCCTGAGTTCTCCTCCTCCGGCCTGCATACATATTATCTTATGAAGATGTTTATAAAACACCATGGTAGCCGGCTTTAAAAAATTTATCACTGTATCAAAAAAAAGTAAAAAAATATTGCAATTACATAAAAGGTTGTTATATAATAGCCGTGGACTAAAGGCGTCCCGGAGATTTTAGGCTGTGGAGCCTGGGATTATCCGTGCCTTTTGGAGTGAATCTTCCTTCGAAAGGAAGATTTTTTTTATGGATGGGATGAGTAAAAATACATTTCGTACATAAAAAGGTCAATTGGTTTATATTTATTTTTATATAAGGAGGACACTAATATGTCATACGTTGATGAAGTCATTGCTATGGTCGTTGAGAAAAACCCCGCTCAGCCGGAGTTTCACCAGGCAGTAAAAGAGGTTTTGGAATCTCTTCGTGTTGTAGTAGAAGCCAATGAAGAGGCATACAGAAGAGATGCTCTTCTCGAAAGAATGGTTACACCTGAAAGACAGATTCTTTTCAGAGTTCCTTGGGTTGATGATAAGGGTCAGGTTCAGGTAAACAATGCATTCAGAGTACAGTTTAACAGTGCTATCGGACCTTACAAGGGAGGTATTCGTTTACATCCTTCCGTAAACTTAGGTATTATCAAGTTCTTAGGTTTTGAACAGGTATTTAAGAACTCTTTAACAGGCCTTCCCATTGGTGGCGGTAAGGGTGGTTCCGACTTCGATCCTAAGGGCAAGTCAGACAGAGAAATCATGGCATTCTGCCAGAGCTTTATGACCGAACTTTGCAAGCACATCGGCGCTGACACCGACGTTCCTGCAGGTGATATCGGTACAGGTGCAAGAGAAATCGGTTATATGTACGGACAGTACAAGAGAATCCGCAACGTATATGAAGGTGTTCTTACAGGTAAGGGACTTTCTTACGGTGGTTCCCTTGCAAGAAAGGAAGCTACAGGCTACGGTTTATTATACTTCACTAAAGAAATGTTAAAGGCTAACAACATGGATATTGCAGGTCAGACTGTTGCAGTTTCAGGTTCCGGTAACGTAGCTATCTACGCTGCTGAAAAGGCTACACAGATGGGTGCTAAGGTTGTTACCGTATCTGACTCTACCGGTTGGATTTACGATCCTGAAGGAATTGATATCGACCTTTTAAAAGAAGTAAAAGAAGTAAAGAGAGCAAGATTGACAGAATACGCTGCTGCAAGACCTTCTGCTCAGTACCATGACAAGAAGGCTGAAGGCACAAACCAGTGGACTGTTAAGGTTGACATCGCTCTTCCTTGTGCTACACAGAACGAATTGCTTCTTGAAGATGCTAAGAACCTTGTTGCTAACGGCGTTAAAGTTGTTGCAGAAGGTGCTAACATGCCTACTTCCATCGAAGCAACTGAATATCTTCAGGCAAACGGTGTAATCTTCGCACCCGGTAAGGCTGCAAACGCAGGTGGCGTTGCTACATCTGCTCTTGAAATGAGCCAGAACTCTGAAAGACTCAGCTGGACTTTCGAAGAAGTTGATGAGAAACTTCAGGGAATCATGGTTAACATCTTCCGTAACCTTGATGCAGCTGCTAAGCAATACGGCATGGAAGGCAACTATGTTGCAGGTGCTAACATTGCAGGCTTCTTGAAAGTTGTAGATGCTATGACCGCACAGGGTATTGTATAGTACGAATAGAATTGCCCCGAAACGCTTATGTTTCGGG
This sequence comes from Lachnospiraceae bacterium, assembly GCA_045590555.1. GTDB lineage: Bacteria > Bacillota > Clostridia > Lachnospirales > Lachnospiraceae > UBA3766. The sequence goes on along the minus strand of JAZNRC010000034.1, from coordinate 144,918 downwards.
GCTTTTTTATTTATTTTTCTTTTCAACATCAATCAACTGTAGTATAATTATTTTTATAAAGTCCATAAGGGAAAGCGGAGTTTATGAAACAGCGGAAGAATGGATGTTGTAAAGGAGAGGGATTTATGAAGGTACGAAAGATTAGTATTTTTAACCAATTATTTATTTGGCTTGCGATTCTCCTGCTTGCAGGAAATGCGGTTCTTGGCATTGCGGCATATAAACGTTCCGAATCTGCGTTGTTTGGTCAGATTCAGACCAATGTTATGAATATTGCGCAGTGTGCTGCAATGAATGTCAGCGGAGATTTATTGAAAGACATTCAGGTTGGTGACGAAGGAAACGATGCTTACAATACCATTATTGATGAGCTTTCGTTATTCCGCGACAATGCAGAGATTGAATACATATATACCTTGCGTCAGGTGGGCGAAGAACAGTTTGTTTTTGTTGTGGATTCCGACCCGGAAGAACCTGCAGCTATCGGTGATGAATGTGAGGCTACGGAAGGGTTGGTAATTGCTTTTACGGAAGCGATTACGGCAGCAGATGATGAACCTTTTACGGATGAGTGGGGGAGCCACGTGTCCGCATACAGCCCGGTTTATGATGGTGAAACTGTAGTGGGTGCGGTTGGAGTTGATATCAGTGCTAATTGGATCGATGAACAGATGACTGCATTGCGTAATTTGGTAATTATTGTGTTTGTGGGAACTTATGCGGTGAGTCTTCTTCTTTTAGGACTCCTGATGAGCAAGTTCAAACGTAGCATGAAGAAGTTAAATAATAAGGTAAAAGAGTTGTCCGGCGGTTCCGGCGACTTAACCAAAGAAATTGATATTTACAGCGGTGATGAATTGGAAGTTATTGCAGGAAATATGAATGCATTTATTCGCCAGATTCGCGAGCTTGTAAAAGAAGTTGCGGTTTCTACGGAAGAGATTTTGGTTACCGGTGATGAGTTAAAAACTACAGTGGACGAAAATACTCGCATTATGTCAGGTATGAACACGGAAATTGAAGATATCAGCGACAATATGGAGAAAAGTGCTACGTCCAGTAAAATTCTTTCGGAAAGTCTTTCTGAAAGTGCAGAGCAGGTGGCTGCTTTTGCAAGGAATGTAGACACTATTTGTCAGATGGTACAGCAGGCAAATTCCAATGCACAGGTGACTTCCGCACAGGCGGTTGCCAATCGTCAGAATGCAATGAATTCCATTAGCGAATTGCAGGAGAGAATGACGCAGGCCGGTGAAGATGCACAGCAGATTATGCGTGTAAAACAGATTGCGGAAGAAATCGGTCTTATTGCAAATCAGACCAGAATGTTAAGTTTAAATGCACAGATCGAAGCTGCAAGAGCCGGCGAGGCCGGAAGAGGATTTGCGGTAGTTGCAACAGAGGTTGAGAATTTGAGTGATCAAATTGACCGTGCTGTAGCCGAAATTAATGGTATTAACAGTCAGGTACAGTCGGCGGTGGGTGAGCTGACATCTGTATTGGAAGAAATGATTCGCTTTGTATCCGAAGATGTGGCTGCAGATTATGATTCCTTTGCGGCTCTGGGCGAAGAATACGGTGCAACCACGGATGCCATCGGAACCCAGATGACTGAAATCGGAAATCAGAGTGCAATGATTTCACAGAATATTGCCGGAATTAATACGGATGTACAGAATATTACCGCTACTATTTTTACAACTGCGGAAGAGGCAAACGATTTGGCACGTTCTACCGGTGCGATTGCGGATAGTTTCGAGAATTTGAATGTAACTTCGTGTAAGAACGCAGAGCATTCCGAGAAATTACGTGAGCAGGTACGAAAGTATACCTATTGTTAGTTATTTAATTGTATTCAATAATAAAAAGAGCCCTGGTTTTTGAAGCCGGGGCTTTTTTAGTTTGAGAAATTCCAATTTATATGAAGTGAACATGTAATTAATTTCTGGTATAATAACAAAAGAATATTTTTGTGCGATACAATCCTGATACAATATGGAAACAAAATATAAGAGAAATATGCAAAATCTACTTCAAATATATATCTGATGAAAGGGAGCATCATGTTAAAAATACTCATTGCTGAAGATGAAGAGCCAATTGCTAACTTGGTTAAAATAAATTTGGTAAAAGCCGGATATGAATGTGTATGGGCCTGTGATGGTATTCGGGCGGCGGATTATATGATGAATTATAACTTTGATCTGGTTCTTCTCGATATTATGCTTCCGGGGATAGACGGTTACGAATTACTGGAGTATGCAAAGAAGCTTAATTTTCCGGTTATTTTCCTTACGGCTTTGGGAAACACGGATCATAAGGTAAAAGGACTTCGTATGGGAGCAGATGATTATTTGCCAAAGCCCTTCGATATCGCTGAGTTATTGGCAAGAGTGGAGGCAGTTTTACGAAGATTTCATAAAACCGGAGAAATCATAGAGATATACGATATTATAATCAACGAAGAGTCTCGTTCCGTGAAAAGAGGTGGTGAAGAGATTTCTTTGACGATGAAAGAATTTGATTTATTGCTTTTATTTGCCCGAAATCAAAATATTGCTTTATATAGAGATGCTATTTACGAAAATGTGTGGGGCGGGGAGTACACCGAGCAAAGCAGAACTGTAGATTTACATGTGCAGCGTCTTAAGAAGAAGCTGAATTGGGAAGATAAAATTGTTGCAGTCTACAAAGTCGGTTATCGCTTGAATACATAGAATGTTACCGACAGGATAATATTTTGGAAATTAAGTAGCGGTAAATGGTTTACATTTTATGGAGAAAAAAGAATGAAATTTGCAAATAAACTTTTTTTTATAATGACTGCAGTGTTAACGGTGATTTTTGCCGTATTCGGAACATGGCTGTTGTCTTCATATTTCACAAAAACCATCGACAGAGAAATGGAGAGAGCTGCTACAGAGAGCGGAATGTTTCATATACTGTTTCAAAATGCATACTATCCGTTGGCGGAATACGGAAATGAATATGCAATTGAAAAAGCCATGGATATTATTTCTCATGGGGTTGAGAAAAACGGTAATTTTTGTATGGTTTGGACCATGCAAAAAGAGTACTATCGAAATGCCAATATAGGAATTAAAGAAGCTGAAGAAATGGTAAAGATTGCGGGAGGGATGTATCCGTCTTTGTATCAGACAAGCGAAGAAGAGAGTAATTACAGAGCAACCATTCGTGAAGTAAACGAAAGATACTATATATTTACTGCATATAAATTGGATATAGAAGATACAACGGGTGAAATATATCTGGGAATGTGTAAGGATATCACTGAGTTGTATGACGGCAGGCGTCAACTGGTAAATCAATATAGTATGGTACTGGTGCTTCTTTTACTGATGGGTGGAGTTTGCATTTATTTTTTATCGAAATATATTACCAAACCTATTCGTGATTTGAATAATGTTGTAAGTGAAATATCGGAAGGAAATTATGAGAAACGATGTCAGGTTGAAGGTGAGGATGAGATCAGTGAGCTGGCTAAGAATTTTAATATTATGGCAGATCGTATGGTACAGCATATGCACGAAAAGGAATTGGAGGCACTGCGGAAAGAAAGTTTCACTACTGCGTTTGCACATGAATTGAAAACGCCATTGACATCGATTATCGGCTATGCAGATATGCTGAATACCGTTGATATGACGGAGAAAGAGCAAAGAGAGGCATATTATTATATATATTCACAAGGAAAGAGATTAGAGAATCTTTCTCATAAGCTTCTTGAACTTGCGGAAGTAGATAAAAGTCCTCTTAAGACAAAATTGCTTTCGGTGAAGGAGTTGGAAGCAGAACTTCAGGCTACCATGCATCCTATTTTTGCAAGTAAAAATATAGATGGAAAAATTCTGATGGAAAAGGGGATGCTGAATGCAGATAGGGAACTGATTTTGTCGGTATTTTATAATCTTTTGGATAATGCAGTTAAGGCAGTGGATGAAGGTGGTTATGTGTCTCTGACAGGAAATTGTCTGGCAGAAGGATATGAAGTTAAGGTGGTGGATAACGGAAGAGGAATTCCGGAGAAGGAAATCCATCGCATTACAGAGGCCTTTTATATGGTGGATAAATCCCGTTCGCGTAAGGAGGGCGGTGCAGGTATCGGTATGGCTTTATGTCAGAAAATTATTATGTTACACGGCGGAGAAATGCATATTCATAGCAGATTAGGGGAAGGAACTATTGTGCAACTTCTTTTTCCGGTTAATGGAGGAAGGGAATGAAAATAAAAGAAAAAAAGGCATATATAAAAAGCATCAGCAGATTAATTGTGCTGATTATAATTGCGCTGGCACTTCCAAATATATTTTTTGCCATACAGGATGGTTATCTTACAGCAACTGTAGAAACGGAATTAAGAGAAAATTATGAGGTTTTAATTGCGGATGCATCTTACCCTACTGATATGAAAACCAGAATGAGCCGGATAGCTGATACCGGATGGGGAAATCTGGCGGTTTCGGTTGAGAATATGAATATTGATCAGGATTTTTTTGAAAATTTTACCCGGGAAGTTCTTCGGCAGGAGTACATGGAATATTTGTTGTCATTGGCTGAAGATGAAATAAAAAATGCATTTGATTCCATGAGTATCGATAATCTTAAGATATGTGACCGCTATGTGGTATATGGAGAGGATTACGGAATTCTTTTAAGTTTTTTGTATATGAAAATATATCTTCCGACAATAGAGAGTCATGTGGAATTTATTGTAGATACCGAAACATTCTCCATATATTATGTCAGTTTATATGCAGATGTGAGTAACTATTATACATACAGTATAACGGAGGAATCCGGTCCTCAAGTACATATTGTGTATGATAATGCGGAGGACATACAATTTAATGCGGAGACATATGTTCCTACGATACTGCCTGACATGGAAGAGAAAATGCCGCAATACATAAATTATTATGAGCAATACTATGGCGTTGACCTTAACTTGGATTCATACCGGGAAATAAGTATATCAGCAGGGGATGAATTTATCAGTATGGCACATATGCTATCCTACGGAAAAAACGGCAGTATTATGTTTCGATTTTATGCAGAGCAGGACTTTGGGAACAGATTAAATATATCGCTGGGAATTCCACGCATTCGCCAATTAGTACAGGAGTAAAAATGTATTTTACTTTTTTAATATATTTGGTATAATGAGTTGTAGGTTAAACTGCAACTCATTATGTTTTGTATGGTCGAGGTGAGAGGACAATGGCAAATACAGTAACATTCTATAAAACAAATCGTGCAAATATTTTAATTATTGATGATAATGCATTGGTTTTAAGAAATATGAAGGTTCTTTTGGATGATAAGTATTCCGTGGCAGTGGCGGCTTCGGCAACTCAGGCTTATATGGCTATGGAAAAAAGAAAGCCGAATCTGATTCTTCTGGATTATGATATGCCGGAGATTAACGGAAGGGATTTATACATCAAGTTCAAAGAGGACGAGCAGTACAAGGATATTCCCATTGTATTCCTTACCAGTGCCGCTGATGCGGATATTGTGCAGAGTCTTTTAAGCCTGCGCCCTGCAGGATACATTTTGAAGCCGGTAAATGCCATTAATATGATGAGCGTAATTGAAGGTGCGCTACGGAGTTAGTTATTATGATGTATAAAACACAGCTGATATGTTGTATCATTGTTTTTTTCATCGGTGTATTTTATTTTGTTTCTGTCAAAAATCGTAAAACCAAATCTCATATCTGGTATTCCACGCTGTTGATAACTTCTGTTCTGCAGCTGATTTTTGATGTGTTGTCTGTTGTTACAGTCAATAATCCTGACACAATCCCCCTATGGATAAATAATTTGGTTCACCAGTGTTTTATGGCACTCATGCTGGTGATTTTTTTGGCTGTTTATAAATATTTAGAAACCGTAATAGAAGCAGAAATAGGGAAACAGTTTCATAGCGCAAAATGGGTATATATTCCTTTGGCCATATCTTTTTTGGGTGTGATAATATTACCCATCCATTATATGGAAACGCCACAGGGAAATTATTCATATGGTCCCGGGCCTGTCAATATTTATGTCAGTATTGCTATTTATGTAATTCTTATTTTCCGTCTGTTGCTCAAATACGGGAAGATGATTTATCCCAAAAAGACCAGGGCAATCGCGATTGCCATGCTGAGTGAAGCAATTATTGCATCATATCAGGCAATTGTGCCGACGGCATTGATATCCTGTTTGGGAATCACGTTATTGAATTTGAGCTTTTTTATAATGGTGGAAAATCCCGACGCGGCATTGGTAGAACTACTGAAAAAAGAGACGAAAAGAGCAGATGTTGCCAACCGGGCCAAAACAGACTTCCTTGCCAATATGTCCCATGAAATCAGAACCCCGATTAATTCTATGGTGGGCATGACGGAAATGATTCTGCGGGAAGATGATAAGGATAAAATAAAAGAGTATGCTACGGATGTACAGAATGCCACGAAATCTCTTTTGAATATTATTAACGATATTCTGGATATATCCAAAATTGAAGCGGGAAAAATGACGATTGTTTCTGCAGAATACAGTTTTAGCGGTCTTATGAAAGAAATCATCAGTATGATGGAATTTCGAATGAAAGACAGGGATTTGGGATTTGATGTTCAGATTGATTCGTCTATTCCGGATAAACTTCTGGGGGACGATATACATATACGTCAGGTGCTGGTAAATCTTTTAAACAATGCATTTAAATATACGGCGGAAGGTACAGTTTCTCTTAAAGTAGAGCTTCTTCCCACAAGTACGGAGAAACATGCCCATATTAAGTTTGTGGTGAAAGATACCGGACAGGGAATCAAAAAAGAAGATATGGAAAAAATCATGATTCCCTATGAGCGATTTGACATTACCAAAAATCGAAACATTGAGGGTAGTGGTTTGGGCTTGCCGATAACATTTAAACTTCTGGCGGGTATGGGAAGCAGAATGTATGTCGAAAGTCAATATGGCCAGGGATCTGAGTTTTCTTTTGAACTTTGTCAGGAAATTATAGACAATACGCCTATTTCGGATATAGAACAGGAGCAGGAGAGTCGGCAGATAAAAAAATATGTGCCTGCATTTGAAGCACCCAATGCCTGTGTTTTGGTAGTAGATGATAACAAAATGAATCGTAAGGTATTTAAGGCATTATTGTCGAAAACACGTATTGAGGTTGATGAGGCGTCCAGTGGTAAAGAGTGCATAGAGTTAGTGCAAAAAAAGGCCTACGATATTATTTTTATGGATCATATGATGCCTGAAATGGACGGCGTAGAGACCTATTCCATCTTAAAAAAGATGGAGGATTACCCCAGTAAAAAAACGCCTGTGGTGGTAGTAACGGCTAATGCGATAATCGGAGCCAAAGACCGTTATATCGTAAAAGACGGTTTTCGTGCTTATTTGTCCAAGCCTCTCGAATACGACAAATTGGAGAAGGTAATCAAAATGCTTCTTAAAAAAAGTAAAATACAGACTGTGGAGCAGGAACCGGAAGAAAGCAAAGCGGAAGATGCGGAATTGCCAATCATTAACGGAGTGGATTGGGGATACGCAGAGAATCATTTTAACAGTAGGAGTGATATGCTTCAGACGATGGCCTTTTTCAGGGCATCCATTGACGAGGATATGGAAGAGTTAAAAGGTCTCTATCAGGATTTGGAGAATGCAGACGGATACAAAAAATACTGTACCAAAATACACAGTATGAAGAATTCTGCGGCAACGGTTGGAATTATTCCTTTGGCCGGTATGGCAAAAGTTATGGAGGATGCGGCACGGGAAGAGAAAAAAGAAACAATACAGAGTCTTATGCCTGTTTTCGAAGAAAAATGGATGTCCTATAAAGTTCTTCTTGGGGGGGTGATTACCGATGGGGAAGAAGAAAAAGAAGAGGCGGACGAGAGACAATGGCTGGCAATCAAAGACAATATTCTTAAAGCAGCAAAGGAAATGGATATTGACAGGTTGGATGAGCTTTCTGCACAGATGGGACAATTGGTATTTCCTGACAGTTGCAAGGAAGAAATACAGAATATACAGGCAGCTATTGTGCGGTTTGATGTAGAATATCTTTTAGATATATAGAAGTGTAAAAGTATTTATTTTAGATTTTTTTAATAAAATAGTTATTTTGTTTATAAAAATATAATTTGCCTTTTTTTACCGGATACAGTTAAACTGATATATAGAGGAAAACAATTGTAAGGAGTAGAAATAATGGCGAGTTATGAGATTTTCACGGATTCATCTTGTGATCTTCCCAAAGAGATTATTGACAGGTTTAATTTGCAGGTAATGCAACTGGAGGTCATCATTGATGACAATCCCCCCGTTTTAAATCGGGATATTGATATAAAAGATTTTTACAATCAATTAAGAAACGGTGCCAATGCCAAAACATCGGCCGTTACATTGGGACATTTTGAAGAGAATATGAGAGCGGCACTGGAGGCCGGTAAAGATATCCTTTATCTGGGGTTCACTTCCGGACTTTCCGTAACATATAGCAATGGTGTAATGGTTTTGGAAGAATTAAAGAAGGAGTTTCCCGACAGAAAGATTGCGCATGCGGATACCGTGGGCGGATCTATCGGTCAGGGGCTGGTGGTATACTATGCGGCAAAACTTCGCGAAGAAGGCAAGAGCATGGAAGAGGTTCTGGAAGCTGTTAATACCATTAAGGGCAGAGTACATCATCATATAACCGTGAATGATTTGTTTTTTCTTAAGAGAGGCGGTCGTATCAGTGCGGCTTCTGCAGTGACGGGTACCGTATTACAGTTTAAGCCCATTATTATCTTGGATGAAAACGGAAAGCTTTCCAATATAGGTAAGGTAAGAGGACGCAAGACATCTATTAATGAATTATTCGGAATGTTGAAAAAAGTACAGAAATTTGAGGAACTTCCTCTTGTTTGTATCTCGAACAGTGATTGTTATGATGATGCAAAACATTTGGCAGATATGATACAGGCGGAATACCCTGAAACAGAGATTATTATTAGCGATATCGGTCCCGTTATCGGGGCGCATACCGGTCCCGGAGCCATTGCTCTGTGTCATTTAGGAACTACGACTAAGGGCGTGTTGGAATAAGGGAATAAAAAGGAATAATAGGAATCAAAAAGTCTTGGAAGTATATTCCAAGACTTTTTTAATTTAACATATCATATCAAATAGTTAAGAAGCTTTCTTCTTCTTGAAGGAAGCACGCAGACCAAGCTCTTCTTTTTTTATCATACGTTTGATATTTTCAAAATGTTTAACAATGATAACCAAAGAAGCGATTATCGGAATCAGAAAGGCCCATTTAATATCCGACATAAAGAACAGCCAGACCGGGAAGGTAACTACTGTGGTAAAAGTCGCCAGTGCTATGTAATCGGTAATTAATGTAATTAAAATAATACCGATACCGATAATAAGGAAAAATCGCCAGTCCAGTCCAAGGATAATACCTACATAGGTTGCAAAGCCCTTTCCTCCCTTTCCTTTGAGGTAAAAGGGGAAGATATGCCCCAGAACAGCTGCGGTTGCAACACAGAAAGGGAGATAGGGATAATCGGCAAATAACCATTTAGCCAAGAGTACTACCAATGTACCCTTGAGAATATCGCAGATGCCTACGATTAAGCCATATTTCCATCCCATCAGCAATGTGGTATTGGATGCTCCCAGATTCTTGGAGCCTCCTGCCCGTAAGTCCTGTTTTTTTAGCTTGGATATAATTAGTGAAGTACTGATGCTTCCTACCAGATAAGCAATTAAGATACTTACGATATATATGAGATATATTTTCATATAACCTCCCGCCGTCTATTTATTAAAAAAACAGAAAATAGACAAAAAAGTTTCTTTTTTTCTTCTTTTATGGTACTCTTTTTTATAGAAAAACGCAACGTTTTTGTGGAGGTCGAATATGAGATTGAATTATAAAAGAACAATATTGACCGGTTTGGCTTTTATGGCAATTTATTCATTTTGGCAGACCTATGATAATATTGTGCCCTTAATCTTGAAAAACAGCTTCGGTATGAATGAAATCCTTACCGGTGTAGTTATGGCGGCAGATAATATTTTGGCATTGTTTTTGCTTCCGTTGTTTGGTACCTTATCAGATAAGGTGAACGGGAAATGGGGTAAAAGAAAGCCGTTTATAGCAATCGGAACTTTATTATCCGTTATTTTTATTGCTTTTATGCCGATTGGAGATAACGGCAGAAATCTTCCTTTGTTTTTGGTAGCTACCGGTTTGGTACTTCTTTTTATGGCATTCTTCCGTTCTCCGGCAGTCGCATTGATGCCGGATGTTACACCAAGACCTTTGCGAAGCAAGGGTAATGCCATTATTAACCTTATGGGAACCGTAGGTGCCATATATGCACTGCTTATGACCGGTATTCTCGTAGGTGACGGTAAAACCCCGGACTATTCGGCTTTGTTCTGGTCGGTTATTGTTTTTATGGTAATCAGTATAGTTATCATGATGGTAACCGTTAATGAGCGAAAATGGGGAAAGGAAGCAAGGGAGCTGGAAAAACAGCATCCGGAACTGATGCAGGAAGAAGAGGAAGTTCCTGCGGAAGGGATAAAAAGAAAGCTGAGTAAACCGAAAAAGAAAAGTTTGATTTTCCTTCTTTTTTCTGTTGCATTCTGGTATATGGCGTATAATGCGGTAACCAGTGCATTTTCCAGATATGCTACGGAAGTATGGGAACTGGAAAACGGTGGATATGCGGATTGTTTGATGGTGGCTACGGTTGCTGCAGTAATCAGCTATATTCCGTTGGGATTTCTGGCAAGTAAAATCGGACGTAAAAAGAGCATATTGCTTGGTGTTTTGGGCTTGTTTATAGGCTTTCTGTATGTTGGATTCTTTACACAGTATCATTTTATGATTAATCTGGGATTCGTGCTTATCGGTATATCCTGGGGAGCAATCAATGTAAACTCCTTCCCTATGGTTGTGGAGATTGCCAATGATGGTGATGTAGGGAAGTACACAGGCTATTATTACGTCTTTTCTATGGCAGCACAGATTCTTACTCCGGTATTGTCAGGTGTTCTTTTACAGAAAGTAAGCTACAGTACTTTGTTCCCTTACTCTTGCGTGTTTTCCGTAGTGGCTTTTTTGACCATGCTTATGGTAAAACACGGCGATACAAGACCGGTTGCAAAAAAGTCTATGCTTGAAAATTTTGATATTGATGATTAAAAATATGATTAAAGAGGTTTTTATGAAAAAGTCAGTCAGATTGTTGGTTGTTGTATTAATTGCAGTAATGATGTTTGCTGTTATTGCATGTAAAAATACAAGTGGTGTGTCAGAGATTGTTTCCGGGAATGATTCTAACCCGTCGGAGAGTATAAGTGCTGATAGCTCCGCAGAAGATGGAGATGATGCCGAGGACACAGAAGATAAGGAAGAAAGCGATGTATCAGAGGGCGAAGACGGTGATGCTTCGGACGAAGTTGAGTCTGCAGAGGAGAATGCTGACAATAATGCCGGCGAAGAACCGGATGATAACGATGCGAATACGGAGTCGGAAAGTGAAGAGGCTTCCGAAAGTAATGCAGACTTATCCGGCAAGACGCCCTTCGAGATACACGGGGCATTAAAAGTGGACGGCACCAATATTGTGGATGCCAATGGTGATCTCTTTCAGATTGCCGGTGTGAGTACCCATGGTCTTGCATGGTTTCCGGAGTATGTGAATAAAGATGCATTTCTGTCCATCAGAGATGATTGGGGTGCCAATACCATCCGTCTGGCTATGTATACGGCAGAAAATGGCGGATACTGTGAAGGCGGAGATAAGAACAATCTGAAGACGATTGTTAAAAATGGTGTGGATTATGCCACGGAACTTGGCATGTATGTTATCATAGACTGGCATATTTTACATGATTTGGATCCAAATAAATATAAAACGGATGCAATTGCCTTTTTTGATGAAATGTCTAAGGAATACAAAGACCAGGATAATGTTATTTATGAAATCTGTAATGAGCCTAACGGTGGCACAAGCTGGAGTCAGGTCAAAAGCTATGCGTTGGAAGTAATTCCGGTTATTCGTGCTAATGATCCGAATGCGATTATTATCGTTGGAACACCCAATTGGTGCCAGTACGTGGATGATGCGGCCAATGACCCGATTACGGAATATGATAACATTGTATATGCGGTACACTTTTATGCAGAGAACCATCGGGATGATATACGTAATCGTATGACAACGGCGATTAATAAGGGAATTCCCGTTATCATTTCTGAGTTCAGTATATGTGATGCATCCGGTGACGGAACCAATAATATTGAGCAGGCGAATATCTGGATTGATCTTTTGGATCAGTATAATGTTGGATTTGTAGCGTGGAATTTGTCCAATAAGGCAGAGTCGTCGTCCATGATATCCAGCGGATGCTCCAAAAAATCCGGATGGACTTATGATGAATTATCAGAATCCGGGAAATGGTATCTTGGAGTGTTAAATGATCATTCTGATCAGGGATCGGGATTGTTAAACGGGCAGGCACCAACAGTTCCGGAAAATAGCGGAAATTCAAATAATACTTCCGATAGTCAGAATAACAACAATAATCAGAGCAGTAATAATTCTTCCGATAACGGTACTAACAACCAACAGGCAGCTCTTCTGTCAGGAAGCGGTAGCGGAAATAATCTTAATGCTACGGTAACTGCGACCAATTCATGGGAAAGCGGTGGTAAGTATTGCACACAGCTGAACGTAAGTATAGAGAATACGGGAAGCGCTTCCGTCACGGGCTGGACCATAGAGATTGATTTGGCGCAGACTGCAAGCATTGATCAGATTTGGTGTGCGGTAGGTAAGATTGAAGGCAATAAAATTATTATTACGCCGGAATCTTTTAACGGAACCATTGAAAGCGGTAAAACGGTGTCGGATATTGGCTTGATTATATCTACATCAAATTCTGTCAGTGCGGCAAATGTACAGGTGAGATAGCAGAGCATAAGGCAGATATCAAGATATATTGGAGTATATGATATATATTTTATAAGGCATAAAAAAGGGCAGTTCAGTAATCACTGAATTGCCCTTGATTTATTTATGCTTCGATAAATTTCTTAATTGCGTCCATAGACTCATCGCTTATAACATGTTCGATTTTACAGGCATCGTCTACAGCAGTATTCTCACTAATACCTAATTTTAAAAAGAATTCCGTCAGTATAGTATGTCGGTTATATATTTTAGCAGCTACATCCAAGCCTTTCTGCGTTAATGTAATGCGGCCGTTGCCTTCCATTTCAATATAGCCGTCGGCTTTTAATAATTTCATGGCACGGCTTACGCTGGGTTTGGAGAAGCCCATTTCTTCACATATGTCAATGGAGCGTACGAAGTCGCTTCTGTTTGACAGTGTATAAATTGTTTCCAGATACATTTCGCCGGATTCTAATAAACTCATATTCGTAAACACCCCTTTACATATTAGACACAGAATATCATAAAAACATAAAAAATTCAACCGTATGAGAAGGGTTTTAACAATAACCGCTTTTATCATATAGTACATTTTGTTGAAGTTAGCATAAACTAACTTAATGACATAAATATGATAAAAATATCATAAAATATGGTAAAAACTGGTATTTTATTAAGAAAAACCACTTTACAAACCATGTGGAATATGGTATTAAATTATATGGAGTTAGCATAAACTAACCGAAAGGCAGGAACATTTTATGAATCTGAATGAAGTTAAGTTAGAAGAAGAATATATCGTTGACGCAGTCGAAACTGATGATGAAGAATTGAACTCCTTTTTATTCTCGCTCGGGTGTTATAGCGGAGAGCCTATAACCGTAATCGCACGCAAGAGAAGAGGCTGTGTGGTATCCATCAAGGACGGACGATATCATATTGACCGCAGATTAGCGGATGCAATTAAGGTGAAATAACTTTTACATATAAAATCGGAACAGGAGATATTCGTATGAGAATTGCTTTGGCAGGTAATCCAAACAGTGGAAAAACTACAATGTATAACGCCCTTACCGGCAGTAAAGAAAGTGTTGGAAACTGGGCGGGTGTAACCGTTGATAAAAAAGAAAGTCCTATAAAAAGAAGTATATATGAAGGGCAGAATGAGCTGATTGCCGTGGATTTGCCCGGTGCATATTCTATGTCGCCTTTTACTTCGGAAGAAAGTATTACCCGTGACTATATTCAAACCGAGAATCCGGACGTAATTGTAAATATCGTGGATGCTACCAATTTGAGCCGTAGTTTGTTTTTTACAACCCAGCTTATGGAGCTTGGTATTCCGGTGGTCGTTGCATTGAATAAAAGTGACGTAAATGACAAAAAAGGAAACGAAATTGACGAAGATGCTTTGGCAAAGAAGCTGGGGTGTCCTGTTTTTGAAACCGTATCTACTGTTTCGGGAGAACACAATGGCTTAGCGGAAGTAATTCAGGCAGCTGTTGACAGAGCCGGCAAAGGGCAAAAGGCACCTTATAGTCAGGCAATTATTGATATGACAGATAAAGACGCGGTAGAAGCAGAAGACAGAAAGCGTTTTGAGTTCGTAAACGGCATAGTAAAAGAAGTAGAAAAAAGAAAAGTACATACGAATAAATTCAACAAGCAGGATAAATTTGATGAATTCATTACACATCCCTTGCTTGGAATTCCGGTTTTTGCGGTAGTGATGTGGATGGTATTTTTTATTTCACAATCCACGGTAGGAACCTGGATTGCAGACTGGCTGGTTGGCTGGATTGAAGTCTTTCAGGAGTGGGTAGCAGGCCTTGTGGTAAATGCACATCCTTTCTTACAGTCCCTTTTGGTTGACGGTATTATCGGCGGTGTCGGTGCGGTAGTAGGCTTCCTGCCTTTGGTAATGGTAATGTATTTCCTGATTGCTTTGTTGGAAGACTGCGGTTATATGGCACGTGCAACAGTTGTGCTTGACCCTATTTTTAAGAAAGTAGGACTTTCCGGCAAATCAGTTATCCCCATGGTAATCGGAACCGGCTGTTCCATTCCGGGCGTTATGGCGTGTCGCACCATTCGAAATGAAAGAGAACGCAGGGCAACTGCCATGCTGACACCTTTTATGCCCTGCGGAGCAAAGCTTCCCGTGATTGCCTTGTTTGCAGGTGCCTTTTTCTCGGATGCAAAGTGGGTTGGCGTGCTGATGTATTTTACAGGTATCCTTTTAATTTTAATCGGTGCCTTGCTTGTTAATAAAATTGCCGGTCATAAGTTGAAAAATTCATATTTTATCATTGAGTTACCGGAATATAAGTTCCCCAGTTTTAAAACCGCGTTCCGCTCTATGTGTTCACGTGGTTGGGCATACATTGTAAAAGCAGGTACAATCATCCTTGTTTGTAACGCAGTGGTTCAGATTATGCAGAGCTTCAACTGGCAGTTCCGGTTGGTGGAAGAAGGTATGGAAAATACTTCTATTCTTGCAACTATTGCAACACCCGCAGCATACCTTTTGGTTCCTATCGTGGGTTTTGCGGCTTGGCAGTTGGCTGCGGCAGCAATTACAGGTTTTATCGCCAAAGAGAATGTGGTTGGTACCTTGGCAGTTTGCTATGCATTGACGAACTTTATCGATACAGAAGAATTAGCATTGACAGGCGGCGCAAACGAAGTTGCGGTTGCTATGGGGCTTACTAAGGTTGCAGCACTTGCTTACCTGATGTTCAACCTTTATACACCTCCCTGCTTTGCGGCTATGGGTGCTATGAACTCTGAAATCAAAGATAAGAAGTGGCTCTTCGGTGGTATCATGTTACAGTTTGCTACCGGTTATACAATCGGCTACCTTGTATATCAGATTGGTACATTGATTACAACCGGTGCTTTGGGTGCAGGCTTCTTCCCCGGGCTCATTGCAGTAATTGTTATCGTGGCAGTAATTGTTTTTCTTATCATCAACACAGAGAAGAAAATGAAAAAAGAATATGCTTTAAAGAAAGCTGCCTAATGTGTAAAAGAACGTTAAATTATAGAATTTTATAATGAGGTAGAGTATGGAGAATTTTATTATCGTAGCAGTTATCCTCCTGATTGTAGGCGGAGCAGTAGCATACATAATAAAAGAGAAGAAAAAAGGTGCTGTTTGTGTAGGGTGTCCCCATGCAGGTGAATGTGCCAAAAAGCGACAGGGCAGCTGCAACTGTAGTACACACAACGGACCTAAATAAAATTTATGAACCAACATACATATGCACAAATAGATCTCCAAAAACAGGACCTTCGCCTTCGGGCGGGGGTTTTGTTTTAAAGTAGATTTTGAAAAAACAAGTGGCTATGCTATATTAAAAAAGAATTTAGGAACCATGTATGATCCTATTATCGGGCAATATGTACCGGATAATTGGGAAGAGGTTATTCGTGTGGTAAAGAATGAAAATCCCTGAAATTGACAGGGATTTTTTTGTTAATATTTTTAGAAAAATGTCGATATAGATTATTAGCGTATTGTTTTATTATCATAAGCAATTGAGAAAGAAGACAAAATAATGCTTAGAATTATTGAAATTTTTGTGTTTTGGTACCCGGCCATCATGTCGGTTTTTTGGATGGTGGGAGCTATTATTTTTTATATCAGTAACGAGAGAAAAAAACCATTGCCCTTGTACGAAACACCTATGGTTTCTATTTTAGTGCCCTGTTTTAATGAGGAAGAAACCATAGAGGTTACCGTGGCGGAGCTTTCACAGATTCGATATCCTAATTTTGAGATTATTGCCATTAATGACGGCAGTAGCGACAGAACATCAGAAGTAATTCAGGAATTGTTACCGATATATGATAAGCTGAGATTTATTGATTTAAAGGAAAATAACGGCAAAGCCAATGCCCTGTATCTGGGGTTGCTGGCGGCAAGAGGTGAGATTCTTATGGGGGTGGATTCGGATTCCTATATTATGCCGGATGCCTTAAATTATATTGTTCCGCATTTTACCAATCCGTTTAACGGGGAACGCGTTGGCGCGGTTACGGGGAATCCCCGTGTAAGAAATCGTAATTCGCTCCTGGCCAAAATTCAGTTGTGCGAATATTCCAGCATTATCAGTTTGATTAAAAGAACACAACGAATTTGGGGTAAGGTCATGACGGTATCCGGGGTTGTAGTAGCTTTTCGCAAGCGTGCATTGTTAAATTGTGAATTGTGGGACAGAGACATGATTACGGAAGATATCGGTGTCACATGGAAACTGGAAAAGAAATTCTGGGATATTCGTTATGAACCCAGAGCATTGTGTATGATGCTGGTTCCCGAAACCGTGAAAGGCTTATACAAGCAACGTAAAAGATGGTCCCAGGGCGGAATGGAAATATTAAGGCGTCACGGAAACATATTTAAAGACTGGAAAACAAGGCGAATGGCACCGGTCTACATTGAGCAGATTTGCTCCATTGTATGGGCATTGTGTTGGCTGTTTTTGACCGTTCTTATGATTATAGGCTGGTTCCGGCAGGATGATTTTTTTGTATTTCCCTATATATGGAAAAGCCTGTTTTTATCCACGGTAGGGTTGATTCAGTTTACGGTTGCCATTATCTTAGACTCTAAGTATGATGATAAGCTTCTTAGGAATGCACTTACGGCAGTTTGGTATCCTTTTTTGTATTGGTATATTAATGCACTGATTGTAATTGCAAGTCTTCCTTCTCTTTTTAGAAAGAGAAAGAAAACCGCAACATGGGATAGTCCGGATAGAGGATTATAAAACATTTTGTGTTCCAAACAGGTATTAGTGTAAGGTTGAATAGGAGTAAAAGAAATATGGGTTTTATGGATATTCATCAAAAACCGTTAAATCAGGAAGTGGAATATGAAATAGAGGATCATTTGATTTACGGAAAGCAAAAAACGTGGAAAAAGATTATTGAATGGATACTAACTATTTTGGGATGGGTAGTAATTCTCTCATATATCAGCTATTTGATTTATGGATCTTTGGCAATTAAATTTGATTGGTATTTGTTTGAGTTCCTCTTTTTTACAAGGGAGATGGTGTATGTCATTCAAGAGTATTTTTTCGTGCTTTTGATTACATTGTTGATTGCCATCATTCTGCTGATTTTCTGGAAAAACTATAATTATCATAAATTCGGAAAGTTGCATCGAAGGACATTTCAGCCGTCTGTAAGTAATGAAGAGTTAAGTGAAATGTTTGAATTAGACATTCACACAATTGAGCAGATGCAGAATGAAAGATATTTTGTATTGGAGCAAAATATAATACCAAAAGACATGGGAATGGGTGGCAAAAAAACTTCTAAAAAAAAAGAAAGTAATAGTTGACAACTATGTAAAAAAGTGATATAAATAGTATCGAAACAATACTATTTAAGCAAGGAGGATTAAAATGAAAAAAATTGTTACACTTTTATTAACTGTTTTATTATGTTTTACCATGACTGCCTGCAGTCCGCTTCAGTTAATTCTTGACAATGTTATGGGTGATGATCAGGATGCTTCGGAAGTGGTTATTGTAGAAGAGGAGTCAGAAGAAGAATCTGAGGAAGAGTCAGAAGAGGAGTCAGAAGAAGAATCAGAAGAAGAGTCAGAGGAAGAATCAGAAGAAGAATCAGAAGAAGAATCTGAAGAAGAGTCCGAAGAGGAATCTGAAGAACCTTCAGATATTCCGGTAAATGCTCCTACAGAGCTTTCAGATGATTTGTATTCTTTCCAGGTTCAGATTGATGGCGTTGTGCATCAGTTCCCTATGTGGTTTTCTGATATGGAAGCCTTGGGATGGACCTTTAAAGAAGATCCCAGCGTAGAGCTTTCTGCAAATCAGTACACATTTACTCAGGCTTGGGAAAAAGACGGTTTTAAGATTTATACTGAAATTGCAAATCTTACAATGAATGCAGCAACACTTGATAATAGTGCCGTTTCCGGTATCAGCTTTGAAAAATATAATCTTGATAAAGTTGATGTGGAAATTATTTTCCCTAATAATATCAAGATTGGTGAAGCGACCAAAGAGGATATTGTTACAGCATATGGTACACCCAGTGATGAGTACGAAGGTACTTTGTACACTAAATATACATATGAACAGGATATTTATGAAAAAGTTGAATTTTACATCTATTTAGACAGCGGTGTATTGGAACAGGCCAGCATTACTAATCTGGTTGAATTAGAGGGCGGAAACAATGAAGTTGATGCTACGGTTCCTGAGTCAGTTTTGGACTATGAGGCGCCTGCTTCATTAAGTGATGACTTAACCGATATGCAGTTTGAGTTGGATGGTAATGTATATCAGTTACCTTGCCCCGTATCTGTATTTATTGATAACGGTTTTGTGTTGGTGGAAGAAGATTCTGATATGGAGATTGCAGCCGGAAGAGCAGGATTTGTTGAATTCAGATATGATAACCAGCGGATCAGATGTATGGTAGAAAATTATGAAGATTATGCAACCATTCCCCAGAACTGCTTTGTAATTGAATTTAAGAGCAGTGAATACGAGCCTAAGTTAGATATCATCCTTTCGGGAGATATTAAATTGGGTATGCCGGAAGAAGACTTAATCGATGCTTTAGAAGGATACGATTATGAAACAGAAGACGGCTCATTAGAGGGTAGCAGATATTATACAATTCCCAAGCCTAACGGCAGATACACGGATGAATATGAAATCTATGTATATGAAGGCAAGGTTTATACCATTGAAATGGGTAATGATGTTAATCCTTATGAATAAATGATAAAAGAAAAGGTTCCGCGTAATTGCGGAACCTTTTTTTTAATTATATTACCAAATCTTTTCATCCCAACCGTAATTCACATCAGAATCCAAATCTTCATCAGATTGTAAAATTTCCTGCCGTTCTTCAATCGCCTCGGTTTGAATGTCTTGCAATTGATCCTGAATTTGTTGCTGCGTTTCTTCATCTATGGGAGGTTCGCCACCGGAGCCGCCATCGGTTTCATCTTCGCCGTCATTGGGTTGTGGTTCCTGTTGCTGTTGCTGCAACTGTTCCAAAAGCTTATCGATTTCTTCTTTCAGCTGCTGGGCAGGCTCGCTGTGTCCGTCTCCTTCTTCTGTTGCACAACCGTCTTCCAGAAGAATATCCCTGGCTGCCATCAGTGTTTCGATACTGCTGTCGATATTCAGCGGGTCCGCAAAATCCGGTCCCATGTTATAAATCATGGCAAGCGCAAGATTGACCCGGACAGAGCATTCTTTGTGGCTAAGGAAATGGGGCGGATGTGCGTTTAGTGCCGATTCGTACGCTTCTATGGCACCGGCATAATCAAAACGCTCGTACAGGTTATTCCCCTTATTATAATAGAATATATATCGGAAGAATAGGAAGCAGCATAATGCAATCACTAATATAAAAGCAGCTGCAAATAGTTTTCTTTTCATGTTATTTGTTTCCTTTACTTTAAATTAACCTTTCTCTTGTAATAGATAAAATCAAAAATTAAAAGTGGAATTAAGGGTATCAGGATAAAAAAGAAAGTATCTTTATATCCGGAAATATTATCTTCTTCCACAAGGTCGCCGGCTTCTTCCATTTGTTTTAAAACCTTATTGATGGTTGCGTCAATCTGTGATTGATGAGTCATATGTACGTAGTCGATACCCATGTCGGAAGCTATGCTTTTTAAATTGTCCTCATCAATAACAGAGAGTGCAGTCTGGCGGTCATAATTATCATCGTAGTAGTAGAGTTCTTCTACTTCATCATCTCCGAAGAATGCGAACGCATGCATGGCACCGCCTTCTTCTGTTCCATAACCAAGTACGGCACCGCCATCGATAAAATCTTTTAGTTTGGCGTGGGGTTTTATTGTAGTCTCATGAGTTAATTCACCATCACTGATAAAAAAGACTATTTGCAGGTTGTCAGACTCCCGATCCAATGCAGATTCCAAATATTTTAAAACATCTTCGAATCCGGTACCGGTAGCATATAAAGTAGCTTGCCCCTGTAAAGTGTTCAGTGCCTGCAGAATGTTGATGCTGTCAATGGTATAAGGAACCATGGTAGTTACGTTATTATCAAAAGATATTACGGAAAAGGATGCTCCTGGAAGTTTTTCCATAATGTATGAACAATCACTTCGTACAGCGTCCATTCGAATGCCGTTATCGTTTCCGTAATCTTCAGCCTGCATGCTGATGGTATTGTCAACAACAAAGAGGACGTCTACTTTCCGCTGTACCGTCTCGGCATCAGCATCCGGTATCATAAAACGCAGGTTGATGACGAAAAGTAAAATCACAATAATAATTTGTCGTATATAATGAATTGCCCCTTTTCGCTTAAAAATTAACAAAACAATACAGATGATTGCCATAAGCCAGATAGGGATAATGGGATTAATAATCATAGCTTAACCTTTCTGCTAAAGATAAAATACATGCCGATAAAAATAACCATAAAAACAAATAATACTTCAGGTTTGTCTGTTATGATAATCTTGGTATCCTGCAATACGGAGGTTCCCGTAAGACGGATATCTTCCAATAATTCCTTAAAAACTTTGGAAGAGGTGAATTCGTAATGATTACCGCCGGTACTCATTATGGCATTGTGAAAACTCTTTTCGTCTATGATATCTTCCGGGGTTACCGCATATACTTTTACATCATTGGCGGCACAGAGTGCAGCCGCTTCTTCCACGGTAACAAAAGATGTTGCCGTAATTTCGTTGAGTTCGTTATCCGTTACAAAAATAATCAGTCGACTGCGGTCATTGTTTTCCTTTAAATCCGGGAAGTTAAAAAGGCTGGAAGCCAAACCGTCACCGATAAAAGAACTGCCGCGTCCGTCTTCCCAAAGGGTTCCGTCATATTTGTAATCATAGACACTCCAGTCATCAGGATAAAAACCATTATTGGCATTTATACTGGCTTTCATGGAGGCTTCTAATTTGTCTAAGGTGTCCAAAACATATTCATAGTCGGTAGTCAGTGGCACCAAAAGAACAGATTTACCGTTAAAAATGGTAATGCCGAAACGCTCGCCGTCCAATCCTTTTACAACATTTTTTAATTCTTTGCAGATGTCCAGATTCAATTCGTTGATGGAATCCGAGGTGTCCATACATATGATAATATCTCGGTTTCTAAGTTCTGTGCTTACCGCATCTACTTTGACGGGGCGGGATAACATTACAATGGACAGAACCAGACCAATCCATAGGCAGGATAATGCCAGTATGCTGAAAATCTTGTACTCTAACATAAGTTTTTTGTACAGAGGAGTATTTTCTATAAACTTTGTATTGGCAACTTTTTTACCTTTTCCAAAGGAATCCTTTCTTTTTATTGTAAAAAAAGTAAGGATGACAGCAATGGGTATTCCGATAAAAAGAATTGCGGGATTCATTAATTCCATTGTGAGATTACCGTCCTTGCTTTGTTAATTACTTCGTTAATATTTGCTTCGCTGTCTGCTGCAAATTCCGGAATGTAGCACTGGGAAATCAGTTCGTATAAAAGGGGGAGTCCCGCTTTATGGATTTCCATCAGTGTATAATTCTGCACTTTAATGCCGGTGGCAGCATAAACGAAATCTCTGACAACACGGCTGACAGCCTGAAAAGCCTGACGATCCGAAATCTTGCCGTCGGTGTGCCGTTTTTCAATTTGATTAAGTGCACGAATATGTTTGTCTTTTAAAGCCATAATACTTTGAGGTGGTGCCGGTTTGGGAACGGGCACGCGTGGCTTTCGGGGTTTTATTTTGAATTTTAGAAAAAGAATTAGCAGGGTTCCGATTATTCCCATGATAATGAATAAAATCACAGGCAGGTAAGAAAAAGAATCTTGCAACTCAACGGTTATTGCTTGCATATTTATGCCTTTCCAACAGTTCTAAACTTCTGTCTATAATATTTTCTTCGCTATCAATCTCCACACTGACTATCTGATTTCTAAGAAGCTTGTGGGAGTTTTCATAAGCGATTTTTTTACGGGTTTTCTCTTCCAACGCCATGAGCTTTTTATTTTTGGTAATATATTCGGACACATAGCGGGAACTGCGCACATCAAAGGCTTTGTTGCCGGTCAATGTGGCGTCGGTGATGCTGACGAACAGCAAGTCGTGCTGTACACATAATTTCTTAATTGTATTTTCGCTGATGTTGTGAATGCCGCCGGCATCGGTAATGACAAAGATAATCATTTTCTTCGGAATGTTTTTAATAATATAATCCAAAGATTTGTTGATATCGCTGTCGTAACCTGTGAAATCTTCTCTGTCATAGCAGGTAAGAACATGCTCCAAATGATTCATACCCATTCGCAGAGGAAAATATTGAATCATACCTCCGCGATTGTAAATGGCACCTACATTATCTCTGTTATGAGCTGCGAGATAGGCAAGAGTACCACCGGCTGTCAGGGCAACGTCTTTTTTGGTCTGTCCCGAGTTGGTATCGGCAAGAAAATTCTTGCCGGTATCAAACACCAGCATAACATTGTGCTTTTTTTCTGCAATGTATTGTTTTATAAGTAAATTTTTATTTCGTGCGGAAGCCTTCCAGTCAATATCACGAATATTATCTCCGGGAATATATTCCCTCAGATTCTCAAAATCCAGTCCGTTTCCGGTATAGATGGATTTGTAGGAGCCGTCGAAGATGTTACTGGTCTTCTTTTTCGCATAAACACTTACTTTGGCTTGTATTTTTAATATGTGATTCATCATGGTGTGGGGATCGCTCCTAAAATTTTGTTAATAATGGTTTCTGATGAAACGTTATCGGCAACAGCAGCGTAATTAAGAGAAATACGATGTCTTAAAACACTGTAAATTACCACTTTTACATCCTCGGGGATAACGAAGTCTCTACCGTTAATCAACGCGATAGCTTTGGAAGCGTCCATTAATGCAATGGCACCACGGGTACTTGATCCTAAGGTTACATATTGAGCAAGCTGGGGTCCGATGTAAGCAACGGGATTTCTGGTGGCATCAATAATCTGAATAATATAATGTTTGATGGCATCATCCAGATAGACACGCTTGGTCAGGTTCTGAATGTATTTTACATCTTCGACGGTAGCCACGGACTGACGACTGGAGAAAATGTCTTTTTCAATACGGTTTAAAATTTCGAATTCTTCATTTTTATTGGGATAGAATAATTTTTCTTTAATTAAGAAACGGTCTAACTGAGCCTCTGCAAGAAGATAGGTACCTTCCTGTTCAATCGGGTTCTGGGTTGCAATTACCGTAAATACGTCGGGCATCTCGAAGCACTCACCACCGATAGTCACCTGTCTCTCCTGCATGACTTCCAACATGGAAGACTGGGTCTTGGCACTGGAACGGTTGATTTCATCCAGTAAAAGGAAGTTTGCCATAACAGGACCTAACTTGGTTTCAAAGGAGTTGGTAGAGTAGTTAAAAATCTGGCTACCGATAATATCACTGGGTAAAAGGTCCGGTGTACACTGAATACGTGAGAAACTGCCGTTTACCGCTTCTGTCATAATTTTGGCAGCTGTGGTTTTGGCAAGACCGGGTACGGACTCTACCAAAATGTGACCGTTACACATAAGAGTTACCAAAAGGGAGGTACCAAGTTGGAACTGTCCTACCATTTTAGAATAATAATAATTGTTAATATTCTGGATAATAACGCGTCCTTTTTCCATTTCCTCCGGTGTGATTCTAACGTTGTTGTTCATTTTTCTTCTCCAATCTGTACTGATATAATGCGATTTCTGTATGTAAAAGTTTTATTTTTTGCCATACGTTTTTGTTCGCTTCTACTTATAAAACAAAGTATAATGCAAAAAGGTTGCAAAAGAAAGTATTTTTTTTATACTTTTTGAAAAAATCGTATATTTGTATTATCCGCATATTAGTTGCGCAGATAAAAAATTAATCTAAAAGTATTAAAAGTTGTGTTGACTTCTATTAAAATAAAAGATAAAACGGAACCGGTTAGCGATGACTAACTAAAAAGCAGACGAGCAATGAAGTTGATTTAAATAAAAAGGACGGGAGTAAAATGGAGAATATCATTATTATAGGTATTTTGATAATTGCGGTTGTGATTGGTGTGATTTACACCGTGAAACATTTTAGGGGAGAGAGCAGTTGTTGCGGTGGCGGTTCATCTATGAAAGCGAAAAAAAGAAATTAAAGAATGTCATTGCACGTAAAACCGTTACGATTGAGGGGATGACCTGTGACCATTGTAAAAATAGGGTAGAGCGTGTTTTAAATGAGATGGACGGAGTTGCCGGAAAGGTGAACTTAAGTAAGAAGCAGGCCATTGTGTCTATGGAAAAGGAAGTGTCGGATGATACCATTTGCGCTGTGATTGAGAAGGCCGGATATACGGTAGTGGAGATTCGATAAAACAATTGGTGAAGCGTATTTCAGGAAGGCAAATAGTATTCGAAGGAATATAAGACTGCAAGAATTGATATTGATGACAAAATAACCATAAATTTTTCTTGCTACATAACACCTGTTATGTTAAAATGACTCTATCTTTGGAGAGTGATAACTATGTACGAAGAAAACAGTGATGTAAAACAACGATTAATTGCAATCGGAAGAAAAGAATTCCTTGAGCAGGGTTATGTGAAAGCGTCTATGAGAAATATCAGTGCGGCTGCTAATGTCACAACCGGTGCAATTTACTTTTTCTTTCATAACAAGGAAGATTTCTTTCGAGCAATATTGGATGAGACCGCCACGGATTGGAAGAAGCATTTGCAGGATTATGCGGAGAGTGAAATCAACGGCAGTAAATCCAGCGCAGAGAATGACAGGGAATTGATTACCTTTCTTTTTAATCATAAGGAAGAAGTAAGGATTCTTTTCGAAAAGTCGGAAGGCACCGTTTATGAAGGCTATCGTGAAGAATTGTGCGAAATTCTGGAGAATGCTTTTATGGTGTTTTATAAGCGTTTCGGCGGTCGGGAGGAAGACAGCAGCATTGTTAAAATTGTGGTTCGAATGAGATTGCAGGGGTATTACGAATTGCTTCATGGAGATTATACAATGGAACAGGCAATAAAATATACGGAACTGCTGGCCTTTTATGGGGACAGCGGTTTTGCGGGAATGATGAAAAAATATAATGAAATGTTTGAAGGCTCGGTCGGATAGACCGAGCTTTTTAAATAACGAAAATCAATAAGTGTTATGTACTAGGAGGAAAGACTATGTTATTTACTGAATTTGGTTCCAATGAAAATCCGCCGATGCTTTTGTTGCACGGTATGATGCAGGACTGGCATACGGAGTATGAGATGCTAAAAGGTTTGGAAGAACATTACCGGCTTGTTATTCCTGCGCAGGACGGTTTTTATGCCGGAAGCGGTGATTTTACATCTTTTGCGGATCAGGCAAGACAGATTGAAGAGTATGTGCAGGCGAATCACGGCGGTAAAGTCATCGGGGCTTACGGATGTTCCCAGGGAGGGCTTATGCTGACGGAGTTGCTTACCCGAAATAAAATTGATTTTGGGACCGTGATTATGGATGGTTGTTATGTGGCGCATCAGGGTAAAATCGCCGGGTGGGTGACCTATAAAATGTTTTGCAAATTCAAGAATACAGGAAAATTTCCGGCATTGATTATGGTTATGATGAAGCTTATGGGCCTTAAAGCAGAAGATTTGGGAATGATGGATTCTTTGTATATGGGGGCAAGTGATGAAACCGTAAAGAGAAATTTTATGGAGAATTACACTTATCGTACCCGTCCCGAAATAGCGCAAAATGAAACGATGGTACATATGTGGTGCGGAAGCAAGGAACCTTATGCAATCAAGTCCCATAAGGAATTAAAAAAGTATCTTAAAAATTATAAGGAAGAGATTATGGAAGGATTGGGTCATGGGGAGTTTCTTATGAAGCATTCTAAGGAATGTTGTGAGAAAATACATGCGACAATTCAGGGGATGTAAGGATAGAAAAGGTTAATATTTAGAAAGCTGATTAAAAGGTGCTGTTTTAAATAGCGCCCTTTTTATAAACAATATATTGACAGATTTCGATATGTCGATATAATAAAAGAAAGGAAGGTGATTTTATGGATTATAAAAAAACAGCAAACTTATTCAAGGCACTTGCCGATGAGAACAGATTACAGATTATGGAAATCTTAAAAGACGGCGAGAAATGCGCCTGCAAATTATTGGAGGCATTACAAATCAGCCAGCCTACATTATCCCACCATATGAAGATTCTTTGCGATGCTGAATTGGTTAGTGGTCGTAAGGAAGGCAAGTGGATGTATTATTCTCTTTCCAAGGCGGGAATCAAGAGTGCCAAGGCGTATTTAAAAGAACTAAAGATAAGTGAGGGTAAATAATATGAATCATGAAGAGACAGCAGTAGCATTTTTCGGAAATAATTTTAACTGTTCCCAAGCCGTTTTTGCTACTTTTGCGGAAGAACTTGGGATGGATGTTGAAACCGCATTAAAAATAGGAACGCCTTTCGGTAGCGGAGCGCGCAGGGGCGAAATCTGCGGTGCCGTTTCCGGTGCATTGATGGTGTTGGGATTAAAATATGGCCATTGCCACAGCGAAAACGGGGAAGAAAAGGCGAAAGCATACCGTGTAGCAGATGACTTTTTGAACCGTTTTACAGAGGCTAAAGGAACTGTGGTTTGCAGGGAACTTTTGAACTATGACTTGACCAAAGAAGAAGACATGAAAGAAATCATGGACCGAAATTTGTTCAGAACAGTCTGTCCGGAAATGGTTCGCTGTGCGGCAGCAATTGTGGAAGAAATGTTGGCAGAGTACGGCGAGTAACAGCCTAAAAGTATATTTGCTTTTATGAGGATGAAAAAAGATGTATGATATTATAAAAGATATATGGACCTTTATACAGACCGAAATACTGGGGATGCAATGGCTGAACCGCTTGATAGGAAGCGGGCTGGAATTGCTGGGTCTTGATATTGAAAGTCGCATAGGCGGAAGTATTCATTTTTTTATTTATGATGTGATTAAAATTATGATATTGCTTACGTTGCTTATCTATATGATTGGTTTTATCCAAAGTTATTTCCCGCCTGACCGTACCAAAAAGATTATCGGCAGGTACAAGGGTATTGTAGCAAACAGCATCGCTGCGCTGATGGGAACGGTAACGCCTTTTTGTTCCTGTGCGTCTATACCGATTTTTATCGGGTTTACCAACGCGGGCCTGCCTTTGGGAGTGACTTTTTCATTTCTGATTTCTTCGCCGATGGTGGATATTGGCTCTCTCATTCTTCTGATGAGTATTTTCGGATGGAAGATAGCAGTGGTATATGTTTTTCTGGGACTTGTGATAGCAGTAGTCGGCGGTACGTTTATCGAGAAACTGCATATGGAAGACCAGATTATTCTGGATGTGCCCAAAGAAAGTATGGTGGAACTCCTGGCGGAAGGAATGACTTTAAAAGAACGGCTCTTTTATGCGTGGGAGCGTGTTTATTATACGGTTAAAAAAGTTTTCCCTTATGTACTGATTGGCGTCGGTATCGGCGCAATTATCCACAATTGGATCCCTGAAGTTTGGGTGATGCAGTCACTTGGAAACGGAAATCCATTTGGCGTGATTATTGCAACCATCATCGGTGCGCCTATGTATGCGGATATATTTGGTTGTATCCCCATTGCGCAGGCCTTGCTTGAGAAGGGGGCGTTGCTTGGCGTGGTACTTTCTTTTATGATGGCGGTCACAACTCTTTCGTTGCCATCGATTATTATGTTAAAGAAGGTTCTCAAAACGAAGTTGCTGGCAATTTTTCTCGCAATTTGTGTAGTTGGAATTATTATGGTGGGGTATGCCTTTAATATCCTTTAGATGTGGTTGGTCTAATTAGTGATTCGGAAGAAATG
Organism: Lachnospiraceae bacterium; assembly: GCA_045590555.1. GTDB lineage: Bacteria > Bacillota > Clostridia > Lachnospirales > Lachnospiraceae > UBA3766. The sequence continues at coordinate 116,034 of JAZNRC010000034.1, read as the reverse complement.
AAGTTTAATATCGATTGTAAGTAGTAAGGAATAGCGGAGAAATAAGATATGATAAATATTCAAGAGAAAACGGAAACAAATGCTATGAACAGAAAGCCGAAAGTAGCTTTTATCTGCGTGCACAATTCTTGTCGCAGTCAGATTGCGGAGGCCCTGGGACGGGAGCTTGCATCTGATGTGTTCGAGAGTTATTCGGCGGGGACGGAGATTAAGGCTTTGATTAATCAGGATGCGGTTCGTATGATGAAAAAATTGCATGGGATAGATATGAACCTGACCCAGTACAGTAAATTGATTGAAGACATTCCGGAGCCGGATGTGGTCATTCTGATGGGTTGTAATGTAAGTTGCCCGATTCTGCCCGGCAAGCAGGTTGAGAACTGGGGATTAGAGGATCCCACCGGTCGGGATGATGATTTTTTTGCAGGAACCATTTATGAAATTGAAGAAAAAATCCTGGATTTAAAAGTGCGTCTAAGGAACAAATAAATCGTAACATTTAATCAATAGGAGATAATTGGAAATGAGTTGGAATTCATATCCACGTCCGCAGATGAAGCGTGATTTATTTTATATTTTAAAAGAAAACTGGACTTTAAACGGCAAGCCTGTCCGCGTGCCTTACGTACCCCAGTCCGAACTTTCGGGATATGAAGGGGAAGTGGGGAGTACGCTTACTTATGAGACTGTTTTTACGGTGCCCGAAACATTTACGAAAGAAAAAATACTTCTGCATTTCGGTGCGGTGGACCAGTTGGCGGAGGTTTGGCTGAATGACGTATTGATTGGAAGTCACGAGGGCGGATATTTAAGTTTCTCTTTCGATATTACCGAGACGGTAAAAAGGGATGTCCCGAACCGTTTGGTTGTAAAAGTGACAGATGAACTTGATAAGGATTACCCTTATGGCAAGCAGTGCGTAAAGCGTGGCGGTATGTGGTATACGCCCACATCGGGGATTTGGCAGAATATCTGGCTTGAGAACGTGCCGAACAGCTATATTGAAAGTGTGAAAATTACACCGGATTTGGAAGGGATTGCGCTGGAAGTTTGCCGGGGTGAACAGACAAGTATTTCTGCAGAAATCACACTCCACACCGGCGAAGTCGTAACCAAAACATTTGAAGGCGAAGGCCCTTTCTACATCTCACTTACAGAGCTTAAAGGTGCCGACGGCAATCCTTATGAAGCGAAACTATGGAGTCCGGAAGAACCTTATTTGTACATGATGAGAATTACCGCAGGCGAAGATGCAGTGGAGACCTATTTTGCCCTGCGAACCATAGAGATTAAGGACGTAAACGGCGTGCCGAGAGTTTGCTTAAATAACAAGCCGATTTTTATGCACGGTGTTTTGGACCAGGGGTATTTTAGCGACGGTATTTTCCTGCCGGCAGAGGAAGAAGAGTACGAGAGAGACATTCTCCGCATGAAGGAGCTTGGTTTTAACATGCTTCGCAAACACATTAAAATCGAGCCGGAGTGCTTTTATTATTACTGCGACAGGCATGGTATGCTTGTGATGCAGGATATGGTAAATAATGGGGACTATTCTTTTATCAGGGATACGGCCCTGCCCACCATCGGTTTTAAGAAGAAAAGTGACAAAACTGCGGGAACGTCCAAGCGAGAGAAGATTTTTGTGGAGCACACGGAAGGAACCGTTCGACAACTCTATAATCACCCCTGTATCGTGGCGTACACGATTTTTAACGAAGGCTGGGGGCAGTTTAACAGCGATGAAATGTATGACAGGGTAAAAGCATTGGACGGCACGCGTCTGATTGATTCTACTTCGGGATGGTTTGCACAGAAGAAGAATGATTTCGACAGTGAGCATATTTACTTTAGAACCAAGAAGTTAAAAATAAAGAAGCGCCCGTTGTTTGTATCGGAGTGCGGAGGCTATTCACTGGCGGTGGAAGAGCATCTTTTTAATCCGAAAAAGGCATACGGATACGGGAAGACCAAGGACAGTCACGAGTTGACGGAGACAATTGCCAATATGTACCGGAAGATGCTGCTCCCTGCCATTGCAAAGGGAGCCTGCGGTTGCATCTATACTCAGCTTAGCGACGTGGAAGATGAAATCAACGGCTTGTATACCTATGACCGCAAAGTGTGCAAGGTTGAGAAGGAGTTGATGCGCAAAGTGGCAGAGGAACTTTATGCTGAAATGAAGTCATAATTTTATGCCGGAAAACATATACTTTAGTTTGCACCCGGAATTTGATTTACGCATATAATAAACCATAAAACTCCTTAAAAAGGATGGTTTATTATGGGCTGTAATAATAAATGCAATTCATCATATTTTACCAATCTTGCCAGTGCGGCAAGACAGAATTCCAAAGAACGATATATCGTTGTAAAAGGCGATTACATGAAGGTTAATGTCATGAGCATTGCTCTTTGCGGAGAAATCGGAGCAGAGGTCCACGAAGATGAAGACCAGCTAATTACAGTGGTTTGTGGTACAGCTACTGCTAAATTTGGAAGAACAAACTGCACCGCAGACTGCGTCAGACAGTTAAATGCAGGGGAGTCTGTTTTTATTCCCGCAGGTACCTGGCATAATGTATGCAATACCGGTAGCGGATTATTGAAAGTAATATCGGTTTATGGGTATGCAAGTAACACAACATGTACGTATGGTTGCAGTTGCCATATAGACAGCGGTTGCTGACGGAATCATAAAACAGGTCACTAAGTGGCCTGTTTTTTATTTCCCTTCATAAAAATTTCCCTATACTCTTTTGGAGTTTTTCCTACTTTCTTTTTAAAAAGCTTCGTAAAATAATTTACATCCGGAATGCCGCAGTAGGTGGCAATGGTTTGAATCTGCAAACCGGTGGAATGTAAAAGAAGGATTGCATTTTGAATACGTTTTTCATTTACGTAGTCTGTTAATGTACTGCCGGTTTCCCTTTTAAAAAGAGTGGAAAGGTAGCTGGCATTTATATTCAGTTTGGAAGCAAGCGCGTTCAAACTCAGGTCGGCAGTCAAGTCGGAATCAATGGTTGTGACTACTTTCTGTACAAGAAGGGAATAACCTTTCATGGAATGATTTTTTACAAGAAGACAATATTTGTGAATCATATCCTTTTGAAGCTTGCGCAAGCTTTCCATTGAAGTGACCTGTTCGATTTTACGGCCAAAATCGGAAGATAACTTATCAATATAAAAAGGATGGACCGAGCTGTTTTCCACTGCTTTTCGAAATAAAGTATTCATGATAATGCAATAATTTTGCATGTTGCGTATCGGGTCGGTATTTCTTTTTTCAAAACTGCCGTTATTCATATTGGTCATCATCAGCTCTACTTTATGATTAAGTCCGAGAGAAATGGCTTGTAAAAGTTTATTTTCAACGGCATAACGTTCCTCTATGGCTTTCATATTGATAGACGCGTCAGTCATTTCAAAACTTGTTTGGGAAAGAAAGTCTTTGGACTGTTGCTTGGGAATGACACCGGGACGATCCAGCATTTTAAATCGAAAGCTTTCCATGCTTCCCCAAAGTGTTTCTCCTAATGTGTTTAGAACGACCATGGTGCTGGTTTCATTTTCCAAAAGCGGAATATTGTTAAAATATTTATCCAATGTGTTATAAGCCTGCGGAGGAAGGGAATACTCTTCGGTAAATTCCATCATTTCGTTGCGGGTAAATTCGCGCAAGGTGTAGGGGCCGATAATCAAATAGGTATTCTCTGATGTGTCCGGCAAGCAAAGAATAAAATAATTACAATAGAAGATGTCGGTTACTTTGTAGATGATGTTAGGATGTATCTGTTCCGTAAAAAAAGTTTTGGACAGACCATATTCGTTGCCCAGGCCCAAAAGTTTACGAAGCCCCATGTCAATATCGGATATATCGGCGTTTTTTTCCGTGATGACGTGGGATTTTAGATGAAAATGGGACAAAATATTCTGAGTAAAATTTAGTTCTGCGGTATAGTTTTTCATTCTGACAGCTTCCTCCGCTTTTAAAATGGATAAAATAGTAAGATTTCTTATTTTCATCGTACCATTTTTAGGGAAAATGAGCAATGCATAAAAATTATACGAAAACAAACAAAAATAGTACTCTCACCTAAAAGTGTATTTTGTTAAAATTGTATCAAGTATTGCGGAATATCAGGGGGGATAGAAAACGCATAATAAAATATTATTCATCGTTTCAATATTTTTAATCCAATCAAAGAAAGGGGTATGCAAGTGAAAGAACAGAAAGCAAAAGCAGTAAGACCATTTGGCATGCGTGACAAAATGGGATATATGTTCGGTGATTTCGGTAATGACTTTACCTTCATTTTATCCACAATGATTTTATCTAAATTTTATACCGACGTAATGGGTGTTTCTGCCGGAGTTATCGGTACCATCATGATGTTGGCTCGTTTCGTAGACGCTGTTACAGACGTTACAATGGGTCGAATTTGTGATCGTAGTAAGGTGACAGCTCAGGGTAAATTCAAACCTTGGCTTCTTCGTATGTGTTTCCCGGTTGCAGTAGCATCTTTCTTAATGTATCAGAGCGGATTGGCGGGGCTTCCTACCAACGTTAAGATTATTTATTTAGCAATTACTTATATCCTTTGGGGGTCATTCTGTTACACAGGTATTAATATTCCTTACGGTTCTATGGCATCCGCAGTTTCTGCAGACCCCGGCGACCGTCAGTCATTATCAACCTTCCGTACCATGGGTGGTATGCTTGCAGGTATGGTAATCGGTATCCTTCTTCCGCTTATTGCTTATGATAAGGTTACATTGGCAGACGGAACCATTAAGGAAACCTTAAACGGACCTAAGGTTACATTGGCAGCAGGTATTTTCTCTATTCTTGCAATCGTATGTTATTTACTTTGCTATAAGTTAATAACTGAGCGTGTTGTGGTTGCGGCAAGCGAAGAAAAAGGACCTTCCGTAGGTGATATGCTTAAGAGTGCATTTACAAACCGTGCGTTAATCTCTATTATTGCAGCTTCCGTAGTTATGTTATTGGCACAGCTCACCATGCAGAACATGGCAGCATATATTTATCCTGATTATTACAACAATGCAACGGCCCAGTCTGCATCTACAATGCTTATGATGGTTGGTATGATTGTTGCAGCTGTGTTTGCAAAACCTATGGCAAAGAAATTTGGTAAGGCAGAAATCTCTATCGTATCAAATCTTTTTGCAGCAGCAGTTATGGTTCTTATCTGGGTTATCCGCCCTGCAAACGTATGGGTATACTGCGGATTGCAGATGCTTTGCTGGTTAGGTCTTGGTATGTTCTCTATGGTATCATGGGCACTTATCACAGACGTTATCGACTACTCAGAAATCAAAAATGGTGTTCGCGAAGACGGTTCCGTATATGCTATGTATTCATTTGCACGTAAGTTAGGTCAGGCGCTTGCGGCAGGGTTATCAGGCTGGTTATTGGAAGCAATCGGATATAATTCAGAAGCAGCTTCTGAGGGCTTAAGACAGACCGACAGCGTATTGTCAGGTATTTTTAATATTTCAACATTGGTACCCGCACTCGGATTCCTCTTGTTAGGTCTCGTATTGTGGTTCTGGTATCCTCTTCATAAGAAACAGGTTGATGCCAATGTAGCTACATTAAAGGCAAAACATGAAGAAATTATTGACGGTGAAGTTGTAGAATCTACAGAAGAATAATTTTAAAACAATCTGCTGCCGGCCCCAAACGGCCGACAGCGGAACTAAACTTATTATAGTATTGAATTATAAAATTTATAAAAAAGGAGAAAATTTCAAGTGAGAGAAATTATAAATTTTAATGTAAAATGGGCTTTTACAAAGAATGCAACAGAAGTGCCGGCTACAATGCCTGAGAAGTGGGACTGGGTTACCCTTCCTCACAGCTGGAATGCAATCGACGGTCAGGACGGCGGAGCAGACTACTACCGCGGAACTGCATATTATGCAAAAGAATTAAAGAAATTTGATTTACCCGAAGCTGACAGATATTATATGGAATTTCGTGGTGCAAACTCTTCAGCAGACCTTTACATTAACGGTAAGAAGATTGCAAGCCACGATGGTGGTTACTCTACTTGGAGAGCAGATATCACAGATGCTTTGGAAATGAACAATTTAATCGTTGTAGCAGTAGACAATGGCGAAAACGACAGAGTATATCCTCAGATGGCAGACTTTACTTTCTACGGCGGTCTCTATCGTGACGTAAATATTATTGCAGTAAACAACTCACACTTTGACCTTGATTACTACGGAGGCCCCGGCCTTATGGTTACTCCTGAAGTAAAAGGTGAAGATGCTGATGTAGCAATCGAAGTATTCGTAACCAACCCTGCAGACGGCCAGGAACTTGTTTACAAAATTTATGATTATGAAGAAAACGTAATCGCAGAAGTAAAGCAGGCAGTTGCTGATAAGAAAGCAGTTATCAACCTTCCCAAGGTTCACTTATGGCACGGACGTAAAGATCCTTATCTTTACAGAGCAGAAGTTGCACTTGTAAATGGTGATGATGTCATTGACTGTGTATCTGCACCTTTTGGTTGCCGTACTTTTAAGATTGACCCTGAAAACGGTTTTATCTTAAACGGCGAAGAATATCCTTTAAGAGGTGTATCACGTCATCAGGACAGATGGGGACTTGGTAATGCATTGTTACCGGAACACCACAGAGAAGATATTGATTTGATTTGCGAAATGGGTGCAACCACAATTCGTCTTGCACACTATCAGCACGATCAGTTCTTCTATGATTTGTGTGACGAAATGGGTCTTGTTATCTGGGCAGAAATTCCTTACATTTCTAAGCATATGCCCACCGGTAGAGAAAATACCATTTCCCAGATGAAGGAACTTGTTGTTCAGAATTATAACCATCCTTCCATCGTAGTTTGGGGTCTTTCAAACGAAATCAGTATGGCAGGTTCCGATGCTGACTTATTGGATAACCACAAAGTATTAAACGATATGGTTCATGAAATGGATCCTACAAGATTAACAACCATTGCTTGTGTATCCATGTGTGATATTCACGATCCGTATGTACAGATTCCCGATGTGGTTTCTTACAACCACTACTTCGGCTGGTACGGCGGAGATACATCAATGAACGGACCTTGGTTTGATAACTTCCATAAGACCTTCCCGAACATTCCTATCGGTGTCAGCGAATATGGTTGTGAAGCATTAAATTGGCATACCTCTAAGCCCACACAGGGTGATTATACAGAAGAATATCAGGCATACTATCACGAAGAACTCATTAAGCAGTTGTTCTCAAGAAAGTATCTCTGGGCAACACATGTATGGAATATGTTCGACTTCGGTGCCGACGCAAGAAACGAAGGTGGCGAGAACGGACAGAACCACAAGGGTCTTATCACTTTTGACCGTAAGTACAAGAAGGATTCCTTCTATGCATACAAGGCATGGTTATCAGATGATCCTTTCGTACACATCTGCGGTAAGAGATATGTAGACAGAGTGGAAGATGTTACCAAGGTAACCGTATACTCTAACTTACCGGAAGTTGAATTGTTCGTAAACGGCAAGAGCCTTGGCAAACAGGCAAGTGCAGAGCACTTCTTCTACTTCGACGTTCCCAATGAGGGCGTATCCGAATTGGAAGCAGTTGCAGGCGATTGCACAGATTACAGTACAATCCGCAAGGTTGATACCTTCAACGAAGCATACAAGTTAAAAGAAAAGGGTGCAATCCTTAACTGGTTTGACATCACAGAACCCGAAGGATACTTCTCATTGAACGACACAATGGGCGACATTATGGCAAATCCTCAGGGTGCACTTTTAATCGGTGGTTTGATGCAGCAGATGAAGAAGAATGCAGGAGGTATGGCAGCAGGCTTCGAAGTAAACGAAGGTATGATGCAGATGATGAACGGCTTTACCGTTATCCGTCTTGCAAACCTTATGGGAACTGCAGGCATCACATTCACAAAGGAACAGCTCCTTGCTTTGAATGCACAGCTTAACCAGATTAAGAAATGAAGATCACCTTTTATGCAGAAATGCATGATGAAGATTGTGAAAATCATTATTAAGAAAAAGATGGGGAAAAAGAAAAGGCAATAATCCAAGATATTGCATATGTAGTTAAAGGGTTAATATATGAAAAAGAGAAGCTCGCAGGAAACTGCGGGCTTTTCTTTATTGCAATTAGCAAGATATATAATATAGTGTTTAATTCCCGCCCGGGCCGTCTTTTCTGGGACGGGAGGATTCGGGCAGGGGTTCTACCTCATAGTATTTGCTGCAGTCGCAATCTTTCTTGGATTTATCCTTATCGCAGGAACAGTTATCATAAGAATTGGATACTTTATTGGGGTTGTTCTTTTTATCTCCGATCATAACGCACCTCACTTTCGTTATTAGGGTGCGCGGATTTTTATTTTTTATTCTTCCACGTAGTCACTCCGTAGAAACCATGTCTCTTTTCATTTGCATAAAATATCGCTTCCATAATCCAAATTAGTACAAGCAAGAAAACTGCAAAAACAAAACTTATAAAAATTAATACAGAAGTTTCGGTAGAACCGGGCGGTAAGGCCGTAATACTACCGAATAGAGGAAGCAAAAGCAAGCCTAAAAGCAGTTCCGTTAAAGTAATTCCAAGCATAATAAAAGGTTTAAATATGCCACGGTAACCCGGAGCAAAGGTATAGCCCATCCAGGCAAACAATCCGATAAAAATACTTGTGGGAATTACACCGCCTTCGGCAAAGCGAAAAACATATGCCCAAAGAAAAATAAGGGGTAAGATAGCAAGTGCGGTTCCAAGAATTCCGGATTTATAAGTCGGCAATTTTTTGCGCGGGAAAAAGGCGTGGTTTCTTTGTGCTTTACGGGCAACGGTGCCACAACATTTCTTGTGGACATATTTGGTGACGCTGCTATTCATGTGGCACCAATAACCGGAATTTTCTTTGAGTTGGCCACCGCATTCCGGACATACTGTAGCATCTGTGGCATGGAAATCCGGAAGGAGAGGGAAGAACCATTCCACGAAAGAAATAAAGTCGCTTGCATATTGGGGGCGCCAGTGAAATCCGATAAAATCATTTTTGATATGAACATGGTGAAGGTGATATTTTTCTTTTATATCAAGGTCGAGAATAAATTGATTTAATGCCGCTTCATCTTCCGGTGCGGGCAAAGTTGTATTGACAGATAATATCATATCGCCGGTGTAGTAAAATTGATACAGTGTGACAGCATAGCCGTATATAATACCATAATATATGGTTTCATATAAGGGAACTTTATGCGGTTTAAGACCCATTTGAGTGGCGTAGTCGAAGAAAGTTTGCATATGCCGGACAATTCCTTTTCTGTCAAAATAGTTATATTTGTAGCGTAGCATTTTAAATAAGCCTTTACAAGAAAAAAGTAAGAAATTATAAGTAAATAGGAAATATATGTTGACAATTATTTAAAAAAATTTTAGTATTAGTAGTATATGAATACTAAAAGGAGCGGCGTATGGATATGAAAGAAAAAAAAGACCGGACGGTAGGCTGGTTTATAGATGTAGAGAAATTATTTGCGGTTTTTGCTACGGTGATTTGCGGATATATTGCGTTAACGGTTAAAAACGCAGAGCCTTTTTTGACCTTTGTATCACGTCAGCCATATATAAATGATATGTTGCGCGATCATATTTTTCGCGATTATTTAGAACTTATGGAAGCATATGTGCCTAAGGCTGTGCCCTATCTTTTATTGGCGGTAATTGTGCTTTTGGTCGGGTCTTTTATAATGGATTATGAAAAAAGTGAGCACGGCTATGTGCTTCGTATTGCAGGGATGCTGATGGCATCGCTGACAGGACTTGGATATATTTTGGTGTACACAGGATTTGGATTTGCTAACCTTGTAATGAATGCCAAGGCTTACGTCTTTTTGAGTATGCCGGTTGTTGGATTAATGCTTGCAATCATCAGTTGCATTTATTACGGAAGGAAAAAGGCAGGCGCGGGCGCCAAAGTCGTAGTGCTTAAGTGTATTACCGCAGTTTGCGTCTTGGGCTGTTTTATTGGTGCAGGCGTATACCTTGCGAAGAACTTAGGCACCGATTACAAAATTTGTTATGAAGCAAATCAATTTCTGAAAGACCATCCTACCGAAATTAACCGGGAGATTGCATATCAAATCGGCAATGTGGTAAAAGGAAATGCAACGTACCACAATGGTGTGATGTATTATACTGCGCACGGAAGCATTTTGCGAATTGATGCATCGGGGAATGTGGAGAAGTTTTATTCTTTGCCGGAAGGCGGTGGTTTCGGCAACTATGGTATCTATGCGTATGAGAATAGTTTGTATACGGAATGTTACGGTTATAATGAGGAGGCAAGCCGTTCCATTCTGCAGGTTTCCCTGACAGACGGTTCTGTAAAAGAGATCCGTGCTTTGACCGGAAATCGACTTTATTTCGGAGTGGTTGACGGTAAATTGTTATACAAGCAGAATACGGAAGAAGAGTATGTTGCAGACATCTATTGCATTGACTTGAAGGGAAATGAGGATGAAGCAATTAATCAGGCAGATGCGGTTCTTTATGATAAAGGATTAAATGCTCTTACCGGTCTTGACAGCCAAACGTGGATGCAGAAATATTTGTATAATTACTTGGATTATACGTTTTGGTTACCGGGTGTTGAGTATCAGTTCATTGGAGAAAACGCATATTGCCTGTATGATTTGAAGTATGATGAAACAGAGCCTCACAATTATGGTGGAGAATATCCATATTCTTACAGGGGAAGCTGCACATTAATATTGGACGAAGCAAACGGCGGTTACGAGTATTTGATAGAAGGCGTCGTAGATTTTAATATTTTCAACGACGTAATTTACTATATGCAGGAAAGTAAGACCGGGTATGAGATATATTCCTGCGATAAGGATGGCGGAAACCGAACCCTGATTGCTTTCGTGCCGGTAGCTTTTGAAGAATCTAATTATGGGTGCAGTGCCAACCTGGTTGTGGGTGAAGGATTTATGATATGTGAGGTGGATGCCAGATATTTTGAGCATGAATACAAGTATTTCATTGATATTGAAGACGGCACGGTGAAGGAATTATAGAGAAGAGCGGAAAATTAAGTTTTTCCGCTTTTTTATTTTCCTGAGACATAAGTAAAAACAGGCGTAAAAATATTTAAAAATGAATGTAAATATCTATTGACAGAGTATTTACAATATGATAGTATTAGTAGCATACAAATACCGAGAGCAAAAAACGACAGTTCTGCACGCAAAATGTAATAATATTTGCGGGAAGAAACAAAGAGTAGCCACAAAAAAGAGGAGGAATGAAAAATTGGGTGACTTTAATTTTTTAATGACAAGAAGCGGAACGTTTACGGATGAAGAGCTGGTCATTCTGACAGGTGCCGTGATGATGGTAGGCTTGGGCTACCTATTGTCTTTTGTATTTATGATAATTATGTTTTTTGTAAATGCAGTTCCCTATTTTATTATGGGAAGAAAAGCAGGGTTCAAACATGCGTGGCTGGCCTTTATTCCTTTTGGACAGAATTATGTGGCCATGACTCTTCCGCACAGAGAATTTAACATTTTTAATAAGTTTAAGACCACAAATCGTAAAAAAGCCTTTTGGGCATATATGATTACATGGGGTATCTGGTTAGTGACCCTGATTATCAATGAGATTACAAGTTGGATAAGTTCATATTTGGAGATGATTGATATTGAAAATGTAGGTGTTGAAGCAATGGGCGGAATGCTTATAGGCATGTTGGTTCTGCTTGCTGTACAGCTGGTGGTACTTGTGGTGACGTTGGTAAACACTTTTGCAATGATTATGATTCGGTGGAGAACATATTACGATGTATTAAATACATACAGAGAGCCTCAGCATGCTATGTGGGCATCCATTGTTTCTCTCTTTTTCCCGATTGTCATGACTGTATTTACTTATATAATTATGAATAAAAAGCCGGAGTATGGTTTTGGAAATTATTATGCAACAGAAATTATAAGTAATAAGTCGCAGAATGGTTTGGGTAATTCCCATGAAACGACAGCTCAAAATCACATTTCTGCAACGGCAGGAAATGAGCTTACAAATGAGGAAACAGAGGATGTGGATGCACAGCCCGGACCGGCGGTTGCAATTGTAGCTTTTGTTTGCGGAATCATATCGCTGGTTAGTCTTGGTTGTTCCGGACCTACTATCTGGGCAGCGATTATTTGTGGAATTATCGGAAAGAAAAAGTATCTTGCGTATACCTCTGAATACAAGAAAAGCCACGGTGGTATGGTCATGGCAATTATAGCTTTGATTGTTGGTTTTATTATAGGTATACTTATATGGGGCGGTTCGATAATATACTTTTTAGGAAGTCTTTAATATTTATAATTTAAGGAGGAAATATCGATGTTAGTATTAGCTTTTATTTTATTGGGTACTTTTATGCTTATCTTTCCCAAACTTTGTCTGAAAAAAAGTGAGCGCGAGGTTGAGTATGCAATCAAAGACATGAGAAAGCGTGGTATTATAATAATCGTTATCGGAGTTGTGATGGAAGTAATTTTCCTGGTTGCACCGCTCATTGCAGGATCTATGTAGGATAATGATTGGTTCTGGTGGAGGGACGCCACAACCCGCCGTATACGGGTACCTGTTCCTGTGGTAACAGTAAATATGAAATAAATGAGAACGGCTAAAAGCAGAAAACTTGTTTTTTCTGCTTTTATTTATGGACAGAAAGTGATAAAATAAAACAAAAAATAAGGGAGGGTATAGCTATGAAAACCTATAAATGTGAAGTGTGCGGCAACGTAGTTGCCAAAATTGTAGATTCGGGAGTGCCCGTAATGTGCTGCGGCAAGCCTATGGTGGAGACAGATGCTTATGCAGAAGAAGCAAAAGCTTGTGAAGCAAGTCCTGTTGTTTCCGGTTCAAAAGAGAATTACAAGGTATGTAATTGCAATAACGTAAGTTATTTTGATATTTTGGATGAAGTAGAGAAGCACAGCGATTTAAAGCAGCTTCTTGACGTGTTTGAGGAAGTTAAGAATACCACCAAATGTTCAACCGGTTGCGGTGGATGCTACGATAAAGTAATTGGTATTATTTCCGATGCCATGGCAGGCGCATAAAAATTTCAGTGTGAACATACAAAAACCCTTGCGAAGTAATTCGTAAGGGTTTTTAAAGCTGGCTTACATTGCATCATGGAAAGTTCTGTTAATTACGTCTTCCTGCTGCTCCGGAGTTAACTTAACGAAGTTAACGGCGTATCCGGAAACTCTTACGGTAAGCTGGGGGTATTTCTCGGGATGTTTCTGGGCATCTCTTAAAGTTTCTCTGTCAAGGACATTTACGTTGAGATGGTGTCCGCCCTTTTTGAAATATCCGTCTAATAAGGTTACAAGATTATTAACTTGGCTATTACTTGTATTCATAATGTGTACCTCCTGAAATTTTATTTTAATAATAGGAACTATTACTATTATTTGTTTTTATTATAGTATTTATAAGAAATATTTGCAAGATATTTTTATAAAATTTTATATAAAAGCAGATTATTATCAAACTATAAATCAGGCGCGACAGCAAATCGGTATTTTGTATCCGATATCAGCCGATGGTTTTTGATTAGCCCGTTTTTGATGAAGTGATAAAAGAGGATATTATGTCAGAACAGTTGATAAAGAGTACAATTGCATACGTCAAAGAAGTTTTTGCCACGGACTTTAGCGGTCATGACTATTTTCATACCATGCGCGTATATAAAATGGCGACAAATATCGCGATGAAAGAAAATGCGGATTTGCAACTTGTGCAACTGGCGGCACTTTTGCATGATGTAGATGATAGGAAATTATCGCCTAAGACTTGCGAGAATAAGGACCGGGCTGTAGCTTTTATGAGAGGACAGGGACTTTGCGAAGAAACGATTGCCCAGGTAAAAGATATTATTGGCGAAGTCTCTTTTATGGGGATGGACAGTGTGGTGCCTAAGACCTTGGAAGGGAAGTGCGTGCAGGATGCGGATCGCCTGGATGCTTTGGGCGCCATGGGCATTGCCAGGGCTTTTGCATACGGTGGTAACCATAACCGTATCATGTATGACCCGGAGATGAAGCCTGCGTTAAATATGAGTAAGGAAGAATATCAGAATCATGTGTCCACCACGGTAAATCATTTTTATGAGAAGTTGTTCCTGCTGAAAGATATGATGAATACGGAGAGTTCGAAAGCAATCGCTGAGCATAGGGAGCGATATATGAAGGATTACATTGATGAGTTTATGGATGAGTGGGAAGGATTGAAGTAATGCCGGAAATATGCGAAAATATTGCTGTGAAAGGGAAGATGTTTGAAGTATATTAAGAAGAAAACCTGCGGTGTGATATTTGTCGATGTGAACTTGTTGAATCAAGTCGTAAATCATGCTAACATAAAAGCACGCAAATCTGATGCGTGCTTTTTTCATGGGCATTCGCCCGAATTTTCACATTTATATTTTCAGCATAATGACGATAGACAGGAAGGAGGTATGGTGCCTACAATGTCTTTCATAAAGAAAGGAGTGCATGATGTTTCTAAGTGATGAACAGTACATACATGCAAAAGAACTATATGAGAATACGAAAGAACCGACGCCTTTGCTTGCGGATTTGTCGGCATGGGCAATTCGAAAATACGGTATTGCAGTGATTGATTACATATGTGACAAAAGAAGCGATGGAAAATTGAGAATGATACCTGTGCTTTGGGAAGATGAAGAGGTAGATTTGTTAAGGTCACATTGCAACTATAATCCGGAAATTCAGAAGGCATTTGCACTAAAATTTGCCGAGCTTTGTAAGAAGTACGAAATACATGCGGAATATCGTAAGGCGGGTAATATTTTTGTGGCCTATGAAAGCTTAAAGGAGGATTTGGAGCGTAGGACGATTGTGGCTTAGGCGGAATCAATATTTGCTTTTGTTTTTATGGGTTTAGTGCTATAATGGGCAGGTATACGTTAACAAAGGAAGAGGTTTGATATGAATAACGAAAATAACAATATTACAACAAGAGGAAGAGCAATTGCTTTATTGCCGATCGGGATTTTTTTACTGCTGTTTTTGGGTATGGGCATTATTACCGGAGATTTTTATAAAACTCCTGCAATTGTATGTTTTTTAATAGCGCTGTGCATAGCCTTTCTGCAGAATCGCAATATCTCTTTTGGAGAGAAAATGAAGATTATTGCCAAAGGCGTGGGTGATGAAAATATTATTACCATGTGTTTGATTTTTCTGTGCGCAGGTGCATTTTCAGGTACGGTTAGTGCTTCCGGCGGTGTGGAAAGTACGGTAAATTTAGGCTTGTCTGTTTTGCCGGCACCTTTTGCAGTGGCAGGTCTTTTTATAATAGGTTGCTTTATTTCGGTCTCCATGGGAACTTCCGTGGGAACGGTTGCGGCGTTAACTCCCATTGCGGTAGAAATCAGCAATAAGACAGGATTTGATATGGCGATTTGCGTTGGTGCTGTTATGTGCGGTGCCATGTTTGGTGATAACCTTTCCATGATTTCCGATACTACCATTGCAGCGGTTAAAACTCAGGGCTGTAATATGAAGGACAAGTTTAAAGAGAATTTCCTGATTGTGCTTCCGGCAGCCATCATTACCTTGATTATTTTTCTTTTGCTTACAAGAAACGGAAACTTTGAGGTGGCAGGAGATTTGACCTACAATTTTTGGAAAGTGGTTCCTTATCTTTTTGTATTAATAGGTGCGCTGGTCGGCATCAACGTTTTTATTGTATTGATTGGCGGGACGCTTTTATCTTTGATTGTAGGCGTGGCGACCGGAGCCTTCCCACTTTCTGATGTGTTTGTGGTAATGGGTGACGGCGTTGTGGGTATGTATGATATTACCGTGATTTCCATTATTGTTGCCTGCATCGTATCCCTTGTAAAAGAGTACGGCGGCATACAGTTCGTATTGAATGTAATCCGCAGAGGCATCAAGGGACAGCGTGGCGCGGAAATCGGTATTGCGGGCCTTGCCCTTGTTGTGGATGCATGTACAGCAAATAATACGGTGGCAATTGTTATGGCAGGTCCCATTGCCAAAGAAATCAGCGATGAAAACGGCATTGATCCGAAACGTTCGGCGTCACTTCTTGATATTTTCAGTTCAGTAGGACAGGGAATGATTCCTTACGGTGCACAGCTTTTAACGGCGGCAACCCTTGCGTCGTTATCACCGGTTGAAATTATGCCGTATCTGTATTATCCGGTTTTGATGGCGGTAAGTGCACTTGCGTTTATTCTTTTCCGTAAACGTGTAAAAAACGAAGAAACAGCGTAAGCATAAGTATTTGTAGTGTTTTTAGAGGATGCGTATAATTGCGCATCTTCTTTTTTGTTAAAAAAATAGACAATAGTATAACAATCGTGTATAATATATTCGTGATTTTATGTGATAGTATATTTTTTTTTGTTGGAGATTGAGGGGAAATCTATGATGAAAAAAACGACAAAAGTGCCGTATGGTGCGATTATATTATTATTGTCTTTGGTTGTGTTGATTGCGGGATGGTTTTATTTAGATGATAAAATCGAGAAAGATTCCAGTAATCCCTTTGTTTTACAGTTTAATGGAGGGCGGGATGATTCCGTCCATGTTACAGTGGAACTGACGGCAGCAAAAAGCTGGATTAATGATGAAGGAGCCAAGACACAGACAGTAGGCGCGCAGTATGACGGTAAAATTGTGAACGGCTATTCAAGCGATATCGAGAACTGGCAACTTGTTATTACAATGCCGGATGAGGGTGAATTAGACAGTTCGTGGAATGGCAGTTATGAACCGGATGGAGGTCGTCTGGTTCTGACTCCTGATGAAAATACCAGCATTATTCCTGCGGGTGAAGAAAAGACTTTTGGTTTTATTATGATATCGAAGGAACTTATGGAATTTAGTAAGTTTGAGTTCGTTGGATATCGTCAGACTACATATACCCAGTATGCATTGTTTTGGGTACTTGTTGTGGCGGCAGGTCTGTGGGCGGTTGGATTTTTATCCTATTTGGTCATTTCGATTCGTATGAGGGCGTTTGAGAGACGTCGTGACAATGATGCCAAAATTATTACCCAGACTATGAGAACTTTCGCCGGTATGATTGATGCAAAAGATCCCTATACCAAAGGACATTCTGCGAGAGTTGCAGTTTATGCGCAGGAACTTGGCAAAAGACTTGGCATGAATAAAGACGAAGTACGAAATCTTGGATATATCGCATTGATGCACGACTGTGGTAAAATCGGTGTGCCCGATCATATACTTACCAAGCCGGCCAAATTAGAGCCGGAAGAGCGTAAAATTGTAGAAGAGCACACAACCAGAGGCGGATACGTATTAGAGAATTTTACGGCAATTGACGGCATCAGAGACGGTGCGTTATATCACCATGAAAGATATGACGGCAAGGGTTATCCTACCGGTTTAAAAGGTTCTGACATTCCTATTTGTGCAAGAATTATATGCGTGGCGGACGCCTATGATGCAATGAACTCAGATCGTTGTTACAGACCGAGAATGCCGCGCGAGAAGATTGTGAAAGAGTTGGACGATAATGCAGGCAAGCAGTTTGATCCGGATATTGTGGCACACATGCTTGCAATGTTAAGGGACGGATTCTGTGATGAAGACACCCATCCGGTGTAGAAGGAATGTTCCAAATAGAATTTTTAGATTAAAATACCAATACAATTTCGTATACATATCTGATATAATATATAACACCCACGTTGGTATATACCGGTGGGTGTTTTTTAGAAAGAAAGAGGTAATAATAATGGTAAAACATGTGATTTTATGGCAGTTAAAAGATGAGCTTTCTGCAGAAGAGAAAATGAATGTGAAAAAAGGAATCAAAGAAGGATTGGAAGCACTTGCAGGCGTAATTCCGGGGCTTGTGGACATTAGCGTACAAATTGCAGGACTGACATCTTCCAATGTGGACGTAATGCTGGATTCATCTTTTACAGATGAAGAAGCGCTAAAGGCTTATGCTGTGCATCCCGCACATGTGGCTGTGGCAGACGGCAAGGTAAGACCCTATACCAAGACCAGGGCGTGCATGGATTATGAAGTATAAATGTCGCTGTTACGAACAGTGGAGACCAAGGGAATGAGAATGTGGTATTTATGAAGGTGAATATCATGATAATGAATCGTTGGAGGAAAACATGAATAAAGTAGAAATTACAGAGAATATCCTGTATGTGGGAGTCGATGACAGGGAAATTGATTTGTTTGAAGGTCAGTATGCAGTACCGGAGGGCGTTTCTTATAATTCCTATCTGATTATGGATGAAAAGATAGCATTGATGGATACCGTAGATGTTCATAAAAGCGAAGAGTGGCTTGCCAACATTAAAGTAATACTTGGAACGAGACAGCCGGATTATCTGATAGTTTCCCATATGGAGCCTGATCATGCAGGCAGTATTGCGGTAGCAGTAGAAGAATTCCCCGATATGAAGCTGGTGGGAAATGCCAAAACATTTGCTTTTATGGAGCAGTTTTTTGGATTTGATATCGATGCCAAAAAAATTGTAGTGTCAGACGGAGACATGCTCACTCTTGGAAAACACGAATTGAAATTTATTTTTGCACCCATGGTACATTGGCCGGAAGTTATGATGAGTTATGAAAGCTGTGATAAAATATTGTTTTCTGCCGATGGATTTGGTAAATTCGGTGCTTTGGATGCCGATGAGGATTGGGCATGTGAGGCAAGAAGATATTATTTCAACATCGTAGGTAAGTACGGTGCGCAGGTGCAAGCAGTTTTAAAGAAACTGGCGGGTGTGGAAATAAATGCCATTTGTCCTTTGCATGGACCTATCTTAAAAGAAAATCTTGGTTACTATATCAATCTGTATGATACATGGAGTTCGTATCGTCCCGAGAGTGAAGGAATATTGGTGGCTTATGCATCCATCTACGGCAATACCGCCAAGGCAGCAAAGAGGCTTGCCGAGTTATTGGAAATGAAGGGAGCCCCCAAGGTGGCAATTACAGATCTTGCCAGAGATGATATGGCAGAAGCAATTGAGGATGCCTTCCGTTATAATAAAATGGTGCTTGCATGTTCTACCTATGATGGTGGTATTTTCCCCTGTATGGAAGATTTTCTTTCGCACTTAAAGGCAAAGAATTACCAAAAGAGAACCGTAGCTTTGATTGAAAACGGAACCTGGGCACCTATGGCAGGGAAGAAGATGCGGGAGCAACTGGAGGGCATGAAAGAAGTTAAAGTAATGGAGAATGTGGTAACCATTCGTTCTACGGTAAAAGAGGACACGCTGGAAGCATTGAATGTCCTGGCGGATGAAATAATTGCGGAGGCGTAGTATAAAGCCACAGATATAGATGTACATTGCACGCTTTTACGTAGGTTTTAAAAGGGAGGAAAGGAAAGTCTGCTATGGACAGGGTAATATTTCATATTGATGTGAATAATGCATTTTTGTCCTGGGAGGCGGTATATCGTTTGGAACAGGGAATGCCGGGACCGGACCTGCGCACCATAGCATGTGCGGTAGGAGGCGATGCATCCAAACGTCATGGTGTTATTCTTGCCAAATCCATGGAAGCGAAAAAGTATAAGGTACAGACCGGAGAACCGATTACGGATGCTCTCAGGAAATGTCCTAATCTTCTTATTATTCCGCCTACGCATGATATTTATCCCCGATATTCCAAAGCTTTTATGGAAATTTTGTTCCGATATTCCGATAAGGTAGAGCAGGTCAGTGTGGACGAAGCTTTTATGGATATGACGGGGATGGAGAAACTGTTCGGAACGCCTGTGGAAATTGCGTCACGCATTCAGAAGGAAATATATGACAGTCTTGGTTTTACCGTGAATGTTGGAATCTCTTCGTGTAAAATTCTTGCTAAAATGGCCAGTGATTTTGAAAAGCCAAACAAAATCCATACGCTTTTTCCGGAAGAAATAGCTGCTAAGATGTGGCCGCTTCCAGTGGGGGATTTATATTCTGTAGGCAAAGCTTCCGCGAAGAAACTGCAGTCCATGGGCATTCTTACTATTGGCGATTTGGCTAACACGGAACCACAAATTCTAAAAAGTCATCTGAAAAAGCATGGTGTATGCATCTGGAGATTTGCCAATGGTATGGATGATGCACCTGTGGAACCCATACCGGCAGAGAATAAAGGTTATGGAAATTCCACTACCCTGCCTGCGGATGTAACGGATGCGTCAGAGGCGAAAAAGATACTTCTTGCTTTGTCAGAAAAGGTTGGCAGACGATTGCGAGAAGATGATGCCCGTATTGAAGTGGTCAGTGTGGGAGTTCGTTTTTATGATTTGAGCAACATCTCACATCAGGCGGTTTTGGATGCTCCCACCAATATTACAACGGAGATACATAATGCTGCCTGTAAGTTGTTTGATGAAATGTGGGACGGAACGCCTATACGTCTTTTGGCAGTGCAGACTGCAAAAGTGAGTCGTGGAGAAAATAATCGGCAGTTAAGTCTTTTTGACAACACAGATTACGAAAAGTTAGAGAAACTCGATAAAGCCATTGATGATATACGCAAAAAATTCGGAAGTGATGCTGTGTGTCGGGCAACCTTTATGGAAAGCAACAAAAATGCTATATTGACAGATTATGAAAATGAGTAAAAAAAGAGATGCATCAAAACTGAATAGAATGCTTTTTGTTGGAATGGTAATGTTTTTGGCGTGCTTTTGGCCTAAGCATATCTGTGCAGAGAATGAAGGAGAGGCGGCCTTTGACGTGGAGGCGGGAGTGGCCTCTCTTTTGCATATGGAAGATGAGGTTGACGAGAAATGGTCAGCAATTCAGATAAGACCGGAGGAAGCAATATATGGTGCAAATATCGAGGTTTTGTCTGAAGAAGGACGTATGTGGAAGGATATTGAGGCGAAGGTAGGAAATGTTGCCGTAGCTGTAGCAAGTAATTATGTATATGTAAGGAGCGATGCTGACATAGGGTCTGAAACGGTAGGAAAAGCATACGGAAACGCGGTTGTAACCATTATCGGAGAAAAGACAGATGAAGAAGATATCTGGTATCAAATACAATCCGGAGAAACGGTTGGTTATATTCGTTCGGATCTTTTAATTACCGGTGATAATTTAGGACTTGCCGTATTGAATGGTGAGGTAGAGCGTTCTTATATAGAAAACCCGGCCGGATGGCAAGGAGTATTATCCAAAGAAGAGGAGGCACGTATTCAGGCGGAGCAACAGGCACAGAGAGAGGCAGAACTGGCAAAGCTTGAGGAGGAACGTCTGGCAGCATTACAAAACAGTAACGCTACAGAGGATGCTAAGGATGCGGCAGCGGGCGGAGATACATCTTTAATTCGTCAGCAGATTGTAGATTACTCCATGCAGTTTTTGGGGAATCAGTATATTAGCGGTGGAACTTCCCTGACGGGCGGGACAGACTGTTCGGGATTTACCTGTTTTATTTACAAGGATTTTGGATACACCATCGACCGTACGCCGGCAGGTCAATACAACAATGCCGGAAGAACGATTTCCTATAGCGAAATTAAGCCGGGAGACATTATCTGTTACGGCAACGGAACCTGTACTCACGTGGCGATTTATATCGGCAACGGACAGATTATTCATTCGGCGAATTCCCGTAAGGGAGTCGTTATTTATGACGCCGATTATGATAATATAATGGCGGTTAAAAGTATATTGGATTAATGCAATTTTATAATATCCCTGAAAAAGGGTATGTAAGGATGAGGATAACATATGAATTTGCCACAGGATTTTATTGTGCGTATGCAAGAGCTTTTGATAGATGAATACGAGGCTTTTTTGGGGTCGTATGAGCAGGAAAGTGTCGGCGGTCTGCGTGTGAATACATTAAAAGCAGATTATGATACATTTAAAGAACGAATGCCGTTCTCGTTATCGGAAGTGCCTTGGTGTTCGACAGGATTTTACTACGATAAAGAGGAACGTCCGGGAAAACATCCGTATCATGAGATTGGGTTGTATTATATGCAAGAGCCTTCGGCTATGTTTGTTGCGGAGTTGGCAGCAGCAAAACCGGGAGAGAAGGTTCTGGATTTGTGTGCCGCACCCGGAGGAAAGAGTACCCGGTTGGCGGCGGGCATGCAGGGAGAAGGTTTGCTTGTCAGCAATGAAATTCATCCGGCAAGATGTAAAATTTTATCTCAAAATATAGAACGTATGGGCATTCGAAATGCAGTGGTAACCAACGAAACGCCGCAACGTCTGGCTGTGCATTTTATGAATTATTTCGATTGTATTGTGGTGGATGCCCCCTGCTCGGGAGAGGGGATGTTTCGTAAAGATGAAGAAGCTGTTAAACAGTGGTCTTTGGAGAATGTAACGATGTGTGCAGAACGTCAGGATGAGATTCTGGATGAAGCGGTTAAGATGCTTTCTTCCGGCGGAAGAATTGTGTATTCAACGTGTACATTTGCACCGGCGGAAGATGAAGAATGCGTCAGACGCTTTTTGGAGAGACATCCGGATTTTGAGGTGGTGAAAGGTGATGGATATAGTGGCTTCGCACCGGGAAGACCGGAATGGGCCGGCGGAGATGAGAGGGTAAAGAATACCCATCGTTTATGGCCTCATAAAATAAAAGGCGAGGGACATTTTGCGGCACTTTTTGTGCATAAGGGAGAGAAGCTGCAGCAGAGTGGTGTGCAGGCTACGAAAGCAGCATCAAAGGAAACCAAAAGTAAAAACAAAAAGAATACAAAAGTTCTCGACCGGGAACAGGAACAACTTTATGCGGATTTTGTTAAAGATACATTGGTAAAAGAACCTACGGGCGAAAAGCTTCTTTTTGGTGATGCATTATATCTGATGCCTGTGGAATTGAATTTAAAAGGATTAAAAGTTTTGCGCCCGGGTCTTCACATCGGTACTTTTGAGAAGAAACGTTTTGAACCTTCCCACTCGCTGGCGCTGGCATTGATGCCTGCAGACGTGAAAAATACTTTTGCACTTACAACCGCGGACGATGGTCCGGAGCGGTATTTGCGCGGCGAGTCTTTTGTGACGGACGGCGGCAAGGGCTGGGCTCTGGTTTGCGTGGACGGATATTCCGCCGGCTGGGGAAAAATCAGTAACAATATGCTGAAAAATCATTATCCTAAGGGATTAAGAAGATAAAAGATGTGTAAATTACTTTTTATCTTATAAAATTTAGCGTATTAAAGCGGTAATTCGATGTTTTTACTTGCCGAATGATAAGAATAAATGTATGATATAAAATGAGGTTTCGCGGGAAAAAGGGGGAGTATGCCCTTTTGCCGTTTTAAATCGTTGTTTAAGAAAATATGTTACAAACATATTTGGAGGCTACATATGAAAAAGAAAATATATATTGACGGAAGCGAGGGCACTACAGGCCTTCGTATCCACGAAAGATTTCAGGGCAGGGATGATGTGGAGATTCTTACCATCAATCCTGAGCTTCGTAAAGATCCCGAAGAGAGAAGGAAGATGATTAATGCGTCCGACATTACCTTCCTTTGTCTTCCCGATGCAGCAAGTATTGAATCGGTAAGTCTTGTGGAGAATGAAAACGTAACCATTATTGATACTTCCACGGCACATCGTACCAACGAAGGCTGGGCGTACGGATTTCCGGAGTTATCCGGCAAACACCGTGAAGCAATTAAGAGCGGTAAAAGAATTGCGGTGCCGGGTTGTTATGCTACAGGTTTTATTTCTCTCGTATATCCTCTGACGGCAGGTGAATTAATTGCGAAGGACTGTCCTTTGGCGTCTTTCGGTATTTCCGGATACAGCGGTGCGGGTAAAAAAGTGATTGCGGTATATGAAGACGAGAATCGTGATAAAATGTACGACGCACCCAGAGAGTATGCACTCTCCCAGAGCCACAAGCATTTAAAAGAAATGCAGTCAATTACGGGGCTTGAGCGAAAACCGCTTTTTTCACCCATTATTGCGGACTATTACAGCGGTATGGTAGTTTCGGTCCCCCTTTATGCGGACTTTTTACAGAAGAAGATGAGCCTTGAGGAATTGTGGAGCTATTTTAACGAATACTATAAGGGCGAAGCTTTTATTAAGGTGATGCCCCTTGGCAGTGAAGAAGAAACCGCCAATATGCTTCCCGGTAATGAATGTTCCGGATGGGACGGCCTTAGAATTTATGTGACGGGAAATGAAGAGCGTTTCGTTCTTTCGGCACAGTTTGATAACCTTGGCAAGGGTGCTTCCGGTGCGGCAATTCAGTGTATGAATATTATTATGGGTTGTGACGAAGCAAAGGGCTTAAACCTCTAAAGATAAGGAGAAAAATAAATGTTGTATATTTTATTGGCACTGGCATTTCTGTCGGCTGCGGCAATTGTGGCGGTTACAGGATTTTTTACCGCATGGTACTGGATGATACTGATTTTTATCGGTATGTGGGCAGGATTTTTTCTGACTTGGGTTATTATCTATACGTTATGGCTTTTGATTATATCATTTTTCTTAAATAAAAAGAAAGAGATTACCAAGCCGAATAAGTTTTATAACTATTTCGTAACAGAAACAATGAAGCTTCTGCTTTTCTTCTCAAGAAGTAAGGTGCACATGGTAGGAGCGGAGAAAATCCCCAGAGACGTGAAGTATCTTCTGGTTGCGAATCATTTGTCAAATTTTGACCCGATTACCTGTATTTCCAAATTTGGTAAAAATGATTTGGTATTTGTATCCAAGCCCGAGAACTTCAATCTTCCCATTGCGGGTGCGTGGATGCATCACGCAGGCTTTTTGCCCATAGACAGAGAGAATCCCAAGAATGCGCTGGTGACCATTAATAAGGCGGCAGAGTATTTGAAGAATCAGCAGGTTTCCGTGGGCATTTTCCCGGAAGGAACCAGAAATAAAACAACCGAACCTTTGTTAGAGTTCAAGAACGGTGCTTTTAAGGTTGCGACTAAGGCAAAGTGTCCCATTGTAATTGCGGCTTTGAAGAACACCAGAAAAGTGCAGCACAATTTCCCTTGGAAGAAGACCGATATTTATGTGCATATCGATGTGATTCCAGCGGAGGAAGTTGCAGTTTCCAACACTGCGCAGTTATCTGCCAGAGTATATGATTTCCTGAAAGAGAATATATAAAAGAGAAAGAAGACAGATTTTAAAAAGATAATTATATATAAATAAAAGAACAGGCAGAACATCAAAGCAACTGTAGGTATACGTAAGATAAAAGAAAGGGTTACAAAGGATGAAATATCTTTTATACAATGGTTTGGCAAGCAGCGGAACCTGTAAAGCGAAAGCAGAGGAGTACCTGGTAAAAGAAGGCGAAGGAGCCGAATTGGTAGATTTGGTAGATCTTGATATCCGTGAGTGGATGCAAAGCGTAACCGCTGAAGACGTGCTTATTCTTTGCGGCGGTGACGGAACCTTGAACCGCCTGGCAAACGATTTGGACGGCGTGGAAATTCCCTGTCCCCTGCTACATTATAAGACCGGAACCGGCAATGATTTTCTGGTGGATTTGGAAGATGTGCTGGGTAAAACCAATGTAGGTCCCATCAACGAATATATTAAGAATCTTCCTACGGTTAAGGTAAAAGATATTGAGTGTAAATTTATTAACGGTATCGGTTACGGTATCGACGGTATGTGCTGCGAGTACGCTGATAAAATGCGTGCTGCCGGTAAGAATAAAGTGAATTATACAACATTGGCAATTCGTTTGTGTTTGTTTAAGTACAAGGCGCCGAACGCAACTATTACCATTGACGGACAGGAGTTGAAGTACAGTAAAGTGTGGCTGGCGGCATCCATGAAAGGACAGTATTACGGCGGAGGTATGAAGGTTGCACCTGGGCAGAGACGTGATTCCGGTAAATTGACGCTTGCTGTAGTACACGGACTTGGCAGAATTAAGTTGTTGACCATCTTTCCGAAGATTTTTGACGGTAGTTATACGAAGTATACAAAACACGTTACCCTTCATCAGGGCAATCATATTAAGGTGGCTTTTGATGCGCCTATGGCACTTCAGATTGACGGTGATACCGTGCTTAACGTAACGGAATATGAAGTAATTTTATAAAAATAATGAATGTTCCCGGAATAGGCCGGTGCAGATAGACATAAGAAAACAAGGAGTTAAAGTATGAGTTTTTTGGAGACATTAACAAACATTAATAGTGCCATCAATGATTTCGTCTGGGTACAGGTTGGTCTGGTTATTTTAATCGGTACCGGTGTTTTAATGACAATTCTGTTGAATTTCTTCCAGGTATCCCACATCGGACACTGGTGGAAAAAGACCATCGGCGGAATGTTCAAGAAAGATTCCTTGAAGAAAAAAGATGAGAAGAGCGTATCTCAGTTCCAGGCATTGTGTACTGCCCTGGCAGCTACCATCGGAACAGGAAATATTGCCGGTGTTGCTACCGCTATCGTAATCGGTGGTCCCGGTGCGGTATTCTGGATGTGGATTGCGGCTTTCCTTGGAATGATGACTAACTTCTCTGAAAATGTTCTCGGTATCTTTTATCGTAGGAGAAATGCCCAGGGCGAATGGTCAGGAGGTCCTATGTACTACTTGAAGGACGGTCTCGGCAAAGCCATCGGTTATGAGAAAGTAGGTAAAGTGCTTGCAGTATTATTTAGTATTTTTGCCATTCTTGCATCTTTCGGTATCGGTAATATGGGTCAGGTAAATAAAATTACTTTAAATATTAAGTCTGCATTTTTTGCAAATGTTGAGCCTGTTATTGTATTCGGTAACGTGGAACTGGTTCCTTTGATTATCGGTATCTCCCTTGTAATTCTCGGCGGTTTGATTATTCTCGGCGGCTTACAGAGAATTGCAGCCGTTGCGGAAAAGGTTGTGCCTTTTATGGCAGTGGCTTATGTACTTGGTGCGATTATTGTATGTTGCTTTAATATCACAGAAATCGGTCCTGCATTCTTATCGATTTTTAAATTTGCTTTCGGTATCAAGGCTGTAGGCGGTGCTGCAGTTGGTATTGCAATTAAGGAAGTGATTACACAGGGTTGTAAAAGAGGTGTGTTCTCTAACGAAGCCGGTCTTGGTTCTTCCGTTATGGTACACTCAAATTCAGACGTAGTTGAACCCGTAAAACAGGGTATGTGGGGTATCTTCGAAGTGTTTGCGGATACTTTCGTAGTATGTACTATGACAGCCCTTGTTGTACTTACATCCGGTTTTATTAATTTAGATACCGGTCTTGCGGTAGAAGGAACAAGCGATGCGACGTTGGTTGCCCAGGCCTTCGGTAACGTATTCGGTCAGGCTGGTGAGTGGTTTATTGCAATTGCAATGTTATTATTTGCATTCACAACCGTTCTTGGATGGTCACATTACGGCGGCAAGGCTGTAGAATATTTATTCGGTAATATCGGAACTAAGATTTATAAGGTTATTTTCGTACTTATGATTGTATCAGGTGCGTTGATGACATCTTCACTTGCTTGGGATATCTCAGATACTTTTAACGGTTTGATGATGATGCCCAACTTAGTAGGTGTTGTTGCCCTTTCGCCTGTTGTTGTTAAGATTACACGCAACTACATTAACCGTAAAATTAAGGGTAAGGATGAAGAACCCGTACTTTCTTACGATCCTGAAATTCAGGCAGAAGCGGCTAAGGCGGTAGCTGAGGGTAGAGAATAAAATAACAAATGGCAGATGAAGGGAGCGGTATACATGCCGGCGGAAGTAAAAAAACAAACCGTTACTGCTATGAGAAGCTTGGCCACCAAAGTTTTTATAAAAGCTTTTATTATTAATGTGGCAATTGTTGCCGTTCTTAGTTTTATCGTAAGTTTTGAAGCTAAGAAAGAGACATTTACAGTGGCGTTAATTCTACTTGTTATGATTTCGATATTTTTTATTCCTACATACAAGATGGTTTTTGTCACATGGAGAAACAGTGCTTATCTGAAAAAGCACGATATGGAGTGTCTGTTGACGGACGTATTGTCTTTTGACTGCAGCGCAATGTACGCTTTTATCCTGAAAGGAGACTTGCGGCCAGAAGATGTTTGTAATTATGTATATGAGCGACAGACCTATCAGGCCTATGTTTATCGCATGGCAAAAAAAGCAAACAGTGATGACAAGCTTGTGGTATTCGTGGATAAAAATGCTTCGGGCGCAGATAAAGTATTTGCAGTTCCCACTGTTTATGCGCCTGAGGCGGCAGAATGGCTCCGCAACAAGGAGTTTGCGTAAGTGCTGAATTGAGCAGTAATGCAAAAATGGAGAGTTATGAACAGCAACTGTGTATTATGTCCCCGTAATTGTCAGGCGGACCGTAGGAACGGTAGAATCGGATATTGTGGCGAAAGTGATACACTTCGCATCGCCAGAGCGGCGCTGCATTTCTGGGAGGAACCGGTAATCAGCGGAGAAAACGGTTCGGGGGCCGTATTTTTTACGGGATGCAATTTAAAATGTATTTTTTGTCAGAATGCATCTATCGCAGAGAACGAGGTAGGCAGGGAAGTAAGCGTGGAGACGCTGGCGGAAATATTTCTGAAACTACAAGGCGAAGGTGCGAATAATATTAATCTTGTAACAGCAAGCCATTATGTTCCGCAGGTGGCGGAGTGTATTCAAATTGCAAGAATGCAGGGGCTTACAATTCCTATTGTGTATAATACTTCTTCCTACGAGAAGCCGGAAATGCTACGAATGCTGGATGGATTGGTTGATATCTATCTGCCGGATTTTAAATATATGGATAGCGGTCTGGCGAAAGCCTATTCCAAGGCTGAGGATTATCCGGAGATTGCGAAAAATGCACTTAAAGAGATGGTTCGCCAGACGGGAGAACCTGTTTTTGACGATGTTACCGGAATTATGCAGAAGGGAGTTATCGTAAGACATCTTTTGATGCCGGGAGCCGTAGGGAATGCCAAGGCGGTCATTGATTATTTGTATGATACCTACGGCGATAGCATTTTTATCAGTCTGATGAATCAGTATACACCAATGAAGAAATTTGAAGAGTATCCCGATTTGAACCGTAAAGTGACCAAACGGGAGTACGAGAGGGTGGTTCAATATGCCATGGATAAAGGCGTTGTAAATGCTTTTATCCAGGAGGGGAACACGGCAAAGGAGAGTTTTATTCCGGCTTTTGATTTGACGGGAGTATGATTTGGCAAAATGCTCTGTATGGTAACAGTGTTTTATAAAAAGGAGATTCAAAATGGAATTTTTTGTTTACTTTTTGACACCTTTGACGATTCCGTTAATTTTTACGGTGCTAGGCATAGTTTCTATATGGAAAGGTTTCAAGGTAGTGCTTAAATGGACTGCGGGGTGTAAGAAGATTATGGCCGATTGCATTGATGTCCAGCAGATACAGGAGGAGGGAACGACACTGTACCGCCCTGTTTTTGAGTACACGGAAGATGGCCGTAGAATAAGGGCGACTAAGTTGGAGTATGACTACGAGAACCCGGTGTATGTGGGCAATATGGTACCCATTATCGTAGATAAGAAGCACCCTGACCTTGTTATGGATGTTGGGAAGGGGCCGGCGCTTGCTACGCAATACGCAAAGATGGTTGTGGGAGTGATTTTTACTTTTTTCGGACTACAGGCGGTATTTATCATTGTTTTTGTTAATGTATTAGGTCTTTTTGAATATTAGAGCTTTGATATAAAATATGCAGTTTGCGTGTAATTTTTATAAGAAAAATATTTTATCTTATCCTAAAAAGTAGTAAAATATAAGAGAAGAGAAAGGAGGTTCGGTATGTCAGATTTGTTAACATCAGTATATTTAAGAATGATTGACAGTATCAATTCCGTGACAGGAGTGTCTTCTTCGTCGTCTGTGCGCGAGGCAGAAGATGCAGGGCAGAATACGGTCTCTTTTCAAGAAGTGCTATCGGAACAATTGGAGGAATTGCAGGAGTTGATTCAGTCAGAGGAGACTTCGCCGCTGGCAGAGTTGGAAGAAACACTGGATAAAAGCATCCTTGGCAATGACACTTTGGATTTAAAAGGTCTTTCGGAAGAAATGTTGTATTCTTCCGGTGGAAGCAGTGTGCTCGCAAGCCTTATGGATGGACATTTTTCTTCTATGGTGATGGAATCTTCAGAGACTGCAGAAGATGAAAGCCATCTGTCTAAAATGTGGGATAACGGGGAAGAAAACCGGACACAGCAGATTGAACAGCTTATTACAAATATGCAGAATACCATTGGTAAGATGGGCGAATAGAGAATACATATGAAACGAATAATAACATTTATCAAAAAAGAACCTGTTTTTTGTGCGGCATGCCTGCTGATGCTGGCATCCGCTTTTTTTGTAGTACCGGGTAAAGAATATTTCGGTTATATTGATTATAAGGTGCTGGCGCTTTTATTCTGTCTGATGGCAGTGGTAGCGGGCTTGAAAGAAATGGGCCTTTTTGACAGGATTGCATCTGTTTTAAGCCGCAAGGTTACCACGATAAGAAGTCTGACTTTGTTATTAAGTCTGGTGTGCTTCTTCGTAGCGATGGTAATAACCAATGACGTGGCGCTGATTACCTTTGTACCTCTTACTGTTCTTATGCTAAAAGGACAAAAAGAAGGGGATGTGATTCGGGCGGTGGTAATTGAGACCATAGCGGCAAATCTTGGCAGCTGCTTAACGCCAATCGGCAATCCTCAGAATCTGTTTTTGTACGGATTCGGCGACTATGAAGTGGGGGCATTTCTTATGGATATGCTTCCTGTGGTAGCGGTTTCATTGGTGGCAGTGGTGCTTCTTGCGTTGTTTACATCGGGAGAGAAACTGCAGGTGGGCGCGCAAACTGCAGAAGAGATTGATGCGGCTCAGGGTGAGTTAATCGGACCGGAAGAAGTGAATGTGGCACCGAAACTTCCGGTAGGAAAACTGATTATGTATCTTGTGCTTTTTGCCGTGTGTTTGCTGGAAGTATTCCACGTGTTGCATTTTCTGATTGTGCTTGCGGTGGTTACGGTTGCATTGCTTATATTCGACCGCAGAATCCTTTTAAAAGTAGATTATATGCTTCTGGCAACATTTATAGCCTTCTTTGTTTTTATCGGCAATTTGGGGCAGATAGACAGTGTGAGGACGTTGTTGGAAGAACTGCTTGCGGGACGAGAGATTCTGGTGGGTATTGCAGCGTCTCAGGTATTCAGTAATGTACCTGCGGCAATGCTTCTTGCGGAGTTTTCTACGGATATCAAAGGGCTTCTCTGGGGTGTGAATATCGGTGGTCTGGGGACTCTGATTGCATCCATGGCAAGTTTGATTTCGTATAAAATATATGCCAATCGCAAGGAAGCACGTTGCGGAAAATATATGGGATGGTTTTCTTTGTATAATTTCGGTTTGTTAGCGTTGTTTGTGGTGTTGGTGGTTGTGTTTGAATGGAAGTAGAATGTAATACATCTATTTGTGTGTAGAAGAGGAATGTTTTTATGAAGTGTAAAAAGTGTGGAATGAAATTAGAGGTTGGGAATAAATGCCCTAAGTGTGGGAGTATGAATGAAAGTGTTGAGGCAAAATCTTTCCAAGTAAAAAAAGAGAATTCTAATAAAAAGAAAACTATTTTAGGAATTTCTCTATCTGCAGGAAGTTGTTTCATGTGGGGAATTATCACAATTGTATTGACGGTTATTTTATCTATAGTGGGGATAGTCATAGGAGTAAAAGGAAACGATGCATCAGGTGATATTGCAACTTTGACGTTTAAAGCAGAGTTTTATGGGTTTTTTAACGGACCTGTTTATAGAGAGTCATATAATAAACAAATATTGGATGAATATCCGTATTATTATCCGGCTCAGGAAGAAATTTGGGAGTTATATTTAAATGATGAAGGATTAACTTCTGGGGATGATATTTACGGATATTCGGAGGAATTAAAAGAGTTATATGCGCTAGATTCGTATATCACATATCCGTCTTTACAAGATGAATTAGATGATAAAATTAGTTATTATGAAGGACTTATTGCTCAAATAGAGGCAAATTTGTATGAAAATATTTTTAGTGAGAAACAGATAGTCATTTCGCAGGAAAATGTAGTTGAACCATTGACGGATATATCTGATTTGCATGTCATGGATAATTATTACTATGTAGAATATGATGGTGAGATATATTTTCGCCAGTATAATGCTGAAAGTATGAAAGAGGGTTCCTTATATGCAGAATTGGGCTATAGTACGAATCCATCTGTTGCCAAGGATTTTATGTGTATAAAAGAAAACGGCGAGATTGTGAAAACGGGGGAGGATTATGGCGTCGGGCCTATGTATCTTGTGGAAAAAGATGGGAAAGAGCCATGTATCTATTCAACCAGAGTCAATGATGAAGGAAGATGGCAAATATACTCATTTGGATTAAATTTGAGTTATCCTAATGTAGATGTAATATATACGGAAGAAGCGAATAATCATCAGGGTGAACCTCAATGTTTAGAATTTGTGGGAAGAACGGAGAGTAAGCTGTTTTTTACGAATGAGTACGAATCGTTACTGTATATTGATTTAGAAAACAATGATAAAGTAGTGAAAATGTCTATGAACTTGCATGATTGGTTTGCATTTGATGAGACTGCAGCGTATGCTTGGCGGTGTGAGCGTGGCGATTATAATATTTATGCACATCATTATACCGGGGAAGAAGAACTGATTGTGCAAATTCCGGAAGAAGAATTATTTGAGGGATACGAAGAGATAGATGATAGATTGTTATGGGACTATTTCTTGAGCGTGTCAGACGCGGAAGTAATAGGGGACAAAATATATTTTCAGTTGATAGCAACTGAAAAAGAAGATAGTTTTGTTCACTGGGGAACAACCATGATTTTGGATTTGACAAATAAAACCTGCACCATAATTCCTGAGATGAAATATTCTGAATTTAATATAGTGCAAGATGGTGCAAATACCTGGATATATTATCCTGTAACAGCAGTGGACGAACAGACGGGAGAAAATTACCGGTATGCAGTTAGTGTTCAGGTGGAAGGAAGTGGCGAGGTACCGCTCGGTGTGTCTCCTTGGGCAGAAAGTGGTACGGTTAGTTGTGCGGAAAATGGTAATGGTGAAAAATGTCTGATTGCTACTCCATACCATAGTGCTCATAGTTATATGGTTTTATCAGGAGAAGAAATGAAAGCACTTGAAATTGGTTTTCCAACAATTTATGAAGAAACATCCGAAGAAACTATATGGAAAATTGTTCGCGCAGAATGTGTGGGAGAAAAAATGTTTTTTAGTGTGGAAATATCTACACATGTGGCGTCCTTGGATGAAGAAGGGAAACCTTATTATCAGAGGCAAATGACATATGATTACTACAAAGATTTATCTACTGGTGAAATAACTCTTCTGCAGTCATATTAGAGTGGGATATTGTAAAGATTAAGAGTTTTTCTAAATGATGAAGTAGACAGAAACAGCGGGGGAATTGGCTTAGTGATTGTAGCCTCAATTTTGCTTGTGATAGGAACATTTCAATAAAAATGTAATGAATCCGGAAAGGAAAAAACAATGAATCGGACAATCATCACTCTAAAAAAAGGAGAAGGCAGACTGTTAAAATCCGGAGGCCTGTGGATTTTTGACAATGAAATAGCTGATGTAAAAGGCGAGTTTGAAAATGGTGATTTGGTGTCGGTACAGGATTTTGACGGTTACCCCATGGGGAAGGGCGTCATTAACGTGAATTCAAAAATCCGTGTCCGTATGCTTACCCGCAATCCAAAAGCTGAAATCAATGAGGAATTCTTTTATAAAAGGGCTAAAAGCGCATGGAATTATCGTAAAAAAACCGTGGACACTTCCAGTTGTCGCGTGATTTTCGGAGAGGCGGATTTTATTCCGGGATTTGTGATGGATAAGTATGAGGATGTGCTGGTGGTACAGTCTCTGGCTTTGGGAATTGATAAATGGAAGAATGCAATTGTAGAGGGTATGAAACGTGCTTTGGCAGAAGACGGCATACATATCCGGGGTGTATACGAGCGTAGTGACGTAAGAGAGCGTATCAAGGAAGGATTGCCTCAGGTTACAGGTTTTATTGGGGAAGAATTCGATACAACGGTTCAGATTGAAGAAAATGGCGTAAAATATTGGGTAGACATCAAAGACGGACAGAAGACGGGATTCTTTTTAGATCAGAAATATAATCGTCTGGCAATTCAGAAATTATGTGAGGGTGCAAACGTTCTTGATTGCTGTACCCATACCGGTTCCTTTGCATTAAATGCAGGAAGGGGCGGCGCGAAAGATGTACTCGGTATTGATGTTTCGGAACTTGCGGTGGAACAGGCGACAGAGAATGCCAAATTGAACGGTCTTGAGAATGTGGTACATTTTGAAGTGGATAATGTGTTTAACCTTCTTCCGAGACTGGAAGCGGAAGGACGGAAATTTGATGTGGTAATTCTGGACCCGCCGGCTTTTACCAAGTCAAAAGCGTCGCTTAAGAATGCCATTAAAGGTTATCGTGAAATTAATCTGCGAGCCATGAAGCTGGTTAAAGATGGCGGATTTTTGGCTACCTGCTCCTGCTCGCATTTTATGACGTATGAATTGTTTACGGGAACTCTTCATCAAGCGGCCAATATGGTACACAAACGTCTCAGACAGGTGGAATTTAAGACCCAGTCGCCGGATCATCCGATTCTTTGGGCAGCAGGTGAGACATATTACTTAAAGTTTTATATCTTTCAGGTGTGTGAGGAATTCTAAAAGATATTGATAAAGGATTAAAATATGGTTTTTTCCAGTTTGTTATTTTTATTTGTATTTCTGACAGTGGTGTTAGGGATATATTATATGTTAAAACCACTTCCTATCATATGGAGAAATATATGGCTTTTTATCACCAGCATTTTCTTCTATGCGTGGGGAGAACCCAAGTTTGTTTTGGTAATGCTGGGGAGCATTGCATTAAATTATATTTGGGGGCTTCTGGCAGATAGATTCCGCCATGCCAAAGGGATAAAGTGGCTATTGGCATTGGCTGTTGGAAGTAATCTGATTATTTTATATATAGTAAAATATTTGAATTTTACGCGAGATATTCTCTCTGTGATATTTGGAGATATTTTTCATATAAAAGATATTCTTTTGCCAATCGGGGTTTCGTTTTATACATTCCAGGCGATTTCCTATGTGATAGATGTGTACAGAGAGAAGGGAAAAGTTCAAAAAAATCCCTTGAATGTAGGTTTGTATATCGCATTCTTTCCGCAGTTGATTGCGGGTCCTATTGTAAGATATGATACCGTGGCGAAGCAGATTACAGGAAGAAAAGAGTCTTTTGAGGATTTTGCCCTGGGCGTAGAACGTTTTTTAATAGGTTTTTGTAAGAAAGTATTACTGGCAAATACCTTTGCGGAAGTGGCAGATATAACTTTTGACGCGGCATGGATGGGACAAAGTGTCGGTGCGGATTTTGCATGGCTGGGAGCATTGTCATATGCGTTTCAAATCTTTTTTGATTTTTCCGGGTATTCGGATATGGCAATCGGCCTGGGAAAAATGTTTGGTTTTCATTTTAACGAGAACTTTAATTATCCCTATTTTGCGGACTCTGTTTCTGATTTTTGGCGCAGATGGCATATCTCGCTGGGTTCATGGTTTAGAGATTATGTATATATTCCGTTGGGAGGCTCTCGAGTTAATAAAACGCGGCTGGTGTTTAACACGTTCGTTGTATGGACCCTGACCGGAATTTGGCACGGCGCAAATTGGACCTTTCTATTATGGGGGCTGATGTATTTCGTACTCATTGCATTTGAAAAACTTACCGGACTGCCCCAAAAGATAAAAAATACTTTTGGGAAAGTGGTATATCGGTTATTTACGCTGGGTTCCGTCTTGGGTGGTTGGATTATTTTCCGTGCAGCAACCCTCGGAACCATCCTCAGATATGTTAAAAATATGTTGGGATTAGGTGCCGGTGGCTGGCATGATGACAGACTGAATCTGTATTTGAGTGAAAATGCCGTATTTTATGTGGTTGCCCTGCTGTTATCCGTTCCCTTGTTCTCAATGCTGGAACATAAGATAAAAAAGAATGCGAAGGCAGAGAATGTATGGGGAATAGCTAAGCCTGTTTTGTTACTGTTAATATTTTTGATATCTATCAGTTATTTGGTGATTAACAGCTATAATCCTTTTATCTATTTCAATTTTTAGAAAGGAGTTTCTGGATGAAAAAAGTAACACAATATCTTTATGTATATGCTTTTTTGGGAATTCTCTTTCTTGGTTTTTTTATGAATCTGTCAAATTTGTCGGCGGCTGTGAACGAAGCTGTCACAGAATATTCCTATGAGGGCTGGAGTACTATTATTAACCTTGAATACAATGATAATATATGGAACCGATATGCTTTTGTGGAAGGAAACGGACTGGTACACAGAGTGCTGGGGCAGAATCGTATGAATGGAATTGTACGGCTTAAAAATGGTAAAGTGGTAACTGTTACGGAGGCGACGGATATTACTGTACAGGCACAGTCGGTTATCCAATTCAATCAATGGTTGCAAGAGCGGGAAGTTGATTTTTTATATGTACAGGCGCCTTATGAGGTGTGTGACGTGGATAATCAGTTGCCCAAGGGCATTATGGACTATTCCAACGATAATGCCGGACGTTTTATAACATGTATCAGTGAAGCGGGGGTTCCTTATATGGATTTGCACGAAATGATGCATGAAGAGGGAATGGACCATTATGACGCCTTTTTTAAAACGGATCACCATTGGAAAATCGAAACAGCATTTTGGGCTTTTACGAAAATAGTCGAATATACGGAAGAAATTGGTGTCAGCGTGCCTGCTGAATATGTATCAATGGAATCCTACAGTCGGGAAAAAACAGAAGCGGTTATATTGGGGAGTAACGGTAGAAAAACAGGATATCTCTACAGTGGTTTGGACGATATGACAATTTTAACACCGGCGTTTGATACTTCCGTCCGGTTGATTGTGGAGGAAGAAAATATAAACCGGGAAGGAAGTTTTGAAGAAGCGTATTTGTTTTATGAACGATTAAGCGGTGACAGTATCTATGAAACTGCACAGTATGATATTTATCTGGGTCAGGATTACGGCTTGTGTTCTCTGATATGTGAAACGGCACCCTCAGATCAAAAAATACTAATCATAAAAGATTCCTATGCAAGACCGGTAGTTACATTTATGGGGACCGTTTACGCACAGGCAGATGTAATCGATATGAGATATTATGATGGAAATGTATATGAATATGTGGAACAAACGCAACCGGATATGGTCATTGTAATGTATAATCCGTATATGTTGAATACGGTTGGTAATTTTGATTTTAATAAAGAAACCGAGTAGAGACCGACGTGATTTTGGTCGCAAAACAGAAAGGAGACTTTTTTATGAAAATTCTTGTTGTTGTTGACATGCAGAATGATTTTATCGATATGGCACTGGGAACCAAAGAAGCGGTAGCTATTGTACCCAATGTAGTTAAAAAGATTACCGAAGGGAACTGGGATAAGATTTATGCTACCTATGATACTCACGGAGAAGATTATATGGAGACTTCCGAAGGAAAGAATCTTCCGATACCTCATTGTATTCGAAAAACTCAGGGTTGGAAGATAAATAAAGAAGTAAAAGCGGCGCTGAAAGCTGCAGACTGTCCGGTTATCAGGGTAGAGAAACCCACTTTTGGTTCTTTGGATTTGACAATGCTGATTAGGCAGGATTTATTTGAGGAAGAATGTAGTGTGGAATTGGTAGGATTGTGTACTGATATCTGCGTGGTATCCAATGCCCTTCTTCTCAAAGCAAATTTTCCGGAGATGCCCATTTCCGTGGATTCTGCCTGT
Organism: Lachnospiraceae bacterium; assembly: GCA_045590555.1. GTDB lineage: Bacteria > Bacillota > Clostridia > Lachnospirales > Lachnospiraceae > UBA3766. Next base: position 78,104 of record JAZNRC010000034.1, on the reverse strand, counting down.
GTGGCAGGTGTGACACCGGAAAGCAACGAAGCGGCACTTACGACCATGAAAATGTGCCAGATTCAGGTGATGTAAGGCGGATTGCGAAAGCTATCCCGGAGATAGTATGAAATACCAAGAGGCGGATTGAACCGCCGGAACGGAGTAGATATGCAGGCAAATTGTGATGAATGTGCACATCTTTATTATGACGAGGATTATGAAGAGTATATGTGTGCTGCGGATATGGATGAGGATGATTATGCCCGATTGATGAATAATCCCCGCAGTACTTGTCCTTTTTATCAGAATGGAGATGAGTACAGGGTGGTACGTAAGCAGATGTAGGCCGGCAAAGATGTAAAGATGTCCGGTGCAAATGTTATAAGTGTTATGCAGACTATATGGAAGAAAGGAGTACCCATGGAAGAGAAAATCAAAGTATTGAAAGACTGGATTGAGCACAGTAATAACATCGTATTTTTCGGCGGTGCCGGTGTGTCTACCGAGAGCGGTATTCCGGATTTTCGCAGTGTGGACGGATTATATAATCAGAAATATGATTATCCGCCGGAAACCATTTTAAGCCATACGTTTTTTTGGCGTAAGACGGAGGAGTTCTATCGGTTTTATAGGGATAAAATGATTATCGACGGGGTGAAGCCCAATGCGGCGCATTTAAAGCTCGCAGAGTGGGAAGCTCAGGGTAAGTTAAAAGCGGTTATTACGCAGAATATAGACGGTTTGCATCAACTTGCCGGTAGCAAAGAGGTCATGGAGCTGCACGGAAGCGTACATCGTAATTATTGTGATAAGTGTCGTGCTTTTTACGGAATCGATGCAATTACGGAAAGTGAAGGCGTGCCCAAATGCGCAGTATGTGGCGGAGTGATTAAACCGGATGTAGTGTTGTATGAAGAAGGGTTGGATGATATGACCATCAGCAAATCCATTCAGTACATATCCAATGCGGATATTTTAATCATCGGCGGAACTTCCCTGGCTGTTTGGCCGGCAGCAGGCCTGATTGATTATTATCGCGGTAATAAATTGGTACTAATTAATAAATCGCAGACACAGCGTGAAACAAGGGCAAATCTTGTTATTGAAGGTAAAATAGGAGAAGTTATGGGGGCATTGTAAAATGGAAATCCATGTAGATAATATCGTAAAATTAAAAAAACAGCATCCTTGCGGAAGTTATGAATGGAAAGTTTTGCGGGAAGGTGCCGATTTCAGATTGCAATGCGAGGGTTGCGGTCATCAGGTTATGATGGCGAGACGAATTCTGGAAAAGAGTGTGAAGGATATTAAGTAAGAATGGATACGGAGAGATGAACATGAAAAAAACACGTTCTGCCAATATTGAATTATTAAGAATTATAGCAATGTTGTTTGTAGTGGTGCTTCATTACTTAGGGAAGGGTGGTACCATATTAGCATGGGGAGATCCGGCAGTTACGGCAAATTCCTGGTTGGCTTGGGCTATTCAGGCCTTTGCGTTGGTAGCAGTGAATGTATATGTTTTGATTGGTGGGTATTTTCTTGTAGAAAGTCCTTTTAAAACAACAAGAATTTTTAAACTTTGGTTTCAGGTATTCTTTTACTCGGCAGGAGTATGGATAATATTTTTAATTCTTGGAATGGTGCCGGATGCGTATTCCGGCGGTTATTGGATATCCATGTTTTTACTGCCGATTACATCTAACCATTACTGGTTTGCATCTACCTATATTTTTATGTGTTTGCTGGCACCTTTTATGGGTATCGCAGCAAAAAAAATGTCAAAAAGGCAGTTGAAGACCTGTATCGTGGTCCTGTTGATTCTATTTTCGCGGATATGGAGAATTCTTTTACCCATGTCAACACCCCTTGATGACAGGGGCTACGGAATATTGTGGTTTGTGACGCTTTTTATGATTGCAGCATATATTCGCCTATATGTTCCGCAAAAAGGAAATTGGGTAAAGCCGCTGATAATATATGCAGCATCATCGGTTTGCCTGTTTATTTCGTTGCCGGTTATCGGAATTGTTACCGGAGCGGTTGGGAAGATGGAACAATACTATAATGTTTTATTTGAATATAATGCACCGTTTACGATTATTGGTGCGATTGCACTGTTTCTTGCATTCCGCAATATGAAAATAGGTTCTGAAAAGTTGAGTAAAGTGATTAATCTGTTTGCCGGAGCTACTTTTGGTGTATATTTGTTGCACGAGCATACCTTGCTTCGGTGGCAGTGGGATGCGATATGGAATATACAACAATACTACCGGACACCATTTTTTTTGCTGAATTGTTGCATTGCGGTTTTGGGGGTTTATCTTGCAGGTACGGTTGTGGACTGGGGGCGTCAACTTATATTTGCAGGAATTGCTAAAATTTTACGATTAAAAAAACTGGAGGAAAAAATATCCGTAATAGACAAATATTTCAATTCTGAACCGAAGGAGAATGTGAATGAATAAAAAGGTACGTCTTTGGGATTGGGTGTTTTGCAGTATATTGTTTTTACTGCCGTTTTTGCATGTTAACATAGGATTAAATATAGCCGACCAGGGATATAATCTTGCTAACTTCGAGGCTTTTCCCGATATGAATCGGATGTGGATGATAGCAACATTAGTGGCTAATCTGGTAGGAAAGTTCTTTACTTTTTTACCCGGAGGACATTATATGCTTGGAATGAATGTGTATTGCACGTTGTTGTTATCCGTTATTTCTGTAGTGATATATAATGTTTTAAAAAAAGATTACAGTCGATACGCGGTATTTGCAGGATTGGTGATTGCCATATGTTTCAGTTGGGCGCCGAAGGTTACCTTATATCAGTATTTGTCCTATTATTTATTCTGCGGGGCTGCGTTGCTGGTAGTGCGCGGAATTGTAAAACAAAAAAGAAGTTTGTTATATGTGGCGGGAATTGTATTGGGAATTAGTTTATTTGTGCGTTTCCCCAATATTCTCCAAACGGCATTGATTGTACCTGTTATAGGCGGGATGTTTATCTATAGAAAAAAGGTTGTGGAATTATTAAAAGATATCGGGGTATGTGTGCTGGGATACCTGACCATAGTAATCCCTGTCATTGTTGTTTTGGAAATCATATATGGCAGTGGTGCGTATATGAGTATGATTCAAAGCCTTTTTGCCATGACAGAAAGTGCAACAAGTTACACACCGCTTTCCATGGTTTATTCCATGTATGCTTCCTATTTTGAAAATATTAAGTGGTTTGTATGGTTTTTGATTGAAGCCGTGCTTGCAACAATATTATATGGTTTTCTTCGCAAAAAATGGGAAAAAATCATGATGTATCTGATTATGGCGACAGGCTTTTTGTTTATCTTACGAGTGTATTGGTATTGGGGTGTTATGAATATTAAATATACTCAATATCAGTCGGTGTATTTGTGGGGCGTATTGTTCCTGATGTTAGGCATATTAGTATTGACCGGTGTTGTTTTTATACCAAGATATCCAAAAGAGAAAAAAGTGTATGCTTTGGCAGGGCTGGTTATTATTTTTATTACCCCTTTAGGTAGTAATAATGCATTATATTCTAATTTTAATAATTTATATTTGCTGGCACCGTTGGTTATAGGAAGTATAACGGATCTGTTACTTTTGGGTCGAAATGCCATGAAGAAGGAAACGGTAAAAATATGGCGTTTTTCTGCCGTTCCAATGGTTTTAATAAGTTACATGCTCGTAGCGGTGCTTTTTTTTCAAACATTCATGTTTCATCTTTTTTTTGTTTTTGGCGACCCGGTTTTTGCGGGGAATAGCTTGGCGGTAGTAAAAGACAATTCCGTGTTGTCCGGAATTGTTACTACGGCGGATACTGCCGAAGATTTTGAAGGATTGACAGCATTTCTGGAGCAGGAGTCATACGCGGAGCAAGAGTGTATTGTTTGGTCGCATTCGCCTATGGTATATTACGCAATGAAGCTCGAGTGTGCGATTGGACATACGTGGCCTACATTGGATTCCTATCCGTATGATGAGTTTGTCACAGACATACAGGCTATGGAAGAGTATCCGCTTGTCATTTATGAAGTGCAATATTATCCGGATTTATTAGAAAATGCCGAGGGGATGGATTCCAAAACCTTGGTTTTGCAGGAGGTTCTTCGTAAAGGAGAGTACAAAGAAGTTTACAGAAACAATTTTTATGCGGTATGTGTACCGGGGGCATCAAAGTGACTATTTTAATGATGAAAGTAAAAAATACTTGAAAACCCTTGAAAAGTGTGATATCATGGTTTTCCGTGATGTAATAAAATTCCTTGCTCCCTGCATGAAAGCAAGGGGCCAGAGACCAAAAGGAGGTAACAAGCATGAACAAGTATGAATTAGCGGTTGTTGTCAATGCTAAAATCGAAGATGATGAAAGAGCAGCTGTTGTGGACAAGTGCAAGGCGCTCATCGAAAGATTCGGTGGTACAATCACAAACGTAGATGACTGGGGTAAGAAGAAATTAGCTTACGAAGTCCAGAAGATGCGTGAAGGTTACTACTATTTCATCGCTTTCGAAGCTGAATCTACTGCGCCCGTTGAGATCGAAAACAGAATTCGTATCATGGACAATGTAATCAGATACTTATGCGTTAGACAAGACGAAGCATAGAAAGTAGGTATATATGAATAAAGTTATTCTTATGGGTCGTTTGACAAGAGATCCCGATGTAAGATATTCACAGGGGGAGAACCCCACAGCAATTGCAAGATACTCTCTTGCAGTAGACAGAAGATTTAACCGTAATGACGAAAATAATACTGATTTCATCAATATTGTCGCATTTGGCAGAGCGGGAGAATTTGCTGAGAAATATTTACACAAGGGAACAAAGGTATTGGTAACCGGACGTATTCAGACCGGAAGCTATACCAATAAAGATGGTCAGAAGGTTTATACAACAGATGTTGTAGCCGAAGATCAGGAATTCGCAGAGAGCAAGAATGCTTCAAGCGAAGGGGGATATGCAGGTAATTCTAACTACAGTAGAAATGAAGCACCTGCAGCGGCAGACGGAGATTTCATGAGTATTCCTGATGGAATCGTTGAGGAGTTGCCGTTTAACTAAGTGTTTTTGATTTCAGATAGGAGGCAATATTATGGCATTCGTGAAAGCAGATAAATCCGATTCTCCCATGAAGAGAAAAGGCGGAATGCGCAGAAGAAAGAAAGTATGCGTTTTCTGTGGCAAGGATAATGTAATTGATTACAAGGATACTGCTAAATTAAAGAGATACGTATCCGAAAGAGGTAAGATTCTTCCCAGAAGAATTACCGGAAACTGCGCTAAGCATCAGAGAGCACTGACAGTTGCTATTAAGAGAGCACGTCACGTTGCACTTATGCCTTACACAGTAGATTAATTTAAGATTACAAAAGACCGGCTTATAACCGGTCTTTTTGTTTTTGAGAATTTTTTTATAAGGCAAATATAATGTGTAATCCACAAAAAGTGTGTGTTGAGCATTCTTTATTTTTTATGTGAAGGTGAAATATGTTCTTAAAAATATGTTTTGTATTTGTCGAAATTGACGAATTGTGTTGGAATACATCTAAATGTAGTGAAAAAAAACAATGAGATTCAAAATAATGTTATGGAAGTTCTTAGCTGAAAATGTTATAATCAAACGTGTGGATGTGACACATGTTTTGAAGAAATTGGGACGAAAGATAGTATAAAGAGGGTAGCTATGTCAAAGAAAGTAAAAATTAAAGGAAAATTTCGGACATATAAAATTTCGTTGTATCTGTTAGGTGCTATTCTTGTGCTTATGACTGTTGGAATCTATTTTTTGGATTATAGAGCAGGGATTATTGTTAATTTGTTTGTTTTGCTATATTTTGGCGGTTTGCTTTTTGCAAATATCGTCAGCAGACAGTACATTGTGAATGAGCTGGTTAGTTTTGCAACGGAATATGGGCAGGTACAGCGTCAGATTTTACGCGAGCTGCAGTTGCCGCATGCACTTTTAGACCAGTCCGGCAGAGTGATTTGGACCAATGAGGAATTCGAGAAGCTGGTAGAGGAAGAAAAAGGATATCGTAAATCCATAACCAATCTATTTCCATCTATTACATTAGATAAGCTTCCTTTGGACGAATCAGAAAGCCGTCATGAAATTACTTATAAAGAAAAATATTTTAGTGCAGTTATGAAGCGCATCAGTGTTTCTGATATGATTCAAAACAGTGAAATGGTTGAATTAGATGAAGAAGAAAGTTTTATTGTTGGGTTGTATCTGTTCGACGAAACGGCGCTGAAAATTGCTTTGCGGGAAAACGATGACCAAAGTCTTGCGGTAGGATTAATTTATCTTGATAATTATGAGGAAGCGCTGGAAGGCGTTGAAGATGTGCGTCGCTCTTTGTTACTTGCGCTGATTGACCGTAAAATTAACAAGTATGTTGCATCTGTTGATGGTATTGTGCGCAAACTGGAAAAAGATAAGTATTTGTTGATTCTTAGAAAAAAAGCCGTAGCACAGCTGAAGGAATCGAAGTTTGATGTTTTGGAAGATGTTAAAACCGTTAATATCGGTAATGAAATTGCAGTAACCTTGAGTATCGGTATTGGATTGGGTGGATTGACATACAGTCAGAATACCGAGTTTGCCAGAGCTGCCATTGACCTTGCGCTGGGTCGCGGAGGTGATCAGGCAGTTGTTAAGGTGCCGGGAAATATTCAATATTATGGTGGTAAGAGCCAGCAGATGGAGAAGAGTACCAGAGTAAAGGCAAGAGTAAAAGCCCAAGCATTGAAGGAAATTATCGAAGCCAAGGATCAATTGTTTGTAATGGGGCATCGTATGCCGGATGCGGACAGTTTCGGTGCGGCGGTAGGAATTTATGCCATAGCGAAATCCATGCAACGTAAAGCGCATATTGTTATGGATGATGTAACAACATCTCTTAGACCTATGGTGGAATTGTTTACGCAGAATACGGATTACGATGAAGATATGATTCTCACCAGCCAACAGGCTTTGGAAAAAGTAGGAAATAATGCCGTTCTGGTTGTGGTAGATATTAATAAGCCATCTATTACGGAGTGTCCGGAATTATTGAAGCATTGTAAGGCAATTGTTGTTTTGGATCATCATCGTCAGGGTGAAGAAACCATTGATAATGCCACATTATCGTATGTTGAGCCCTATGCATCTTCGGCTTGTGAAATGGTTGCTGAAATTCTTCAGTATGTGGATACGGGAGCTAAAATTAAATCTACGGAAGCGGATTGTTTGTATTCAGGAATTATGATTGATACAAATAATTTTATGACAAAAACCGGTGTGCGAACTTTTGAGGCGGCAGCATTTTTACGCCGTAATGGTGCAGATGTTACAAGAGTCCGTAAGATGTTTCGGGAAGATGCTTCAGAATACATGGCTAAGGCTAAGACCATCCGGGATACCATGATTTATCGTAATGACTATGCAATCTCAGTATGTGATGGCTCCGGTTGTCAGAGTCCAACAATTGTGGCAGCGCAGGCTGCAAATGAATTGCTTAATATCAATGGTGTTAAGGCAAGTTTTGTGTTTACAGAGTATCAGGATAAAGTATTTTTAAGTGCACGCTCTATTGATGAATTAAATGTTCAAGTAGTAACGGAACGCTTAGGCGGAGGCGGTCATATGAATATTGCCGGTGCGCAATTTACAGAAGTGACAGTTGACGAAGCGGTAAAACGTTTGCAGGAAACATTGGATGAAATGATTGAAAATAATGATATTTAATCTTTTGCAGAAAGTGAATTATAAATATCATATTATCACAGTTATTAAAAAAAGAGGAAGGATATAAGATGAAGGTTATTTTATTGCAGGATGTAAAATCTCTTGGCAAAAAAGGTGACATGGTAGAAGTAAGTGACGGATATGCCAGAAATTTTATTTTAAAGAAAAAAGTCGGTATCGAAGCCAACGAAGTGAATATGAACGATTTAAAACTTCAGAAAGCGAACCAGGAAAAAATTGCAAAAGAGCAATATGAAGCGGCAGTAGCATTAGGAAAAGAGTTAGAGGAAATTACAGTTCATGTAAATGTAAAAGCCGGAGAAGGCGGAAAAGTATTTGGTGCGGTAACGGCCAAAGAAATTGCACAGGCCTTGAAGGAACAACATGGAAAAGAAGTTGACAAAAAGAAGATTCAGCTTTCGGATTCCATTAAAAATGTTGGTAGTTTCGAGGTGGCGGTAAAATTACATACTAAGGTTACTGCGAAGTTAAGCGTTAAGGTTGATGCGGCAAAATAGTAATATTATAACGGTATTATAAAGTGTTACTTATCAGAAAGCGGGAGTTAGAGGAAACGTAATGGATGAAGCGGTAGTGAAACGAATATTACCACATTCAACGGAAGCGGAGCAGTCGGTTTTAGGTGCCATGATTATGGATTCCGATGCGATAACCACTGCATCAGAAATTATTACCGGAGATGATTTTTATAATAAACAATACGGTTTAATTTTTGATACCATTGTTGAGTTGCAAAATAGCGGAAGCTCGGTTGATTTGGTTACATTACAGAATAAGTTAAAAGAAAAAGATGTGCCTCCTGAGGTGAGCAGTCTGGAATATGTGAAAGATTTTGTTTCTGCGGTATACACATCTGCAAATGTCAAAAATCATGCGGAGATTGTTCAACAAAAGGCGGTTTTGCGGAAATTAATCCGTACAACCGAAGGAATCACCAATACATGTTATGCCGGAAAAGAAGATGTGGAAAGCATTTTGGAAGATACGGAGAAAAAAGTATTTGATATTGTTCAAAGAAGAAATGCCGGTGAGTTTGTGCCTATTCAGCAGGTAGTAATGAATGCATTGGACATGATAGAAAAGGCAGCAAAGAACAAAGGGGCAATTACGGGTGTACCTACCGGATTTACGGATTTGGATTATTCCACAGCGGGATTTCAGCCGTCGGATTTGATTTTAATTGCCGCACGTCCTTCTATGGGTAAAACAGCATTTGCGTTGAATATTGCGCTTCATGCAGCATTAAAGTGTCAAAAATCTGTTGCGGTTTTTAGTCTGGAAATGTCTAAGGAACAGTTGGTAAATCGTTTATTTGCCATGGAATCCAAGGTCAATTCGCAGAATTTAAGAACCGGTAACTTGTCTGATAAAGAATGGGACAAGTTAATGGAAGGTGCAATCGAAGTTGGTAAGTCAAAACTGATTATTGATGATACCGGTAGTATCAGTATTTCTGAACTGCGTTCGAAATGTCGTAAATTTAAACTGGAACATGGTCTGGATATGATTATGATTGACTATTTGCAGTTGATGACGGGAAATGGTAAAACAGACTCAAGACAGCAGGAAGTATCAGATATATCCCGTTCGCTGAAAGCATTGGCCAGAGAATTAAATGTGCCGGTAATTGCTTTATCGCAGTTGAGCCGTAAGGTAGAAGAAAGACCGGATCATCGTCCCATGATGTCCGATTTGCGTGAATCGGGGGCAATTGAACAGGATGCTGACGTGGTAATGTTTATATATAGAGATGATTATTATAACAAAGACACGGACAAGCCAAATGTTGCAGAAATTATCATTGCAAAGCAACGTAACGGCCCGGTGGGAACTATTGAACTTGCCTGGTTGCCGGACTATACACAATTCAAAAATCTTGCGAAATAAAAGAAGAAAAGTACGAAAGAAAAGAACAAATCATGAAGAGGTTTGTTCTTTTTTGTTGCAAATAATAAAGAAAAGGAGAATTTGTATGATGCAAACAATGTATTTTATTTCAGAGGCGGCAAAAGAAGTCAAAGTGGAGAATCATGTGTTACGTTATTGGGAAGAAGAACTTAATTTACCGGTAAAAAGAAACGAGCAAGGGCATCGCTATTATACCAAAGAAGACATAGAACGTTTTGTATACATAAAACAATTAAAAGAAGAGGGACTGCAGTTAAAAGCAATCAGAAGTGTACTGGAAAAGCAGGGAACTGTGACAGAAGAGCGTTCCACGGAACGATTTGGCAAAAAAAACGGAACACCTCAGTTGATGATTCTGAATTCTAATAAGTTGAAAAATCAAAGAGATTTTGACCCTTGCGTAGAGCCGGATAAACAGGATAAAGCATATCGGTTGCAAATGTTACTCCGTGCAATGGTGGCGGAAGCGGTCAGCGATAATAATAGGGAACTGGGAAATGAAATTAAAGAAATTGTACAAAAAGAAATGGATTATCAGTTTCGTATGCAGGAGGAACGAGAGGAAGAGCGCGAGAAAAAAAGGGCAGAGCGTGAAAATGAACATTATGCAAGAATAGATGAATTGTTAAGATTAAAAAATAAAAGTAAAAGAAAAAAGCATTCACTTTGGTGAATGCTTCCTTCCTTATGTTTGTATTAAATTAACCTTCTGTAATAGCTTCTGCAGGACAAGCATCTGCACATCCACCGCAATCGATGCAAGCATCTGCATCAATTACATACTTGTCAGCGCCTTCGCTGATAGCTTCTACGGGGCACTGTGCTGCACATGCACCACAAGATACACAAGAATCACCAATTACATATGCCATGTTAAAAACCCTCCTTGAATAATACGAGTACGCTTTATTAGCTAATTCATATTTTAATATAATTTTTTTTGAATATCAAGTGTTTATGACCAATCTATAGCAGATTAGTAAAAAAAACAACAAAATTCTACAAAATAGATTGTTTTGTTTCACTGATAGCACGTAATACGATCTGCTTTTTTTCTAAAACAAGAGATTTATCGGCTGCCGGAACGCCTTCCAAAGGATAGGGAATTCCTAACTTCTCGTATTTTGGGATTCCCATTGTATGATAGGGAAGAATATCCAAAGCGTGAAGTGTTGAAAGTTCGCCTAAAAATGCACCTAAGCGATACAAATCTTCGTTTGAATCCGTAATGCCCGGAACTAAAACGTGCCGTATCCACATATCTTCACCTTGATCGGACAAATATTTTGCGAATGCTAAAATATTTTCATTGGAATGTCCGGTGAGTTTGCGATGTTTCTCAGCGTCGATATGCTTTAAATCAAGCATAATTAAATCTGTGACTTTTAAAAGAGCGTCCAGTTTTTTAAACCATTCAGGGTTATTCGGATTATGGCAGATGCCGGATGTATCAAGGCAGGTATGAATGCCGTTTTCGTGAAACTTTGTAAATAATTCAATTAAAAAGTCAATCTGCAATAAGGGCTCGCCACCGGTAGCGGTTACTCCACCGTTGCCATAAAAAGCGCGGTTGCGTTCGAAACGCTCCCAGAGCTCGTCTACAGTATGTTCTTCGCCAATATTGGGTGTCCAACTGTCAGGATTATGGCAATATGCGCAACGCATAGGGCATCCTTGGAAGAATATGACAAATCGAACCCCCGGGCCGTCAACGGCGCCGAAGGTTTCGATTGAGTGAATATATCCTTTATTCATTTAGTTCTTACAGTGACTCGTGGAATGTTCTGGAGATTACATCCATCTGCTGTTCACGAGTAAGTTTAATGAAGTTTACTGCGTAACCGGATACACGGATTGTGAGCTGAGGATATTTCTCAGGATGATCCATAGCATCCAATAAAGTTTCGCGGTTAAATACGTTAACGTTCAAGTGGTGTCCGCCTTTCTGCACGTAACCGTCCAAGAGAGAAACTAAGTTGTCAACCTGGAATGAGTCGGAACCATCAACGCAAATGCTGTCTCCACAACCACAGTCGCCACAGATTTCTGCATCGATGTTGTCGTTAAAGAGATCGTTGTTCTTACCAAGTGCATTCGGAATGATACTGAAGGTATTTGAGATACCATCCTGTGCATCAAGGAAAGGTAATTTTGCAACAGAAGCAAGTGAAGCAACAGCCCCGCTTGTATCTCTTCCGTGCATAGGGTTAGCACCGGGTGCAAAAGGAACACCAGCCTTACGTCCGTCAGGTGTAGCACCTGTATTCTTACCATATACTACGTTAGAAGTAATGGTTAATACGGAAGTTGTAGGGAAACCATCACGATATGTGTGGTGGCTACGTACATAGTTCATAAATGTAGTAACGATTTCCTGTGCAATAGAGTCTACACGGTCATCATCATTACCGTATTTAGGGAATTCGCCTTCTACATTGTAATCTACGATAATACCGTTTTCATCACGAATTGCTGTAACCTTAGCATACTTAATAGCTGAAAGTGAGTCGGCAACTACGGAGAGACCTGCAATACCTGTTGCAAAGTAACGTCTTACATCTCTGTCATGAAGTGCCATCTGTGCGCGCTCGTAGCAGTACTTGTCATGCATATAGTGGATACAGTTCAAAGTATCTACATAAACGCCTGCTAACCAAGACATCATTTCTTTGTAAAGTTCCATTACCTTATCATATTCTAAAACATCGCCTTCGTAAGCCTTAAAGGTCTTAGGAGCAACCTGTTTCTTAGTATTCTCATCAACACCACCGTTTAATGAGTAAAGGAGACATTTAGCAAGGTTAGCTCTTGCACCGAAGAACTGCATTTCCTTACCAACGCGCATTGAAGATACACAACATGCGATAGCATAGTCATCACCATGTGTTTTGCGCATCATATCGTCATTTTCATACTGGATAGCTGAAGTAATGATAGAAATTTTAGCACAGTACTTCTTGAAGCCTTCCGGTAACAATTCAGACCAGAGAACTGTTAAGTTGGGCTCGGGAGCGGGTCCTAAGTTCTCTAAAGTATGGAGATAACGGAATGACATCTTAGTTGCCATATGTCTTCCGTCAAGGCCTGCACCACCTAATGATTCGGTAGCCCATACGGGGTCACCTGAGAATAAGCTGTTGTATTCAGGTGTTCTTGCAAATTTAACAAGACGTAACTTCATAATGAAGTGGTCAACGAATTCCTGAATCTGTTCTTCTGTGAATGTACCGTTTGCTAAGTCTCTCTGTGCATAAATATCAAGGAATGTAGATGTACGTCCGATACTCATAGCAGCACCGTTCTGTTCCTTGATTGCAGCAAGGTAACCAAAGTATACACCCTGGATAGCTTCCTGTACGTTTGTAGCAGGATTTGCAATGTCACATCCGTAAGATGCAGCCATTTTCTTCATATCTTCCAAAGCACGGATCTGCTCTGAAATTTCTTCACGAAGACGGATTACGTCATCAGTCATGGGACGAACCAAAGAAGCCTTCTGAGCCTGCTTGTCTTCGATCAAACGGTCAATACCGTAAAGAGCGATTCTTCTGTAGTCACCGATGATACGTCCACGTCCGTAAGCATCAGGAAGACCTGTGATAATGTGGTTAGAACGGCATGCACGCATTTCCGGTGTATAAGCATCAAATACACCTGCGTTATGTGTCTTTCTGTATGTTGTGTAGAACTCCTGTACTTCAGGATCTAATGTGTAACCGTTATCAGCACAAGCTTTTTCAGCCATACGAACACCGCCGAATACGTGTAAACCACGTTTGAAGGGCTTGTCTGTCTGGAAACCTACGATGGTTTCTTTGTCCTTATTTAAATATCCGGGGCCATGGGAAATGATTGTAGAAACAACTTTAGTGTCCATATCAAGAACACCGCCTGCTTCTCTTTCCTGCTTAGAGAGCTCTAATACCTGATCCCATAAGTCCTTTGTATTCTGTGTTGCGTCAGCAAGGAATGACTCATCTCCGTCATAGGGTTCATAGTTGGCCTGAATGAAGTCCCTGACATTGATTTCGTTTTGCCATAACTCGCCTTTAAAACCTGTCCATTCTTCTCTCAATGTTTTATCCTCCTATATATATTTTAAAAATATTGTTTATTAAAGACTATCATATATTTTACTCCTCATAACTTTGATAGTCAAGATAAAAGGATTGAATAATTTAACAAAAAACATTGGAAGAATAAGGATTTTTAGCAACTTTATCTTGCGTATTCGGACAAACTGTTTTAGAATTAAAAAACAGAATGTTAAGGAAAGTGAGGACAATCAAATGGCTGAATTTAATAAAGATATGACAATCGGTGAAATGTTAAGAACAAATCCCGCTGTTGCACCTGTACTTATGAGTGCAGGAATGCACTGCATCGGTTGCCCTTCCGCACAGGGAGAAACCCTTGAAGAGGCGGCTATGGTTCACGGTATGGACGTGGATGAATTGTTGGAAGCGTTGAATCAGTTATAAAAGAATAAAAATAAGTGGGTGCCTGTATGAGGCGCCCACTTTTTTTATACGATAATATCAGATGATTGCCAGGGATTCCACTGCATTTCCTTCAATTATGGTTTCGCAATGTTCCTTTGCGTAAAATTTAAAGTAGCCGTTATCGTGAACGGTATCCGCATATTCTGACAGAATGCTGCAGACTTTAGAAAAGTCTTCAACGGATGATTCGATATTGTGTAAATATAACAGGTAGTGCTCTTTTAACTTGTTTTTGTAGAGGTGGCTTTGGCCGTGATAGAACGGCGCCACGGTATGACAGGCACGTATGGTTTCGTTCAGAGTGCCAAATTCATAAAAGATATTGGCGGGAACTGCTTCAGATGCAGCTTCTTCCGGTGTTTCGGAAGCGGAAATATTTGCATCGTTATGCTGTTGCATTTTTTTGAAAAGCTCTGCAATATCCCCGTTTTTCTCGGTTAGGGACTGAAAAACATCGCCAATAATACCGGACAGTGTATTGTCACCGTCATGAACGGAAGGGGCAAACCGCGAAAATCTGGTATCCAGTTCTTCGGGGTCCTCTACTTTGGTAATAATAATGACGGCACATTCCGTAAAAGGAATGACTTCAATCATCAGCGGGGTATCTTCTGCTTCGAAATCGCATTCGTAGGCGGCTTTTTGCATCATGTCCTGAAACAGTTGTTTGACTTTTTCGTTTCCGTAGGACATTTCGCTAAGCTTTAAGTCCCTTTTTTCTAATTCTTTTTTGGTAAGTGTACATCGTATCTGATGATCATTTACGCGTTCTATTTTCATTCAATACTCCAATCTGTTTTGGTGGTTTCTATGAGATGTATAACTATTCAGAGCATGCATAAGCCTGAATTGCTATATACTATATTTCGACAAAAAAACATAAAGTTTTAATGTATCTTAAACTTTTCAAGGCTTTTAGTCAATACTTGAGAAGGTTTGTTCACCAAATTTTTAAAACGTAAAATTGTCGACGTGTTTTTCTTGTGTAAAAAAGAGAATGTGCATATAATAAAAAAGAAAGGTGCCTTACGGAGAAACAGTACCGGTAAGGAGGTTGTAGTTTTTTACCATAGAATATAGTTCTTCATACGGAGAAGATTCTCCGGAATGTCTTTAAAGCTGGTGTGCATTCGCGCATCTGTAATTCCAAATAATTTTCAAAGCATAATAATTCATCGTTTGGATGTGTAAACATGGTACGCTCCGGCCTTTTCATTAATTTATAGTATCGTCATAATTAGAATATTTTATGATGAAAAAAACGTTTTGATACAGTTGCATCACGGCTCTTTTTGGTGTCTGAAAAGAAAATCAAAAAACTCCTGTCTGAAATCATAGCCTTTTTTCGGTATCTTTAAACAGATGGAGTCCCTCAAACCTTGATTGCTTATTGCCGAAAAAGGGATTTTCATAAAAATTTAATGACGATACGGTAATATTCTGTTATAATAAGGGCGGTCAAAACCGAAACGGAGGAGATAGCCATGGAACCGAAACGCGAGGATAAGCGAAAAAAGAAAAGAAAGAAAAAAAGACAGGCCATGTTTGCAAAAGCAATTCCGGTTGTAATTGCGATTGTCCTTATTATAGCAATTGTGGGTATTTTTTATGGTGAAACCCTGATTGAAAGTGTATATTATACATCCGAAAGAGAAGATTTGAATCAGTATTTTGGATTAGTGGAAGAAGATGATATTGCAATTATGTTGCAAGATGCTCATGTGGACGAGAAAGCAAAACTTGTGGACGGCAATTGTTATTTTGATATAGCAACGGTGGAGAAGTATTTTACTGACCGCTTTTATATAAATAAAGAA
This sequence comes from Lachnospiraceae bacterium, assembly GCA_045590555.1. Lineage (GTDB taxonomy): Bacteria > Bacillota > Clostridia > Lachnospirales > Lachnospiraceae > UBA3766. The sequence continues at coordinate 62,118 of JAZNRC010000034.1, read as the reverse complement.
GAGGGCATTGTACTTTACACCACGGAGAAGGATATTTATAAAACCAATATCGGCAAAGAGTATTCTTATTATTCCGTGTCGGGAGCCGGGGAAAACGCACTTGGATGTCCTGCGGCGATTTTGTTAGGCGAGGATGTTTATTTGTCTGCGGAGTATGTGAACATTTTTGCAAACTTTTCTTATGAATTTTTTGAAGAACCAAACCGTATGTTGCTTTATACGGAATGGGGAAACAGGCAGTCTGCCAATATTGTGAAAGATACAAAAATACGTTATCAGGGCGGGGTAAAGAGCCCGATTCTTGCAGATGTGGCAGAAGGTGATACGGTATATGTGTTGGAAACCATGGAAAAATGGTCTAAGGTTATCAGTACGGACGGTATCATAGGATATGTAGAAAACAAGAAATTGGAAATGGGAGATGTGATTGCACAAACTCCGGTAACGGATGCCGTTGTCCTGAATTATCAAAGTATCAGTCACGAAGGAAAGATTAACATGGCATTCCATCAGGTGTTTAATGAGGGAGCCAACAGTACTTTTGATTCTTACACGGCGAATACCAAAGGAGTTAATGTAATTGCGCCCACATGGTTCCGTATTGCAGATAACGAAGGGACCATGGAATGTATTGCAAGTTCTGATTATGTGACAAAAGCACACAATAAGGGAATGCAGGTATGGGCAGTGGTTACGGATGTTGACTATGAAGTGAATATAGGTGCTATTCTTGCATCAAGTGAGAAACGCGGGGCGATGGTTTCTTTATTGATTTCTTATGCGCAGCAGTACGGATTGGATGGAATCAATGTGGATTTCGAGACGGTAGGAGCAGAATATGGCGATGATTTTATACAGTTTTTGAGAGAATTATCAATTCAGACTCACGCCAACAACATTGTACTATCGGTAGACAATTATGCACCTACGGCTTCAACTATGTACTATAACCGTACCGAACAGGGACTGGTTGCAGATTATGTTATTATCATGGGATATGACGAGCATTGGGGCGGTTCTCAGATTACGGGTTCTGTAGCGTCCATTAATTTCGTTGAGAACGGTATCATGAACACCATGGAGGAAGTGCCTGCGGAAAAGATTATTAATGCAATTCCTTTTTATACCAGATTATGGAAAACAGAAGGCGGTACCGTAAGCAGTGAGGCCATTGGTATGGATATGGCACAGAACTGGGTTAATACCAATGGAGTAGAAGTTTATTGGGATAACGAAACCTGCCAGTATTACGGTGAAATCCAAAAAGACGGAACATTATATCAGATTTGGTTGGAGGAGAGTGAATCCATTCAGGTTAAATTAAATGTTATGGATGCCAATAATATTGCCGGAGTGGCAGAATGGAAGCTGGGATTTGAGAATGCTTCCGTATGGGATATTATAGAAACATACACCAATTCATAATGAACAAGGCATTTGCGGGAATGAAGATTCCAAGCAGGTGCCTTTTTTATTTCCGGTGCATCATTTCATTTTACAATATAAAAGTGGGTAATATGACAACCGCCACGGCAAATAAACTGATAAAAAAGCACAGACACATTGTGCCTGAAAGGAATTTTTATGATGAGTTATTTGTGGGGCGGTATGATTCTGATTGGAATTGTTTACGCTGCTTTTACGGGAAATTTGGAATCGGTAACGGATGCGGCCATTCAGTCGGCGCAGGATGCCGTAACGTTGTGCATTACCATGATGGGGGTTATGTCCATGTGGGTAGGGCTGATGGAGATTGCAAAAGAGGCCGGAATTGTGGAACGGTTATCACGCATACTGGGACCGGCATTACATGCTTTGTTTCCGGGAGTGCCCAAGAGGAGTAAGGCGGAAGAATATATTTCTTTAAATATGATTGCAAATATATTAGGCCTTGGATGGGCAGCAACACCGGCGGGATTGAATGCAATGAAGGAACTGGACGCAATACGTGATATACGCGGTTTACCGGCGGGAGTTGCCACAAAGGATATGTGTAATTTTTTAATTTTGAATATTTCTTCGCTTCAACTGATACCTGTAAATTTGATTGCTTATCGCAGCAGTTACGGTTCAGAGAATCCGGCAGGAATTATCGCACCGGCAATTCTTGCCACGTTATTTTCTACGGTAGTTGCAATTGTGTTTATCTGCATTCTGAACCGTTTTAGCAAAGAGCGAAGGAGGGTAGGTAAATGAGTACCCTCGTTACAATATCTAATATGATTTTACCGATTATAATTCTTGTAATCGTAGCAATCGGACTGGGACGCAAAAAAGATGTTTATGGACTTTTTGTAAAAGGTGCGGAAGACGGCTTTCAAACTGTCATTAAAATCATGCCGACATTGATTGGTTTAATGGTGGCGGTAGGTGTGCTTCGTGCATCCGGTTTTTTTGATTTTTTATCTCGGATTCTTGCTCCGGTTGTGAAGTTTCTTGCCCTTCCGGCGGAAGTGGTTCCGTTTCTTTTGATTAAGATGTTTTCTTCATCGGCAGCAACGGGGCTTGCACTTGATTTGTTTAAAACTTACGGTACGGATTCTTATGTTGGGACTTTGGTATCTCTGGCCATGTCCTCCACGGAGACGGTTTTTTATACAATGAGTGTATATTTCATGACGGTAAAAATTAAAAAAACGCGATATACTTTGACCGGAGCATTGATTGCTACGGTTTCGGGAGTTGTGGCAAGCGTGGTGCTTGCACTGTGGATGTGCGGATGATAAAATATAAGAAATTCTATCCGGTTGCGCGAAAAAACGCCCAAAATCAGGCATTTGCAACCACCTGTTGACAAATTTACAAGCGGACTTGATAGAATGCAACCGCTTGAAAAGATAAGATTAGGGTAACAAAAACGAAGCAAAACTTCCGAAATGCGATGTAAGGAAAGATTGCGTTTGAAAGAAGAATAGTTTCATATTTTATAACCCTAAGGAGGATGAAAAAATGATTTTAGCAGACAAAATTATTTATTTAAGAAAGAAGTGCGGATGGTCACAGGAAGAACTGGCAGAGAAGATGAACGTGTCCAGACAGTCCATCTCGAAGTGGGAGGGGGCGCAGTCGGTTCCCGATTTGGATAAAATATTGAAGTTGTGCCAGGTGTTCGGCGTATCCACCGATTACTTATTAAAAGAAGAAATTGAAGAACCTGAATTAAAGCAGGATGTATATGAACCTTTAAATGTAAAACACATTTCAGCAGAGTTTGCCAATGAATTTATGGATGCGAAGCGTAAGTCGGCTCTTAAGGTGGCAATTGGTGCAAGCATTTGTGTGTTATCACCCATTGTACTTATTCTTATGAGTGGTTTGGCAGAGTTTGATTTTATAAAAGGAAACGTAGCTGTGGCAATTGGTTTGGGAGTGCTTCTGTGCATGGTGATTATAGCGGTAGTATTGTTTATTTTTAACGGCAGTGTGATGGCTGACTATGAGTGGCTTCAGAAGGAAAGCTTTGTGTTAGATTATGGTGTTGCGGGAATTGTTGAGAGCAGAATGAAGAAACAGCGTCCCATGCTTACTCTTACAAGGGCAATCGGCGTTGGCTTGTGCATTCTTGGAGCGGCAGTGCTGGTTGTGGTAGCAGTGCTTACAGGTGAAGCATTGGGAACAATCATAGCAGTAGATGTTTTATTGGCCTTGGTTGCAATTGCGGTATTTTTGTTCACAAGATGGGGCAATGAAGCAGACGCCTATGCGCAGTTGCTTCAGACAGGTGATTATGATCAGAACCATAAAAGAAATTTCGAGAAGCATGAATTAATTGGCGGTATCTATTGGTGTAGCGTTACTGCAATTTACCTGGCAATCAGTTTTATTACCGGTGCATGGGGATATACATGGATTATCTGGCCTGTAACAGGGGTATTTTATGGTGTGATTGCGTGTATTATTAATTATACGGAGCGCAAGAAGGGTGAGTAAGATTAGGATCTGCCAAAATATTTACAGTTAAGATTTTAAAACCGGACTTCTAAAAGTTCGGTTTTTTCTATAAAATAGCTAGTGTAAATACATTTTACATAAAAAATACATTGAAATATCCAAATATTTCCGCTATGTTATTTTCATAAAAATAATTTGGGTAAAGGTGAATATATTGAAAGAGAAAAGCGAACAAGAAAGACAAAATGCAGAAAATATAAAAAAGGCGGAAGCTGAAATCTCAGAAAGCGAAAAATTGCAGGAAAACAAAGAACAGGAAGTAAAGCCCTGGTCTCCTGCCGCTATACTTAAGAATTTCATCTGCGGTGCGGCAATCGGTGGCGGGGCAATTCTGCCCGGAGTCAGCGGAGGTGTGCTATGCGTAGTATTCGGCGTTTACCGCTCTATTATGGAACTGTTCTCCCACCCTATCCGCGCATTGAAGAAGAACTGGCGGATGTTTCTTTTTGTGGGCATTGGTTGGTTATTTGGTTTCTGGATATTTGCCAAGGTCATTGAATTTTTATTTGCTAAGTCAGAGATGATGGCAACCTGGCTTTTTATTGGATTGATAATAGGAACAATACCTTCAGTATATAAGGAGGCAGGAAAGCAAGGGCGAAGTAAAGGTTCATTCGTATCTGCGTTTGTGGCATTTGCAGCATTGACATCCCTTCTTACATATGTGCAGTACGGCGAGTTTGTTCAGGTAACACCGGGGTTTGGCTGGTATGTATTCAGCGGTGCACTGTGGGGTATCAGTATAGTAGTGCCGGGTATGACTTCTTCTTCAATTCTGATGTCGCTGGGATTGTATGAGAACTTGAATTCCGGTATTGCGGATTTTAATATGGGTGTTATTTTGCCCTGGATTCTCGGAATGGCAGTAACTGCATTGCTGCTGGCAAGGCTTGTAAACTATTTTTTCGAAAAATATTATTCTTATGCATTCCACGCGGTAGTAGGAATTGTGTTAGCTTCTACCGTTGTGATTATTCCGCTACACTACAATAATATTCTGCAATTCTTGGCCGGAATTTTATTTGGGGCAGCAGGCTTTATCATTGCCTATCTTTCTGATAAAATGGATTTAAAGGTAAAATAGGAGGAACCCATCATGAACATTCAGGAGATTTTATCCAAAGTAGATCATACATTATTATCCCAGACTGCAACCTGGGAAGAAATCAAAGCAATTTGTGATGACGGCATCAAGTATCAAACCGCTTCCGTATGCATCCCTTCCGTCTATGTAAAAAAGGCTGCAAACTACGTTGGGGGCAAGGTAAAAATATGTACCGTAATCGGTTTTCCTAACGGCTATGTGCCTACCGCAATTAAGTGCGAAGAAGCCCGCCTGGCAATTGCTGACGGTGCGGACGAAATCGATATGGTAATCTGGGTTGGTGCCTTAAAGGACAAGCAGTACGATGCTGTTTTAGAAGAAATTAAAGCAATAAAAAAAGTTTGCGGCGATAAAATTTTAAAAGTAATTATTGAGACTTGTCTTTTAACAGAAGAAGAGAAGATTAAAATGTGTGAAATCGTGATGGCATCCGGGGCGGACTTCATCAAGACGTCCACCGGCTTCTCGACAGCCGGCGCAACGCCTGATGATATCCGGATTTTTGCTAAGCACATCAGTGCTCCCGTTCAAATTAAAGCAGCGGGAGGCATTAAGTCCATTGCCGATGCAGAAGAATTCCTTGCACTTGGAGCCCATCGCCTGGGCACCAGCCGCATTGTAAAAATCGTGAAGGAAATGTAACTTGGGCTGACATGGAAACCGGTTCTGAAATGCGGGGAGCATTATATTCGCGAATGGCATCTTTTATGGTTTCAAAGTCGGCAGGACCAAAGTCTAAAAGAAATTCATGGAAATTGTAGTCGGAGTAATTGTCCTTCCACTTAAGCATTGCAAGTTCGCGGCATTCCATAATTTCCAAATAACCAACATAATATTTCAGGTAATTTCCGGGGGAATTTACGATATAGTCGTAGATTTCCCTCGTTGTTTTTTTATCTTCAATTCCGAAGGCGGACAGTGTCTCATGAGCATCTTCATAAGTTGCACCGTAGTAATGAATGGAGATATCCAGCATGGAATAGAGTGCAAGATGAAGCTTGCGGTTTAAACATATCAACTCACAATAATCGGCGTTGCCGAAGGCGGTGGCGTAATCGTAGGAATACAGTTCTGCGTAAGTGGCGTATCCTTCAACGTATCCTCCGAAGTGCAAGAGATGACGGATGGGATGTGCATTTTGCTCTTCCAAAGCCAGTGTAGAGTAGACGGACTGATAAAGGTGTCCGGGATAGCCTTCGTGGGCAAGGGTGGTATACAGTTCCAGATTATCCGGGGAGGAACCGTAATTGATATAAATGACATTCTCGCTGATATCATCCAGGGGTGGTGTCAGATAAAAGGCCGGGCTCAAATAGTCTTCCATGGTGGAACTTACTTTTTTGATTTCCCAAGTGGGCACGGCATTTCCGGAAACTTCAGGATAAGCAGGAAAATCCTGTGACACGCAGTTTTCCAAGTCTGCAAGCATTTTATCCGGCTCTGACAGGGAGAAGACAGAAGCTCCCTTTTGAGATTGAACGGCAACAGCTGTTTCTTTAAAAGAACCGTAATCTGCCATAAAGGAAGTTTTGATTTTTTCCATAAGCTCAGCAGGACTTTTTACGGATCCTGTTTGTTTGCACAAAAGAATTTCATAATATTCCCGTCCCTCGGGATAATAGCATAAACCGTTTTCATTGGTTCCGTTGCTGCATAGAATGGTTAAATTATGGACAAGACTTTTATAAGCGGGTAAAACGCTGTGTAACAGGATTTCATTGTTGGCTTGTATGTAAGCATCGGTTTCCGCAACACTGATTTTATTCTCGTTACACAGGGTTTGCACACGTTCCCGGAAAGAAGTTTGCAAAAAATGATTTTCTGACAATAAATCTGCTTCCGTAATAATTTCATTGCATTGCAGTATGGTATTTCTGCATGCATCTGCAGACATAAAAAGACCTTTGGCGGATTTTTCTTTTTCGAAAGAAATCAGTCCGTCAAAATATGCGGGTACGCTTTGAAGCAAAAGAAGATAATTTTCTATGTCTTTTTTATCTTGAAAGGTGTATTCCGAAAGAAGAATGGGGAGCTGATTTTGCATTCCCGAGGTGGGTGATAAAGGCTCATCGTAATACAGATAAGGAAAAGCTGCCGCCTGATTTTCCAAGTATTGGATAAGAATTTCATAAGTGCGTCGGTTTGTATTATTTAAAGCGTCAGGGTTTATTTCTTTTAATTCTTTCAAGTAGCCTGTCAGAGTATGATAGTCAGCAAGGCTTTTTGTGTGACTGTAAACCGGGAGGGAAGTACAACATTCGATTCCGTAGTCTTCCGGTGCAGACAAAGTGTAGTGCAGACTTAATCCGTCATCTGCCAATTCCTCTGCAAAAAGAGCATCACATATTTTTTCAAACGTGCGATTGGGAGTATTATAAAAGTAAAACAGTGCGAAAGACAGTAAAAGAATTCCCGTAAGTACCAGTGAAACGGATTTGGGATTAAAATGCAGGTTCCGTCGAATGGAAGTAAAGTTTTTGGAGAATAAAGATGGTTTTTCAGGTGTTGACATACCTGTATCCTTTCTTTTTTATTTTAAATATATGAAAAAAAGGAAATATTCATGTAAAAATGTTGTTTCTTGATTGAAAAAGTGCTAAACTATTAGCGGTTTAAAAGCACAATACACATTTACGGAGGCAAAAATGAATAATTTGGAATTGCAAAAAATCGCCAATGAAGTTCGAAAAGGTATTATAATTTCTACCCATGCCGCTAAAGCCGGACATCCCGGCGGATCTTTGTCGGCAGCGGATATTTTCACATATTTGTATTTTGAGGAGATGCAGAACATCGATCCTGCAAATCCTAAGAACCCGGACAGAGATCGCTTTGTTTTGTCCAAAGGTCATACTGCACCCGGTTTATATGCAGCACTTGCTTTGAAAGGTTTCTTTCCTTTTGAAGATTTGGTAACACTTCGTAAATTACATTCTTATTTACAGGGACATCCTGATATGAAATCTACTCCCGGTGTAGATATGTCTACCGGTTCTTTGGGACAGGGTATCTCTGCGGCAGTAGGTATGGCACTTGCTGCAAGAATTGACAAGAAGGATTATCGTGTATATACCTTGCTTGGTGATGGTGAAATTGAAGAAGGTCAGGTTTGGGAAGCTGCAATGTATGCAGGACACAAGAAACTGGATAATCTTGTTGCTATCGTTGACAACAACGGTTTACAGATTGACGGTAAGATTGAGGATGTATGTTCTCCTTACCCTATTGATAAAAAGTTTGAAGCTTTTAACTGGCATGTAATCAATGCGGATGCACATGATTTTGACAGTCTTCGTGCTGCATTTGCAGAGGCGAAAACAGTTAAGGGTATGCCTACCGTAATTGTTTGCAAGAGTATTAAAGGTAAGGGCGTTTCTTTTATGGAGAATCAGGCAGGCTGGCATGGTGTTGCGCCTAACGATGAGCAGAAAGAAATTGCAATGGCAGAATTAGAGAAAGCAGGTGAAGAATTATGTCAGAAGTAAAGAGAATTGCTACAAGACAGGGTTATGGTGAAGCACTTGCTGAACTCGGTGATGAATTTCAGAATTTAGTTGTTATGGATGCTGACCTTGCGGAGTCTACCAAAACTGCGATTTTTGGTAAGAAGTTCCCGGAACGTTTCTTTGACTGCGGTATCGCGGAAGGAAACATGGTTAGTATGGCAGCAGGTCTTGCGTCAACAGGCAAAGTAGTATTTGCAAGCTCTTTTGCAATGTTTGCAACCGGACGTGCTTACGAACAGATTCGTAACTCAGTAGGTTATCCTGCATTAAATGTTAAAATTGCTGCTTCACACGGCGGTATCACCGTTGGCGAAGACGGTGCAACACATCAGTGTTTGGAAGATATTGCACTTATGAGAAATATTCCCGGTATGGTGGTTTGTGTACCTTCCGATGTGATTGAAGCGAAGGCAGCGGTTCGTGCAGCGATTGAACACCAGGGACCTGTTTTCTTAAGACTTGGCAGAAATGCAGTGCCTGTAATCAACGACAGACCGGATTATAAGTTTGAATTGGGTAAGGGTATCGTTTTAAAAGAAGGTACCGATGTTACCATTATTGCAACCGGTATTGTGGTAGAGAGCGCAATGGAAGCTGCTAAGAAATTAGAAGCCGAAGGCGTAAGTGCAGAAGTAATCAACATTCATACCATTAAGCCTTTGGATGATGAACTTGTAATTGCAAGTGCAAAGAAGACGGGTAAGGTTGTTACCGTAGAAGAACATTCCGTAATCGGCGGTTTGGGAAGTGCAGTATGTGATACCATCTGCAGAAATTATCCTGTTCCTGTTTTAAAAATCGGCGTGCAGGATGAATTCGGTACCTCAGCATCGGCAGCAGTGCTTATGAAGGAATATAAGTTAGATGCTGATGGTGTGTATGAGCAGGTGAAGGCATTTTTATAGAAGGTCACTGAGAATGAACAAATGGTTAAAAGATATAGATACTAAGCATCTGGAATGGTTTGGTATAGTGTTGATTATGATTTTGATGGCACCGATTATATATTTAGGCGAAGGGTGCATGTTCGATTTTCATGATCAGTTGGATGAAACTATTTTATCGTATGTATTTGCCGCACGTTATCCGGGCGTGGATATTTATGAGCAAATGATGCATGGAGTCCCAATAGAGGGATTAAAGCCTTCTGCCGTTTTATTCGTATTACTTTACTATATTTTTCCGGTGCTGACGGCTTTTAAGTTGCAATACATGGTAGTTATTTCGGTTGCATTTTATGGAATGTACGGATGTGTTAAAAAGTATACTGATAGTAGTATTGTGGCTTTTCTCTGCGGTACGGCATTTGCAATGATTCCTTTCCGGCCGGTTTATGGATTGTCGGTTGTGGGAGTACCGTTATGCATTTGGTGTCTTCTTGTATTGAAGGAGTGCATGAGTAAGCCAAAAGGAACATATGGACTAAGAGATATTTGTAAATTTGCACCGCCGATTATGGGAATTGTATTCTTTGCATTGACATCACATTTGGTTTTAGTTGGATATGCATTGATTATCGTATTGGCAATGGTTTGGTTAATAATCCGGATTAACAGGCGTAGAAATGACAAACATATTTTATGCACGGTATTTATTCTTTGTATTGTGTATGCATTGACAAATCTGGATTTGATATTGCAACTGTTTAACCAAACAACTTTTATCAGTCATCGTGAAGAAAGTATAGCATATGGTGTTGGTTTTTGGGATAGTGTTTTTCAAATGTTACTGGAAGGCGGTTCCCTACATACGATGTCGTACCATATTTTTATATACATTCCATTTGTTATTGCAATTATTTTACTTGTACTAAAAAAGAGGAGCGAAGAAAATAAAAAATATGCAAAATATATTATTGTTACTTTGATATTTATGTTTTTTAATATTGTACAATATAGTATTTTGCGGAGTGAAGCGGTAATTGAAATTAAACAGCAAATGGGAGGAATGATAAAGTCATTTCAATTCGAGCGATTTTGTTGGCTTATGCCTACAGCATGGTATCTGTTATTGGGATTGTCTCTGGCAACAATATGGAGAAATATAGGAAAAAAGAATTATATTCTTGCATTATCTGTAGTTGTAATATTATATATGCCTACACTTTTGAATATAGCAAGAAGTAGCATTTTTTATCAGAATATTAATCAAATTCGCAAGGGAAACGAATCCGGGAACATGTCATGGGAAAATCTGTATTCCGAGGATGTGATGGAAGCAATTGAATTACATATCGGTAGAGATATGTCAGAGTATAGAGTAGCAAGTCTGGGAATGTGTCCTGTAGTTCCTTTGATGCACGGTTTCTATACAATAGACGGATATTCAAACAATTATCCTTTGGAATATAAGCAGGAATTTCGAGAAATTATAGAAGAAGACATTGCATTAAATTATTCTATTGAGGCGTACTATGATAATTGGGGAAGCCGAGCGTATTTGTTTCATTCAGAGTGGGGAACCTATTATCAGCTTTCAAAGAAGGATAATGTGCAGGTTGAAAACTTACATTTTGATTTTGATAAAATGCGTGATATGGAATGCGAATATCTATTCTCGGCCGCTGAAATTACGGATGCGCAGGATTACGGATTGGAATTGGAAGGGTGCTTTGAGAGTGATAGCAGTTGGTGGAGAATTTGGGTATATAAATTGTAAGCCTGGTTTTAACCAAAAGTATTTGATATCATATAAAAATTAAATAAAAGAAATAAAAAGTAGGCAAGCTATAGAAAACTTGTCTACTTTTTATTTGTTGTTTATTTATTATTTATAATTACGGTCTTAATCCCAAGCCACCCTCTAAGGTAATAGTTTCACCTGTCATATATTTGAAGTCGGGATGTGCTAACTGTACACAAACTCTACCGATATGTTCTTCGGGATCACCGAAGAAGCCCATGGGTGGTGTGTGTACATTCTTTTCAAATGCATCAGGATATGCTTTTTGGAAGTTTTCAAGCTGTGCAGTCCATGCAAGGGGGCAAATAACATTTACATTAATTCCGTCCTTGCTCCATTCTGTTGCAGCTACACGTGTTAAACCACGGATGCCTTCTTTGGCAGCTGCATATGCACACTGACCAAAGTTACCGAATAAACCGGCACCGGAAGCGAAGTTGATAACGCTACCCTTAGATTCTGCTAAGTGAGGATAGCATGCCTGCATATAGTAGAATGCAGCATAGAGACCTGAATAAATTGCGAGGTCAAACTGCTCGGTAGTGTGATTTGCTAAAGTTACACCTGATGCAGAAGCCTGTGCGTTGTTAATTAATACATCAATACTACCAAATTCAGCAATCGCTTTTTCGGCTACAGATGCTGCGATGGCTGCATTGTCTGAACCTGCTGAAATATCAGCCTGTACGGGAAGAACTTTTACGCCATAGAGACGTTCTAATTCTTCTTTTGCATCTTCCAATTTCTTAACATTACGTCCGGTGATTACGATGTTAGCACCTTCTTTTGCATAAGCTGTTGCAATACCATAGCCGATAGAGCCTGCTTTGCCGTTTTCAAGAGTAGCTCGTCCGCCACCGGTAATGATAACTGTTTTACCTGTTAAAAAACCCATAAGTAATCCTCCTGTTTTTATAAATTAATAATACTAAAATGTAAGCCCAAGGACTTATAGTCTATATAAAAATTTTACTATAAACAGAAAACATCATCAAGGAAAAATTGCATAAAAAATGTATAGGAATAAAAGGAAACAGGTGACAGATAACTGTCACCTCAAACTCATTTGTTTATTCTGCTTTTTCAAACACTTCTTTTCCTAATCCGCACCAGGGACATACCCAATCTTCGGGAACTTCCTCCCAGGGTGTACCTGCGGGAACACCATTTTCGGGGTCACCTACAGCGGGATCGTATTCATAAGAGCAAGGGCAAATATATTTGTCCATTTTTATATCCTCCTTTTTTAACTGAAATATCTTTTTAATAGTCCTTCAAATGCCTTACCGTGTCTTGCTTCATCGCGAGCCATTTCATGAACGGTGTCATGGATTGCATCCAAGTTAGCAGCTTTTGCTCTCTTAGCAAGGTCAAACTTACCTGCTGTAGCACCGTTTTCAGCTTCAACTCTCATTTCAAGGTTCTTCTTAGTAGAATCTGTTACAACTTCGCCTAATAATTCAGCAAATTTAGCAGCATGTTCTGCTTCTTCCCAAGCTGCCTTCTCCCAGTAAAGGCCGATTTCGGGATAGCCTTCTCTGTGAGCAACTCTTGCCATTGCAAGGTACATACCGACTTCGGTACATTCTGCCATATAGTTTGCACGTAAATCATCTAAAATATCCTCACTGCAACCTTGTGCTACACCTACAATGTGTTCAGCTGCCCAGATTCTTTCCGCATTTTGTTCGGTAAATTTGGAAGCAGGAACGCCGCATTGCGGACATCTTTCGGGCGCGTTGTCACCCTCATGTACGTATCCGCATACGGAACAAACAAATTTTTTTGTGTCATTATCGGATGTAGTTTTAGTATTGACCGGAGTTGCAGTTTTATCAGATGTTTCATTGAAATATTCAAAATCTTCCGTTCCGTGTTTGCAAAGTGGGCAGATATAATCTGCGGGAAGTTCTTTGCCTTCATAAACATGGCCGCAGATTTTGCATTTCCAGCCTTCTTTTGCAATAGGTTTAGGAGCCGCTTTTTTGATGGTAGACTGATAGTAACCATAGGAGCAGCATTCTCCGGAAGAGAGCACTTCGCCATCAGTCAATTCGCCGATGAAAAGAGTATGGCTGCCTAAATCATGTGATTCGGTTACTTTTAAGGATAAAACAGCATTGGCATATTTTGTAAGATAAAGTAAGCCATTCTCACTACGTGCTACATCCGTAAAATCAGTAAATTTGTTCACATCTCGTCCTGACTGCATTCCAAAATGCTGAAAGAGAGAGTAGGGTGCATCCGTTGTAATCGATGAAAGATTAAATACTCCTGTAGAGAGAATCATATCGTGTGTAAGATTACCTTTAATGGCTGCGATAGATATGCGGGTAGGATTGTTTGCAACCTGCACGGCTGTATTGATAATACAGGCATTGTCGCGGCCGTTTTCACTGGCGGAAAGTAAATATACGCCATAGGTAATATTGTATAATGCTTTTGTATTCATAGGTCCCCCAATCTTTATCCGGTGTGTATAATTTTATGCAGTAATAGCAGCTACGCCGTGCCACTCATAGCCTCTTCGAGGCTATTTCGTTCCGGGCTGTCGCCCTATAAAAATGTAACAATAGACGCTCCTGCGAGTAAACTCGCGGAGCGCTATCATTACATTTTTGCACGGCTTATAGCTTACGAAAAGTATCTCTTCAAAAGTCCTTCAAATGCCTTACCATGTCTTGCTTCGTCGCGAGCCATTTCATGAACGGTGTCATGGATAGCATCCAAATCAGCAGCTTTTGCGCGTTTTGCAAGGTCAAATTTACCTGCTGTAGCACCGTTTTCTGCTTCAACTCTCATTTCAAGGTTTTTCTTGGTAGAATCGGTTACAACTTCACCTAATAATTCAGCAAATTTAGCAGCATGTTCTGCCTCTTCCCAAGCTGCTTTTTCCCAGTAAAGACCAATTTCAGGATAGCCTTCTCTGTGAGCAACTCTTGCCATTGCAAGGTACATACCGACTTCGGTACATTCTGCCATATAGTTTGCACGGAGGTCTTCGATGATGTCTTCGCTGCAACCCTGAGCTACACCTACAACGTGTTCAGCTGCCCAAACTTTATCCTCGCCCTGCGCTGTAAATTTAGAAGCGGGAACGCCACACTGAGGGCACTTCTCGGGTGCTGAATCTCCTTCATGAACATAACCACATACCTGACATACATACTTCATAATCTTAATCTCCTTTGCTTGTTAAAATAAATTATAATTTTAGTGTTGCAATTCCTTGCAGTCTGAACATTTGCCGTGGAAACAGGCGTTATAGTAATCGATTATTCCGTTAAAATATTTCTGTGCTTCCGCATTTAAAGAGACCTGCATCTCCATCGGGATGTCCTGTACGCAACCGCAACAGTCGCATACAAAATGATAATGATTTGATACATCTGCGTCGAAACGATCCGTGTTACCGTTTACATGCAACCTCTGGATTTCGCCAACATCTTCCAACAGTGCAAGATTACGATAAACTGTCCCTAAGCTGATATTCGGTTGTTCTTCACGTACCGCAGAATAAATCTGGTCTGCCGTGGGATGGTCTTTTCTCGACATCAAAAATGTTTTAATTGCTTCTCGTTGTTTGCTGTACTTTAGATTCATAGCTGGCCGGGCTCCTTCTCTGAAAGTGCTATTTTAGTCTTCAATAAACGATAATAGTAACGATTACTGATATCAATATATCATATTTAAATAAAAAGTCAATAGATTTTTGTAAAAAAATTAAAAATATTTTTATTACAATAGAAAAAACGTACCTATAAAACGAAAAGATTTTTCGGGGCATGGTGTTTTTATAAAAAATCAAGTTTTTTACTATATATAAGTAAACAAAGATTGAACATCGGGCAAAAATATATTATGATAAAAGAAGTGTATTTTGCTGTAATCAGAGTAAAATATTCAGTGAAATTGGAGGGATAGATATGAAACGAATCGGCATGTTAACCAGCGGTGGTGATTGTCAGGCATTGAATGCAGCAATGCGTGGTGTAGTTAAGACAATGATGAATAGTGACGAAGAAGTTGAGATTTACGGATTTCTGGAAGGTTATAGGGGATTAATCTACAGTAATTACCGTATGTTGGGAAGCTCGGATTTTTCCGGAATTTTAACGAAAGGCGGAACCATTCTCGGTAGTTCAAGAACTCCTTTTAAGACGATTACGGATCCGGATGAGAACGGATTGGACAAGGTTAAGGCCATGAAACAGAATTACTACAAGTTAAATCTTGATTGTCTGGTAATTCTCGGCGGCAACGGAACTCACAAAACCGCAAACTTACTTCGTGAAGAAGGTTTGAATATTGTAACATTGCCTAAGACCATTGATAATGATTTGTACGGAACTGATATGACCTTCGGTTTCCAGAGTGCAGTGAATATTGCAACAGATTGTATTGATTGTATTCATACTACGGCAGCTTCTCACGGTCGCGTATTTATTGTGGAAGTTATGGGACATAAGGTAGGATGGCTTACTTTAAATGCAGGTATGGCTTCCGGAGCGGATATCATTTTAATTCCTGAAATTCCTTATGATATCGATAAGGTAGTGGATGCGATTGAGAAGCGTAAAAAGAATGGCAGCCGTTTTACCATTCTTGCAGTGGCAGAAGGTGCTATTTCCAAGGAAGATGCTAAATTATCCAAAAAAGAATATAAGAAAAAACTTGAGAATCGTAAATATCCAAGCGTGGCATATGAAGTAGCGGATCAGATTAAGGAAAAAACCGGTGAAGAAGTACGCGTAACCGTACCCGGACATACGCAGCGCGGCGGAAGCCCCTGCCCTTATGACCGTGTATTTGCTTCACGTCTCGGCTCGGAAGCGGCTAAATTAATCCTTGATGGAGAGTACGGTTTTATGGTTGGTTACAAAAACCGTGAAATTGTTAAAGTTCCCTTGGAAGAGGTTGCAGGCAAATTGAAATATGTATCTCCCGATGCAAGCATCGTAAAAGAAGGCAAGATGCTTGGTATCAGTTTCGGAGACTAAATTTATGCAGTTTTTCAGTGAACAAAATGGCAAATCATAACAATATATTTCCTGCACGGGGTGCTTTGTAACCGTCGGTACTTGAGTTGCGTGCTTTGCAACTCTATGTACCGCTACGTGGGACAAGCGGCGGGAGCGTGCCCGAAAGGAATATATTGTTGTGATTTGCCTTAGATAAGAAAGCAGGAAGAGACATGTCTTATATGGCGTTATATCGTAAATTTCGCCCTGATACTTATGAAGACGTAAAAGGTCAGGAAGCGATTGTTACGACATTGAAAAATCAAATAAAGAGCGGTCGTATCGGTCATGCATATCTTTTCTGCGGAACCAGAGGTACCGGTAAAACAACCATTGCCAAAATTATGGCCAAGGCAGTAAACTGCGAGAATCCCGTGGACGGAAATCCCTGCGGAGAATGTCCCATGTGTCAGCGTATTGCTGCGGGAAACAGCATGAATGTTATAGAAATCGATGCTGCTTCCAATAACGGCGTGGATAATATTCGTGAAATAGTGGAAGAGGTTTCTTACTCGCCTACGGAAGGGAAATATAAGGTTTATATCATCGATGAGGTTCATATGTTGTCCACAGGCGCTTTTAATGCCTTGCTTAAAACCTTGGAAGAACCACCTTCTTATGTGATTTTTATATTGGCAACGACGGAATCACACAAAATTCCCATCACGATTTTATCCAGATGTCAGAGATATGATTTTAAAAGAATCAGTATTGATACCATTGCAGGCAGAATTCGGGAACTTACCGATAAAGAACAGGTAGATATTGAAGAGGCGGCGATACGCTATATTGCCAAAGCGGCAGACGGCTCCATGCGAGATGCGTTGAGTCTTTTGGACCAGTGTATCGCGTTTCATTACGGGGAGACTTTAACCTATGATAAGGCGTTAAATGTACTGGGAGCTGTGGATAACAGTGTATTTGCGGCATTGCTGGATGCTGTGATAGATAAAAATATCATCGGTGCAATCGGTATTTTGGATGAAGTGGTAATGCAGGGAAGGGAACTCCCGCAGTTTGTGAACGATTTTACCATGTATCTGCGTAATCTGATGATGGTAAAAAGTGCAGACGTTCCTGCGGATGTGCTGGAAATTTCCAATGAAGCATTGGCTGTTTTAAAAGATGAAGCAGAGAAGATTGAATTGAACACCATATTCCGGTATATTCGTATTTTCTCTGAATTGTCCAATCAAATCAGATATGCAAGTCAGAAACGTATTTTAATTGAAGTGGCAATTATTAAACTGTGTAAACCGCAGACTGAGGCCAAGGCTGATGCGTGGGGAGACAGAATCAGGGCATTGGAAGATGCAGTGGAAAAAGGTATTGTGGTAACGCAGGCGACAGATGCGGGAAGTGCTTCCGCTACTGCCAAACCGCTTACAAGACCGCAGTTGCCGAAGGCATTACCTGAAGAGGTACAACAGATATCCCGTAATTGGGGGCCGTTACTGGATGCTATGGGTCAACCCTTGAAATCCGTATTGAGTAATGTTCGTCTCAGCTGGGGAAATGATAATGTACTTTTAATAGTGGCGGAAGATTTTATCGCTTATGAAAAACTAAAGAATGAAGCCAATATGCAGACTCTGAAAAACGAGCTGGAAGACTTTATTCAGAAGGAAATAAGAATCGAGTTAAAACAACTTGGCGAAGGCGAGTATTTTGAAGACCACTATGTGGACATTCTTAAAAGTTTTGGAATGCCGGTGGAGATTGAAGAATAAAAAGCTACGTGATAAATAATATGAAAGAAAAGAGTTCATATATTTTATAGTAAAAGTAATGATTAAGGAGGCTAAAATAATGGCTAAACGTGGAGGATTTCCCGGAGGCGGAATGCCCGGAAACATGAATAATTTAATGAAGCAGGCGCAGAGAATGCAGCGTCAGATGGAAGAACAACAGAAAGAAATGGAGACCAAGGAATTTGAGGCTAAGGCAGGCGGCGGTGCTGTGTCAGTAACCGTGACCGGTGCCAGAGAAGTGACTAAAGTTGTGCTGAATCCCGAAGTGGTAGATCCGGATGATATTGAAATGTTGCAGGATTTGATTATGGCGGCAACCAACGAAGCACTTCGTATGGTAGAAGATGCCAATAATGAAATGATGGGAAAGATGACCGGCGGCATGAATTTGGGCGGATTTGGTTTCTAACCGGGGATTGTGGGTTTGAAATATAATCTGAGTCGTAAGGTAAGAATGACAATCACCTTGATAAAAGACTTTAGGAGAGCAGGAATATATAGATGGAGCTGTATGGCGGATATATAGGTAAGTTAATAGAAGAACTGGAAAAACTTCCGGGAATCGGCACAAAGTCCGCGCAACGTATGGCTTTTCATATTATCAATTTGCCGGAGGACAGGGTAAATCGCCTGGCCAATACCATGATGGAAGCGAAGAGTAAGGTTCGCTATTGCAGGGACTGTTGGACGTTAACCGATAAAGAACTCTGTCAGGTCTGCAGCAATCCGGGCAGAGATAAGAAAACCATCATGGTAGTAGAGAATACAAGAGATTTAACCGCATACGAAAAGACCGGCAAGTATAAGGGTGTATATCATGTATTGCACGGTGCCATTTCCCCTATGATTGGAATTGGTCCTGCCGATATTCGGTTAAAAGAGTTGATTACCCGTCTGGAAGGTGACGTGGAAGAAGTAATTATTGCCACCAATTCCAGTTTGGAGGGAGAAACAACTGCGATGTACATCAGTAAGTTAATCAAACCTACGGGCATTAAGGTGACAAGAATTGCCAGTGGTGTTCCGGTAGGAGGAGATTTGGAGTATATTGACGAGGTTACGCTTTTACGCGCCTTAGAAGGAAGAATTGAGTTGTAAAAATATAAGGGAGTTTTTCGGAAGAAATTTTTTATAAGTAAAATGATTTGATAACGGAGGACAAGATGGGAGTTACGGTAAAGAATTTCGGCAAAACAGCGGTTGGTGTTGAAACGCAGCTTTATATGATTGAGAATCAAAACGGTATGAAAGCAGGAGTTACTAACTTTGGTGCTATTTTAGTGAATTTATTTGTAAAAGGTGCTGATGGCAGGGAACGCGATGTGGTACTTGGATTTGACAGCGTGGAAGGATACTTGGATGACGGCAACTGCTTCGGTGCTACGGTGGGTCCCATTGCCAACCGTACTGCTAACGCCAAGTTTGAGATTGACGGTGTGGCATATCAGATGGATGTAAACGATAACGCCAACAACTTGCATACCAGTCATACGGAAGGATTCCAGAAGAGAGTATGGGATGCAACTTATGATGAAAACAGCGTAACGTTCAGCCTTGTAAAGAAAGATATGGAAATGGGACATCCCGGGGAGATGAGGGTGTCTGTTACATATACATTGACTGATGAGGATGAGCTGAAGATTCATTATCATGCAGATACAGATAAAAAAACCATTATCAATATGACAAATCATACCTATTTTAATCTGGATGGTCATGATTCGGATGAGATTTATGATGAACTTCTTTGGATAAAAGCTGCAAATTATACTCCTGTTGTAAAAGGAGCCATTCCTACCGGCGAAATCGCATCGGTTGCAGGGACACCCATGGATTTTACAACTGCCAAAAAAGTTGGTCAGGACATATATTCGGATTTTGAACAGATTGGCCTTGTGGGAGGCTATGATCACAATTGGGTAGTGGATGACTGGAACGGAGAATTGCAGTTGATTGCCAAGGTGGAGGATAAAAAATCCGGAATCATCATGGATACATATACAGACCTTCCCGGCGTACAGTTTTATGCAGGTAATTTTGTGGGTAAGGATGTTTGTAAGGGAGGCGTTCTTTACGGACCGCGCAAGGGCTTGTGTCTGGAAACCCAGTATTATCCGAATTCAGCCAATGAAGCCAACTTCCCCAGACCTTTGTATGGGCCGGATAAGGCATATGATACAACAACGGTTTACAAATTTTATCTTGGATAAAAGTGATGAAGTGTTGTACTTCTGTTATAGAAGTATAATATTTTATTATGATAAAATCGTCAAAACAGTGCAATTGTTATAAATATCTGAAACGGAGACATACCTATGTGGGTAAGAGAAGTTGAAAAAGAGTTAAAAGAACATATCATCCCCTTTTGGATTGGGATGCAGGATAAAGAGTACGGTGGCTTTTACGGAATGTTGGATATTGATTTGAATCTGGATAAAAAAGCAACAAAAGGTTGTATTTTGAACAGCCGTATTCTTTGGTTTTTTGCAAATGCATATTTAATGTATAAGGATGAGAGTTATTTAGATGTTGCCGGACATGCCTATGATTTTATGAGAAAGGCAATGTTTGATCAGGAAAACGGTGGTATTTACTGGGCGGTAACCTACGACGGTAAGCCTTTGGATACTACAAAGCATACTTACAATCAGGCATTTGCGGTATATGCATTATCTTCTTATTACGATGCGACCAAAGATGCAGAGGCATTAAAGCTTGCTTATGATTTGGTTGATATCATTGAGAAGAAGTGTTGCGATGAAGGCGGATATCTGGAGGCGTTTGATATTTATTTCAAACCGGCCGGAAATGATAAGTTATCTGAGAACGGCGTGGAGGCAGGTCGTACCATGAATACGCTTCTTCACGTGTTTGAGGCCTATACGGAATTGTACCGTGTAGACGGCAAAGAAGAAATTGGTAACAGACTTCGCTGGATGTTGGATATTTTTGTAGAGAAGATGTACAATCCGGCTTTAAGACGTCAGGAAGTATTCTTCGATATGGAATATAATACTTTGATTGATTTGCATTCTTACGGGCATGATATTGAAACAGCATGGCTGATTGATCGTGGATTGGATGTGCTTAAGGATGAAGAATATGATAAAAAGTTGGAACCGGTAATTTCAGCTTTGGAGGAGAATGTTTACCGCCTTGCTTTTGACGGAAATGCTCTTTACAATGAGTGCGAAAAAGGCGTGAATGATACCAAACGTATTTGGTGGGTACAGGCGGAGGCCATGGTTGGATTTTTAAATGCGTATACCAAGCATCCGGAGAAGGCCGAATATCTGCAGGCAGTCGAAAAGATTTGGGAATATATCAAGGAATATATTATAGATAAGAGACCGGGTTCCGAATGGTTGTCCGAGGTAGATGAAAAAGGTATTCCTTTTACGAGAAAACCGATTGTGGAGCCTTGGAAATGTCCTTACCATAACGGAAGAATGTGTCTTGAAGTAGTTAAGAGAGCCAAACAATAAGATAGGAGTTTCATATGTTTCGTGATGATTTTGCATGGGGTGTGGCGAGTAGTGCATACCAAATTGAAGGAACAGACGTAAATGATGGACGCGGGAAATGTATCTGGGATGCATTTTCTACGGAAGGACAGGGAACTAAGGGGCAGAATGCCTTTGTCACCTGCGATCATATGCATCATTACAGAGAAGACTTTGCCTTGATGAAGGAGCTGGGAATTAAGTCTTATCGATTTTCAATCAATTGGTCCAGACTGATTCCGGAAGGTACGGGTGAGGTGAATCAGAAAGCAGTTGAATTGTATCGTTATATGATACAGGAGATGCTTAAGAATAACATTAAGCCTTATCTTACCTTATATCATTGGGAACTTCCACAGGCACTGGAGGATAAAGGTGGCTGGGTGAATCCGGATATTGTGGAGGCATTTGCCGAATATGCAAAAGTGGTTGCTGAGAATTTTACGGATTTGGTTGAGTATATTTTTACGATTAATGAACCTCAGTGCTTTGTAGGATTGGGATATGTTACAGGCGTACATGCACCGGGCAAAAAATTGTCCAAGCAGGAAACTTTTTTAGCATCCGTTAATGCTTTAAAAGCTCATGGCAAAGCGGTTATTAATTTACGTAAATATGCAAAACAGCCGATTAAAATCGGATATGCACCTACCTGCACGATTGCCATTCCGGCTACGGATTCAAAAGAGGATATTGCAGCAGCAACGAAAGTATTTTTCTCAATGTCTGATACGGCAGACAACTGGGCTTGGAATGTAGCATGGTTTGCGGATCCTGTTATGCTGGGCAAGTTTCCCGAGCAGGGAATGGAATTGTTTAAGGAATATGTGCCGGAAATCACAGAGGAAGACATGAAGTTAATCAGTCAGCCCATTGATTTTCTGGGACTGAATATTTATAACGGTTATTATATCAAAGCAGGCGCAAACGGAGAACCGGAAGGTGTACCTATGAAAACGGGTTATCCCGAAACCGCGGTGAATTGGCCGGTACACGCAGAGTGTCTGTACTGGGGTGTTCGTTTCTGTTATGAAAGATACGGACTGCCTATTTATATTACAGAGAACGGAATGGCATGTCATGATGCGGTATCTTTGGACGGTAAGGTACATGACCCGAATCGTCAGGACTTTTTAGACCGATATTTGTCTGCGCTTCAGCAGGCGGCAGATGAAGGTGTGGATATCAGAGGATATTTCCTCTGGACCTTCCTTGATAATTTTGAATGGGATCAGGGATTTCATGGACGCTTTGGTTTGGTTCATGTGGATTTTGAAAGCCAGGAGAGAATACCGAAAGATTCTGCTTATTGGTATAAAGAAGTCATTGAAAGCCACGGTAAAATTTTACACATTAACAAGTAAAAATTAATTTTATAAAGAGAATAATTCATTCATTAGTTAACAAGAGAAATCCGCTTTGGATTTCTTTTGTTGTTTTTATAAGAAAAATATACTATTATATTAGTTGTAAATTTTTATATGAGTAGAATATATTCATTGCAAAAAGATGCTACGTCGGAAGTTGTAGTATTGAAAAAAATGAGACATTGTTTAGGAGGAATTGGGACATGTATTTTGTACCGGATGGCACGCAGGTGTGCGGATTCTATGAATGTGAGGATTGTGGGATGCGTTACCTGTCCTTGAAAATAGTACCTGTTATGACCTGTCCGTATTGCGGCGAAGAACCGGATATGGAGTTGGGACCTGATGATGAGATGCCGGTGAATACCGAAACTGCTAAACTGATACGTGTGGTGGAAGGTGATGAGGTTGAATTAATGGACGGACTTTTGAGTCTGGCGCTTACCGGCGGAGATGTGGATTGGATATAGAAATTCCGTTTTAATACTTTTATAATCGGAAATATTAAAGGAATGTTTATCCATATAAAAGTTCGTAAATGACAATAAGGATATTATAAAGAATAGGAGAATTAAAAATGATCAGACAAGATTATAAGGCCATGTTAAATGCAAAATCCGTAATTCGTGAAGCTTTTACTTTTGCAACGGAGAGAGGAAAAGAAATCGGTTACGAAAATGTTTTTGATTACAGCTTGGGAAATCCTTCCGTGCCTGCACCCAAGGAATTTACCGAGGCTATGATTGAAATGCTTCAGAACGAAAACCCCGTGACTCTTCACGGATACAGCCCTACGCCCGGTATTCCCGGTGTGCGTGCTACTATTGCAGAATCTCTAAATAAAAGATTTGGAATGAATTATACTGCAGAGCATATATTTATGACAACGGGGGCTGCCGGAGCGGTAGCTCATGCGGTTCGTTGCGTAACAGAGCCCGGAGATGAAATTCTTACGTTTGCACCTTTTTTTCCGGAGTACAATCCGTATATTAATCAGACCGGTGCCGTGTTAAAAGTGGTTCCTGCCAATTTGGAGAACTTCCAGATTAATTTTGATGCCTTTGAAGAAATGCTTACGGATAAGGTTATGGCGGTTTTGGTGAATACTCCCAACAACCCTACCGGTGTGGCATATTCTTCAGAAACGCTTACAAAACTTGCGGCTCTTCTTGAAGCAAAGCAGAAGGAATACGGTCATGATATCTTCCTGATTTCTGATGAACCTTACAGAGAGATTGTGTTTGCCGGAGCAGATGCACCTTATGTGTCCAAATTTTATGATAATACATTAAGTTGCTATTCATATTCAAAGTCATTATCGCTTCCCGGTGAACGTATCGGTTATGTAGCGGTGAATCCCAAGTGTACCGATGCAGAGTATATCGTAGGTATGTGTGGTCAGATTTCAAGAGGTATCGGACATAACTGCCCTCCGTCCATTATTCAGCTTGCGGTGGCAAAAACTGTGGATATGACATCCGACTTGTCTGTCTACGAGAAGAATATGAATATTTTATATGATGAGTTAATCAACCTTGGTTTCGAATGTGTAAAACCCGGGGGAACCTTTTACATCTTTCCGAAGGCGTTGGAAGCAGATGCTAAGGTGTTCTGTGAAAAGGCAAAGAAGTATGACCTGATTCTGGTACCCAGTGATTCCTTTGGTTGTGAGGGATACTTCCGCATGGCGTACTGTATTGAAACCGAGAAGGTGGAACGTTCCATTACGGCATTAAGAAAATTCGTCGAAACTGAATATCCGAACCGGTAAATATCGTTATTAATATATGGGACGTATCATTTGTCTTCTAATGTTCTTAGGGACGCTCTCGCTCCGTTGTCTCACGTAACGGTGCATAGGGTTGCAAAATACGCAACCCAAACACCGACGGATACAAAGGCCCGTCGAACAAGTAAAAGCAAATAATACGTAGCATAGTTTATAAAGAAATAAAGATGAACAATATTTTGAATGGAGTTATAAAATGGATTTTCTTGAAATTTTAAAGGCGATATTTTACGGCATCGTGGAAGGTATTACTGAGTGGTTGCCCATAAGTAGTACGGGGCATTTGATTCTCTTAGAGCGTTTTATTAAGATGAACGTCAGCGATGATTTTATGAATATGTTTCGTGTGGTAATTCAGTTAGGTGCTATTATGGCAGTGGTAGTGATTTACTGGAAACAGATTTGGTTTGTGGATTTTCATGGGTTGAAGGAGAAACCAACGTTTAAGAAAGATATCTTAAATCTGTGGGGGAAGATTCTGGTAGCTTGTGTTCCTGCAGCTGTTATCGGTGTTTTCTTTGATGATTTCTTTGAGGCCCTCTTTTATAATGAAGTGTGTGTATCCATTGCGTTGATTGTATTTGGTGTTGCTTTTATTGTGATTGAAACTTTAAATAAGAAGAAAACAATCAAAGCGGAAGGTGTGGCAGATATTACTTATAAGCTTGCGTTGCTCATTGGTGTGTTCCAATTGATTGCGGCAATTTTCCCGGGAACTTCACGTTCCGGCGCAACCATTGTAGGTGCTTTGCTTCTTGGTGTATCCAGAGCGGCTGCTGCAGATTTTACATTCTTTTTGGCAATTCCGGTTATGTTTGGAGCAAGTCTTTTGAAGATTGTAAAATATGGTTTGGCTTTTACGGCGCAGGAATTTATAGTGTTAATTGTTGCGATGATTGTGGCTTATGCGGTATCAATGGTAGTCATTAAACTATTGCTTAAATTTATCAAAAAGCATGATTTTAAGGTGTTTGGTTGGTATCGTATCGCGTTGGGCGTGTTGGTGCTTCTGATTTTCTTCTTGGTATAATTGGTCAAAATCAGGACATATTTATTGTGCAATTTTTATACAAAAAACGAAAAAACAGCTTGTTTATAAGGCATAAAATAGAAAAAGTGCCTACAAAATTGACAAGTTTCCTATTTTGGAGTACACTACAACGTGAAAAAGGGTGTAAACTACAAACCTAAGATACAAATGTAAAAATCGTAAAAATACGATGCTCGTTACCCGGTATAGGGTGTGAAAGGAGAATGATTATGGCAGAAAAGAAGACAGCAACAGCTAAGCCCGTTGCAAAGGCAGCAGCAGTTAAGGTTGAAGAGAAGAAAGTAGAAGCAACTCCCGTTAAGGCTGAAGCTCCTGCAAAGAAGGAAGTAGCTAAGAAGGCTCCCGCTAAGAAGGCAGCTCCTGCAAAGAAGGAAGCAGTTAAGAAAGAAGCTCCTGCAAAGAAGGAAGCAGTTAAGAAGGCAGCTCCCGCCAAGAAAGAAGCTCCTGCAAAGAAAGCAGCAGCTAAGAAGGAAGCTATCTATGTTCAGTTCGCAGGTAAGAGCTACAGCAACGAAGAACTCCTTAAGATTGCTAAGGACGTTTGGGTATACGATATGGGCCAGAAGGCAGCTGATATGAAGTCTGTAGAAATCTACGTTAAGCCCGAAGAAAGCATGGCTTACTTTGTTGTTAACGGAACAGAAAACGGAAGCTTCATGATCTAATTTGATTAATACATGTAGTTAAAAAGGTTCGGAGAAATCCGGACCTTTTTTATTTGACAGAATGATGATATTTCATATAAAAAAACTGAATTATTTTATTTGTCGATACTTGTGGATATTTGAGCTAAATGCTATAATTATTATGTATAGCCAAATTGGTATGGCTAAGAGTGGGTTAAGAATTTTTTACTATGGTCAAAGTATGAAGGGGAATCATATGGAGAGTAAAGAATTAAGGTTACTATTGGATACGGCGTTTCAGACGCTAATGTGCAACAGCAAAGATATGATCTTTGTAAAAGATGCTGATTTGATTTATCGTGCTGCTTCCGTGCCTTTTGTGAAAATGGTAGGCAAGGAAAGTATTGATGAGGTGGTTGGTAAAACCGATGCAGAGATTTTTAATGATAAAAGTCTTGCAAAGCGTTATGTTTCCGATGATAAGAAGTTAATTAAAGGCGGAAAAGATTTGGTAGATTATATTGAGCCTATTCCGGAAGCAGAGGATGGCCAGGCGAGATTTGGTTCTACATCCAAGTACCTTTTAAAAGATGCAGACGGCAAGTTGATTGGTATTGTAGGTGTTACCAAGGATATCACGAGGGACTATATTGCCCGTCAGCATTATCAGCAGGAATTGAGGTATCTTTTTGCGCTTCCGCAGGATACGTACGCAGTATCTTTTATCGATATTGATGACTGGCGTATTATCAGTCAGCGCAGGCAATTGATTGCAGAGGGTACTTTGCAGGAATGCCATACAGTGGAAGAACTGGTAGAAGCGGCAATTGAATCTATCGTTGATGAGAACAGTGGTGCATATGTATTTTATAATAATTTCTCGCCGTCGCTTTTGAAAGAAATCTACGGAACCGGCAGAATGCATATGACCTTCCGTTACCAGCGTCGTGTTGGCGAGAATATGGTGCGCTGGGTACACAATGATATTCGTTTTATCATTGATGTGGACAGCGGTCACTTGTGCGCTATGCTTTCAGCGAAGGATATTGATGAAGAGAAGCGCGAGGAGCAGAAACTTGTAACAGCAGCTAAAATGGATAAAATGACTATGGTATATAATCGCGAAACGACGATGGATACCATTCGTAAGATTTTGAATGAAGAACCTGACCAGAATCATGTGTTGTTTATGATCGACGTAGATAATTTTAAGAATCTGAACGATTCCAGAGGTCACCAGGCTGGAGATGAATTCTTAATCGATCTTGCGGCTGAGATTAAGGGCAGTTTCAGAGAGACGGACGTTGTAGGCCGAATCGGCGGCGATGAGTTCTTTGCACTGATGCGTAATGTGCCGGGAGATTCCATTACATTGCGTAAGGCGCAGGATTTGTTGAATACGATGCAGGAAGTGTGCGAGGACTATAAGGATTTGAATTTGTCCACAAGTATCGGTATCAGTATGTATCCCGAGGACGGAACAACCTTGGATGAGTTGTATGCCCAGGCGGATGGTGCTTTGTATGAAGCGAAGCGCAAGGGTAAGAACCGGTATATGTTTGCAACGAAATAGAATAAGTTAGGTTATATTATAAAAAGAAAAGTAAATACTTGCTGACGCAAGTGCTTCCTTTTCTTTTTTTGTGCAATAAAATGTATTTTTTAAAATAATAGTTGACAATAATAACCCATAGTGGTAAATTATGAAATGTAGATGTTAGCACTCTATCGGGTTGAGTGCTAACAGTGTAAAAACAAAGCCACAGAAAGGAGCGATAGATGATGCTGGATGAACGTAAAAAGAAAATATTACAGGCCATTATTCGCAACTATCTGGAAACCGGTGAACCGGTAGGCAGCAGAACCATTTCGAAATATACGGACTTAAACTTAAGTTCCGCAACCATCCGTAACGAAATGGCAGACTTGGAAGAATTAGGCTATATCGTTCAGCCTCATACCTCAGCGGGACGAATTCCTTCCGATAAAGGATACAGACTTTATGTAGACAGTATGATGGAAGAAAATGCCAAGCAGGTGGAAGAACTGAAAGAGATGCTTGTGGAGAAAGAAGAGAAGATGGATCATCTTTTAAAACAGGTTGCGAAAGTTCTTGCGGTAAATACCAACTACGCCACCATGATTACGGCACCTCGCATTCGGAAGAATAAATTGAAATTTATCCAGCTTTCCAGAGTGGATGAGAATCAGCTACTTGCAGTCATCGTAATCGAGGGCAACGTGATTAAAAACAGTATGATATCCGTTTCGGAGCACTTGGACGATGAAACCATGTTAAAGCTGAATATGCTTTTAAATACACACTTAAACGGTTTATCCATAGAAGATATCAGCCTGGGAATGATTACCGCCTTAAAGCAGCAGGCAGGACATTACGGCACCATCATCGGGGACGTAATTGATGCGGTGGCGGAAACCATCAAAGAAGATGAAGATTTGGAAATCTACACCAGCGGAACAAACAACATCTTCAAATATCCGGAATTAGCGGATAATCAAAGAGCCAGCGAACTGATTAATACTTTTGAAGAAAAACAACTTCTTTCGCAGTTAATAGACGATTCCGATGTGTCAGAACCCGGAACCGGAATCAAGGTTTACATCGGCGAAGAAGCACCGATTCAAACTATGAAAGATTGCAGTATTGTTACCGCAAATTACGAGTTTGGCGAAGGAATGAAAGGTACCATCGGTATTATCGGTCCCAAGCGAATGGATTACGAGAAGGTAGTCGGTACGCTTAAGACCATTAAGGTCCAGTTGGATGCGCTTTATCAGCAGGACGATAAAAAGAAGCTGCCATAGGCAGTTAAGAAAGGATGAGTGATTTGGCAGCAAAGAAGAAGACTAAGACTAAAGCAGAAGAAGTACAGAATGAAAAAGAGATAGTTGAGGAAGTTACGGAAGAAACCGCTGCGGAAACAACTGAGGGGGAGGCTCCCGGAGACAGCGATGTTACAGAGGTAGACACCGAAGCCGAAGAAACCGTAAAAGATAAAAGCCAGGAAAAAATCGATGAATTGGAAGATAAGGTAAAACGTCAGCTTGCTGAGTTTGAAAACTTCCGTAAGCGTACCGAGAAAGAAAAGGCGACTATGTTTGAGGCGGGTGCCAAGAGCGTAATCGAGAAAATTCTGCCGGTAATCGATAATTTTGAACGCGGTCTTGCCACAACTAAAGAGGAAGACAAAACCAACCCTCACGTGGAAGGCATGAACATGATTTACAAGCAGCTTATGACCGAACTTGATAAGTTGGAAGTAAAACCCATCGAAGCAGTCGGTCAGGAATTCAATCCTGATTTCCACAACGCGATTATGCAGGTGGAAAGTGATGAATACGAAAGTGGCATCATTGCACAGGAACTTTTAAAAGGTTACACCTATCGCGACTCAGTCATCAGACACAGTATGGTAGCGGTAGTCAGTTAATACAGCAAACAATTTTTATAGTAAAAGGCATACAGCCATAAATTAGGAGGAATGTAAAATGGGTAAAATTATTGGTATTGACTTAGGTACAACAAACAGCTGTGTAGCTGTAATGGAAGGTGGTCAGCCCACCGTCATCGCAAATACAGAAGGTATGAGAACAACTCCCTCTGTTGTTGCTTTTACAAAGAACGGAGACAGACTGGTTGGTGATTCTGCAAAGCGTCAGGCGGTTACTAACGCAGATAAGACAATTTCGTCTATCAAGCGTGATATGGGTACTGACAACGGCAGAACCATCGATGGTAAGAAGTATTCACCTCAGCAGATTTCTGCTATGATTCTTCAGAAATTAAAAGCAGATGCTGAAAGTTATTTGGGTGAAAAGGTAACAGAAGCAGTTATTACAGTTCCTGCATACTTCAACGATGCTCAGCGTCAGGCTACTAAGGATGCAGGTAAAATTGCAGGCCTTGAGGTAAAACGTATCATTAATGAGCCTACAGCAGCAGCTTTGGCTTACGGTCTTGATAATGAAAAAGAACAGAAAATTATGGTATACGATTTAGGTGGTGGTACATTCGACGTATCTATCATCGAAATTGGTGAAGGTGTTATTGAAGTACTTGCAACCGCAGGTGATAACAGACTTGGTGGTGATGACTTCGACCAGAAGATTACAGATTATATCCTTGCTGAATTTAAGAAGCAGGAAGGCATTGATCTTTCAAAAGACAATATGGCACTTCAGAGAATTAAGGAAGCTGCAGAAAAGGCTAAGAAGGAACTTTCATCTGCCACAACAACAGATATCAACCTTCCTTACCTTACAGCAACTCCCGAAGGCGCTAAGCACTTCGAAATGACTCTTACAAGAGCTAAATTTGATGAATTAACTCATGACTTAGTAGAAAGAACAGCAGGACCTGTTAAGCGTGCATTGGAAGATGCAGGTGTAACTCCTTCTGAATTAGGTAAGGTACTCCTTGTAGGTGGTTCTACACGTATTCCTGCAGTTCAGGATAAGGTAAAACAGTTAACAGGACACGAACCCAGCAAGTCCTTAAACCCTGATGAATGTGTAGCACTCGGTGCTTCTATCCAGGGCGGTAAACTTGCAGGTGACGCAGGTGCCGGTGAAATCCTTCTTCTTGACGTAACTCCCCTTTCTCTTGCAATCGAGACAATGGGTGGCGTTGCTACAAAATTAATTGAAAGAAACACAACAATCCCTGTCAAGAAGAGTCAGGTATTCTCTACCGCAGCTGACAACCAGACAGCAGTTGATATCAATGTGGTTCAGGGTGAAAGACAGTTTGCAAGAGATAACAAGTCTCTCGGCCAGTTCCGTCTTGACGGTATCCCCCCTGCAAGACGTGGTGTACCTCAGATCGAAGTTACTTTCGACATCGATGCAAACGGTATCGTAAATGTATCCGCTAAGGATTTAGGAACAGGTAAAGAACAGCACATCACTATTACAGCTGGTTCAAACATGTCAGACGCTGACATCGAAAAGGCTGTAAAAGAAGCTGCTGAGTACGAAGCTCAGGATAAGAAGCGTAAAGAAGCAATCGATGCAAGAAACGATGCTGACTCTATGGTATTCCAGACAGAGAAGGCATTGAACGAAGTAGGCGATAAGATTTCCGAATCTGACAAGGCTGACTTGGAAGTTGAATTAAACAACGTAAAAGACATCTTAGAGAGGACCAAAGATAAAGAAATGACAGAAGATGAAGTTTCTGAATTAAAGGCAGCTCAGGAAAAGATGATGGAAAAGGCACAGTCACTTTTCAGCAAGATGTATGAAAGCATGCAGGGAGCAAGCGGTGCAGGTCCTGATATGAGCCAGTTTACAGGTGCAGGTGCTGATGCCGATATGGGTGGCGCTGCTTCAGAAGCTGCCGATGATATCATCGACGGTGATTTTAGAGAAGTCTAAAATAAATTGATAGAATATAGTAGTCGGGGAGCACAAAAACTCCCCGCTACATACTATAAATCCACGGGGAAAGCTTTTCTTTCGTGGAATTTATGGTGCTATGAGGAATAGCGTATTTTACAGGTGTTGTTTGAAAAACAACGGAATGGAGATTATTATGGCAGAACAGAAAAGGGACTATTATGAGGTCCTTGGTGTTGAAAAAGGGGCAGATGATGCCGCAATCAAAAAAGCATATCGTGCTCTTGCCAAAAAATATCATCCGGATATGAACCCGGATGACCCTACTGCAGAAGCAAAATTTAAGGAAGCATCGGAAGCCTATGCGGTTTTAAGTGATGCAGATAAAAGAAAGCAGTATGATCAGTTTGGTCATGCAGCCTTTGATCAGGGTGCCGGTGGCGGTTACGGCGGATTTGATTATTCCAGTATGGATTTCACGGATATTTTCGGTGATTTGTTCGGTGATTTCTTTGGTGGAGGAAGACGTAGCAGCGGAAGAGGAAACGGCCCGAGGAAAGGCGCTGATATTCGTAAATCTGTGCGTTTGACTTTTGAAGAAGCAGTATTTGGTACTGAAAAAGAAATTGAAGTGGACTCTAAGGAAGAATGTCAGACCTGTCACGGAAGTGGTGCTAAGCCCGGAACCAGTCCGGAAACCTGTCCGAATTGTAAGGGTAAGGGTCAGGTGGTTGTGACCACCAATTCATTCTTCGGAACCATGCGTAGTGTACAGACCTGTCGTGAATGTAACGGTAGCGGTAAGGTTGTAAAAGATAAGTGTACGGATTGTCGCGGAACCGGATATACAACTATCAGAAAACGTTACGCGGTAAGCTTCCCTGCCGGTATCGATAACGGTATTGTCAGAAGATTACAGGGCAAGGGTGAGCCTGGCGTAAACGGTGGTCCCCGCGGTGATATTTTGGTAGAACCTATCGTATCAAGACACCCTATTTTCCAGCGTCAGGAGTATGACATTTATTCCACAACTCCCGTATCGTTTGCAGTGGCTGCTTTAGGTGGTGAGATTTTTGTAGATACCGTAGACGGTAAGGTGGTATATGAGGTAAAACCCGGAACCCAGACCGGTTTACGCGTTCGTTTGCGTGGCAAAGGTGTTCCGACACTTCGTAATAAAGAAGTGCGTGGTGATCACTATGTAACATTGGTGGTATCTGTGCCTGAGAAGCTTTCCAGTGAGGCAAAAGAGTTGTTACGTCAGTTCGATGCAGCAACCGGAGACAGCTTGCATACGGTAGATAAGGCAAAAGACGATAAAGAAAAAGACCCTAAGGATAAAAAGGGTAAAAAGAAAAAAGGATTTTTTGGTTAATAGAATAGGTGCGTTGTTAATCCGTTATTATATAAAAGGATTGGCAGCGCACTTTTTAGTTTAAAATCCTTGTATTTACTTGTGTGAGAGAGTAGGGTGGTGTATAATTTACTCTGTATGAGTGTACATATTTGTAAAATAAAAGCGGACGATGTAAACAGGAGATAAATCATGGCAACCTGGTCCTCAAGAGGTCTTCGCGGTTCCACGCTGGAAGACATGATTAACCGTACAAATGAAAAATATCGAGAGAATGGTCTGGCACTGATTCAGAAGGTGCCTACGCCGATTACGCCGGTGCAGATTGACCAGAAAAGCAGGCACATTACCCTTGCTTATTTCGACCAGAAAAGTACCGTCGATTACATTGGTGCGGTGCAGGGGATTCCTGTGTGTTTTGATGCCAAGGAAAGTGCAAATCTGACTTTTTCTTTACAAAATATTCATGCCCATCAGGTGCAGTTTATGGAGGAGTTTGAGAAGCAGGGAGGAATAGCCTTTTTTCTGATTTATTATACGTCTATTGATGAGTTATATTATCTTCCGTTTGAGTATCTCAAACTGTTTTGGGACAGAGCGCAGAATGGCGGTCGTAAAAGTTTTCGCCATGAGGAGTTGAATCCTGCGTATGTTTTACCGAAGCACAGCGGAGTCTTGGTTCCTTACCTTGAGGCATTGAAGCAGGATTTGGAGGATAGGGAGTAATTGTCTGCTTTGACTTAATGAGGTATTATAGATGAATGTTATTATAAAAAAATTCGACGAATTAACTACCACTGAGCTATATGAAATTCTAAAAGCCCGGGCTGAGATTTTTATTATGGAGCAGAATATCAATTATCAGGATATGGATGATATTGATTATAAAAGTGCGCACTGTTTTATACAGGAGGGCAACAAAGTAATTGCCTATCTGCGGGCCTTTTATAAAAGTGAAGACAAGCCCGTTGTAAAAATTGGCAGGGTGTTGACTTTAGAGCATGGCAAGGGTGTAGGAAGAATATTGTTGGAAGCCGGCCTTCCGGCAATCAGAGAAAAAATGCCTTGCGATAAAATATATATTGAGGCGCAGAAGCACGCCATCGGTTTTTATGAGAAATTTGGATTTGTGACAACTTCCGGAGAATTTCTGGAGGAAGGCATTATACATGTGGCGATGGAGCTGGATTTATAAAAGATTGTTTGAAGCGAAGCGCAGACTGCTGTTTGGCATGTAGAAATAATTAGGATATAAATATCAAGGAGGCACAAAATGAAGTGGCATAAAATTACGGTAAAAACAACAACGGAAGCAGAAGATATTATTATCTGTACCCTGGCTGATGTAGGTCTTGAGGGCGCACAGATTGAAGATAAAATCCCCTTAACACCCCTTGAGAAGGAGCAGATGTTTGTGGATATTTTACCTCAGACGGAAGAAGATGACGGAGTGGCATATCTTAATTTCTTCGTGGAAGAAAGCGATGATTTGGATATGGATGCATTGGTGGCGTCTGTGGAAGAAGAGTTGGAAGGTCTTCGTATGTTTATGGATATCGGCGAAGGAACGATTACTTTGTCCGAAACCGAAGATTTGGACTGGATTAACAATTGGAAGAAGTACTTCCATCAGTTTTATATTGATGAATTATTGGTCATTCCTTCCTGGGAAGAAGTGAAGCCTGAAGATGCGGACAAGAAGATTCTTCACATTGATCCCGGAACCGCATTCGGAACCGGTATGCATGAGACCACACAGCTTTGCATTCGTCAGATTAAGAAGTATGTAACTCCGGAAACCAATATTTTAGATGTTGGTTGCGGCAGCGGTATCCTTGCAATTCTTGCGTTGATGTATGGCGCAAAGCATGCGAAAGGTACAGACCTTGACCCTTGTGCATTGGATGCGACTTTGGAGAATATGGAAGCTAACGGTATTGACCCGAAAGATTTCGAAGTAATCATCGGTAACATCATTACCGAAAAGGAAGTGCAGGACTGGGCAGGCTATGAGTGCTACGATATTGTTGTGGCAAATATTTTACACAATGTACTTGAAGTGCTTACACCCGTAGTCACTGCACAGATGAAACCCGGTGCAATTTATATTACTTCCGGTATTATTGCCGAGAAGGAAGACTTTGTTGTGGACGTGGTAAAAAAAGCCGGCCTTGAACTTGTGGAAGTGACCCGTCAGGGCGAGTGGGTCAGTGTGACTGCTAAGAAGCCGGAGTAAGACGGACTGTAATGAAAAAAAGTGCAGATAAAATGATTGCATGGATTAAAAAGCAAAAAGATGTTAAGGAGTCGTAATTATGTACCACTTCTTCGTAGAACCCGGACAGATTCAGGGAACGAAAATTTCCATCACCGGAAAAGACGTAAATCATATTAAAAATGTTCTTCGCATGCGTATCGGTGAAGAAGTATCCGTTGGCAACGGAATAGATGGTAAAGAGTATCGTTGTGCCATTGATGCTTTTGAAGAGGACTGCGTGGTGTGCAAGCTTCTTTTTATCAAAGAAGACGGCGTGGAACTGCCTGTAAAAGTGACTTTGTTTCAAGGGCTTCCCAAAGCGGATAAAATGGAATTAATCATTCAGAAAGCCGTGGAACTGGGCGTTTATGAAATTGTGCCTGTGGCAACCAAACGCTGTGTAGTGAAGTTGGACGCAAAAAAAGAAACATCCAAGCTTGCACGCTGGCAGGCGATTGCAGAGGCGGCGGCCAAGCAGAGTAAAAGGGCCGTAGTGCCCCGTATTTGCCCCGTAATGACCATGGGCGAAGCAATACAGGCTGCAAGCAAGATGGAGCACCGTATCATCCCTTACGAGCTTGCAGAGGGCATGGAGAAAACGAAAGAGGTTTTTGAAAGTTTTGTGCCCGGAAACGGCGTGGCGGTTTTTATCGGCCCGGAGGGCGGTTTTGAGGAAAGCGAAGTGGAATCGGCTAAGGCAGCAGGTGTGGAGCCCATTTCTTTGGGAAAAAGAATACTTCGCACGGAAACTGCCGGTTTTACCGTACTTTCCTGGATTATGTATGAACTGGAAGTACGCACTGTTTCTTAGACGCATATACTAAAGCAGAATAATATTTTCTTTGGGGAGTCGGAGCGGAATAATCCTTTTACCTAAAGAAATGCAAATATAAGGCAGGAACTGTTATGGAAATTTATTTAGACAATTCTGCAACGACCCGGTGCTTTGATGAAGTTGCGCAGGCAGTTGTGCAGATGATGACAGAAGAATACGGTAATCCTTCCAGCATGCATCGTAAAGGTGTCCGTGCGGAACAGCATGTGAAGCAGGCAACGGAAGTGATTGCCAAGACTTTAAAAGTAAGCGAGAAAGAAATATTTTATACTTCCGGAGGAACTGAGTCCGATAATATGGCAATTATCGGAACTGCTATGGCAAATTACCGTGCAGGTAAGCATATTATTACAACGCCTATGGAACATCCGGCGGTGGCACAGTGTATGAAGTACCTGGAGAAAGAGGGATTCGAAATCACCTGCTTGCAACCGGACTCAACCGGGTGTATCAGTCTTACGGATTTGGAAAACAGCATTCGTCCCGATACGATTCTTGTGTCAATTATGGCGGTAAATAATGAAATCGGTACAATACAGCCTATTGAACAGGCGGGCGAAATCATAAAAAGAAAAAATTCCAATACCCTGTTTCATGTGGATGCGGTCCAGGGGTATGGTAAAATGGAAATTTATCCCCGTAAATGGAAGATTGATATGCTTTCCGTAAGCGGTCATAAAATTCATGGTCCCAAGGGCGTAGGTTTTTTATATATTAGTGAAAAAGTAAAAATTAAACCTATTATTTTAGGCGGCGGACAGCAGAAGGGTATGCGCTCCGGAACAGAGAATGTGCCCGGTATTGTAGGGCTTGCCAAAGCGGCAGAGCTTGTGTATGCCAATATGGAATGCGACATTAACAAAATGTACTGTTTAAGAGATTATTTTATCAGCAGGCTTGATAAAATAGAGGGTGTAAAAGTAAACGGAGCCCATGGCAGAAAAGCAGCACCGCATATTGTCAGTGTGTCCGTAGAGAATGTCAGGGCAGAGGTGTTGTTACATGCACTTGAAGATAAGGGAATTTATATTTCCGCAGGAAGTGCCTGCTCTTCTCATAAACCTATTCCGTCCATGACGTTACAGGCAATCGGCTTGCCTAAGGATTTGTTAGGGTCTACCGTGCGCTTCAGCTTTTCGGTATTTACCACAAGAGAAGAGATTGATACTGCGTTAAATGCGCTTCAGCAGGTTGTTCCCATGCTTCGCAAATTTACCAGAAGATAATTTGTTTATGTGGTGGGAGGAGCAAAGGCTCCTCCTGCATAAAAGGAGAAAAAGATGTTACCCTTTCGGACAAGTATTGCAGTAAGTATTATAGAATTCTTTAGTGTAGTCCTGCTTCATGTGATTTATGCTGTTACGCAATTTGGTTGGGAGCAGGGATTGTTTATTTCCATCGGTTTTCTTCCGGTGTTACTTACTTTGCTGTTGTATCGAACTATTTCCAATGAGGATGTTATTGTCAGATGCTTTTATATTACCATGACATTAACCAGCTATATCATATCCGTACAATTGGATACGGTTGGTATGCTGATTATGATTTATATGGCTGAAGGACTTATTATTGCCCTTTTTGTTAAGAGGCGTATCTTTATTGAATATTTTATATTCTCTTTTATGGCGCTGATTCTGGTGGCTGTTTTCCAATTGAAGGACATTAATCTGTTTTTCTCTACGTTTATTTATATTATTTATCTTCTTTTTTATTGTTTTGCCATGATTACGTTGTTGATGCTGATTACCGGTGTGGAATCGTACAAAGCAAAGATGGAAGAGAAGAATAAGGAAGCCCAGGAAGCGTTGGAGGCAAAGTCTAACTTCCTGGCGAATATGTCTCATGAAATCCGTACCCCCATGAATGCAATCAGCGGTATGGCTCAGCTTCTGTCCCAGAAGAATTTTCAGAAGGAAGAGAAAGAATATATTGCTACCATTCAGAAATCTTCCGAGAGTTTGCTATCCATTATTAACGAGATTTTGGACTTTTCCAAGATTGATTCCGGGAATATGGAAATTGTGGAAGATGAATATCATTTTAATTCATTGATTCATGATGTTTTAAGCATCATCGAGTTTCGTATGAGAAATAAAAGCGTCAAGCTGATTATTGATATTGACCCACGTATCCCCAGAGTGCTTATCGGCGACCAGTTACGTATTCGTCAGGTTTTAATTAATATATTGAATAATGCGGTAAATTTTACTCACAGAGGTCATATTCGCCTGCATATTATCTGGCAGAAAAATGACGAAAAAGAAGGCT
Organism: Lachnospiraceae bacterium; assembly: GCA_045590555.1. Taxonomy (GTDB): domain Bacteria; phylum Bacillota; class Clostridia; order Lachnospirales; family Lachnospiraceae; genus UBA3766. The sequence continues at coordinate 23,694 of JAZNRC010000034.1, read as the reverse complement.
GTATGGAAGTGGAAGTAGAAGATACCGGTATTGGTATTTCGGAAGAAAACATGAAAAAGCTTTTCCGTGCATTCGGTCAGATTGATACCCGTAAAAACCGTAATGTGGAAGGTACCGGTTTGGGGCTTGTTATTTCCAAAAGTCTTTTAAACCAAATGGGTGGTGATATCTGGGTAGAAAGCACGCTGAACGAAGGTAGTGTATTCTCTTTCCGTCTGCCACAAAAAGTAAAAGACGCCCGTCCTTCCAATTACGAAGCAAACCATGAAAAGGTATTTGCGTCCAACGATGAATTTAAGCTTAGTTTCCGGGCGCCTAATGCTAAGGTTATGGTGGTAGATGATAATAAAGTTAATTTACAGGTTGCCAGTGAATTGATGAAAAAGTTTGGTTTTGAACCGGTATTGGTAGATAGCGGTATAGAAGCGGTAAACCGCATTGAGGAGAACCTGATTGCTTACGATGTAATTTTTATGGATCATATGATGCCGTTTATGGATGGTGTGGAAGCTACGCAGAAGATACGTGCAATACAGACGGAATATGCGCAGGAATTACCCATTGTTGCACTTACAGCCAATGCCATTAAAGGTGTAGAGCGACAGTTTAAAGAAGCAGGTATGAATGATTATATTTCCAAACCCATTCATATGAAGCAGTTAAGTGATATCTTGGAAAGATGGATTCCTATTTCCAAGCAGGTAAGAATTATGGACGGAAAAGAGATTGCGCCGCCCAGGTCCTATTTTACCAATCCGATGCTAAAAAAAGAGGCAGAGGAAAAGAAAGATATTCTGGACTTACTCAAGGGGATTTCCATTGAAGACGGGCTTCGTAATTGCGGTGGCAATAAAAATGCTTATATCCGAGTGCTGAGTACTTTTGCCGCATCCAACCTGCTTGCCGGTTTGGAAGAATATCTGGAAAAAGAAGACGCTTCAAATTATGCGGTAATTGCTCATTCCATAAAGGGGGCCTGTCGTAATATCGGAGCCTTGGATGTGGGCGATTATGCCTATGATATGGAATTGGCGGGACAAAACGGGGACATGGAATATATCAAAGATCATCATAATGAGTTTGCGCAAATGTACGGAGATACTTTGCGCCTGATTACCAAGGCGTTGATTGAGCATCAATCCCAGTAAGTGAAGCTTTCCTTTCTTGCCAAAAGAATGATAAGAGTGTATAATATTTAGTCAGATACAGATGTATGGGGGTACTATTATGTATAGGGTAGTTATTTGTGATGACGAGGCTACATCATTACAAATTAGTCAGATTCTTACGGAACAGGTTCTGGAAGAGGATGGAATTGAATACGAGATTACCACGTTTGAGGATATGCGTGTTATGACGGAAGCTCTGGCAGATGAGAAGGCAGAGTATGATGTTTTACTTTGCGACATTCTTGCCGTGGGAATGAATGGTATTGAGGCGGCTAAGGAATTACGGCGTTTGGGAGAAAAGTTACCTATTATTTTTATTTCATCCACGGCGGAGTATGCATTGGACGGATATAGTGTAAATGCATTGCGTTATTTGCAAAAACCTATTGATATCAATAAATTACGTGAGGCATTACAGGAAGCGTATCAGAGTATGCGCGGTTCGGATGTATTAAAGTTTCAGGTGGCGGATCGTTTTTATAAAATTCCGTTTGAAGAGATTGAATACTTGGAAAGTCAGGGAAGGGATACGGATATTATAACGGGAGATGGCAAAATCAGTGTTCACATGAAGTTTTCGGATGTGGAGAAAAAACTTCCGGCAGACATGTTTTTAAGATGCCATCGTTCGTACATAATTAATCTTGCTCAGGCGAAAGATTTGGCTCGTTATCGTTTCCTTACCAAAAGCGGAACGGAAATTCCCGTCAGTCAGCTTCAGTATAATGAGACCAAACGTAAGTTTATTAAGTTCCAATAAAAGTTCCCGTAAAAGTGCGGGAGAATAGAGGTTTACATGTTTCAGACTCGTACTTTTTTATTAAAATACGGTGAGATTTTTTTAAAAGGTAAAAACAGATATGTATTTGAAGATATTCTGGTAGAACAGGTACGTCGCGCTGTTTCAAAATGTGACGGTGAATTTAAAGTACACAAAAGTTTATCCAGAATTTATGTAGAGGCGCTTACGGATTTTGATTATGATGAATTAGTTTCGACTTTAAAATGTGTTTTTGGCGTTATTGCCATCTGTCCCGTATTGGTGCTGGAAGACAACGGTTTTGAAGATTTAAAGAAGCGGGTTGTTGAATATATTGATGAGACTTATGAGGATAAGAATTTTACGTTTAAGGTATTTTCCAAACGTGCCCGCAAAAATTATCCGGTGAATTCCATGGAGATGAATTGCTTAATCGGCGAGGCGATTTTGGATGCTTATCCTGAAGTAAAAGTTGATGTGCATAAGCCTGATGTAAGCCTTTATGTTGAAGTGAGAGAAAGGATTTATGTTTATTCCATCATTATTCCCGGTCCCGGAGGTATGCCTGTTGGTTCGGCGGGCAAAGCAATGCTTCTTTTGTCGGGAGGATTGGATTCGCCGGTGGCAGGTTATATGATTGCCAAAAGAGGCGTTAGGTTGGAGGCAATTTATTTTCATGCGCCGCCCTATACTTCTGACAGAGCGAAACAGAAGGTTGTGGATTTGGGAATTTTGATATCGAAATATACAGGGCCGATTCGCTTGCACGTAATTAATTTTACGGAAATTCAGATGGCCATTTATGAGAAGTGTCCTCCTGATGAGCTGACAATTATTATGCGTCGTTATATGATGCGTATTGCAGAACGCATTGGACTTGAGAATGATTGTATCGGCTTGGTAACCGGCGAAAGTATCGGACAGGTTGCATCACAGACCATGCAGAGTCTGGCTTGTACCAATGATGTATGTACCGTGCCGGTATATCGTCCGCTGATTGCTTTCGATAAGCAGGATATTGTGGATATAGCTGAGAAGATAAATACTTACGAAACTTCCATTTTACCTTATGAAGATTGTTGTACTATTTGGGTGGCAGAACATCCTGTAACAAAACCGACGGTTAAGGTAATCGCCAAACATGAAGAGAATCTTGCGGATTGCATTGACGAAATGGTAGAAAAAGCGGTGGAAGGACAAGAAATCATAGAGATTAAGTAGCAGAACAAAAAGCACCGCCGTAATGACGGTGCTTTCTTTATGAAATATTTTTGTAAAATAAAAAGCAAGACCGCAAAGCCTTGCTTTATACTTGAAAGAATTATGCTTATACGATGTAAGGAGCTAATACCTTTAATACATCATCAGCATTGTCTTCAGCATGGATATTTAAATCGATAGGCTTAGACAAATCAAGAGAGAAGATACCCATGATTGATTTTGCATCGATTACATATCTGCCTGATACTAAATCGAAATCGTAATCAAACTTTGTAATGTCGTTTACGAATGATTTTACTTTGTCGATTGAGTTTAAAGAAATAGATACTGTCTTCATATTTTATTTCCTCCTATAATTAAAAAATTGTTAGCCATGTTAGGGAAGGGAATGTAATTATTTCCAACTTCCGCCTTTATAGTAGTTGATTTAAGTAAAAAAGTCAACTGATAAAGTTGCCGAAAAAAAAGGAGTTTTCCATGAAAAGTGTAGCATTACATAACTTAGGTTGCAAGGTGAATTCATATGAAATAGAAGTAATGCAACAAAACTTACAAAAAAACGGATATGAAATTGTTGATTTTAACCAAAAATCTGACATTTATATTATTAATACATGTTCTGTGACCAACATGGCGGATCGGAAAAGTCGTCAAATGTTGCATCGTGCACGCAAGCAGAATCCGGACGCGGTGGTGGTGGCTGTGGGATGTTATGTACAGGCAGATGCTTTTTACATTGCACAGGATGAAGCGATTGATTTATTGGTAGGCAATAATCTGAAAAAGGACATTGTGGAGATTCTGGATCGTTACTTTCGTGAAGCACAGGAAATGCCGACAGATGTAAATGAGGATGAGGCAAGGTTTCTTCGAAAAACATTAAATAATACTACCGTAGTGGATGTAAAAAAAGTGGATTTTGAGGATGGGAAGATGGTAAAGACCGCCGAGCATGCCAGAGCCTATATTAAAATTCAGGACGGTTGTAACCGCTTCTGCAGTTACTGTATTATTCCGTATACAAGAGGGCGGGTGCGCAGTCGTAAAAAGGAAAGTATTCTGGAAGAAATCATAGGGCTTGTAAATGAGGGATATCGCGAATTTGTTTTAACGGGAATTCACATCAGTTCTTACGGTTTGGATTTTGAGGAGAAGAATCCTGAAAAATATTTGGCAGATTTAATAAGGGAAATCGATGAAATAAAAGGTGTTGAGCGGATTCGCATCGGTTCCTTTGAGCCCATGATTCTTACAGAAGAATTTGTGAAAAAAATTGCGGCGTGCAAAAAAATGTGTCCGCATTTTCATATTTCTCTTCAGAGCGGATGTGATGAGACTCTGAAACGTATGAATCGCAGATATACTACTGCCATGTATTTGGAAAAAACAGAATTGCTTCGCAAATTTTTCCCGGGTTGCGCCATTACTACTGACGTTATTGTGGGATTTCCGGGAGAGACCGATGAAGAATATGCGAATACCAAAGCATTTCTGGAGCAGGTTAAGTTTTTTGAGATGCATATTTTTAAATATTCCAGAAGAAAAGGGACAAAGGCAGATACCATGCCGGATCAGATAGCGGAAGAAGTTAAAACAATGCGAAGCAATGAACTGCTTGAACTGGAGGGCATGCAGTCTAAGGCTTTCAGAGAGAATTTTATCGGTAAAAGCGTCAAGGTGCTTCTTGAGGAAGAAAAAGAAATTGACGGCAGGCTGTATTGGTTGGGACATACGGGAGAATATGTCAAGGTTGCGGTGCCGTCGGGAGAGTATGTCAAAAATATGTTTATAGATGCAGAAATTAAGGCATTTTTAACGGAGGACATTTTGCTTGGCGCATCCGGAACATTTTTTTAGAACTATTTGGTATAAAGCCGTAAAAAGTGTGCAGAATGGATATATGGCACTGACATTGCTTGTGTTTTATGTGTATTTAGAGTATAATAAAACAGACTATATACATACAGAGGTATTAGTAAAAGAGTAATCATACAACAGAGGGTGTTAATTATGCAGTCAGAGAATACGCAGTTTTTTGAAGTTGAACAGGAATCAAAGGACAGGGTTAAAAATATTCTTGCTCAGGTTTATGATGCATTGCAGGAGAAGGGATATAATCCGGTCAATCAGATTGTGGGTTATATTATGTCCGGAGACCCTACATACATTACCAGTCATAACAATGCGAGAAGTCTCATTATGAAAATTGAACGTGATGAACTGGTAGAAGAAATGTTTATAGAGTACATTAAGGCAAATCAGTGGGAGTAGGCGGAGGAGACGTTATGCGTATTATGGGATTGGATTTTGGTTCCAAAACCGTTGGAGTAGCGGTGAGTGACCCCACCGGCCTGATTGCTACGGGACTGGAAATTGTGCGACGCGAACGTGAAGACAAGCTTCGTCAGACACTGGCCAGAATTGAGGCACTGATTTTAGAATACGAAGTGAAAAAAATTGTTCTGGGTTATCCGAAGAACATGAATGATACATTGGGAGAACGTGTAGAGAAGACGCTGGCGTTTAAAGAAATGCTGGAGAGAAGAACCGGACTGGAGGTTGAACTCTGGGACGAGAGGCTGACAACCGTGGAAGCGGATGCGGTTATGATGGAAGCCGGCATTCGTAGAGAAGATCGTAAGAAATATGTGGATAAAATTGCCGCTGCATTTATTTTGCAAGGCTATTTGGACTACGCAGGAGAACAGAAGGATAAATAAAAGGCGTAGAAGAGAGGACAGACGATGGAGAAGATTTTATTTCAGGCAATGAATGAAGACCCTGTTGAATTTTATGTATTGGAACAGACTACCGTAGCAGGAGTGAATTATATTTTAGTTACGGATACAGAGGATGGGGACGGAGAAGCACTTATCCTGAAAGATATTTCGGAGCAGGATGCGGAAGAAGCAGTGTATGATATTGTTTCCGATGATAAAGAGTTAAATGCAATTGCCGGAATTTTTGAAAATCTTCTGGATGACGTTGAGTTTGACAAAAGTAAGTAGTGATTGAATTTTGGAGGAAAGAAAATTGAATATAAAGAATAACGGCGTGGATTCGGTTGCCAAAATCAAGGTGATTCCTTTGGGAGGTCTTGAACAGATTGGCATGAATATCACGGCTTTTGAATATGAGGATACCATCATTGTGGTAGATTGTGGGTTGAGTTTCCCGGCAGATGATATGCTGGGAATTGATTTGGTGATTCCTGATATTACCTATCTTCTGGAGAACAAAGATAAGGTTAAAGCTTTTATGATTACCCATGGGCATGAAGATCATATCGGTGCTTTGCCCTATGTTTTGAAACAGTTAAATATTCCTGTGTTTGCCACAACGTTAACCATGGGAGTAATTGAACATAAGTTAAAAGAACATGAGCTTTTGGATGTGGTAAAGAGGCAGACGGTGCAGTTTGGTGACACTGTAAGAATCGGACCCATGCAGGTAGAATTTATTAAAACAAATCATAGTATCGTAGATGCGGCAGCTTTGGCTATTTATTCACCGGCAGGAGTTATTATTCATACCGGAGATTTTAAGGTGGACTATACTCCGGTATTTGGTGATGCCATAGATTTGCAGCGCTTTGCGGAGCTGGGCAGCAGTAAAAGAGGTGTGCTTGCTTTGTTGTGTGATTCCACTAATGCGGAGCGCCCGGGTTTTACCCAGTCGGAACGTACAGTGGGTAAAACGTTTGACACTATTTTTACAGAACACAAAAATACCAGAATTATTGTAGCTACTTTTGCATCCAACGTGGACCGTGTGCAGCAGATTATCAATGCGGCAGACCGTTTTGGACGTAAGGTAGTGGTAGAAGGCCGCAGTATGGTGAATATTATCGAGACGGCTACGAACTTAGGAAGATTGAGTATTCCGGAGAATACTTTGATTGATATCGAGAACCTGAAAGATTATCCGGAGGAACAGACGGTTATTATAACAACCGGAAGTCAGGGAGAAAGTATGGCTGCTTTGAGCAGAATGGCTATGGGACAGCACCGCAAAGTTAAAATAGGCCCCATGGATACGGTTATTTTTTCATCCAGCCCCATTCCCGGAAATGAAAAGGCGGTTACCAAGGTAATCAATGAATTATTCCACAAGGGCGCAGATGTTATTTTTCAGGATGCCCATGTATCCGGTCATGCCTGCCAGGAAGAGATTAAACTGATATATACATTGACACAACCTAAGTATGCTATTCCCGTGCATGGTGAATATAAGCATTTGAAGGCGCATGCAAAACTGGCAGAAGAACTCGGTATGGATAAAGAGGCCATTTTTATTTTGAAGTCCGGAGATGTATTGGAACTTGGAGATGACAGTGCAGAAGTAGTGGGTGAGGTTCCGGTAGGAGCCATACTTGTAGACGGCCTTGGCGTTGGTGATGTGGGCAATGTGGTATTGCGGGACAGACAACGGCTGGCAGAAGATGGCATTGTAATTGTGGTAGCGGTTATGGATGGTTATACCAACACTTTGGTTTCCGGTCCTGACATTGTATCAAGAGGTTTTACTTATACGAAAGAAAATGATGATTTGATTGAGGAGGCAAGTGCAATTGCTTACGAAGTGCTGGAGCGCATGCAAGAAAGAGGCGTTACGGACTGGGGCAAGATAAAAGCGAATTTGCGCGATTCCCTCAACGAATTTTTCTGGAAAACAACTAAGCGTCGACCTATGATTCTTCCGATTTTAATGGAAGTATAGAAGAAAGGTGTACTTATGCAAAAACCCGAAATGGAGAAAGCAACGAATAAATATATTGCAGCAATGCAGAAAACAGAAGAATACCAGAATTACTGCCACATGAAAGATGTGGTTAAAGCGGATGCGGTTCTTTGGCAGCAGATTTGTGACTATCGCAGAAAACGTTATGAGTTTCAGAATCTTACCAGCCAGGAAGAACTTTTTGACCGAGTGGATGCTTTCGAAAGAGATTATCGTGAGTGGAAAAAGGATAAAAGGGTTACGGACTTTCTGGATGCAGAGCTGGCATTCTGTCGCATGATGCAGGAAGCGAATCTGTACATTGTGGAAGCTATGCAGTTTGAGTAAGGAAGGCAGATAGTGGGAGATTAATAATGGATAAAAAAATGCTTTGGGGTGTGACAAAAAGCATCCTTAAAATTGCAGTTGCATTGGCAATTGTTTTATTGATATATAATCTGGGACTTAAGGCATATGATTTCGGATTTCGCATCTTTGCGGAAGAACCCATGGAATTGGGAAACGGCAGAGTGGTTTCCGTATCCATAGTAGAGGGCAAAAGTGTATCTGAAATCGGAGAAATTCTGGAAGAAAAAGGTTTGATTCGAGATGCAAAACTCTTTTACTTTCAAGAGATGTTTTCGGAATATAAGGGTGATTTGAAACCCGGCGTTTATGAACTGTCTACCGGAATGACTCCTTATGAAATGATGGAAATAATGTCGGCATCCGAAGAAGAGACAGAATGATAAAGCAGGTAGCAAAGTGATTATTGACGAAAGATTGTTCACTTTTATCAATTCATTTGATAAAGGTAATTCTCAATTTTTAGATGAACTTGAACAGGAAGCGAAGAGGGATTATGTACCGATTATCCGCAAGGATATGCAAAACCTCCTTCGTTTCTTATTGCGTTTAAAAAGACCGGTTAAAATTCTGGAGGTAGGTACTGCGGTAGGTTTTTCTGCATTGTTAATGGCGGAAAATACATCGGCTGATTGCGTGATTACAACCATTGAGAACTATGAGAAGCGCATTCCGATTGCCCGAGAGAATTTTAAGAAGGCGGGGATGGAGCAACGTATTACACTTTTGGAAGGTGATGCAACAGAGATTCTCAAAGAATTGGATGGTCCCTATGATTTCATTTTTATGGATGCGGCAAAAGGACAATATCTGAATTTTCTGCCGGATTTGTTGCGATTGCTTGCAGAAGACGGCATGCTGGTATCTGATAATGTATTGCAGGATGGTGACCTGATGGAGTCGCGTTATGCGGTGACAAGGAGAAACAGAACCATTCATTCCAGAATGCGGGATTATTTGTATGAGTTAAAAAATAATCCGGTACTGGAGACGGTAATTCTTCCTGTTGGTGATGGTGTAACGATAAGTATTCGTACTAAAGAGTGTAAAAATAAGTAAGGAAACGTCCCTATGTAACCATTATCCGGTATGTGGGATGTTTTAAACGGAGGATATAGATGAGTAAAAGTAGAAAGCCGGAGCTTTTGATACCGGCAAGCAGTTTGGAAGTGCTAAAAACTGCAGTTATATTTGGTGCCGATGCGGTATATATAGGTGGCGAAGCGTTTGGACTGCGGGCCAAAGCAAAGAATTTTACGCCGGAGGATATGAAGGCAGGGATTGAGTTCGCTCACGCTCATGGAGTAAAAGTCTATGTGACTGCCAATATTCTTGCACACAATTCGGATTTGGCCGGTGCCGTAGAATATTTTAAAGAGTTAAATGAATTAAAACCGGATGCATTGATTATTGCGGATCCGGGAATGTTTATGCTGGCAAAAGAGTATTGTCCGGGAATGGAACTTCATATTTCCACCCAGGCAAATAATACCAACTATCAGACTTATTTGTTCTGGTGGCAACAGGGAGCAAAGCGGGTTGTAAGCGCCAGAGAATTGTCGTTGGCAGAGATTAAAGAAATCAGAGACCATATTCCGGAAGATATGGAGATTGAAAGTTTTATTCATGGCGCTATGTGTATCTCCTATTCGGGAAGATGTCTTTTATCCAATTATTTTACGGGTAGGGATGCCAATCAGGGTGCGTGTACCCATCCCTGTCGATGGAAGTATGCGGTAGTGGAAGAGACCAGACCGGGAGAATATATGCCGGTGTATGAAAATGAGCGCGGAACATATATTTTTAATTCCAAAGACTTATGTATGATCGAATATATTCCTGAAATTGTGGCGGCAGGTATTGATTCTCTCAAAATTGAAGGACGTATGAAAACGGCACTTTATGTGGCGGCGGTAGCCAGAACCTATCGCAAGGCCATTGATGATTTCTTTACATCGGAAGAGGAATATCGCAACAATATGGATTGGTATCGGCAGGAGATTTCCAAGTGCACGTATCGTCAGTTTACTACCGGCTTTTATTTTGGTAAACCTAGTGAGGAGACTCAGATATATGACAGTAACACTTATATTAATGAGTATGTATATCTGGGGATTGCTGAGGAGATTACAGATGGGGGGCAGGTGCGTATTGAGCAGAAAAATAAATTCTGCGTTGGCGATGTAATTGAAATTATGAAGCCGGACGGACGCAATGTGGAAACCAAGGTGGAAGCGATGTTTGATGAAAAAGGTACAGCCGTAGACAGTGCGCCGCATCCGCAGCAGATTTTATATTTGCAGTTAAGTGAAACATGTGAAAAGTATGATTTGTTGCGTGTCAAAAAGCTATAGTGGAAAAAAGTAATCATTTTATGCAAAATACGGAAATGCCGGAAGTATAAGGCTGAAATTTTCCTGAATGGGGTTATACTTGTAAAATGAATGAAAACAGTGTATTTTATTGTAAGAATATACTGTAAAAAGAATCCAAATGGAGAATATATATGACAGACATTATTAACATTGAAGAGATATTTGCGCAGAATGTCTTTACGTTGGATACCATGAAAAAATGGGTACCTACGGAAGCTTACGACGAGGTTATTCATGTAATGGACAACGGCGGTGAGCTTTCCGGAAAGACAGCAAATGTAGTGGCGAAAGCAATGAAAGACTGGGCTGTGGAAAAGGGAGCAACTCACTATACACACTGGTTCCAGCCTCTGACCGGTTTTACGGCAGAGAAGCATGACTCTTTTATTACCCATCCGGATAAAAACGGTAAGATGTTGCTGGAATTTAAGGGAAAAGAGTTGATTAAAGGTGAACCGGATGCGTCTTCTTTTCCTTCCGGAGGACTTCGTGCTACATTTGAGGCGAGAGGATATACAACTTGGGATATCACATCACCTGCTTTTATTAAGGAAGATGCTACCGGTAAAATTCTTTGTATCCCTACTGCATTCTGTTCCTATAAAGGTGAGGCTTTGGATAAAAAGACGCCTTTGCTGCGTTCCATGGAAATTGTGGGACAGCAGGCGATGCGTATTGTCAGATTGTTTGGGAATTATGATGCAAAGAAGGTGATTCCTTCTGTTGGTGCAGAGCAGGAATATTTCTTGATCGATCGTCAGAATTATTTAAAAAGAGAAGATTTAATATATGCCGGCCGTACTCTTTTCGGTGCACCTGCGCCTAAGGGACAGGAAATGGATGATCATTACTATGGAATTATCCGTGAACGTATCGGTGCATACATGAAAGATTTAAATGTGGAGCTGTGGAAGCTTGGGGTAACGGCTAAAACACAGCATAATGAGGTGGCACCTGCACAGCATGAACTGGCGCCGATTTACGAAACTTCCAATGTGGCGGTAGACCATAATCAGATTGTCATGGAAACCTTAAAAAAGGTTGCGGGACGGCATGGTCTTACCTGTCTTTTGCATGAGAAGCCTTTTCAGGGAGTAAATGGTTCCGGTAAGCATAATAACTGGTCTTTGACCACAGATACAGGAATGAATCTTTTAGACCCCGGTGATACACCTAACGAGAATATTCAATTCCTTCTGGTACTTGCATGCATTATGAAGGCGGTAGATACCCATGCGGACCTTTTAAGACAGAGTGCATCGGATGTGGGAAATGATCACAGACTGGGAGCGGATGAAGCTCCGCCTGCCATTATATCTATTTTTCTGGGTGAACAATTAGAGGACGTGGTAAAACAGCTAGTGGAGACCGGAGAGGCAACACATTTGGTAGAAGGTGGTGTTTTGGAAACCGGTGTGTCTACTTTGCCGGATCTTTTGAAAGATGCAACGGACAGAAACCGAACTTCGCCGTTTGCTTTTACCGGTAACAAATTTGAATTCCGTATGGTAGGCTCTGCCGATTCCATCGGTGATCCGAATACTATTTTGAATACCATTGTTGCGGAAGCATTTTGCGAGGCGGCTGACCGCTTGGAAGGTGCAGATGACTTTGATTTGGCTGTGCATGATTTGATTAAAGAGTATATGACGGCGCACCAGAGAATTATTTTTAACGGTAACGGATATGCACCGGAATGGATTAAAGAAGCTGAGCGAAGAGGTTTGCCCAATCTTCCCACCATGTTGGATGCGGTGGAGACCTTGACCACTGACAAATCGTTTGCCTTATTTGAAAAGTTTAATATTTTTACGCGTGCAGAACTTGAGTCGCGAAAAGATGTTTTGTATGAGACATATTCTAAAACAATTAACATTGAAGCCAAGTGTATGATTGAGATGTCATCCAAGCAAATTATTCCTGCGGAAATCCGTTATGTGCAGATGCTTTCAAAGTCTGTTTTGCTTGCTGAAGAAGCGGGTGTGCGTGCTACGGTGCAAAGGGATCTGCTTACCAGAGTGACGGAAGAGCTGGAGAAGATGCAGACAGCACTTGCTACATTAGAGGAGAAATTAAAAGCCGCACAGGGAATTAAGGAACACAAGGTGTGTGCATTTTATTACAGAGACCATGTAAAAACTGCCATGGACGCGTTACGTGCGCCGGCAGATGCGTTGGAAATGCTTACGGATAAGGAAGTATGGCCAATACCTACATATGGTGATTTGTTATTTGAAGTATAAGGAGGGGAAAATATGAAGGAACCTGTATTGGTAATTATGGCTGCAGGAATGGGTAGCCGCTACGGAGGATTAAAGCAGATTGATCCTGTAGATGATGCCGGAAATAAAATTCTTGATTTCTCTATTTTTGATGCCAAAAGAGCCGGATTCAAAAAGGCTGTTTTTATCATAAAAAAAGAGAATGAAGCATTGTTTAAAGAGTGCATCGGTGACGCAGTAAGCCGTCATATGGAAGTGGAGTATGTATTCCAGGATATTAATGATGTGCCCGATGGATTTATAATCCCTGAGGAAAGAGTAAAACCCTGGGGAACCGCTCATGCAATTTTTAGTTGCCGTGAAGCTGTGAATGGTCCGTTTGCGGTGATTAATGCGGATGATTATTACGGAGTAGAGGCATTTCAGGTATTATATAATTTTTTGACTACTCATGAAGATGACGAGAAGTATCGTTATGCCATGGTAGGTTATCAGCTCGGAAATACCCTGACAGAAAACGGTTCGGTGGCAAGAGGGTGTTGTATAACCAATGAAGAAGGATATCTGGTGTCTATCACTGAGAGAACCAAGATAGTGAAGACTGCAGAAGGTGCCGCATATACTGAAGATGAAGGGGTAACTTATACACCGATTTCGGTAGAGTCGCCGGTGTCCATGAATATGTGGGGATTTACTCCCAGTATTATGCTGGAGCTTGGTAAGGCATTGGAAGATTTCTTTGCACACCAGGTTGCAAAGAATCCTTTGAAGGCAGAATGTTATCTGCCTATAGAAGTAGATAGCCTTTTAAAAGAAGGAAAAGCGACTGTACAGGTACTTTCTTCTAAAGATAAATGGTTCGGTGTAACCTATAAGGAAGATAAGCCGTATGTTATGGATTCCATTCAGAAGTTAAAAGATGCAGGGGTATATCCTGACGTATTGTGGTAACGAAAGTGCGTGAGAATTCAGCTTGTTCTCACGCATTGCATTTATTATTATAAAAATGGAGGAAGCGCAATGGCTATACTTGTAACCGGAGGTGCCGGATATATTGGAAGTCATACGGTGGTAGAGTTGCAGAATGCAGGTCATGACGTAGTGGTAATTGATAATTTGAGTAACTCCAGCCGTGAATCTTTGCGTCGGGTAACCCAATTAACCGGAAAAGAAGTGCCTTTTTATGAAGTTGATATTTTGGATGAGGCAGGACTTCGAACTGTTTTTGAGAAAGAAGATATTGATTCCTGCATTCATTTTGCGGGCTTGAAAGCGGTAGGAGAATCAGTGAAGGAGCCTTGGAGATATTATCAGAATAATGTTGCGGGTACATTGTGCCTGTTGAAGGTTATGAAAGAATTTAATGTTAAAAACATTGTTTTTTCTTCTTCTGCTACAGTGTATGGGACTCCTGCTTTTGTTCCGATTACCGAGGAATGTCCTAAGGGGGAGATTACCAATCCCTACGGACAGACGAAGTCTATGCTGGAGCAGATTTTAACGGATATTCAAAAGGCGGATAAGGAATGGAATGTCATTCTGTTAAGATATTTTAACCCGATTGGCGCTCATGAAAGCGGTATCATCGGAGAGAATCCTAATGGTATTCCGAATAATTTAATGCCGTATATAACGCAGGTGGCTGTAGGAAAGTTGCAGTGTCTGGGAGTGTTCGGAAATGACTACGATACGCCGGATGGTACGGGAGTTCGTGATTACATTCACGTTGTGGATTTAGCGGTTGGACATGTACGTGCAATCGAAAAAATAGCTGAAAAGCCGGGTTTGTGTATATATAATCTGGGAACCGGAACCGGTTACAGTGTTTTGGATGTGGTAAAGAATTTTGAAGAGGCTTCAGGTGTAAAAATTCCTTATGAAATAAAAGAACGTCGTCCCGGAGATATTGCACAGTGTTATGCAAGTCCCGAAAAAGCGGAGAGGGAACTGCATTGGAAGGCAAAGCGGGATATCCGTAAAATGTGTGAGGATTCATGGCGTTGGCAGTCTGATAATCCAAATGGATATGAGATATAATTCTGCTTAATTTGTAAAAATATGTCTTGCATATTTTTTTAAAAGAAGCAGCAAGGGAATGCCCAGGATGCCGCAGGAAATAAATTCTCCGGTAAATACGGTGATAAAAGAGAACCAAATCGGTTCCAAGCCGTAGGCATATTTTAAGACCAACGGAATAATAAAAGTGTTTGAAAATATCGGCGGTATGGGAGCTAACCATACCGCTGTTTTTTTGTGTTTTTGAAAAACGGAATTCGTAATATCGGATGAAGCGGAAGAAACGGCTGACTTGCCGGTAACGAATCTTCCGATTCCGTATGTGCCAACAGCGCCCAGTAAGGTCGCAAGACTCCCAAAAATAATATCGAAAATGTTAGCACTAACAAGAAGATTACTTATGATGCAACCTACAAAAAGCCCGGGAATTGCAGCAGGGGTAAAAAAGGGTAAAACAGTTAATGCTTCTGAAAAACGAACCTGGATTGCATAAGATGCGAGACCAAAGATGTTAGATAATTCGGTCAGTATCACATAAAGGGCGGCAATCATTCCCGCCTGTGTCAGAAAAAGAACTTTCTTGCTCTTCATATAGAATCGTCTCCTTAGTTTTGTTTAAGGTCAGGATGGTTTCGAACTGACCATGTTATATAGGGTTAAATCAAAATGTTATTCAACAAAAATATCATTTTCCGGCGAGGAATTGGCAGTGTCCTTTCCGCCGCTGCTATCTGTGCAGGTAAATGTAACTTTTACTACATTGTTGGTAGTACGTACATTGCAATCGGTATCCGTACTGTGGGCTGAGCGTAATTTCAGCATAATCTGATCAATCGGAAAACCAAAAGATTCTTCAAGGCTTGTTTTCAAAACACAGTCAGATGCCAAAAATTGTGCATTATCATTGATATTCATTCCTACAGAAGAATCCATTAAATCAAGGAAGGGCTGACTGGCTGCATCTGCCTGTACTTCGGCATCTACAATGGAAGTAGCTACCCCTGTACGAATTGTATCTGCCAACTGTTTGTCGGAGGATACATTAGATTTTTCTATATATTTGATTAATTGAGGTGCCATAACGCCGATGGCAATGGCCATAATAACAACTACGATAATTAATTCAATAAGCGAAAAACCTTCATTGTTCTTTTGCATAATATTTTCCTTTCCATTTGCGACAAGAACCGGTTAATAATTCCGAAATATTAACAAAATGTTCACATTTATACAATAGCACTCGTTTGTAAAATTAGCAAGGGCAGAAACATGAAAACTCAAAATAATGTAACGAATGATAATTGTGGTATATTAAAAATAAAAAACCCCGCTATCGGGGTTTTTTAAAAAATATTATTTCTGATGTTCCTTCAAGAATGTTTGAATTCTTTCGCTGGGATTTAATAAATCACTGATAGAGCTGTCGTGATTTAAGGTATCAATAATATAAGCAATGTATTTACTCATATCACAATTGATGTACCATTCACGTTCAAGAAGTTCCGGTGTCTGGTAAACGAGGTTGGTTGTAAGTACACGATGAATGAGGCCTTCTTCATAAGCCTTATCGAACTTGTCCAATCCGTTAGTAAAGAGTCCAAAAGTAGTGGCAATAAAGATTCTGTTAGCTTTACGTGCTTTTAAAGCAGTAGCAACTTCAATAACACTTTCACCGGAAGAAATCATATCGTCAATGATAATCATATCTTTACCTTCTACGTCGGTTCCAAGGAATTCATGGGCTACGATAGGGTTTCTGCCGTCTACGATACGTGTATAATCACGTCTCTTGTAAAACATACCCATATCTAAACCTAAAACGTTGGCGATATAAATAGCACGTGACATACCGCCTTCGTCCGGGCTGATAGTCATCATATGTTCCGAATCAAATTTGATGTCGGGAACATTGTTAACGAGTCCTTTTATAAACTGGTAAGCAGGCTGTACGGTTTCGAAACCATGAAGGGGAATTGCATTCTGTACACGGGGATCGTGTGCATCAAAGGTAATGATATTATCAACACCCATAGCAACCAATTCCTGAAGTGCCAAAGCACAATCCAAAGATTCTCGGGAACTTCTCTTATGCTGACGGCTTTCATAGAGGAAGGGCATAATTACCGTAATTCTTCTGGCTTTACCGCCTACTGCAGCAATGATTCTTTTCAAATCCTGATAGTGATCATCCGGAGACATTCTGTTTTTGTTTCCGCATAAAGAGTAGCTTAAGCTGTGGTTACAAACGTCTACCATAATATAAAGGTCATCACCACGTACAGATTCATTGATTACACCTTTTGCTTCACCGGAACCAAAACGAGGAACTTTGGTATCTAAAATATAAGTGTCGCGCTGATAGCCGGCAAAAGCCAGACTGTCTTTGTGTTCACTTTCTCTTTCTGTTCTCCATTTTACCAGATACTGGTCTACTTTTTCACCCAGGGAACGGCAACTTTCCAAAGGAATTAAACCTAAGGAACCTACGGGAATGGTTTCCAAATTACGTACTTCTTGTCTTTTTTCAGACATGGGGATATCCTCACTTTCTGTTTGTCATTCTTTTTTTGTATATTCTTACATCCTGACCGGATAGTTTGCAAATGTCATAATTGCTTATAATTCTGGAAAAAATTCTGTCCGAGTATCGGTCACGTAAATCTTCCATAGGCAGGTTGGTGGAAATGATGGTTGATTTCCGGCGTAAGTGCCTTTCATTTAAGCAGGTAAAAAGTTGAGATACAACAAAGCTGTTGGTAAGCTCAGTGCCTAAATCATCCAAAACCAGAAGATCACAATTATAAATATCTTCATAAGGGTTGGAATCGGAATCACGACCATTCTTGCGGAATGCATATTCCGATATTTTGGCAAATAAGTCGCCTGCACTGAAATAGATTACGGAATGTCCTTTTTCAATCAGTGCAGAGGCAATGCAATTGGAAAGAAAACTTTTGCCGGTACCTACTGTACCATAAAATAAAAGGTTTTGATAGTCTAAATCAAAGTTTTCTACAAATTTTTTGGAATTATTCACCGCATTCTGCAGTCTTAGTAAGTCATCTCCCTGTTGATAGGCAAAAGAAATATCCTCAAAAGATTCATTTAAAAGAACTTCTCGAATATTTGACTGTTCATATAGCATATCAAGCATTGCCTGTTTAAAACAGTGACATTTTTCGCCCTCGATAAAACCGGTATCCTTACAGTAAGAGCAGGTATATACGGGATCAAGGTAATTCACGGAATATCCTGCGGCGGTTAACAAAAGCTTTTTTTGTCTGTTTAAGTCTTCCAAAATGTCCTTTAACTCATCCAATGTATCTATTTCACCGGTAAGCCGTTTCTTTCCTTGTGAAACCGATATGGATGCGGTCAATTCATCTAAATGTTTGTACTCGGGAAGTTTTTCGTAGATTTTCCGGGTGCGTTCTTCCAGTTGCTTTCGGGCGTCCAGGCGTCTTCGATTGTATCCCTGAATGATGGTATCATATTGTGTATTGGTAAGTGCCACGGTAAGTCTCCTCTAGTTGCTTAGAATTTCTCTTTCTAAAGCCTCAAAGTCATAATCGTGCTGCGGGAACTGGTTAAATCTGTTTTGGCTTGTTTTGATGGATGTCGAGCCTTTGGATTTGTTGCGAAAAGCTTTATCCAGTTCTTTTATTTCTCTTACGGAATGAATATTTTGTTCTTTCCAGTTGGACAGGATGCGGTCTGCATATTCGAATCTGTGGGAATCTACGGCAAGAACGGTTCTCTGGCAACATTCAAAAATAACTTCCATGGAGAAACCGAAATTGCCGGTCCATTTATTGATATAATCTACTTCTTTGGCAGTGGGAATTCCGTTTTTGCCCAGGGCTTTCATTACAGAGTAGATGGTTTTGTCATATTTGCTGACGCCGGCCTTAACCTGTTTAACGGTATTTATTCCCTGCTCGTACCATCCCATGGCAGTTTTTTCGATATAGCGCATTTCTTTTTTGCCGCGTTCCAGACAGTATTCCAGAAGTGCATCCAACATATCCATGGAATATCCGAGTTCCAAGTGGATGTATAAAACACTACGCAGATCGGATGGGCTTAAGGTTTTGCCAAGATACTGTTCCACGATGCAAAGCATTTCGCCGATTTCTTCTTTGTCTTTATATGTACGCAACTGTTCAGCAGAGTAAGAAGGCTTATCGGGAGCGATTCGACCGGAGGGCTGCTTCTCGGGAAGCGATTTCTCCTGCGCAGGGGTCGGAACCATAGATACAATAGGAGCCAAAGGTTTGGAAACAGGGATTTCCCTGCTGCCGACATTCGGAGCCACAAACCGGATTCCTGTAATGCTTCTGTTATCATCATATTCTACAGATAAGAGTCCTACACGTTCCCAGTATTGAAGTGAACGCAGTACTTCTTTTTCCGTATGATTAAATTTGTCTGCCATGTCCGATATACTGACGGGAAGGTTGGCAGAAAACATTCTGATTAAATATAAGTAAATTTTGAGCTGTGCGTCATTAGCATCTTTCATAAAAGAATCGATGAACACGTTTGATACACCGGTCATACCGCATGCATCATCCTGATAGAGCATAATCCGATTCATATATAATCCCCTCACACTTTGGAACAAGAATGTTGTCCCAAAAATAATTTTCAAAGCAAGAGTGATTATAGCACAGACATTTCAAAAAAGGAATAGGCAAAATTGCCGGAAAGCCTTGGTTTTACTGGGGTTTTCGGAATTGTGGACAATGTGGATAATCCATATAATTTGGTACACATAATGTATAAAATTTTATAAAAAACCCATAAAACCGGAGTAGGGAAAAAGATTATGTAAACAAATAATATCCACAGATGCTGTGGAAGAAAAAACTTCCAAAAATCTGTGGATATTGTGGATAAGTTAATTGCCAAGTAGATTTTCGCCGATTTTTACTACATCTCCGGCCCCCATAGTTATCAACAAGTCCCCGGGGATACAATTTTCTAATAAAAAATTTTCGATTTCATCAAAACTGGGAAAATATTTGCAATTTCCGCCCTGTTTGATGATTTCTTTTTGTAAATCTCCGGAACTGATACCTAAGGTGTCGGTTTCCCTTGCGGCATAAATATCAGCAAGAATTACATGTTCCGCTTTCGCCAGTACGCGGGCAAAGTCCTGCAAAAAGGCTTTGGTTCTGGTATATGTATGCGGTTGGAATACGCACCATAAATGCTGATGAGGATAATTGGCGGCGGCCTCCAGAGTGGCTGCTATTTCAGTGGGGTGATGAGCATAATCATCAATGATATTTACTCCACCCAGACTTCCTTTGAACTCAAAGCGTCTGTCGGTGCCGGTAAAAGATTGGAGTCCTCTTGCGGCCGTTTCCAAAGGGATGTTTAAAAAGTCTGCCATGGCAAGGGCTGCAAGAGCATTGCTTACATTGTGTTTTCCCACTACTTCCAAGACGATTTCCTGTGTCAGACCTGCAGGCGTGTGGAATATAAAGTGATAATTGCCGTGGTCGTCAATTTCCAAATCAGATGCGTAATAATCGCATTCTGTTGTAAAACCAAAGGTTTTTACAGGACAATTCAGGTTGGAGGTAATGATTTCCCGACCTTCAATATCGTAATTGATTAACAAAATACCGTCCGCGGGAATGAGTTTTGCAAATTTATGGAAAGATTCCCGGATTTCGTGAATATCATTAAAAAAGTCCATATGATCTTCTTCCACATTTAAGATAATTCCGATTTTAGGGAAGAAGTTAAGGAAACTGTTGGTATATTCACACGCTTCTGTTAAAAAAACGTCCGAGCTGCCTACGCGGATGTTGCCGTTGATACTTTTTAAAATACCACCGATGGATAAGGTGGGATCCAGGTCTGCGGCCATAAGAATTTCCGAAGCCATGGAGGAAGTAGTGGTTTTGCCATGGGTTCCGCTTACGGCGATGGCATTATTATAGTTACGCATCAGCTGTCCCAGAAATTGTGCTCTTGAGAGCATTGGCAGAGATAACTCCACACATCGTTCGTATTCCGGATTATCTTCATGAATGGCAGCTGTGTATACCACCAAATCAATATCTTCCGAGATGTTGGAAGCACGTTGGCCGATATGGATTTCAGCACCGGATTTCTGCAATTCTTCCGTTAGTGCGGATTTAAGATTGTCGGAACCGGAAACAGTAAAGCCCCTGGCTAAAAGTACCTGAGCAAGCCCACTCATACTGATACCGCCAATGCCGATAAAATGTACATGTATGGGAGTGTTAAAATCTATTTCATACATAAAAATTCCTCTTTAAATATAAGTATTATTGCTTTTATAATACACTCTCATAAAAGAAAAACCAAGAGTGTTTTAGCTGTTTTTGTGAAAAGTGAAAAAAGAAATTCTTTTAAAAAATACCATAAAATGTCATAATTACCAAAAAGAATACGGCTTTTCTGTCAAATTTATGAAAAATATACAGAAAAAAGTGCAAAATTAATGATTTATTTCGTGCAAACAGTTCACTTTTATTTTTTTTCGTGTTACAATGGTTGTGTGCGTGGTGGGCCAAGCGACAGCCTGGTTTATTTTGCGCGGAATGTGTATGCGGGGATTACATATAAGGAGAGAGAATGATGGGGATTTTCTTCCTTGTAATAAAATTTCATTGCAGAAATGACAAAATATAACTAAGGGGTGAAGACATGATCAAGAAAGAAATGATTGCAATGTTACTTGCAGGTGGACAGGGTAGCCGTTTAGGTATTCTGACTGCGAAAGTAGCAAAACCCGCAGTGGCTTTTGGTGGAAAGTATCGTATTATCGACTTCCCTTTGAGTAACTGCATCAATTCAGGTGTTGATACGGTAGGTGTTTTAACACAGTACCAGCCACTTCGTCTGAACACACATATCGGAATCGGTATTCCTTGGGATTTGGATCGTAACATCGGTGGCGTAACCGTATTGCCTCCTTATGAGAAGAGTTCCAACAGTGAGTGGTATACAGGTACTGCGAACGCTATTTATCAGAACATTGATTATATGGACAGTTTTAATCCGGAATATGTTCTGATTCTTTCAGGTGACCATATTTATAAGATGGATTATGAAGTAATGCTTGATTTCCATAAGCAGAACGGTGCGGAAGTTACTTTGGCAGCTATGCCCGTACCTTTGGAAGAAGCGAAGAGATTCGGTATCGTTATTACCGATGAGAATCGTAAGATTGTGGATTTTGAAGAGAAGCCTGCGAATCCCAGAAGTAATCTTGCTTCCATGGGTATTTATATCTTTAACTGGAAGACTTTAAAGGAAGCTCTTCTTGCAAAGGCTGACCAGCCTAATCTTGATTTTGGTAAGCATATTATTCCGTATTGTCATGAAAAGGGAGCTCCTTTATATGCTTATGAGTACAACGGATATTGGAAAGACGTTGGAACATTACATTCATACTGGGAAGCAAACATGGAGCTTATTGATATCGTTCCCGTATTTAACCTGTATGAAGATTACTGGAAGATTTATACAAAGAGTGATAAATTACCGCCTCAGTATATGTCAGCTGACAGTGTGGTAGAGAAGTGTCTGATTGGAGAAGGTTCCGTAATTTGCGGTAAGGTTTACAATTCCATCATTGGTTGTGGGGTAACCATTGAAGAAGGTACGGTAGTTCGTGATTCCATTATCATGAACGATACTACCATCGGAAAGAATTGTGAAATCAACAAGGGTATTATTGCAGAAAACGTTACCATCGGTAACGATGTAAAACTTGGTGTCGGCGAAGAAATTGAAAACGATACAGCGCCTCACATTTATAATCACGGCCTCGTGACCATTGGTGAAAAGACAGTGGTGCCTAACGGTGTATCTGTAGGTAAGAACTCTGTAGTATCAGGTAATACTACGGTGGCAGATTATCCTGATATGTACCTTGGCAGTGGAAAAACTTTGATTAAGGCAGGTGAGTAATATGAGAGCGATAGGAATTATTTTGGCGGGTGGTCATAACCACCGTATGCGTGAACTTTCCCAGAAGCGTGCAATCTCAGCGATGCCGATTGCGGGAAGTTACAGAAGTATTGACTTTGCACTGAGTAATATGTCAAACTCTCATATTCAGAGAGTGGCAGTTCTTACCCAGTACAATGCAAGAAGCTTAAATGAACATTTGAGTTCTTCCAAATGGTGGGATTTTGGTCGTAAGCAGGGAGGCTTGTATGTTTTTACACCGGTAGTGACGGCAGAGAACAGCAACTGGTACCGCGGAACGGCTGATGCGATTTATCAGAATATCGAATTTTTGAAAAACAGCCATGAGCCGTATGTAGTGATTGCTTCCGGCGATTGCGTGTACAAGCTTGATTACAATAAGGTTCTTGAATATCACATTGATAAAAAGGCTGACATTACGGTTGTTTGCAAGGATATGCCGGAGAATGTAAATGTTGAGCGTTACGGCGTTATCAAGATGAATGAAGAGAGCCGGATCGAAGAATTTGAGGAAAAGCCGATGGTTGCAAAGACCAATACCGTTTCCTGCGGTATTTATGTAATCAGAAGAAGACTTTTGATCGAATTAATCGAGAATTCTTACGAAGAAGGACGTTATGATCTTGTGGCAGATATTTTAATCCGTTACAAAGGAATGAAACGTATCTTTGGATATAAGATGAAAGAATATTGGAAAAATGTAGCATCCGTGGATGATTACTATGCTACCAATATGGATTTCTTAAAGCCGGCTGTGAGAAATTATTTCTTTAAGGAATATCCGGAGATTTATTCTAAGGTTAGTGATTTGCCACCAGCAAAATACAACAAGTCGGATCGTAGCCATGTCGTTCTGTGAGCCAAGGAGT
>JAZNRC010000033.1:0-77657 GCA_045590555.1 Lachnospiraceae bacterium | reverse complement strand
TCCCATGTTACCACAGTATATACATCTGCCCATTTTCTTGTGAATGCATAATCAATATCGCTGGTTGCTGAGCCTGGGCCACCATGCAAATACAACAAAACAGGATTGTTTACATCCTCGCCATATATGTTAATCCACTGTTTTGTACCATTAATATCAACATACATTGATTCATTGATGCCACCTTCTGGTGTCTGATTATAAATCGCCTTGCCTATCGCCCTAACAACAAAGAAACCAACAATCAATATCAATATGACGAGGGCTAGACCTTTTAATATTTTAAGTAATTTGGGGTTTTTCTTCATTTCATCTCTCCGTAAACTTCAAATTTTCCGCTCTCTACAAATTACAATTTATTTTATTATATATTTTCCCCATTAAAAGTACAACTCCCAAAGGCTTGCCACACATATAAAAAAACTGCCGGTTCTGCTCTTTCACAAAACCGACAGTTCCATATACTCTGTTCTTTTATAAAAATCATTCAAATTTATATGACATTTGTCACGATTTCTTATCTGATTCCGTAATTCTCAATAACATAATCCATATCCTTGTCACCACGGCCGGAAAGGTTAATCAGGATAGAACCCTTGCCCATCTGTTTCGCAAGCTTCATAGCATAAGCCACTGCGTGTGAACTTTCGATAGCAGGAATAATACCTTCCATTCTGGATAACTTGAAGAATGCATCAATGGTTTCCTCGTCGTCAACCACGTCATATTTTACTCTTCCAAGGTCATGTAAAAATGCGTGCTCGGGGCCTGATGAAGGATAATCCAAACCGCTGGCTACTGAGTATACGGGAGCGGGCTCGCCGTTTTCATCTTTTAACATGATGCTGTTAAAGCCATGCATAACGCCTTCTGTACCGTATTTTAAGCTTGCTGCGTGATCGCCAAGCTTTTCTCCGCGGCCAAGGGGCTCAACACCGTAGATATCCACGGGGTCGTTTAAGAAACCTGAGAAAAGTCCCATCGCGTTGGAACCGCCGCCTACACACGCTACAACTGCGTCGGGCAATTCGCCTGTCATCTGCAAGAACTGTTCTCTTGCTTCCACACCGATTACGCTCTGGAAGTCACGCACCATCATAGGGAAGGGGTGAGGTCCCAAAACAGAACCGATACAGTAGATTGCATCCTTGTATTCCTTGATATATGCATCAAACGCTGCATCTACTGCTTCTTTTAAGGTTGCAAGACCGTGGGTTACTTCAACTACGTTTGCGCCTAAGATTTTCATTCTTGCTACGTTGGGCGCCTGCTTCTTAATATCAACGGCACCCATGTAAATATCACATTCCAAACCGAAGTATGCAGCTGCGGTTGCAAGGGCAACACCGTGCTGGCCGGCACCGGTTTCAGCGATTACTTTCTTCTTGCCCATAAATTTTGCAAGAAGCGCCTCACCCATACAGTGATTTAACTTATGCGCGCCTGTATGATTTAAGTCCTCACGCTTTACGTATAACTGCACACCGTTTCCAATGCTTTCAGACAGTCTTTCCAAATGAGAAATAGGGGTAGGTCTGCCCTGGAAATCTTTACGAATACGACGCAATTCGCTGATGAACTTACTTGACTTACAGATTGTAAAATAAGCCTCGTTGATATCGGCCATTGCCTTCTTTAATTCGGGCGAAACATACGCACCGCCGTACTTTCCGTAATAACCTTCCGCATCGGGATAATGCTTAAAATAAGTATCAAAATCAATATTGTTATAAATCATGGTTGTGTCCTCCTATAGCTGATAAAATTCTTTTTTATAAAAATTAAATTCTTGTTATTTTTTACATTAACTGCTTCTCTTCGCGCGACTTTATCTGCGCCATCGAAATTCCTTGGAAGCATCTTTGATATTATTTAATCTTTGCAGGCTACGCCATCGTTTCGTTAATAACATATCCGCACCTCCTACTATAAAACGATTTAGTATCTTCGGTCAAGGATTTTTGGCTTTATATGAGAGTTTGCTTGCAAACTCTCTGCGCCCGAGCGGTGTTGCGAAGCAACTGATTTCTTTTCCGCGAGGTGCGCATACTAAAAAAGTCCTTGACAGAATTTCATTTCTGTCAAGGACGAATATTTCTTATCCGCGGTGCCACCTTGAATTCACGATTCCTCGTGCCCTTACTGAGATACCAACATATCCCCGGCAACTAACGTGTGCCTGCCGTCGCAGAATACTCTGTAGATTTCTACATTTGACTGCGCCCTCAGCGGTCCATTTGATAACCTGTTTTTTACCCGACTCTCAGCATCGCGGGCTCTCTGTGAAAGCATAATTACCTTTATCTCCGCCTCAACGGTTTAGATATTTTATTTTTATTCATTAAAACACTTATGTGTGCATTTGTCAATCATAAATTTTATAACACCCACTCATAGATAATACCATACAACTCTCGCATATAATAAGTTGGAAATAACCACAACGGCGTACTTGCCGGAATAGAGCTGCAGTCCATCTCTAAAGCATGTCCAACCATACTTGCACGATACTCGTGGTACTCATTTGTTACAATGGCAATTTCAGGACTTAAACCTTCTGCCTCGATAATTTCCTGCGAAAAAAGAAGATTCTCTCGCGTCGAAGTGGACCGGTTCTCCTGATAAATCCGCTCCGGTGCAATTCCTTTTTCCGTCAGATACAAATACATACACTCCGCTTCCGGCATACTTTCATCCGGTCCCTGACCACCGGAAACAATACAAACCGCCTCAGGATTCTCCGTCAAATATTCATATGCTGCATCCAGTCTTGATGCCAGCATAATGCTGGGTCTGCTGCCGTAAGCGCGACACCCAAGCACCACTACCGTAGCATCTTCGGAAGGCTTCGCGGTTGCTGCTTTTATCATAAAAGCCGTTTCTACGCCTACCAGAGAAACAATAGCAACTGCAATAATAAGAATGCCGGTTAATATTCCCTTGCCAATCTTTTGGGCGTATAATTTCTTAATTGCCTGATTGATTTTGGGCATAAAAACACCGTAAGCTATTATTAGTGCCATAATAACAGCCCCGGTTCCGTTGCCCAGATTCATAATTCTTCCCACTGCAAAAGGTGTTAGGAACCAGATTAGCCCCAAAACACCTATTACAATCAGCACAATTCGTAAGATTCGTTTCTTCATTTTTTATTTCCTAAAAGATATCCTGCTTTAATAAAATCTGGTAAAGCTTGCGTCACCGCCACCGGCATCTGTCTTCAATACAAACTCCGGTATTTCGTCATCATCTTCATAAATGTAATACCAATTCAAAGACCCGTGAGTAATATACGCACGTTCATACACCGGTCTTCCCTGCTCATCAAACCAGGTTTCCAAAGTGCTTGCAGTAGTTCCGAACAAATATGTATTGTGGTGATAATCTCTGTATGCCAAAGTTCCGTCGTCCCGGTACGAATAATTCACGATTACGGCATCATTCCACAAAACAGTGCTATCCTGCAGACTCTCAATATCCACACATTCTGCAGTCAAATCGGCAATATTGGTAACGCGATACTCCACAAGTCTGCCCGCATCATCGTACTCTTTTACCTCATCATAGGTATGCTCTCCCATATAATCTTCCGGACGTTCATTACTGTAGACTATTACAGGCTCCATATAATCGCCCCAGAAATAGCCATCCCAACTTACCTCATCCTTACCCTGAAAACAAACGCCCCAACCATCGCCGTAATCGCCACAGCCAAGTTGTTCATCCGCATTATAGTACAAGGTCATCTTCAATTCGCCGTCCGCATAAAATTCATGATACGGCAACATATCCGCAAAACCATAAGCCTCCAAAAATGAATTCACATCTTTGAAATAAAGCATTTCCACCGTGCCAAACGTTTTTTCTACGCAATAGTACTCCTCTAAATCTTTCGTCTCTTCGTAGGTGTAATCCCCTTCAATTGCCTCAAGTTCACTATACAAAAGTTCTTCCGGCTCTAATTCCGACACATATACCGGCGGTTCCTCATAAGAATATAGACCAACTTCTTCCCTTACTTTCCACCCGTTGGTTCCTTTTGCCTCAATCGTAACGGTATAAAACTCCCAGAAATCACCAATACTTACAGACTGCCCGTCATCACTAATTTTGGCATGACCGGGATCATTGCGCCCCTGCAATTTGATATCTGCAATTCGAATACTGCTTATGTTCTCGGTATTGATAATGAATTCGTCAATATGTACGGTACTGTATTCCATCACCGTAACATCTTCTTTTACTTCCAATACCGGCGCATTCTTGCCGTATTTCCCTGTATATATTGTAATCGCAGCAATTGCGATGAATGCAACCGCTACAACAGCTATTATGATTGGCAATAAAATCTTTTTCTTCATGGCTCATTCCCCTCTTCGCTTTTATACTCTATATACGGATTGGAAATATCTGTTTTATGGGCTGGTTTTCATTATAGACTGCTTTTGATTTCATTACAATCATTTGTAGCAAGACTAATTCTTTTTTATTGCTTTTATAATATCATTTGCTCTTTTAATCTCTCTAAAATAATTAACATAGTAAATAACTGCACAGACGACGTAAGGTATAGAAATTTGAAGAAACATTTCCCGGTACGCATGCGGTGAAATCTCCTCTAATTTACTTGCAATAAAAATACCAAGCATCACACTGCCTATAACCACAATATACTGACCAATTATTACAAACAACAATGGGACTTTATGAAAAATGCGATGAATAAATAAAATAAAAGCAGCAAAACATGTAATGATAAACATTGCCCCAAAATTCATTACATAGTTTGGATCCGTTCTTCCGGTGATTCCTTCGCACAGTATCTTGCTTATAGCAAAAATCGTATATGCTACACATACAGAAAGAAGATAATGTTTTATCGTTCTCATAATTCTCCCACCTTCCTTTCCAAACATTTATAAAACTCATTTTTATAGCTTCGATTGAGAACAATCGCCTCTCCGCTATCCAACACAATATTTACACGCATATTTACTTGCGCTTTTAGTTCTTTTATATGATAAATATTCACTAACATAGATTTGCTACTTCTTACAAAACCCACTGTCTCAAATTGCTGCATAAACTGTTGCAGCCCGTAAGAGATACGCCAGACACTGTCTTTTAAATATGCGTAGGTTTTACGATCCACAACCTCGATATAAAGAATCTCTCCTGGTGTAAGCATTTTCTCTCGCTCTGATTCCTCATCTTTTCCCGGAATCAATCCTCTGAACGCAGACAGATATTCCTTTATCGCTAAGGTTTCTGCGTCTTCTTCATTGTAATGCAAATCTATATGATTTTCTTTTAAATCAGGCTCATAATAGATGTTAATTTTCATTATGTTACCTCCTTTGGAGTTGTCCATCCAATAAACTCAAACTTCACACCTACAGCTTGCTCTGCCGGTAATTTGCTCACATACATCATATAATGAAGGTCAATGCAAGCACAAGATATGTCTTTTTTAAATCTCTGCCAAGAAACAAATATATTGTACCAAACAAAAAGCCTAAGAGCGTTCCACCCAATCCAATCCATATGCTTCCTTTGGTAACCCAATGAGCAAGGCCCCAAGTAAGTCCTACAAGAATTCCGCCGTATGGGATGTTGGACGCAGAAAAAAGATTCTCAAATCCTTTTTGTCCAAATACAATAATCAGCATAAAAAGGATTACCTCTGCGAGATAATATAAATGTTGGAATACAAATTTTAATATACCCAAAGCTTGAAACTCGTGAACGATTTTTAGCTGCCCCAAATCTATAAAATTGCTTACCACCATCAATCCAATTAAAATGCAACTTGCTATAATTCCTACAGGTGTCCATTTTGAATTGATTCCTTTTAACTGAAAATTTAGATTATTTCTTGCACTTCTAATAATGAGATAGGCAACCATTAGCCATGTGATAATCGTTATGCTCCAATGCAAAATCCATTCCGGCGTTGTAAACTCATTGATAGAATGACCATAAAGTAAAGGTTCTAATAAATACGCATATATTCCTTCTAATCCCAATCCACCAAATGATAACATTGCATATTTAAAATATTGGCATCCCTCATTTTTTACAAATTTCTTTAATTTGTTTTCTTTTGACATAGTCTTATGTTCCTTTCTTTGAGGCAATATTATTATAGCTTTCAATCGGACTATATCAAACATTTTGAAAAATAAAAAATCAATTTGTTTATGTTGCAAATCAGATGATTAAGTTGCAAAAATATTGCATTTTAAGGCATAAAAAACCGTCTGCTCCCGAAAGAACAGACGGCTTAATGATACTTTTAATTATATATGATTATTCTTATTTTTATGGAAGAATTCTTATTCTGCATCTACGGTAGGCTTAATTCCTTCTTCAAACAAGTCCATAACTTCTTTCGAAGGAGCCTTGTCAATAAGAGATACAACCACTGCAGCAATCATGCTTGCGATAAAACCGGGGATAATCTCGTACAAACCTGTAGGGCCTGACAAGAATGCATACCAAAGTGCATCTACCACGAAGCCCACAACGATACCGGCAATCGCACCCCTATATGTAAATCTCTTCCAGAAAAGTGAAAGGATAATCGCAGGACCGAAAGCTGCACCAAACGCTGCCCATGCACATTCAACCAATGCCATAATGCCGGCACAGTTAGGATTAATTGCAATCAATAACGCAACAATCGCAATCACGATTACGATGATACGGCCTGCCCAAAGCATTTCCTTGTTGGATGCATTTTTACGGAATACAGGCTTATAAACGTCAGATGCAAATGCTGATGAAGAAGCAAGCAACTGCGAGTCAGCTGTACTCATAGATGCTGCAAGGATAGCAGAAAGCAACACACCTGAAATTAAAGCAGGGAATACGCTTCTTACCATGGTAATGAATACGATACTCTTATCTTCCAAACCGCTTCCGATGTAGTGATGTCCAACGATACCTACAACAGACGCCATGATAAGGATCAAAGTTGTCCAACCGATACCGATTGCACGTGACTTCTTCATTTCTTTTTCAGACTTGATTGACATATAACGAACTAAAATATGAGGCATACCCATATATCCAAGTCCCCAACCAAGACCGCTCAAAATATCAGCAATACTTTCCCAGTTAAAAGAACCGCTGGATAAGAAGTTATAATAATTCTCTCCGGTTACTACTTCATAAGCGGGCACAAAATCCGGTGCCTGCATAGCAATAACTGCCACGATGGGTGCAATCATAATTGCTGCCAGCATAAGCATACCCTGGAAAAAGTCAGTCCAGCACACTGCATTGAAGCCGCCAAGGAATGTATAGATGATAATAATTGCAGCTGCACCAACCATTGCATAAATGGGTTTCATTCCGAATACGGTA
Organism: Lachnospiraceae bacterium; assembly: GCA_045590555.1. Lineage (GTDB taxonomy): Bacteria > Bacillota > Clostridia > Lachnospirales > Lachnospiraceae > UBA3766. Next base: position 70,289 of record JAZNRC010000033.1, on the reverse strand, counting down.
TTAAACAAAGTACCGCATGCGTAAATACTTGATGCAGCATATACACAATATACTACTACAAAGATAACCGCACAAATAATCTGAAGTGCCTTGTTTTTAGACTGGAATCTGTTTGTCAGGTACTGAGGAATTGTAATGGAGTCCTGTGCCTTAATCGACAATCTTCTAAGTCTCGGTGCTACAAAAATCCATGCAGCAATAGTACCGATGAGCAAACCTACGGAAATCCAAACCTGTCCCATACCTGCAAGATAAATGGAACCGGGAAGACCCATAAGTACCCATGCGCTCATATCGGAAGCACCTGCGGAAAGGGCAGCAACCCACCCGTTCATATTTCTTCCGCCAAGGAAATAATCCTTGTCACCACCGTCAGCTTTACGTCCTTTTATAAAGAAATAAACGCCAACAGCAAGTACCAGTAACAAGTAGACAATAAATGCTACTAATTCTGCGTAATTCATAATTCACCACTTTCCATATACATGCTTTGGCACGTATATTATTTTTTCTCATATGTTTGCATTTTACACGAGTCTTACATTTGTCGCAAGTATTTTTGACATTTTTCAAGTCGATTGTAGTTTTTATAATAAAAAACATCGCCGTAATTTCTTACAGCGATGTTCCTTTGAATATGTCAATTCATTATAATCTCTTAAGAAGTTCTTCTCTCTGAGCTTCGAATCCGGGCTTTCCAAGGAGAGCAAACATGTTCTTCTTGTAGCTTTCTACGCCGGGCTGGTTGAAAGGATTTACACCAAGGATGTATCCGCTCACACCACATGCGAACTCGAAGAAGTAGAATAATTCACCTAAGTAGAATTCGTTTACTTCGGGAACATTTACTAAGAAGTTAGGAACCTGTCCGTCTGTATGAGCAAGGATTGTTCCGTTCATAGCGCTCTTGTTTACGAAGTCTACAGTCTTACCTGTTAAGTAGTTCAAACCGTCAAGATCAACAGGTTCTTCCTCGATGATGATTTCTTCTCTGGATGTTTCGATGTTGATGATGGTTTCGAAGATATTTCTGGAACCGTCCTGGATAAACTGTCCCATTGAGTGCAAGTCTGTTGTTAAGTCAACACTTGCAGGGAAGATACCCTTCTGATCCTTACCTTCACTCTCGCCGTATAACTGCTTCCACCATTCAGATACGAAGTGTACGCTGGGTTCGTAGTTAGCAAGAATTTCAATCTGTTTTCCTTTTCTAAGAAGGATATTACGAGCTGCCGCATAAAGGAGAGCATCGTTTTCTTCGAACGCGTTGTTTAATGCACGTTCTCTTCCGCTTGCTGCACCTTCCATTAACTTGTCAATATCAGCACCGCTTACTGCGATGGGAAGTAAACCAACTGCTGTAAGAACGGAGAAACGTCCACCGATATCATCGGGCACAACAAATGTTTCGTATCCTTCTTCTGTAGCAAGACCCTTCAAAGATCCTCTGGCCTTATCTGTGGTAGCATAGATTCTCTTAGCTGCGCCTTCCTTACCGTACTTTTCTTCTGCCATCTTCTTTAAAACACGAAATGCAATAGCAGGTTCTGTTGTTGTACCTGACTTAGAAATCATATTGATAGAGAAATCTCTGTCGCCGATTACCTGAATCAAGTGCTTTAAATATGTAGAGCTGATTGAGTTACCAACGAAATAAATTTCGGGAGTTTTACGGATGCTCTTATCAACAACATTGTAAAAGCTGTGTCTCAAGAATTCGATTGCTGCTCTTGCACCAAGGTAAGAACCGCCGATACCAACAACCAAGAGAACTTCTGAATCGTTCTTAATCTTCTCTGCTGCCTTTTTAATTCTTGCAAACTCTTCCTTGTCATAGTCTACAGGAAGATTGATCCAACCAAGGAAATCATTTCCTGCACCGGTCTTAGAAACCAGTAATTCTTTTGCGTCAAGTGTAAGCTTCTTCATCAGTTCCATTTCGTTAGCGCTGATAAAGGGTGCTGCTTTGGAATAATCAAATGCTACTTTTTTACTCATGTGATTTTCTCCTTTTTATCCTTTATTTATTGAAACATTTATAAAATGTCAAGTTCCTTGTAAAGTGTAGCAAAAATAAGGCCCTTTTTCAAGATAAAAATTCCTGTAACAGCTGTTCCAGCTCCTGTTTTTCCTTTCGTCCGAATTTCGGTTGCTCTGTTTCCAGTGTCTCCTCTTCCATAAAATCTCTTTCAATGCGATCCCGAGGTAATACTTTCAAGCGACTAATCATATGATTTTCCAAATAATCAATCATGTTAATTTTCAAAACTTCTCTCTTACCTTTTATGTCCACCAAGGATGATATACTAAAATAGGCATATAAACCAAACAGACTGACAATGTAATACGGAAATAATTCAACCATATGCCGCCCTTCCACAATCCGTCGATATATTCCCACACCGCAAAGAAATACCGAAAGCAACATAATTTGTCCGGAAAATACAGATAATCCGGGCAGTGTAAGAAAACCGACTTTTATGCGATTAATGAATTTATCCACAAAAACCGGAATATTCGCCACTCCCCCATTCAATTGGTAACAATTTGCAAACTTGAGCTTACACTGCTTCAACATTTTATTATCCGTGGCTGACATATTATCGGTTTCCTGAATCATGCTTTGGTATAACACACCCGCAACAATCTGGCAGATTAAACTTAATGTAATGCAAAAAATGGACGATTTCAAAAAAAAGTCATCTTTAAATAATTCCATACTATCCTCCGTTTCAAAAATATATTTTTGGGAATAGTAACAGTATAGAAAAAACTCTTTTACGAAACAAGCCAAAGACAATGGGTTTTTATCGACAAATTCCCCTTTCATTTTTCTGATAAACAGTGGAAATCGACATTTTTTTCTGTTATAATCCATTTTAATATAAAATAAAAAACAGAATGGAGTCTTATTATGCGATATATTCCCAAAGGTGTCTGTTCACAAGCTATCGATGTAGAATTAGACGGCGAAATAATTACACAAGTAAAATTTACAGGAGGCTGCCATGGAAATACTCAGGGGCTGGCTCGCCTGGCTGAAGGAATGAATGCACGAGACGCTATAAACAAGCTTCGCGGGATTCGTTGTGGTTTCAAAAGTACCTCTTGCCCCGATCAGTTGGCAAACGCGTTGGAAGCAGCCTTAAATCAATAACCATTCAGCAATAATCTAATATTATATAGTATCAGAATTTAATATAATACACATTGGAGGACGTTTCATGAAACGCATCGTTCTGACAGGTGGCGGCACTGCCGGCCATGTTACCCCTAACATTGCACTCTTACCCAGATTAAAGGAACTGGGATATGATATTCACTACATCGGCTCCCACGAGGGTATTGAAAAAAAACTCGTCACCGATTTTGATATTCCATATTACGGCGTATCTACCGGAAAACTTCGAAGATATTTCGATTTGAAAAATTTATCAGATCCTTTTCGTGTAATGAAGGGATATGGTGACGCAAAAAAAATATTAAAAGATTTAAAACCGGATGTTGTTTTTTCAAAGGGTGGTTTTGTAAGTGTTCCTATCGTCCGCGCAGCAGCTTCACTAAAAATCCCCTGTATCATTCACGAATCTGACATGACTCCGGGTCTCGCCAATAAGCTATGCATTCCCGTTGCCTCGAAGGTATGTTGCAACTTCCCGGAAACTTTAAATAATCTCCCGGAAGATAAAGCGGTTTTGACCGGTTCTCCTATTCGAAAAGAATTATTAAAAGGTGATAAAGTTGCTGCAATGAATCTGTGTAAATTCAACGCAAACCTTCCTGTTATTATGGTAATCGGCGGTAGTTCCGGCTCTGTAGCAATTAATAAAGCCGTACGTGCAGCCTTACCAAAACTTCTGGAGGACTTTCAAGTTGTTCATATCTGTGGTACAGACAGAGTCGACAATCTTTTATTGAACCAAAAAGGATATGCTCAATTTGAATATTTAAAAAGCGATTTAAAAGATGTACTTTCTCTGGCTGATGTAGTCATCTCCAGAGCCGGAGCAAATGCAATATGCGAATTATTGGCACTAAAAAAACCTAATCTTTTGATACCCCTTCCTGCTACCAGTAGCAGAGGAGATCAGATCTTAAACGCTAAATCATTTGAATCTCAGGGATATTCTTTAGTATTAAATGAAGATGACTTGGACGAAACTACCTTGGTTGAAAAGGTATACGAACTGTATTGCAATCGAAAAAGTTACATTGAAACAATGTCGCAGAGCTCTCAGCTGAACGCAGTTGACAAAGTAATCAGCTTGATTGAAGATGCAGTCATTAACAGACCTTAACATTTTATGAAAGGAGCATATACATATGAACCATACAAAGGCATCCGGAAGTAATCGTATCCTTTCTATGGTTTATTGCTCTTTTTTTACAATTATCATTGCCCTTTGTTCTTACATTACAATTCCTATCGTAATTCCCATTACACTTCAAACAATGGGGGTATTCATTACATTAGAATTGCTCGGCGGAAAAAAGGGCACTTTTTCTGTCCTTCTTTATATACTGCTCGGAGCTGTTGGTGTTCCTGTTTTTTCCGGATTCCGCGGGGGCATAGGCGTGTTACTAAGTAATACCGGAGGCTATATCATAGGTTTTATTCCGCTTGCATTTATTTATTGGCTCATCGTTACATTATTGGGCAAAAAAACGCCCGCAAGAATCATCGCCATGGTTTTAGGTCTTCTGTCTTGCTATGTATGTGGCACTGCCTGGTTTCTGTTCGCTTATTCCGACATAAAAAACATGTCCGAAATGATACCGGTTCTACAAGTTTGTATTCTTCCGTTTATCATTCCGGACATCGCCAAAATGTTTTTATCCCTAAGCTTAAGAAAACTTGTTTATCCCGTGCTCCCGGAACAAATCAAATCATCCCAATCCAAATCGTAATTATTTCACGACGCAGTCATCCAAAAGTTCAACCCACTTTTTGATAACATTCATTTCTTTTTCTGCTTCTTTTCTACAAGCAGAATCCCTTACTTTTTTATAAACAGGTGCCTCCATAGCATCTTTTTTTCTTTTTACAATTAAATATACTTTCTTTTTATCAAAAAAGGCTGCCAAAGGACCACCGCCTGCAAACTTAGACAATTTTTTCCGTAATTCTTTATCAACAAAAGAATTGGCATCTTCTTTATTCTGTATATATACAACAAACTTTCGATCAAAATCCTCATCCTGTGTCGGATATTCCAAATAGGCTTCCGGCTTCTCATAAACAGACTTGCCAATGCGGAAATCTCTGTCGATAATTTGAATCTCACTGTTAAGCTCTGTTCTGTTATTGCACACAATTAAGACGCAATCGGAAGTCTGTCGTCCTTTCTTATATGACAATTCCATGTCATAACGCAGGAAATCTATGCCCTTATAAGTACCTTCAATACAATCATTTGCATTCACGGAACGGGCTTTTTTAATCATAGAACACTCGCTTATTTCTTTAATTGATATACGATCCTTACTTTTATAATCTGCCTTCGGAAATTCCTCATGAATTTTTTCTTGCAAAAAATTGTTCTTATACTCCGTATTATACGCCTTAAATTTTGTAGACATCTTTAATAACATAGGCAATATATACAGGCAAAAAGGAATTGCTACCAAAAATACTATTGCCAAAATAATACGCAACAAACCATCCCCGAACATCATTTTTATATATGCAAAATAAATATACGCAAACGTCATCAAAATAACAACGGAAGTTATTACTTTCCATAAAACATCCGCATTACGAAAAGCTTTGCGCATCTTATTTAGTTTTTCGATTGGCGTTAATTCCTCCACTTCAGGTTCAGCAGTTTCTGTAATATTTTTTTCTTCCATTTTTGCCTCCAAATTAATTTATTTGGATAATTATACCATTAGTTTGTTAAAATATTATAAACTTCCTTCAATTCTTCTTCTGTAGGTTTGGTAGGATTCCACTGTATGTCCTGACCATCTCCGATATATCGCGGAATTAAATGATAATGAAAATGAAAAACCGTCTGACCTGCACATTCATGGTTATTCTGCACCAGATTAAAGCCATCACATTTTAACTTTTCTGTCATTGTCATAGCCATCTTTTTTGCAAGAACCATCACTTGCGCTGCCCATTCCTCCGGCAACTCGTAAATATTCGCAAAATGTTCCTTTGGTAAAATCAACGCATGTCCTTTGGTTGCAGGACTCAAATCCAATATTACCCGAAATTTATCATCTTCATAAATGGAATTGGTAGGAATTACTCCGTTAGCTATTTTACAAAAAATACAATCATCCTTTATCATTTTTAACTCTCCTTCGCTTTTACATAAACATGCCGTCATCTTCTACATTTCCCGAAAATGTAAAAATATGATCTAAATTTCTTAATAATTTAAAGTCACCCTTCATAGTCATATTACCATTCATAAAGGCATTCTGAAATGTGGTTTTCCCTGAAATAATATCAGAAATTACATTTTCTTCCGTCTGCAACTCCACGTCTGCATATTCCGAAGTTCCGTAAAAGCATTCAAATTTAGAATTCTGAACCCGAATAATCATAGGCTTCTTATAATTTTTAATCACAACTCTGAAAATTGCAGAAAATCCTGCCTGCGGCTTAAAATGACTGATAAAATCTTCTGTAAATCCCTGTTTCTCATCAGCTTCGCGATTCTCCATCATATCCTTAAACATATTGGTCAGCTCTTTGATATCTTCTTTTTGTCGCTGCACATAATTATCATCGGAAGCATACATAGATAACTGTTCCGTTTCCTGTGGCGTCAACGCAATGTTCTGCGTATAAGAAACCTTCTGCTTTACAGCCTGATTACTTGCCGGAAAACTTGTAAGTTTCTGATTAATTGTTCTATACATGTTCTCCGCTTTCTTTTCAATTAAGCGATCATATTCTTCCTTACATTCCAACATGGATATTTCCGGAATATATCCGCAAATTCCGCTACAAGGACGACCTCCCAATATTTCCCACGCAGTTGCCAGTGTCAACTTTCCGTCACGTTCTCCATAAGTCGTGCTCATAACTACAGGGCACATGTATATTTGCGCTAATTTCTCTTTATCCGCATAAAGCCAGCACGCATCTAAAAAAGTCTGCATATATCCGCCTATACCATACCACTCCACTGTACTGGCAAGAATGATTCCATCTGCATCCTTTAACGTGTTCGGTAACGTTGTAATTGCATTTTTACTCTCATATAAGTCATACTTTTCTACCGTTACATTTAATTCTTCCAGAACCTTTTGCATTTTATGAATAACATATAAGGTAGGGTCCCCAATCAGCCCTCTTCCACCATAATAAATGTTAATTTTCATACTTTTTCTCCCTTGTTTTTCTTAGTTGCTTAAAATACCATGCCATTCCAATCATGGCACCTAAACATAAGCCTCCAACGTGAGCTTCATAATTGTTTCCGGGGATCTGCGAATCAACGTACACACTCACAACAATACATAACAGAATCAAAATCACCCGGCTTATGGTCCGAAAACTGATTCTACGCCAATGAATAGTTGTAAACTCCATAACCAAAGCCAAACCAAAAATACCGTAAACAGCTCCGCTTGTACTCAAACTGACAGCATCAGCATCTCGCATATACATAATTCCCAAAGACACCAAGCCTGCAAAAACACCACACGAAAGATATGTTAATGCAAACTGCCATCTTCCCAACCGTTTCTCTATCATATTCCCCAACAGATACAATATCAACATATTATTAAAAACATGTGATAAATCATAGTGAAGAAACATTCCGGTAATCAAGCGATACCACTGACCGTCTCCTAGAACCGTTGCAACACTTAATCCTCCTATATTATACACCACTTCACCTAAAGATGTACATACAATATAAACCACAATATTTAAAGCCACTAAACTATATGCTACCCACGGAACATATATACTTTTAAGAAGTTTCTTCTCCTGTTCTTTTAACTCTGATAACACAAGCTCTTTTGCTTCTCTAATTTGCTGTGAAGCAGCCTCCGGTTGTCTCAAAAACACTTCCAACATGGCTTTTAAACCATAAAAATCTTCAACCTTATCCTCCCCAATTACAAGTTCCTTGGTTTGAGGATTGAGTATCCATGCATATTTATCATGCTTACATATTTCTGACGCACGGGACGGATTATCAGAAATGATAATTGTCATGATATGCATTTCATCTATTCCATTTTTTTTGAGTAAATTGCAGGCACTGTTATAGACCGAATCATACCGTTCCTGTGTATAAAAGTTTTCTTTATCCACATCCATGATATATATTACACTTACATGTCGATATTCTTTTTTTAAAAAAACAAGGAATTCCGGCAAATTAGATACTACCGCCGTATATCCTTCCAATGTCAAAAAAGCTTTTAATTGTTCTTTCATCATTTACACCCTCGTACATATAAAATATACGATTTTTATGAAGAAAAATCAACTATTCGTATATATATCTTACATTCCCAAAGGCAATCTCGTCCCCGCTTTTCAAACGAACAATTTCATTATTTTCCACAGCCAGACTATTCACATAAGAACCATTTGTAGAATTCAGATCCTGCAGATATAATTCTCCCTTATCTTCAAAAATCTGTGCATGAACACGACTCACACTGTTATCACTTAGTACAATATCTGCACAGGTTTCCAACTTACCGAAAACACAAGGTAATTTATCCAAATAAACAAAATCTCCTGTTTTTTTCACATTACGAAGTCTATGTTCTGTTAGATTGACATTCATTCCCATTACCACGGTTTCTCCGTTAAAACTCTCCGGTTCGTCCAACCCGTACGTTTCCCACCTCACTTCTTTCCCGGGCATTTTTACATCGGGCAGTCCTTTTTTATCCGCATTTATCTTACTTCTCCACAAATCCTTAACTTTATTTTTCAATTTATTTGCAATAGTATCCTGCTGCCGAACAGTCTCTGTTTGTCTAGGCATATCAGGTATAATCTCCGTATAATTTATACTGTCCGATTCTACATTCTGCTCCGCTTCCTTTATTTCCATCTCCTCCAAAATATTTTCAATTGTCCCAACCGATATTATATTTGACTTTATAAGTTTAAAGAATTTATATGCCGCATCCACAGCATTACTATCAGAATGATTTACCCTGTCAATGACAAACTCTGCTATTTTGCTTAAACCGCCACTTTCATTCCCGGGGTAAAAAACCCATTCCAAACGTTTCTCTTCCGGATTGCAATAACATAATTCAGGAGAGAACAAAACATGATTAATATCAAGTAAAAATTTCCCCGTTTCTTCTATTACCATTTTAATTGACAGTAATAATATCCGCAAATCTTCCGCATCCATTTCCTTTTTGCCATATATTCTGTCAATCGGTTGTTTGGAGCTGATATCATAATATATCTCACAACTGCCATTAAACATATTTGTATGAGCATTCAACAATCCCTTAATTTTGTTTTTGCATACCATCTTTAACTCATACGACGCTTCACAATCACATTGAATAATCATAAAATTATGGTTTAAGTCTCGTTTATAGCTAATTTCCATCTTTCTCGTTGCCCTCCCCTATTTTCTGAAAAATATCTCGTATCTGTTTTCCGTCTCTAAGTATCTCAGCAGGATTGACACGATTCTCTCCAGCCCGGATATCATACCCCCAAATACCCTCTGTAGATATATTCTCCAATTCAATAACTTCCGGTACATCTAATTTCCCGGTTATGATTACCTTTACTTTATTCACTGTAACCATAACCTCCAGTTCCACCTCATCAACACCCACCATGTGCTGCTCCAGATCTGCAAGTATCACATCTTCACACGCCTTTTGTATCTCCTCATTGCTTTCATTCTCATAATAAAAGCATTGCCTTACTCCACGTTCAACGGCATTTTTCATAATGTTACGATTATATACATACAACGTAAAAAAAGATATAATGATGATTATCGTCAAAATAAATGGCATTAAAATTGTAATTTCTATCGTAAAACTACCTTTTCTGTATCGTTGCATAACTCATCCTCTCTATCTCACTATCAGCAATAGCCATATATATCCGGGAATCATAAAAAATACGAACGGCATTTCTGTTTTTCTTTTGACCTTTTGAAATAACAGAAGGAAAATCGAAACCACTGACGCAACCCACAATGACAATAGCAAGAGTATCAGATTATTGCGAAATCCCAGCGAAATTCCGGTTACAATCAATATCCATGCGTCACCTTCGCCTATTTTCCCTCGCGTTATTTTAGATAAAAGAAGCAAAAATACTCCAACCAATATTCCACCCAGAATACTAAACCACTGCTCTTTGATATTTACTGCTTGAATAAATATTGCCAAAGCTCCATAAAAAGTAACCATTCCCATGGATATTTTTCTTTGACGCAAATCTCTAATACCCTCAATTACGATAAAAACACCTGTTATAATAATTCTAATCAGTTCTAACATTACAGATTATTGACCTCCACATCTGGAGCACAATGGCTTATTTCCGATTTGACTCGCATTAATTATATAAATTGTTCTTTTCAAACCCGTACATGACACGGACGAATGATACCGGTCTCCTTGTGTAGTGATATAGCATCGGTTTTGTGGTGTGTTTTCATCCCAACAAATTTCACAGGGTTTATATTTTCCACCATTCTCATTCCGTGCATTTTTCAATTCCGTTATTTCAATTTGGCTAATAGAAAATTGTAAATGCGTACAACTACGATACAAATGATAAACCTCTCCCGTATCCGCCACATAATATTTCTTATCATTTTGCGAACCGTCACCCTCTTCATACCCGGTGTAAGTTTTCACATAACATCGGTTAACCAACGTCATTTCTCCCACACCAAAGACCGGCAACCATGGCTCTACACGATAAGTCATTACCAAATCAATAACATCATTGTTCTCTTTAAGTTCAGAACGCCATAGCACAATTCCTTTTGTTCCGCCTATAATAACGGAATGATTAATCTTATCACGCCCTGCAATTTCCATTACCCTTTCTTTTACATAAATCTCTGTGATTAATACATTTTCAAAATCTTCTACCATAGGTGCATAGGAAGAAATTTCCCTTCCCACGCTACTAAGTGCAGAATCCAGTACGGTATGTATATGTATCATTTCAAATATGGAAATAATGTTTATAAGAAGAAATAAGAAAAGCGGTAATACCAAAGCAGCTTCTACCGTAATACTTGCTTTTTTTAAATGCATATTTTACTTACAGAAGTGATCAAAAACATCCTTTTTCTTAGGCAAAGATATGATAATTTATATATAACCCGAAGAACAAGAGAGAGCAGAATTGATTTTATAAGATACCCACGGAAAAAGGACGTTTTTGACCACTCCTCAACACCTTTCTAATAATAACTGTATTTACGTTCCATGATATAAAAATGCTCATAACTGTCGGTTACTCCTATCTCCATACCCACCGCATCAGCACATGCATCCATTCGAAAATACTCATTTCCTTCTGTCATCCGAATATCTGCTTCCATCATGTCCATACATCGAAATGTTTTGATTGACTCCGGAAGAAAAAACAAAAATATTCTTAGGTAATCCTCATAACCCAAACATGCATATGTATTGTTCTGCACACTATTGTCCGGCAATATATCATCATGCCCTCCCAGTAGCACATATTCTATATCAACAGAAAAATCTTCCGGCTTTTTTAACAAAGCGACTTTTTCTCCCTTTATCAGACTTTTTACATCTTCCAAACTCTCTGCGCCTACCCAACAGACGTTAACTAATACAACTAATAATTCCGGAGGAATTCCAATTAACAATCCCAATTCAGATATTACTTTTATCCATTCCTGAGTTTCACTATCTGACAACAGCATAACCAAATTGGCACTTCCCCGAAACAGAAACAGAGCTTCCAACATCATGGTAAAATTTATGCAGTCCTGCCCACTGCCAAATAAAATATACTCAACCTGATAGTCTAATTTAGAATTTTCCCTGACATTTGTGTAGTTCCCCATCATACGAATGATATATTCACCGAAAAACAGATTTTGTGTTATATCCCATTGCTCCTCTTCCAACGTACCGGTTCCCTGATTCTTAATCCGAAAAGAAACATGCTCCAGTGGATTAAAAGCTTTCATGGATATACCCGCCTGATTACTGTACACATTTTGCCATATCGTCGAATCAGAATAGGTACTCAAAAAATCCAAAGACGGCAGTCCGATACCATTTTCCCACTCTGTTCCCAACAAAGAATCTATATTCTCCGTTTCCTCTGCTTCCTCCATTTCTTTACGATATTCCGCAAAACGATCTTCATTTAACTTTTCATTTTCGGTAACGGTTATCCACGAACGGACCTCCTCAATCCAGTCACCTCCCACATAATTTTGTATATAATTCACTGCCTGATTTCGCATAATCCGTCCTCCGTCATCAGTGGCAAGCCTGATGTCCGTAAGATTTACGTTATAATCCTGTATTCCATACCAATCTCTGGCAAATAAAAGAGACTGTTCTTCGTCCGGATTTAAATTATATTCAAGATATTCTTCCAACCGTCCTTCCAGTTTATGATAATCCGGCACAGAGCTCATATATGAAGTATCAATGAAAAGCAATCCATATCGCTCAAACAATTCTCTGTGATATTCCCCGAAAGCGGAGTGGATTGCCGTTTGAACCGCATTTTCCATTCTCACCTTCAAATGACTGCCTCTTGCCGCCTCAAACGCCGAAAGAAACAACGATAATATTAATGTAAATACCAATGTAAAATATATGGTAATCTGTCCACTTTTCACGCAGCAATCCCTCCCTTCTTTTTCTAAATCTTTTTAATTTTTTTATTGATATTTTCAAAAATACTTTCTACAATCTCAATCATTTCATCCTTAAAGATTAATACAAGTGCAATTAATACGACTAAAATCAGAATAATTTCTACCGTTGATAAGCCGCTTTCATCTCGCCAAAATGCGCTGATTTGCTTTTTTAAACTCATAAAAATTCCTCCTTTCCTGTTTTATATGTTAAAAGTGCTAAATGCGGGAATCATAATAATAACCATTACAATCAACAGTAGAATCAACATTGGAAACAGCAATTTTGTACCGGCGGTTTCTCCCTGTTTCTTTACTGATTCTTTCTGCATTTCCATTGCTTCCTGCGCCTCTTCCCGCAATGCCTTTTTTAACCCATCGGAACCTTTTTTTAAATTTCGAGACATAATATGTCCAAATTTTTCTGTTTCACGTATTCCGCATCTTTTTCCGAAATTTTCATATACCAGCCGTTCCGGCACTCCATTTCCCAATTCCCTTACTCCAATTATTAACTCTTCATACAAAGCCTTTTTCTTTACCAATCCCTGTTGATAACTCCGCGCAAGACGTTCAAATGCCTGTCTTATGGTCATTCCTGCTCCGATTAACATGGAACATTTCAAGACAAACTCCGGATACTCTTTTCTTATTTCCTCCGCTCTTTTTTTCTGATTCTCTCTTGCTTCCACCGAGTCGGAAAAGAAAAATATCATTGCTATGACCATACAAAAAACGCCAATTTGTAATCCTTTGTTACTACGTTTTTCTTTCCATGAAATCTCTTTTCCGTTTACCTGTTGCGGCAAAGTTACAAACGGATCATTGCTGCTTTCTTTATCCGCCAGATAAACGGCATCTTCTATGTCGTTGAGCCACTGCTCTTGAGATGTATATTCGCGCGGAACCAAGACCACCGGAAATATATGCTCATACTCCAATTCCTCATATTCTATATTGGCAGCCAACATAACCGGCGTATTTTCTTTTATTTCTTCCCTGATGTTTCCCTCTGTACCAATCAAATCACTATGGTCACAACTCCACGAAACTTCAAACGGATATCCTTCTACTTCATCAACGTAATTCAAATCCGATGAGATATTATCCGGAGAAACATTTTCACCCAATACCTGTACTTCAATAAGCGATATAAAATCCGATAGCATCTCCTGTGCTTCCGCTTGCGTGTATTTTCTTTCACCGATGCTGTAATCCACGCTGTTTTCTCCCAGAGAAGATACAACAAGCAATGAAACATCCCTTTCTCCGCCTCCGTATGTATTCCTTTCTATTTGATTTTCCGTATTTAATATTTTATTTTTTGCAGGAAGGAACAGGGATACCATGACAACCATTATTCCAATCCCCAAAATCAGCAAACCTCTCTTCCGATTCTTTGACATGTAACCTCCTAAACTTCTATTGCCGTTATTTTCATACCCCATAATAAAGCCAACACATAAGCTACAAGGCAGGCACTCATTACTCCGATTCCTCCCCAATTATGATATAAAGAATCAAAATATCCGGGCGAAGTAAAGCCGATATAAATCAGTATAAAAAAAGGTATAATACTCATAATCTTTTGTTCAAACTGTTTTTCACTGATTAAAATGCGAAGATTTCTTTTGATTTCAATTTTATCGCTGATAATATCTGCCGTATCCGCAATAATTTCTCTTAAATTTCCGCCGGTTCTCTTTGCTGCAGAAAATATTTCCGCAAAATCTTTTATATCTTCCACATCACTTCTGTTTCCAAAATCAAGCAAAAGATTTTCTAACACCAAATTATTATCCAATCCTCTGCCAATCATAAGAAATTCATTTGTGATATCCGCAGTTTCTCCATACAAACCCTTTAAATCCGTATAAGTTCTGCGAAAGGCATTTTCCACCGAATTTCCCGCCTGTAAATTTGCCGAAACCATAACCACCGCTTCTCGAAATGCCAAGGTCAATTCCCATTTTCGTTTTTTAACAGCCTGTTTCCTTTTCCACTTAAAATAAAGCGGCATAAAAAATACACACATTACTCCTGCCGGCAGGGAACGGTAAAAAAAGTATGCAATTATTGCAGAAATCAACAGCCATTGCAGGCAAATCAAACCCTTTTCTTTAAAAGAAAATAAATATGTATTATACTTCATTTCACTCCTCTACCCACTTCCATGTATTTTCCAGCGAATTTATGGGAACCAGGCCGGTCTCCCCATCCTCCAAAGCAAACAAAGGATTTAAAACAATCTCATTATCTGCAATACCTTTTATTTCAGTAATTTCCATAATTTTTCTGCTACGATCCCGCATTCTACCCAAGTGAACCAAAATATCGATGCCGGAGGCAATCTGTCGTCGTATGGCAGACAATGGCAAATCTTTGGCCATAAGAACCATCATTTCCAATCGCATTAGCATATCCCCGGCACTATTGGCATGTCCCGTGGAAAGACTTCCGTCATGACCGGTATTAAAAGCCTGTAGCATATCAAAAGCCTCTGCCCCTCTTACCTCACCTACAATAATCCGATCCGGTCTCATTCGAAGAGCTGTCTTAATCAAATCTCTCATACTGATTTCCGCACAACCTTCACGATTGGCATTTCTGGTCTCCAGGCGAACCAGATTCTCTACTCCTTTAATCTGAAGTTCTGCGCTGTCCTCAATGGTAATAACACGACTGTCCCGGGGAATATATCCTGATAAAACGTTTAATAATGTAGTCTTTCCGGAACCGGTACCGCCGGATATAAAAATGTTATATCCAAATTGTACTGCTTTCCTAAGAAACACTGCCGCCTCCGGGCTAATGCTTCCCCATGAAACATAATCCTCCATGGTAATTGCAATTTCCGGAAACCGTCGTATGGTAACGATGGGACCGTTAATTGCAAGCGGTCTTAAAACAATATTTACACGTGAACCGTTTAGAAGCCTCGCATCTGCAATCGGTGAGCTTTCATTTACCACACGGTTACAGGAGGCCACAATCTGTTGTATTACATCCTCCAATCTTTCTGCGGATTCAAAGCTTTTGTTCCAACGGGTAATTTTACCCTTCTTTTCGGTAAAAATTTCATTCGGACCATTTATCATAATTTCCGTTACTTCGTCGTCATCTACCAACTCCTGTAAAATATCCAGCTTGCGCACGGATGCAAATACGGTAGCCGCCAGTTCCTCCTTCAAACGTATACTTAAATACTGTTCCTTACCGACTTCGGTTATGATTCGGCAAATCAACTCCATAATCTCTTCATCTTCCATTTCCCGCGTCAGATCCATGCGTTGCCGAACCTCAGTATGAATATATGCTTTTAACTCATCACCGGTCATAACTAAAATCCTCTCTTACTATTTTTCTTACGTATTCCGCCAGCTCGGAATAAATTAAATCCTCTGCATGCATCGGCAATTGTCGGAACACCGGAAAACTGCATTTTTTGGTTTTTTCCAATACGTCTTCGTATGATAATTCTTTTAATAC
Organism: Lachnospiraceae bacterium; assembly: GCA_045590555.1. GTDB lineage: Bacteria > Bacillota > Clostridia > Lachnospirales > Lachnospiraceae > UBA3766. The sequence continues at coordinate 53,955 of JAZNRC010000033.1, read as the reverse complement.
ATTTTCATAATGTTCCAACTTGGATAGAGCTATTCCTTCATTTCGTGTCACGGTATACACGTATGTACAGGACCTGAGAATCTGATAGAGTCCCTGCACATAATCCGTAAGATCCAAAATAATATACTCGTACTCTCCCATCTCCTCCAAAGTTGTCATAAAATGCGCCCACTCCTCAGGAAGAACCTGGGAAATATCCATATACGAAAAAGCCGGCGGAATATAATCCAACCCATTAATGGTCTGCTTCATATTGGTAAATTGTTGTGAAAAATCCTGAGACAGATTTTTAAGAAAGTACAGTAGGTCAGCCATATCTGCGCTGAAATTCCGCTGCATCATTTGTGTGAAACCCGAGTATGACTCGAAATTGAGATATAAGACTTTATGTTTTGATGCCAACATCTGACCCAAAACCAGAGAAAAAGAAGTTTGTAAACATCTTCCGATTGGTGTATAAACACCGATCAGCTTGCTGCGTTTCGTCCCCATACCACCTGTGTCAGACAGATTCTTTATATTGGCCAGCTCATATAGGCACTTTAAAAAACAATCTGCACTCTGATAACGATATATGCTGTTATCCGCACCCTCATCTTCTTCCGACAGAATCAATATCTGTCCGGTATTTTGCTCCAGCACTTTTTGAAAATCATCCTGCAACAGCCAATCTTCAGATACTACGCATACCTGCGGTGAATGAACTTTGATGTACTCCAGGAACCGTTCCCGGTTCGTATAGAATTCCGGTTTGCATCCGGGCATTTTTTGTTGACTGATATATTCCTGTAACCTTCTTGCGTAAATTTCATTACTGTCACAAATTACAATCTGCTTTCTTTTCATATACTGCCTCCCATTACCCAAATTACACTCAAAAGAATAGGGAGAGAAAACTTAATCCCAACTGTTTTTACCGTTGCCGAATCGTCTCTGTCCATATATGGTATCGCGTAAATCTGACCTGACATTATATGCCGAAAGACATTACCCAGATAGGAAAACATGTATCGAAACCGTTCTCTGATATTTTTGTAAAACAACACTTTAACCAACGCAAAAACTCCTCCGATTAAAATAGCAATCACAATACATCTTATATTTTGTCCGACAGTAAAAAAGGTCCCTGTAACCGCAAACAACTTAATATCTCCGGCACCCATTGCTCGTATCATAAACAAGGGAAAGAAAATAACGACCGGAAGCAGTATCCCCAGAACAAGCACTCCATACCCTCTGTCTCCTTCACATAAAACACGATAAAAAATTCCGGATATTATCCCTGTGATAATAATGAAATTGGGAATACGTGTCTCGGATAAATCCGTTATAACCGCACACAATAAAAGAATCAGTAAAACTACGATAAGAAATACCCCCTATGAATTTTTGAAAAATGGAACATTTGCAGAGAAATCTGCGTGAAAAATAAGATGAGACATTCATCAGATGCTCCTGTTGTGTCTTGCATTATATGAGCATCCGAAGAAATTGTAAAGTAGTTTTTTTCAAGTTTTTTATTTTTGTTAAAACCCTACAAACAGGTTCCAAAAAGATAATCCATAAAGAAGGAAAAGCCCTGGAAATCCAAGAAATCCGCACACTAAAAAAGTAACAACATTCATTGCCACACAGACACAAATCCCCTTATCTGCCAATACCTGATTGATAAAATATATGGATACGAAACACAAACCGATGCGCAGAAAAAAATTAATTGCATAATCCGGTCTTTTTCGTCCGATTAGCAATACAATTGCAACCGCCAGTATAGCAAGCACCAAAAACGGAATATTGATGTGTGTCAATTTTTACCTCACTATTTTTCCCTCTTTTCAATTTATGTACAAACCGTTACAAATATAACTTTTAATATCTTAAAATATATTTTTTTTCTGAAATGTATATTTTTCTTTTATTTACCAATACTAAAAATAACCATAAAAACCGCCGGCTTTTGACCGGCGGCAGATTGGTTATTATTTTATAAAAACATAAGGAGGTTCCCCATGCAAATTGCTTACTGCCAGTTAGATTACGAAACCACTCCCGGCGAAACCGACAATGACGAACTCCTCCGAGAAGAAATCAAAAAGGCCATGATTGCTTTGGAAAGTGCTTACTGCGGCTTTGATAATGCAACAGATCCTGATTTAATTGACTGCTATATCTTCCAGGTAAATTCAGCCCTAAAACGATATCGCTATCTGCTTTTACAAGCGGAAAAAATACACAATTTGCCTGAAGAAACGCAGGATTCCTCCTCACGAAATCCATCCCTTCTTATGGCGGATACTCCTGCAGCTTACACGTAGAAGCCTCTGTATGCACCCTGATCCGTCATATTTTCATTTACGTCGTTGCGTCCGTACGTCAGGCCCGCAACCACAGTCTGGGCATTGCTCATAACCGGTGACGATTTGTCTTCACGGCTGACAATAGCATAGGTCTCTTTTAATGATTGCATGACTTGCATCGTATTGGAAATATGCACGACATCTTTATCCATCTCACATTTTAATAATTCGCGATATACATAAAGATAAAGTTGTAGCAGATTCTGTGCAATTTCATACTCTAAATGCAAGGACTCCATCAACTCATTTACACAGCCTCTGGCTTTGCCGAGGCTTTCTTTTATGACAACCTTGTCATTTGATAAGATGCCTTCTTCCGCTTCTTTTACATAATCGCAAAACATTTCATACAGAATAACTACCAGTCCTGTTTTATTCGCCTGAGAAATACGCAGGGTATATGCCTGTTTCTTTTCGCTGGTCATATTTTATCCCCCTTGCTTACTGTAATAACTGCAATACCTGCTGAGGTCTTTCATTGGCCTGAGCCAGCATGGAAGTTCCGGCCTGCGACAATACCTGCTGGTTGGTGAATTCCGTCATTTCACTTGCCATATCAACATCCATAATGCGCGAATATGCACCGGTCATATTCTCATGGGTAATGTCCAGACTTGCATTGGTAGACTCCAGGCGGTTCTGATAAGCACCCAATCTGGAGCGGGCAGAAGAAACATAATTGATTGCCTCTGCGATTTTATCAATTGCTTCTTTTGCATCTGCCTGAGTTCCAATAGTTGTATCTTCAATACCCATAAGTTCAAGGCTCATGGCAGGAATACGCATTTCAAGCACCTGGCCTTCTTCCGTACCAATCTGCATACGCATTGCTCCGATGCCTGTCATATCAAGATTCACGTCAGTTGCACTGCCTGTAATTTTCAATTTTACTTCAAAATCATTTGCTGCTTTGATGGTTACCATATCGCCGTCAGCTTCCCACTGTGCATCAGCAGGAAAGGCTTTTTCACTACCATCCATAAGCAACTGCAAATCGGTTACCAAAGGATTTCCATCCTCATCCTGACCCAATGTTACGGAAGTTAATGTAAAATCTTTAATTTCCACTTCGTCAGAATAATACGCCACTTTTACATTGGCATCACTGGCATAACCCTTTAAATCAAAACCACCGTCCAAAAGAGGGCGTCCGTTAAATTCAGTAGTCTTGGCAATTCTTGTGATTTCTTCTTTTAACTGCTTTACTTCTGCGTCCAGCAATTCTCTGTCCGCATCGTTTTTGGTTCCGTTTGCCGCATCAATGGCAAGCTCGCTCATACGCTGTAACATAGCATGAATTTCATTCATGGCACCTTCAGCAGTTTCTACGATGGAGATTGCATCGCTGGCGTTATCTCCTGCCATGGATAAGCCCTTAATCTGAGAATTCATTCTTTTGGCAATGGCAATTCCCGCCGGATTATCTTTCGCATGGTTTACTTTTAAACCGGAAGATAATCTCTCTAAAGACTGAGATAATTTAGTATCTGTTCTGTGTAACGCATTCTGCGCCGTAATTGCTGAAATATTCTGTGAAACTCTTAAACTCATATTGTCACCTTACCTTTCTGTATCCTGCATACTCATAATAAATAATTTTGCCGTTTCATATAAGTCTCTGGTAGAACCGGCATCTTCGACACTTCTGTCATGTCTACGATACAAAAAGGTTCCGTCCAGTTTCTCACTGTAGAGATATCTGATATCGCCTGCTTCTTTGCCTGCTTCCGAAAGCTTTGCCTCAAATCTTCCGTCTGCCTTGAGAGCCTCCGTGCCCTCTTCACTGTCACATGCGATGTAGCCCTGTACCTTCTCCTCCGTGAGTCTGAACTGTGCTACGATATTACCATATTTTTCTGTAGAAAGAGTTGCTATGACATTGCCGTCACTTTCACCCTTATGAACGATTTTAACCCGGATTCCCTGAAGTTTACCGCCGATATATGCCGGGATTTCGTAATTCTCTTCTCTCATCAGGTTTCCGTTGAAAGAAAGCTGTTTAAAAGCACTTGTCATAGACTTAATATCAAGTCTGCCGGCCTCATCGCTCATCATACTTTCTTCCAGAAGATTCTCCGTCTGCTTTAATAACTTACCGTATGCTTCCTGCACACTTTCCTTATCCGTAAAAGCATCCTGTAGGCCAAACACCGCTTCTTCCAAAGCACTGATTTCTTCCGTATTCGCAAGCAGTTCTTCCGTCTCCGGGGCTAAGCTGCCCTCTGCCTTTTTAGAAGATGTGTTCCCACCCTTTCGTCCACTCTCTGTTGCATTTGCAAAAACACTCCATGCATTCTGCTGTAAGTTAGGACTATCCAAAAGCGTCTGCATCGACTGAATGTTATCCGGTGTCACTTCCTGATTATAATACATCAGTTCTTCCACCGCTTCTTTATAATCGCCGGATAAAATTTCTCTGAATTCGTTTAAATCTTCCGCCGTCGCCTCTGCATTAATATCATCTGTTCCCACAACCGTACTTTCAAATCCTTTTAAAATCTGGTTGCTGATATTGAATTCATAACCGGCCGCCTTCACTGCCGCGCCGAAGCTTTCATCAATACAATAATCCATTCCGGTGCTTTTACCGCTACGCATTGCTGATAAAAGGTTCTTAAAAGACATCTGTGCACCCTGGCTTAATACATTTCCAACCAGTGCGCCGTCGGCCTTTTCAATCTGATGTAAAAGGCGGTAAATTCCGATGTAAGACTCTCTTTCTTCCGGTGTAATCTCGTGATTCTTTTCCAGTTTAAAAAGGAATTTACTGTATTTCTCTGCCGTTTGCTCCACGGTCGCTTCGTATCCGTCCAGATGTTCTTCAAGAGTCACCAAATCTGTTTCCAAGGGATTGACGCCATCACGAATCAACTGCAACGTTGACGCAGGTGTCATTTTATTCATAATGCGTTGTAAGCCTGCATCCGCTTCTCTGACACTCTCTATATTGGATACCGTAATTTCCATGCTATTATATCCTAAAATTCTCACCGCACGTCGGTTGGTATCATTGATATCAAAGTTCAAATCTTTTAAAATGTCATCCACATTGCTAAAAGCTTTCCTAATGGAATCTCCTAAATCCCTGCGCACCTCCGTGCCAAGCAATTCATACTGTTCACCGGCTTTAATGTAGTCCTGTCGCAACGCCTCTCCCATATCGTGTACGGAAGATAAGGTATGTACACCTTCTGCCTGAACCATTTTACCAACGGTACCCGCGGGCATAAAAGCTAAGGTGACAAGTTTATCATTTGTAGCCTGCCAAAGGGTCGCTTTCTGTGCCGCTTCCATACCTTTAGGGAACAGGGTCTGTTGCTTCTGTGCTTCCACCGCCTTCAAATCTTCTACCAATTGTGAAAGCTCTGTTGTCTCGATATTGTAACCAAGCTTCATCAGCCTGTAATTGTTCTCAACCGTCATGGCCAGTCGGGTTTCTTCCAGTACGCGCATTGCTTTGACAAGTTCCGGATTCTCTTTTCCGCCGGTCACACTGACTGCTTCCATTGATGCATTTGTCGCTTCAACCGAAAGACTAACTCCGTCTTCACTAATACTTCCTTCAACGCGGATTGATTGCATTGCAACGCGAAGTTCTCTGATGTTTAAGGACTTTCCGCCCTCTACCACAACCTTAACCGCCTCAAAGCTGAAGGACTGTACGTCCTCATACGCTTTTACCGCCTCGGTAAGTTTACTGGCAGAATTGCTTAAATACGCTTCCTTTGCTTCTCTGCCGTCGGCAATCGCATTGGCAATACATTTTGCCACGTCTTCTTCCGGCATGGGCATCGTTAAACCTTTTAAATCATGTAAAATCTTCACATTGGTTTCATTTAGTAAAATACCGCTCTTTACCAGCCACTGTGCTTCCTGCATCGTATCTTCGTTTACGGGAAGACCTGCATTTTCAATGGTTTTAGAAAGTCTTACTTCCATCGCCTTCCAGTCAAATTCAGAAGACTGCTTTGTCATGTATCCGCCGATATCATCGGAATAATAACCTCCCATGTTCTCGGAAACTTCCGCACCTGAGAATCGCACTCTGTATAAATGGTCGATGGTTGGGTCGATACCGTTTCTCAAAAGATAGTCACACATACCATCCGTAACTTCCGTAATCTCGCCTGCCAATTGCATCGCTTCCGCCGCATTTCTTGCATTCTCCGCCGTCATGGGAATATCGGCTTCACGGAATGCCTTTTTTACTGCGTTGGCCGCGCTTTCGCTTCCGGTAATTTCCTGAAGTACTTCATCAGACAAATCATCATTGTATCCTTCTATAATAACGCCGCTTTGCGCAAGTTTTGCTTTGATTTCATCTACTACTGTAACCGTGGTCTCTACCGAAGTTTCTCCCGGTTTGTAACCTTCTTTTATAAGTTCTTCGTAATCTTCGTCAGATAAAGAATTTGACATTACCGTCATATAATTACGGTTTGCGGTTACGTCCATAGCACCGGCATTTTTCATAATATCCTGCAAATTCGCTCCCTGTCCTTCGTAAGCGGAGAATTCTGCATTTTTACCGGTAATGGACATAGCAAAATCCGTGGCTTTGATTACGCGGGAAGCGTTATTTTCCACGGGTCTTGTATAAGTTGTATTCACTTGCATGTCTTCCTGACCGGGATTTGTATATAAATGAACCATGCCGCACCTCAAGTCTAAAATTAAAGTCACTATTTATTTCGGTTAAAACCTTTAAAAATTTAACCCCTTCCGGTAATTGTATCCCAAGCCCGCCTTTCGCCCTTAAAAAAATTATACATTTAAAATTAAAACACGGCATAAAAAATACCTTAAAACAAAGCAACTGATTTGCCGCTCTATTTTAAGGCATTTCTTATCTTCCGATTATTTTATCTAATTTCGTACTGACTTCTTCATAACTTGTAAAATGTATTCCCGTAATCCCCACACTCTGTGCACCTTTTACATTATCAAGTCTGTCATCGATAAAAACAGTCTCTTCCGCTTTTAAATCAAATTTCTCCAAAAGACGCTCGTATATTTCTTTATCGGGTTTAATCATCCTCTCATGAGAAGATACCAGCACGTCGTCAATATAGGGAAGGAAAGTAAAATACTTCTCGGCGGTATTTTGGTACAGACTTCGCGGATAATTGGTAAGCAAATATGTATGATATCCGTCCTCCCGCAAGCCCTTTACCCAGTCTTTGGCATAGGGGAAGGCTTCAATGGTTAAATGCACATTGTCCCAAAAAGCCCACGCCTTTTCTTCAAGCCCCGGAAGTTTGGCCGCCATCTGCGCAATAACGTCCTCTTCATCCATCACGCCTCTGTCCAACTCATTCCAAAAGGGACTGTTTACCATTACTCCGCCTATGGTTTCAATTTCTTCCGGAGTACAACCAACATCTGCCATGACCTGACGCCATTTAAAATCCACCAAAACCATTCCTACATCAAATACAATATTTTTAATCATAAAGACTCCTGTTTATTTATTACTTTTATATCTAAAATTTGTTATACCGTGGGCACTTCACGGTTTTTGTCCAGTTTTCGCAAAAACCACAGTCCGAACACCATAGATATTACCAAGGTAAACACATCCGCCACGGGCTGGGCTATCATAATTCCCGTAAAATCAAAGAACGCCGGCAGAATATATATCATCGGAATAAAACAAATTCCCTGCCTGCAGGAAGCCACCAGAGATGCCGAAAACGACTGTCCGCAGGCCTGAAGTAGCATATTGCACATTACAATCCATGCATTCAACGGGAAGGTAAGGCACTGCGCCCTTAATGCAAATGTACCGATTTCGGCAACCATCGCATCGTCATCTCGCATCATGGCCACCAAATCCGGCGCAAAAATAAATCCGAGAATCGCCACTGCAACAAGGAAAACCAGCGATGTTTTTACGCAGAACCAAAAGGATTCTTTTACTCTTTTATATATTTTAGCCCCGTAATTAAAACTGCACACCGGCTGGAAACCTTGTCCGAAACCGATAAGCGCAGAATTAGCAAACATGGTAATTCTTGACACGATAGACATTCCCGCAATAGCGGCATCCGCATATAACACCGCATTGGCACCTGTTGCGTGGGCAAATGCAATATCGCGTGCCGAAGTATTCAGAAGAATCACCGAAACGCTTGCAATTCCCTGACGACAAAGAGAAGGCAGACCGCCTGCACATATTTCCGGCAGGAGTCTGAATACAAAAGGATTTCTTTTCAACGTAATGGGAATATTGCCGCCGAACCGGGTCGCACCCAACAGAAGCAGGAAACTTACCGCCTGACTGATAATGGTTGCCAACGCCGCACCTTTGATACCCATATCAAAAGTAAATATCAGCAACGGGTCCAACGCAATATTCAGAACCGCGCCCACAATAATACCAATCATGGCGTACATGGCGTTACCCTGATAACGCATCTGATTATTCAAAACAAAAGATGCCATCATATAAGGACATCCGATTAAAATAATACGCATATAATCTACGGCATAAGGCAGAATCGTATCTGTCGAACCGAGGAAATATGCCAGCGGTTCCACAAAAACAAGTCCGAGAATCATCAAAATCACGCCGAATACCAAGCAGAAGAAAAACCCCGCATTGGCTATCTTTGAAGCTTCTTCACGATTCTTTTCACCCAGCTTTCTCGCCATAAAATTACCGGCGCCATGTCCGAACAAAAAGCCAAAGGCCTGAATCACCGCCATTAATGAAAAAACCACACCAACCGCCGCCGTAGCAGAGGTATTGAGCTTCCCCACAAAATACGTGTCCACCATATTATAAAAGGAACTGACCAGCATGCTGATTATGGTAGGCACCGCCAGAGAACCCACAAGCTTCGGGACCGGTTCCGTTGTCATTTTAATAAACTTTTCTTCCTGATTCATCTTTTTTCCCATCCTTAACATACTTATTATATAGTTGTCACTAAAGATGTGCAATGTTTTTTAGCGGGTTGCCTTTTTTGAATTCACACCACTCTTTACTGCTTCTTAACTTGTCGCCTTTTCCACTCTGTAATATAATAATTCTATGAAGAAATACAGACCCGCCATAAGAGACGGAATTTTTACTCTTGTAACACTTCTGTTTCTCTTTGCAATTAACTTAATTATTGAATTTATTTTTGACACGAGAACGCTCATTCCCATGATTTTTGTTCTCGGTGTATTTTTGGTGTCCTTAAAAACCCAAGGATATTTCTGGGGAATTACGGCATCCCTGTTAAGCGTGCTGGCTGTAAACTATGCTTTTACGTTTCCTTACTATGCTTTCGATTTAATTTCACCGGAATGCATTTTCTCGGCCGTGGTTATGCTGATTGTTGCCATTATGACCGGTGCCTTAACCACACAGTTGAAAACCCAGGAAAAAATCAAGGCAGAAAGCGAAATGGAACGAATGCGGGCCAATCTTTTGAGAGCAGTTTCTCATGATTTGCGCACTCCGCTAACATCCATTTACGGCTCCACTTCGGCAGTCATTGAGAACTATGATAACTTGTCAAAAGAACAGAATTTAAAACTCTTAGACGATGTACAAAAAGACTCCCAGTGGCTGATTCATATGGTAGAGAATCTGCTGTCCGTCACGCGCATTGACAGTAGCAAGGTTAGCTTAAGTAAAACCCCCGTGGTTTTGGAAGAATTAATCGACTCAGTCCTTGTAAAATTCAAAAAACGTTGTCCGAAACAGGAAATAAAAGTTGAAATCCCCGACGAATTTGTCAGTATCCCTATGGATCCTATTTTAATTGAGCAGGTAATTTTAAATATTCTTGAGAATGCAATTTATCATGCCAAGGGAATGACTGAACTGATTTTAAAAGTAGAAGTCAAAGAACATAAGGCACATTTTTCCATTTTAGATAACGGATGCGGAATTCCACCGGAAATAAAAGAAAAAATTTTTAACGGGTACATAAATCCTTCCGAAGCTCCCACCGACGGAAGCCGGAATAATATGGGAATTGGTCTTTCCGTATGTTCTACCATCATCAAGGCGCACAATGGCAAAATTTATGCTGATAACCGTTCCGACGGCGGTGCTGCCTTTTGTTTCATTTTGGATATGGAGGAAGAGAATGAGTAATAAATATAAAATTCTTGTGGTTGAGGACGAGAGTAATATTCGGAATTTTATTGAGACGGTACTGAACGCCAACGATTACCAAACTCTGTCTGCAACCACCTGCGAACAGGGCATTCTGATGTATTCATCCCATACGCCGGATTTGGTTATGTTGGATTTGGGGCTTCCCGATAAAGACGGCATTGAATTTATCCGCACCATAAGGCAAAATTATGCAACCCCTATCATTGTTTTATCGGCACGTACCGGTGAATCCGATAAAATCGAAGCCCTGGATTTAGGTGCCAACGACTATATCACCAAGCCCTTCGGTACCGGCGAATTGCTGGCAAGAGTCCGCGCCACCTTAAGAAATTGTCGCCCCGGCAGAGGAGCCGGCTCTCCTCCCGGCGAAAAATTTACTTTGTATGATTTGTCCATTGATTATGACCGTAGAATGGTTTTTATCAGCGACGAAGAAATCAGACTAACCCAGACAGAATATAACATATTGGCACTTTTATCTTATCATACGGGAAAAGTGATGACCTATGCCTCCATTATCAAAGAAATTTGGGGAACCACCGATGAAGGCAGCATCAAAAAACTGCAGGTTAATATGGCAAATATTCGTAGAAAATTAGGAAGCAAGCCAGGAAACAACCAATATGTCATTAACGAGTTAGGTGTGGGATATCGTATGAATGAAGAGAATGTTTAATCTGCCACAATGCCCGCTGTAAAATTATATTTGACCTATAAAAAAGAAAACATATAAAGCATCTTGCCTTATATGTTTTCTTTTTTATTAGAATAATTTCTTAATGGAATCCATAGCTCCTGAAAGCTTGTCACCTGCGATTTTAGCCTTAACCCCGTCAACTACTTTATCTACCATTCCGTCGGGAATATCGATACCGGTTGCTTTCTCAAGAGCCTTCTCCGGGTCTTTCATAAAATCTTCCTTAAAATCAGGATCTTTTTTAATCTTTTCGACAATTTCTTCAATTTTTTCTTTGATGTTATCCATTATTTTTTACTCCTTTCATGATATAAAATATCCTATTTTTATATCGGCGTTTGAACTAAAAAATTAACGGTACAAATAAAAAATCGATGCGACAGGATTTGAACCTGCGTTCTCCGCTTCGCTTCGGTCGGTGCTAAACGAACGTCCCCCGGACGTTCAGCACCCTCTGCTCCCGAACGAGCATCCGCTTCTATTGAAGTAGCAGGTTCCGATGCGACAGGATGTTGAATAAATTTGCCTACGGCAAATTGCGACTCTGCAGACTTATAGGCATACAGATTCAGATACTGCAACAACAAACGAAAAAGAAAGTCCCACCCAAAGGTGGAACTTTCTTTTTCATCGATGCGACAGGATTTGAACCTGCGACCTCTGCGTCCCGAACGCAGCGCTCTACCAAGCTGAGCCACGCATCGTCATTATTCAAGGCCACTTTCGCGACCATTGAATATGATACCTTATTTTAGGTTTGATGTCAAACCTTTTTATACGTCTTGTTCTTCCTGAATTCTACGAATATCAACCATTTCTACTTTCTTATATGCAATTGCAAACGCATTTGCCAACAGGAACAAAGTTCTGCCTACAGAACCGATGAAGGATACAATTCCGCTATTTGATGTCATAACCAAATAATTTATATCGTTAACTACATTCATTGCAATCTGATTCATTGCGGCATTTAAAAATACGGTTACGATTCCCAAAGCACCGGAAAAAAGAATAATTGCAATAATCTCCATTATAATCTTCTCACTGTGCCCCTTCATACCAAAAATAATGACCAATGAAAAAGCTAACTGCAATAATAACGGGCCGCCTATCATCAGCAACTTTTGAAGGACGGCAGCAACATACGTAGCTCCTTCCGTCACTGTACCCGTTGTATTGAACATTCCTGAATATATTACAATCACAACAGCTGCTACCAAATAAATAACCTCTAATACCAGTGAAATCCAAAAAAGTATTGTTGCCGCTTTTTTCATACCTTACTCCTTTTGCATGAATTTTCTTATAGGCTCTCAATATATATTGATGCCTAAATTTCCATCTGTGCCCATGCCTACGACATATTATACATCAAACCTGCAGGCCGCGCAACAAGGCAACTCTTATTCCTCTACCGGTATCCCCTTCTGTTTCTCTTCTTCCCTGGCTGCCACCTCGCGCTCTTTTTCACGCAAGGCCTCTTCGTAGCCCCTCAGTGCGGCAAAAGGCATAAACTGCTTTGCCCGCTCTTCCCTGCTCATTTTTGGTCTCTGCGTCATTCCTATTCACCGCTTCTATGACCGCCAATTTGAAGATTACGCTCCATAGTCATAGCCCCTTCCTCCAGATTCATTCCTTTTAAAATAGCATTTTTGCCGTATTTACGCTTGATACCGATTACTGCCTGCTGCATTTTATGTTCCCTCTCCAATTCCACCGGATCCGAAAACAAATCATACTGCCGATATCCCTCTTCCACTACACGGTTACAGCATAGATTTACTCGCCGAATAGGCAGCTCCCTATCCTTCAGCCTGTCATACAACACCTCTATCTGCGGTATAATTGTCCTGGCCGAGTTGGTGGGACTTGTAAAAGAAATCGTCCCATGCACTCCGGGTACTTTTAAAGCATTGGAATACCCCATATGCAAAGTAATCGACTGGGTGACAAGCCCTTTCTCCACCATATCCAGACACAACAAATCCATCATTTCTTTGACAATTAACTTACCTTCCTCGTGCTCATAATCTCTCATCAAAACCTGCCCACCGGTAAGACATCTGCTCTGTGCCTTGTAATGTTTAATATCCTCCATGGTCACCGGCTCTCTCCCCCATGCATGATCAATCAAAAGCTCTGCATCCACTCCCAAGTCATGGTACAAAACTTCCTCATCCATATGTGCTACACCCTCCATGGTAAAAATACCATAACGTTCCAATCGTTTGGCGATTCCCGGCCCCACCCGCCAAAAATCCGTCAGCGGTCTGTGATTCCATAAGGTTTTACAATAGATTTCTTCCGTAAGTTCCCCAATACGGTCCTTTGCGTGTTTTGCCGTAATATCCAGTGCTACTTTCGCCAGATACAGATTCGTTCCAATACCGCAAGTGGCCAGAATTCCCGTTTTCTCATATACATCCTGCATAATGACAATCCCAAGTTCCCTCGCTGTCATCTGATACATCGACAAATACTCCGTCACATCCATGAAAACCTCGTCAATGGAATAGACATGTATATCATCCTTGGAAATATATTTCAGATATATCTCATAAATATCCGCTGACACCTCGATATATTTTTTCATTCGTGGTGGTGCAGTGATATATTGAATATGCTCCGGAATTTCAAAAACCCTGCATCGGTTCCGTACCCCCAGTGCCTTCATAGCCGGAGAGACCGCAAGACATATGGTCTTCCTCGAGCGCTCCATATCCGCCACCACCAAATTGGTAGTCATAGGATCCAATCCTCTGTCTACGCATTCTACCGAAGCATAAAAAGTTTTTAAATCAATACAAAGATAGCTCCGATTCTCTACAGGAGCCAAAAATTTATTTTGTTCGTTTATCATCGATTTTTCTTTCATATTTTTCTATATCTTTCACTCTGATAGGAAACTGCATTTTGTCGAACATTTGTTTGTTTTTAGTTTACTCTTTTTGACAAAAAAATCAACTACTTTTTTCTTCCAATTTTAAAGTTTAAAAGTATATTTTTTCGTGCATTGCCGATTTCTGCCAATATAAAAGCCCGGCGCTTTGCCGGGCTGTTCATTACTTCTCTGCTATAAAAAGAATCTCACCGTCTTTTACAAGACCAAATTTTGATTTAGCAACTTCCTCTATGTATGCTGTTGTATGTGTATACTTCTCAAACTCCGCAATCTCAAGGCTTCTGGCCTCTTCCTGCGCAATCAGGTCAAGATAATATTGTTCTTCTTCTTGATATGCTTTCTGCTGCTGCTTTAGCTGGAATGTCTGCACTCCAACCACCACCATCATCAAAGCCACAACCGTTGTAACCAAAATAATACCGGTACGGTTTCGATGATTTTTGCGATAGGCAGCCTTTCTACGCCGAGTTGCCATTTGCGTATCCCCCACTAAGTTTCCTCATCGTTATGTAAATCACCATTCTCTCCATTGTGTTTACATAATGCAATTGTAAACCATTTTATGCAAACCGTCAACCAGTTTTTTAATATTATGGTAACTTTTTTTATTCCTTCTTTAGATGCCAAAATCCCCGATTTTACGCACTTTTTGGCTTTTCTAATCGGTTTTGATACAAAATATGCTATTCTTTTTATGTAAACCACAATATGTAGTGCCATACCACTTAAGTACTTTACATAAAATCCACTAACCGCGTTTTTATATAATAACATTCCGGCACCGGCACCGGCTATAATATACCCCCTCAATTCACCGTGATTTTCTTTTTGCAACGCCAAAAATACCACAATTCCGGTTGCCGCCCAAAAAAACAAGTCTTCCACGGACATCCAAAACTTATTGTGCTTAAAAACATTGCGCAATATCAGAAATCCATCATAAAGAAAGGTCAACGCAGCCCCGAGCACCACGGAAGTAGTAAACAACCTGACCTCATTTATGATTTCTCCGCTCATTCCCATCAACGAAACAGCTTCCCGAAAAATCCCTCTGCTTTTGCCGCCGGTGAGGATATCTCAGAATATGCCAGACTGTCAATCCGTCCTTCCAAATCCACTTCTCCCTTTTCCAACGACAACCGGGTGACATGAAGTTCGCTCCCTTTTATCATAAGCATTCCCTGCTCGGTTTCCATTATCATTTCATTTACATCAAAAGCCAAAACATCAACAATGCCGTTTAAACCACAGGTTTTTCGCCCCATCAGCATTACCTTATGGGCCCTGCCACCTTTATTTCCATGATTCAAATCTTCCATACGGTACCTCCTGTTTTCCCTTCGTCACCATAAAATATGATGCCTCCGCTTCTTATCGGAACAACTTTTCGCCAATTTTAGTCTATTACATTATATTCGCCGGCTGCTTTTTATATGAATACATTATTACGAAAGGCATTACGAATACATTTTTCTTGTCAAACCTTTTTAGCAAGAGTAGAATGAAAAGCACGAAAGGATGTACCTTATGCGAGTTGCGGATTTGATACAATTAGGAACGGAATATTTGATTTATGCACTTGTCCTTGCCGTAATCTTCGGCGGACTTTTTGGCATCGGTTATTTTATTATTTATAAGAAAATAATGAAAGGGCAGAAGAAACTTTCCCTGCCCAAGTTTCTTTTGTATGCAATGTTTATCTGTTATATTTTTATGGTGTTTGGCGTTACGCTTTTAAGCCGTTTCTCTTATCAGACCGAACTCTTTCGCCTGACGCCTTTTTACTCCTACATTGAAGCCTGGCACCAGTACAGGGACGCAAGCTGGCGTAATATCATATTGAATATTTTTATGCTGGTTCCCTTTGGCCTGCTACTTCCCTATATACATAAAACATTTCAGAAATTTGCACCCACGGCGCTGGCAGGACTTACCTTTACCCTGCTGATTGAAGTAGTGCAGCTGGTACTCCGTCGCGGCATTTTTGAAACCGATGATTTAATTAACAATACATTGGGAACCCTCATTGGATACGGACTCTACCGCCTGGCGGATTATATCCATAAAAGGATTAAAAAAGAACCCGTTTCCATCAAACCGGTTCTTCTCTATCAGCTTCCGCTGGCAATTGCTGCGGTAGCGTTTACTGCTATTTTTTCGATACATCATTTTAAGGAATTAGGCAACTTACAATGCCACCACATCATCAAGGCCCACCCGGCCTCGGTAACCTGTAACGCAAGCTTTGACGCAAGTCCCGAAACCGCTTCCGTCTATATTGTGCCGATTTCCACCGTAGAAGAAACCGAGCTCTATGCAAGAGATTTCTTTGCGGGTCTGGGCTATGGATTCGATGAAAGCCGCACGGATATTTACGATGAGACTG
This sequence comes from Lachnospiraceae bacterium, assembly GCA_045590555.1. GTDB lineage: Bacteria > Bacillota > Clostridia > Lachnospirales > Lachnospiraceae > UBA3766. The sequence goes on along the minus strand of JAZNRC010000033.1, from coordinate 37,494 downwards.
CCTTTTATTACAGTGATCCAGGCGACATTATTCTGAGTATCGACTATGAAGGTAACAAAATTGACTACAGTAACTTCGCTTGCAGATGGGACGAAAACGATGAAATGATTCCCGCAAGCACCGCTGCCACGGAAGAAGAAATCCGCACGGTGGTAAAAGAAGCAGGATTTTTCATTCCCGAAGGAGCAGAGTTTAATAACTTAGAAAACGGCACCTACCGTTTTCTTGCAAATTGTATTATGCATGAAGATTTCGTCTATGACGGCCCGGTCAGTGTCACCTGTAACAGCCTTGGTCAGATTGAGCATCTCGATTATAACATCATAAAATGCACCCCTTACAAGGCTTTCCCCATTATTACGGAAGAAGAGGCCTATTCGCGTATTGCTGACGGTATCTTCCTCTATGAGCCGGCTTTTGAACCGGAACACATTGTGGTGAATGATATTTTCCTTGCCTACGAAGTGGATTCCAAAGGCTTTTATCAGCCGATTTACATCTTTGAATGTAATATTGACGGATCGGACACAAGACTTTATACGCCGGCCATACGATAGTCGGCGTTCTTTTTTATAAGTTCGACAGCCAGGTAATGGCAAGATCAATCCATATTTCACACTCCGGTTGCAAACCGTAATTATTAAGTCCCATCGTAAGATGGTTGGCCAGCCCTAAACCGTGAACACCCTTGGAAAACATATGAAATTCCGTAGGGATGTTCTTCTCTTTTAACGCACTTACGAAGAAAAGTGAGTTTTCCACAGGAACGGTGGTATCGCAGAAGGTATGCCACAAAAATACGGGTGGCATATCCCCATGGACTGCTTTTTCTAAAGAAAGCTTGGCTAACAGGGGCTCTTCTTTTAACGCTTCATAAGATTTTCCCAAAAGGCACTCAAAGGAACCCTGATGGGCATACTCTCCGGAAGTAATAACCGGGTAACTAAGCATCAATCCTGCCGGACGCAATTCTCGGGCAGACAGTCCGGTAAGCTTTGTAAGAAAATCTTCCTGATAAAAGCATGCATAGGAAGCTGCAAGATGACCGCCTGCGGAAGCCCCCTGCACCACGATTTTATCGGGATTTATATTCCACTTCTCCGCATTCTTTCGAATCAAAGCCACACTGTAAGCCACCTCGCAAAGGGCGGTAGGGTACACTGCCGGCGCACAGCTGTAGCGCAAAACCGCAACGTGAAAACCTGCTGCATTGAATTTTAATGCAATTGCTTCCGCCTCTCTGTCACTGGTGAAGGAATAACCGCCTCCGGGACAAATAAGCACCAGGGGCTTCGGCGGTGCAATAATCTCAGGCGACGCTTCCAGCAAATAAGTAACAAGCCTGGTATTCGGCTCTGAACCTTCAACGGCAATTTGAAAAGTCTGATGAATCATAATAATCCTCCGTAACTTTCTTACAGGTACTTAAACATATCCTTGGCCTCTTCCTTGCGGACCGTTTCCTGTACGGACAGAATTTCCGCATCCACGGTTTTATCACCGAATTTGATGGAAATCTTGTCCCCCACTTTCACGTCCTGGGAAGCCTTCGCCACCTTACCGTTCACCGTAACACGGCCTGCATCGCAGGCTTCGTTAGCAACAGTTCTTCTTTTAATTAATCTGGAAACTTTTAAATATTTATCGAGTCTCATTTTTCTCTCCCTCAAATTTCATTATTCAAATAAAATTTGTAAAGCATCACTTTCTGCGGTATAAAAAAGACCGACACAAAGTCGGTCTTTTGCATTCATAATCTTACTTATAATTAAGCGTTGATCATATCCTTTAAAGCCTTACCAGCTTTGAACTTAGGAGCCTTAGAAGCTGCAATCTTCATAGAAGCGCCTGTTAAAGGATTTCTACCTTCTCTAGCTGCTCTTTCAGCTACTTCGAAAGTACCGAAACCAACTAACTGGATCTTTTCACCCTTCTTTAATTCATCTGCTACGATGTCTGTGAAAGCCTTTAAAGCCTTTTCTGCATCTTTCTTAGATAATCCTGCCTGATCAGCCATAGCTGCGATTAATTCTGTCTTGTTCATTATTGAACTCCTCCTCTTACTTTTATAGGATGTTTTTTAAGTTTCTCGGTTGCGAAAACAACCACTATACTAGTTATATTCGTTTTTCCGTAATTTGTCAAGAAAAAACTTGGACAAACCAACGATTTTTCGGCGTTTTTATTACTTTTTACTGCTTTTCGTACTTATGAATGGTTTCTTCCACACAATCAACCAATAATTGTTCAGAATATACCTTTTTTTCGGCCGCAATTGCAGAAATATCCATCAGTATTTTTCCAAGCTCTTCTTCCAATGCATCTTGGGATATTTCCATGCCCTGACTTTGCAACCGCTCAACGCTTGCTTTCAGCCTGTCCAAAGATTTATCATAATCAAGAATCGGTTCATACACTTTATTTACTTTTTTAAGTACCTTAGAAGCTCTGGTAAGCGCCGGTTGCTCCATGGGAATCTCTCGCAAGGGAGATTCAATCCAATTCTTGCCTTCCTTTTCTTTCTTTTTTATATCATCCCAATTATTTAACACATCGGAAACTCCGGTTATCTCCGTAGTTCCGAATACATGAGGATGCCTGCGCACCATTTTACGGCTGATTTCATCTACCACATCCTCCATGGTAAAAAGGCCCTCTTCATCGGCAATTTCCGCATGCATTACAATCTGCAGAAGCAAATCCCCCAATTCTTCGCACATATTATCCGCACTGCCGGTCTCCTTCCAGATTCGCACGGAAGATAAGAACTCATATGCCTCTTCCAACATGCAGGGACGGAGACTGTCATGAGTCTGCTCCCGATCCCAGGGGCAGCCGTCCGGTGCTCTTAATGCTTTAATTATTTCCAGAAAATCTTCATAGGTGTATTTTTCTTTGTTTCGCATATTTGTTTCTTTTCTCCAAATTCCATCACGCTTTATATAATATATCTCTTAAAAGTCTGTCCTTCTTTTATTGTCCTATTTCTGACAATTCAGAAAAAGAGTAATGCACATCTTCCTCATTATTTTCCAATTGAACGGTATAGCTTCTGGTCTGATATCCCGTCTTACGAATGGTAATCACCACACTTCCGGACGGCTTGTTAAAAGAAATCGGCGCAATACCCACGTAACTTCCGTCCACATATATTTCCGTTCCTTCCGGTCCGTCTATATACACTTTGGCATCACTTCCTGCAACCTCGGAACTGCTGCCGATGGGATTGGATACCGTTTCCGATGAAGTCGGGCTGCTTTCAGATACTCTTTCACTACTCTCCTGCGAACCAACATTGCTTTCGGAAGTCTGTTGCGATGTATTTTCGCTGTTATTTACGGACGTGGTCTGACTATGGGTCTGAGAAGTACTTTGTGATTCACTCTGACTACTGCTTTCCTCAGACTTCTCTTCCTCATCCTCTCCATCCGCCTCTTTGGTTAATGTCAACGTAATGGATACGGAAGGATCCCCTACCTTAATGTAACTTGCCGTGGTCTCATATCCCTCAGCCCTGCAAATCAGCTGGTGAATACCATACTCAAGAGGAACCGGCGCGCCGGTATCCACCTTGGCACCGTCTACAAACAATTCCGCTTCGCCGGGATTTAAAACAAACAACACGTTACCTACTTTTTTCTCCACATCGATATCGCCCAGATCAAGGCTCACTTCCTGATTGCGACCGATGGTTACCTGTTTGATCCCTGTAATTCCGTCATTGCTGACCAGAACTTCATAAGAGCCTTCCGGCACGGTAAGAAGCATGTCCTCCGTTATGGAGCGGATAATTTTATTACCGACTTCTATCCAGCCTCCCACAAAAAATTCATCATTTTCCAATCGCAAATAGCCATGTCCGCTCTGAAGAAAGATACTGTAAACCGTATGATCTTTTCCGCAGATGGTTATCACGTCATCTTTACTTAATTCCATTTTATCCAGATTCATATTACCGTCGGAAATCACCAGAAAATCATCCAACTTATATTCCTCATTCAAAAAAACGAGACGACTTTCATTTTTTATGAAGCCTTCAAAAGTAATATCGGAGTAAACGAAATAATCCGAAGAAACATTTAGCGATAACAACGCCTTGTCACTTTTATCAAAAGTAATATCAGCCACGCCACCGCAACGCACCTGCTCGGCAGACATGGCACTGCCATATTTATCATAAAAATACGTAGCACCGTCATAGCTCAAGGTATAACGCAACCCGGTCTCAATGTTCTGAAACGTAATGATTTTATCTCCGGTATCCATCGTGACAATGACAGCCGTATCTTCATATATATAATTGGCTTCTGTTTCCTCTGACGGCACCTCCGTAACAGGTGTTTCTTCCGAGCTACAGCATACCAGACAGAGGCATAACAGAAACGACATCATTATGCTTATGTATTTCTTCATTGCAGTCCTCCGTAGACCAACTTTTTATCTTTTATCAGGTTAATTACATTGTATCACGTTTAAATTTCATCGTCGAACACTTTACGCAAAAAGACTGTTTGTGATTTCTCCAGACGTAACACATTCTCTAATTTTGACATGTATTGGGCAGATAAAAATGCCTTATTGGAATTGTAATAAAAATTAGCAATTTTACGGAATTTTTCCGGATAAGATAGCCGGTAAAAAAGCTGTCTTTTTTCCTTTTCCGTTAAAGGACTCACTTCTTCATACTCTTTTAGAAGCATACTGCCCAAATCATAATTCCAATCAGCTTTTTCCAATGTTTTACGCATAAAAAGAGCTATATCGCGAACCTTACTGTCCCATTGACTTTTTTCAAAATTAACAATGGCAGCTTTGTCTTTTCCAAACAACACATTATGGTACTGGAAATCACCGTGGGCAAACTCACCCTTGCTTTCAATGGTTTCATATAAGTCACTGAAATCTTCCTTGCGCATACGTTCTTCCACGCGAACCCCACGGTCCAAAAACAGGCCGTAAGCATCCAGAAGCGCCAGCTCAAACTCTGTTTTACGTCCTCTGCCTCTAATATAAGTGCGAATTCTTTTAAGGCCTCGATTCTGCCTCTCCACATCCGCCTGTAAATCAAACCTATGTAATCCTTCCGGCATATCTTTGATGGGAACTGCCAGCTTCCGATGCAATAGAGCCAAAGAATGCATGGCAAGTCTTAAATCATCATTCTCTCTTGGCGAACACTCTCTTCCTTCAAAATAATTCTTCACCACATATCCGATGCCATCCCTGTCATATCCTATAAAATTGCCCTCTTTGTCAGCCACCGGAGTATCTACAAAAACCTCTGAATCTTCCCCTATTTGTTTCAGTAACATATCCATCAGGCCTAATTTGGACAAAGGGGCCTGATACTCTTTCATGATCTTCAGACCCTGATTCGTCTCGCATATAAAAGCACCTCTTGCCTTATGCACCTTCAATACCGTAAAATCATAATTTTCCAATAGGCTGATGGCCCTATCATTCATTGTTTATTCCCTCCGGCTGTCATACTTACATTATGCCGGGAGCAAGTTCTCTCAGTCCTTTTATAAGACTTACCACACTTACATCCCTTGCTATGCTATTGTATGAACTCCACAGGAAAAGTATGTTATAAACGGGGCAGAAATTTCTTCAAAAGATATTCTTTGTTATTATGAGCAGGCTCTTCGATGACATCTTTTAACATGGAATCCAAAACCCTGCCGATTTCTTTGCCGGGCTTCATTCCGCAATCAATCAAATCCTTACCGGTTACCGCCAGCGTCGCCTTGGACACGCACTGGTTTAAAGCTCGCATTTCTTCATAATCTTTTCGGTTAGCTTCTAAAGCAGCGAGCTTACTTTCTTTTTTATAATTACTTTGGGCAAAAATATCCGCTTCCTGCACCTCAAACAGTGCCGGAAAAGCATCCTCCCCGATTCGGGCAACCGCGCGACGCATATATTTCAATCCCGGCACAATTCGCTCATCATGATGACGCACCAGGATACACACCTTACGAATGGTGTCATTGTCAAATTTTAATCGATGCAAAATCGTTCTCGCAATCTCCTCAGATTTCGCAGGATGTCCGTAATAGTGGTCAATTCCTTCCTCATCCGTACTAATACATTCAGGCTTACCCAAGTCATGTAACAGCATAGTAAGGCGAAGCACTTTATCCGCCCTTATATTTCCCACCGCAATCAAAGAATGTTCTCCGACGGTATACCTATGGTGAGGATTATTTTGCACAGTCTTCATCGCCTTGTCAAATTCCGGCATAAAATAATTCGTAAGCCCTAATTCATAGGCATCTCTCAGCATCATTGGATTCGGCGCTATCAACGTTTTAACCAATTCCACTTGTATACGCTCTGCGCTGATTTTTGTTAAATTCCCGGCAATTTCTTTCATTGCCGCTCTTGTTTCCTCTTCTATGGTGTAACCTAACTGTGCCGCAAAACGGACAGCTCGCAACAGGCGCAGCGCATCCTCCGTAAAACGTGCCCTCGGATCACCAACACAACGAATTACTTTATCCTCAATATCTTCCACTCCTCCGAAGATATCCACCAGTCCGTCTGTATCATTATATGCCATGGCATTGATGGTAAAATCCCTGCGAAGCAGGTCTTCCTTCAGATTCCTTGTAAAAGTAACTTCCATCGGATGTCTGCCGTCCTCATACTTACCATCAATACGATAAGTGGTAACTTCATAACCCACTTTATCCACCATAACGGTTACAGTACCATGCTCAATACCGGTATCAATGGTGCGATGGAATAAGGCTTTCACTTCTTCCGGTGCGGCAGATGTGGTGATATCCCAATCATTAGGCTCTCTTCCAAGAATCGAGTCTCTGACACAGCCACCCACGGCATACGCTTCGAAATTATTCTGTTGTAAAGTTGCGATAATCTCTTTTACCGCCTGTGGCATGTTAATTTTCATGGGATACCTCCTTTCTGTTAATATAAGGACGATACAAATAAACAATTCAACGCGGGCACGCTCTCGCTACGTGTCACACACAACGGCACATAAGGTTCTAAAAAACAGAACCTAAGTACCGGCGGTTCCCCAGTACCCGCTGATTGAATCTGTTTATTTGTATCTGTGTATTTATAAAATATCATAAGTAAAACATATAACGAAATATTTGGATAGAAATATCACATTCAGCACAAAATAAATATTACCTGCCATTATAAATTCTTCAACATCTCTATCATATCCTTGAATGTGCCCCGCGGTCCTTCCCAAGGATACTCCTCGCGGGCATTGATGTAATCTGTCACCAAATAACAGTTTAACCCTGCCTGAGATGCCGCATACATATCTTCTTTCTCGTCATTTCCAATCATTAAGCAGTCCTTAGGTGCTACACCCAGACGCTTGCAAATCGACTCATAATATTTCGGATTCGGCTTGGAATAGCTTTCGGTTTCATATGCTGTAATCAAGTCGAAATCTTCTTCCTTCAAGCCTATGAAAGAAGCTCTTGCAAGCTGCGCCGCCATAGGGAAAATAGGCTGAGACGAAAGTACCACTTTATCTGCTGCCGCTCTTGCGGCTTTTATTGCTTCCACCGCCAAAGGATTCTCTGCGGTCACCGCTTTTACATCATAAAATTCTTTTTGGTAAAAGGCATCTGACGCCTCGATAAAAGTGGTTGCGTCCACGTTTAATTCCTTCGCAAACACCTGCCAAAACACTTCGTAGTTGGTACGACTGCCGTCATTTTGAATCATACCGCCGGTGGCCTTCCAAATCGCCGCAATCAAGGACTCTTTTTCCACACCCAAGGGGCATAATTTGCGGGACAATCCGCCAAAATAAGTTTTAATAAAAAGTTCTTCATCCATAGGCAGAAGTGTTCTGTCCATATCAAATAAAATTGCTTTCATAATGCTCCCTGCATACAAGTTTTAATTATAAACCGGTCTTTATTTATTCTCACGAATCTTACGAACGTACTCCTCACTGGGAAGGGGCTTGCTGTAATAGTAGCCCTGAATCTTATCGCAGCCGATTTTACGCAAATACTCCACCTGTTCCTTTTCCTCTGCACCTTCCGCAAGACAGCACAGACTCAAATCCTTCGCCATTGATATAATTGCCTTAATAAGAATACATTCCTTCTTGTCTTCGTGTTCCGCATCAATGCAATCCACGAAACATTTATCGATTTTGAGCGTATCCAAGGGCATATTTAATAAAAGACTTAAGGAAGAATAGCCTGTTCCGAAATCATCCATGGATATCTTAAATCCAAGATTACGCAACTCCTTCAACAAGTGAAACATTTCTTCCTCGCCCTCGTATACCGCGCTTTCCGTTAATTCAAATTCAATCAAATCGTGAGAAATGCCATACTTGTCCACACAACCCACCAATTGCTCCAGAAGATGCTTATTTTCCATTCTTCTTCTGGAAAGGTTGACGGATACAGGATATAAGGGCAAGCCTTCTTCTTTCATATCCCTTAACAATTTGCAGGTTTTCTCAAGAACAACCTGGTCCACTTTACCGATTACGCTGTTTTCTTCAAATACAGGAATAAATTCTCCGGGAAAAACCAGTTTTTCATGCTTATAATTCCAACGAACCAAGGCCTCCGCACCCACAATGGTTTCTGTATGAATATCATATTTCGGTTGCAGATAAACCAGAAATTCATCATTTTTTATCGCCTGATCCAGGTAGGTAAGATAATACTTACCCTGCTTCATTTTTTCATACATTTCGCCGGTATAAAAGTGAATTTCCGTACAGTCACGCTTCTTACCCAGTCTTTGGGCAAACTTGGCCCAGTCCGCCACGCGGTCGTTTTTTGAAAGGGAATCTTCTGCCGTTACAACTCCGCAACGGTAATATACGCGAAAGCTTTCGTCACAAGGCAAAATGGAAATTTGATCAAAAAATTTCTGAAGCCTTTGAAGAAGTTCTTTCCGGGACATAGCTTTGGTCATCATTGCGAAATTATCATTATCACAACGAACAGAGTAATAAATCCACTCCTCTTCTTTTAACATCTGCTCACAAACAAGTCTTAAAAGGTCGTTCCCGTTATCGTGCCCGTACACTTCATTAATCATTCCGAAATCCTTGATATCAAAATGAACGAAGCAATACTCGAACTCTGCCGGAATATGCCTGCGATCGAGCTTACTCCACATATAATTCCAGTTATAATGCCCTGTAATCGTATCGTGATAAACTCTATGATAGAGTTCCTCCTTTGACATTGCATCTATTTCTCTTCCGTTTTCCGGATGTGCAATTTCATATGCACCTTCGTGCTCTCTGCTGAATTGTTTCATAACGAATCCCCCTCGCAAACAAATCCACAAACTTCCGCTTCTATTTTAACACACATCTTTATTTTATACTTATAGCTTTATTTCTTTTACCAGAACAATCTCATTTTTTCTTTTATACAAACACATCAATCATTGAGAAAATAAATAAAATGAGAATCATTACCGGCAACACAAATGTCATATAAGGGCGCATCCATTTCTTCACCTTAAGACCTTTGCCGGCGTTGGCTTCTGCTTCAAACTTATCCCAGCCCCAGCCGAAACGTGTGGTACAGTATAAAACATAAATCAAAGTACCTACAGGCAATAAAATATTACTTACAATCAAGTCTTCCAAATCAAGTACGGTACTTCCCGCGCCGAGAGGCTGGAAACCGGACCAGATGCTGTAACCGAAAATACAGGGAAGAACAAGTACCATCATAGCAAATGCATTGATAATACAGGTCTTTTTACGGCTCCAACCGGTCACGTCCATCGTACAGGAAATGATATTTTCGAATACGGCCAGTACGGTAGACAATGCCGCAAAACTCATAAACACGAAGAACAAACTTCCCCAAAGACGCCCCATAGGAAGATGATTAAAAATATTGGGCAAAGTCTCAAAAATCAAAGGCGGTCCTGCATTCACATCTACACCGTATGCCATACAGGCCGGGAACATAATCAAGCCTGATACAAAAGCCACAAAAGTATCCAAAACCGCTACATTCACAGCCTCACCCATAAGACTGCGCTCCTTATCCAGGTAACTGCCGAAAATCGCCATGGAACCGATACCGAGACTCAAAGTAAAGAAAGCCTGTGTCATTGCAGCCACAATCACCTTACCGATACCGACTTCCTGCATTCTTCCAAAATCAGGCACAAGATAGAACTTAAGTCCTTCTGCACCGCCCTCTAAGAAAATACTGTTGATTGCCAGGGCCACCATAATTACCAGCAGGGCAATCATCATATATTTGGTTACGCGCTCAAGACCTTTTTGCACACCGATTGAATTAATGCCGAAGCAAACAATAATTACGGCAAAGGTAAAAAGAATCATAGGTACGGGTTTGCCAAGCATTCCGTTAAAAATCGCCGAAACACCGGCCGCATCCGCACCTTCAAACTCGCCTGCGGCAGTTTTCACAAAATACTGTAACATCCAACCTGTTACGCAGGTATAAAACATCATAAGAATATAGTTTCCGGCCATCGCCATATAGCCGTGAATATTCCACACCTTTTTACCGGGAGTAAGCTCCTTGTAAATTTTAACGGGGCTCTTCTGACTCGCGCGCCCCAAAGAAAATTCCACTGTTAAGGCAGGAACACCCATCACAATTAAGAAAAACAAATAAATCAAAACAAAGGCACCGCCACCATTCTGACCTACCATATAAGGAAATTTCCATACATTACCGATGCCGATGGCACAGCCTGCGCTTAACAAAATAAAGCCCAAACGGCTTCCCAAACGCTCTCTTTTCATAAAACACCTCATTCGCAAAAATTCAAGGCTCATACATTTTATCCACCATAAAATGCACACGCCCTATTATTATACACAAAATAAAATCCTGTAGCAACTGTTGGAATTATTATGAAAAAAGACTCCGGCAATATGCCGAAGTCCTTATCAGTTATTTAACATTCATTTATAAAATCTTACTGTAAAATCTTAAGCACGTTGGAAATGGATTTCTCAAGCGCTTCATTACCGCTTTTATCTACTTCCAATTTGTTACGCTCGCTATGGGTTAGACAACCCGCACCATTGACGCAACCGCCCACACAGGCCATACCTTCGATAAAATTCCCCACATCTATGCCTTTATTGGCCTTAAGCAACGTCATCTTGCATTCCGCAATACCGTTACAAACCACGGGACGCAACTCAAAATCCGTCACTCCCTGCTCCTTGATGGCCTCTTCCACAGCCTCGGTCAAACCACCGCTTCTTGCAAAAATTCTGCCGAAGTAGGAAGCAAAATACATATGCCCTTCTTCCAGGGTCGTAATATCAATATCCTTACTGTCAAATAAGGCCTGCAATTCTTCAAAAGTAATTACACAATCCACGTATGGCCTGATGCTTTCCTGCTGGAATTCGGTCTTCTTTGCGGTACAGGGCCCGATGAAAACAATTTTACAATCGGGATGCTTCTCTTTCAGCACCTTGCTTAACGCAACCATAGGCGAATCATTGTGAGAAATATGCTTCACCATATCCGGGAACTGCGTCTTAATGTACTGCACAAAGGCAGGACAGCAAGAACTTGTAAGGAAACCTTTCTCCACTAATTCTTTTGCTTCCGAGTCCGCCACCATATCTGCACCCAAAGCAACCTCAACCACGTTGTGGAAGCCCATCTCACGTAGCCCGGTCACTACCTGGCCAAGCTTGGCATACTTAAACTGGCTGGCAATGGACGGCGCTACCAAAGCATATACTTTATAATTTTTATTATTGTTACTGTTCTTAATCAGCTCAATGGCATCCAGAATAAAAGATGCGTCCGTAATGGCTCCGAAGGGACACTGATATACGCAGGCACCACAGGAGATACATTTCTCTTCATCAATCAAAGCCGCCTGATTTTCGTCCATACTGATGGCTTTAACCTTACATGCATTCTGGCAGGGACGCACGTTATGCTTAATGGCACTGTAAGGACAAACCTGGGCGCATTTACCGCACTCGATACATTTACTTTTGTCAATGTGGGCATTCTGATGCTCATCATATGTAATGGCACCACGTGGACACACGTCACCGCAACGGTGGGCAATACAGCCTCGGCAGGCATTGGTTACTTCATAACCGCCTACGGGACATTCATCACAAGCAATATCAATGACATTAACAATTCTTTTGTAGCCCTTACCATCCATCGTAGTATTCATGGCAATCTTAACGCTCTCGCCAAGAACGGCCCTTTCCTTATAGACGCAACAGCGCATGGTCGGCTCACGTCCCGGCACAATAGCCTTAGGAATCTCAAAAGCCGCATTCTCTAAATTGTCTTCCCAGGCTCTTTTAGCAACTTCACGAAGCACCTTGTATTTCAGAACCTGTACTTTGGTATCGAATTTTCTGATCATATTTTCCCTCTTAGAAAAATTAAGACGATGTTAACTGCTTATACAAAGCAGGCACCCGTCGTCCTAATTTCTTTATTCTTTTATCATAAAATTGTAACTATTTCTATGAAAGCATTCCCAAACGATCCGTCAGTTTCTCCTTAATGCAGTTTTCTGCGCCACGCAAAAATTCCACATACTGCTCCGGCGGAACCGGCTTGGAGAAGTAATAACCCTGCAGGAAATCACAACCCATACTGCGAAGCATAAGCACCTGCTCAAAGGTTTCTACACCCTCTGCTACAATCTTAAGACCGAGACTCTTAATCATGGCCGCCGTATGCTCCAGTACTTTCATTGCCTTTTCATTATCGGTAGCAGCCCAAACCACGCTTTTATCCAGTTTTACCAGATCAAAAGGCAGTTCAATCAGATAATCCGTATTAGAGAATCCGGTACCGTAATCATCCACCGCGAAAGTACAACCGGAATCGATCAGGTTAGACATATTATTCATAAGAATTCGGTTATCCGAAGTTGAGAAGGTCTCCGTCACCTCAAAATCGATCATATGATACGGAATCTGATAACGGTCCATAATGGATTTCAAATGTTTATGTAAGTCTTCCTGCATACACTGAACCATAGACAGATTCACTTCCACATAGCGGATTCCCAAATCAATCACATCATTTGACTGTAAAAATTCGCACACCTTGTGGAATACGATATCTCCCACTTCTAGAATCAAACCGTTCTTTTCCGCAATGGGAATGAACTCATCAGGCGGAATAAAACCAAGCTCCTCATCCCGAAGTCGTACCAACGCCTCCGCCGCACTGAACGCACCATCGTCGATGGAATAAATCGGCTGGAAATACACTTCAAAGCTCTTGTTACGAACAGCACTTTTTAAAATATGACTGATAATCGCACTTCTCTGATGCTTCTCAATGCCATCCTTGGTAGCTACGATTACATCATAGGAATTCTCTTCTTTGGCCTGCTCCAACGCCGAAGTAATGGCATTTAACAACTCCTCGCGACTGGAGGCAACTTCAGGACAATCCACCGTACACAGGCGAAGCGATAAATTTACAGCAACCCTGTTTACATGGAAAGCCGTAACAAAACGCCACTTCAGCCAGTCGGCATGCTCTGCAATATCCTTACTGTTTTTATCAAAAACATAGGCAAATCTTGTACCGTCAAGATAATATAAGTCGCCTTTTAAACCTTTGGTGCAATCCTGAACCACGGTTGCCAGCAATTCATTTCCGCTATCCACACCCATGAACTGGTCTACAAACTGGAATCCTTCTATTTCAAATCCCAAAACGGTAAAAGCTTTCTTTTTCTCCGCCATACTTGTGACTTTTTGCAAAAATGCTTTCATGTTGAAGATATCCAGCTCTTTATCCAGATACTCATCCGGATTCTGCAACGAATGAAACAACATAAAGAACAAAAGAGACGCCACATAGTTTACCAGCAACAGTTCGTTCCATACAAACTGAACAATAACAGCCAAAATGGATATTATTGCAATAACGCATGTGGTAATCAGATGCATATTGTTAATTTTACGTCTGGATGTAAGAATGGTAAAAATACATCCGCCCAGCATGATAAATGCAATTACATACAAGCTGATATGCAACGGTCCCTGTATATATTGATTGTCTTCAAAGTAAAAAATAAGCTTAAGCCAAGGTGTGGTTGCCACTACAAAGATTAAGTACACAAGCACAACGGTGTTAACAACTTTCAATATCTTACCGTACTTTCCCTTATGTCGCTCCGTAATCAACAAAATATAAATACAGTAAACAATATATGTACAATTAAACGTGAAAAAGTAAATCTGATTAATCAAATAATTTAACCACACGGGAATCGTGTCGATATGATTCAGGGTATACACCGAAATGATATCAAAAAGAGAGGCCGTGGTAATCAAAGCCCCGATACAAAGAAATATTCGATTGGATTTGCTGGGAATGTGCTTCTTAGAATAAAATAATCCACCAACAATGATGCATATGAGAATCGCCGCTATATCGTAATGAAAGATATAATCCATATGGCCTCCCCGTTGTTATAAATGTTATCCCCTTTAAACACTTGCACATAGCTATTATAACTCAATTATACTTAAATTGCACTATTTTTGCCTAAAAATAGTGTCTTTTTTCTGAAAATTTTATTCTTTTTCGGTTATTAACATATTTTGGATTCCGTTTTTAAGCATATGTGACTATTTTTGTCGCAGGTACATCGCGATGGCTACCACAATAATAATCGCATACCCCATCACGCTAAACACGTCCGGCACCTGATTTAAGAAGAAAAATCCCAGAATCGCCGCAAAAATAACCTGCGAATAATCATACACCGAAATTTCCTTAGCAGGTGCATACGTATAAGCCGCCGTTACGCAGAACTGTCCGCCGGAAGCCGCAAGTCCCGTTAACAGCAAAAACATCCACTGCCACCATTCCATAGACTGATAATTAAAAATTACGATGGGGGCAAGAATCACGCTGGTAAACGCCGAGAAAAAGAACACGATAAAAGTGCTTTTCGTCCCCTTTTGCCCCAGCTTACGCACACAGGTGTAGGCAATACCTGCCCCAAGACCGCCGATAAGCCCCGCCACCGCCGGAATCACTTCCATACCAAAGGTAGGTTTTACGATAAAAAGGCTTCCCACAAAGGCCAAAACAACTGAAAGCCACTGGAACCAGTTGGCCTTTTCTTTTAAGAAAATCGCCGAGAAAATAATAACGAAAAAGGGCGCCAGCTTATTTAACATGGACGCATCGGAAATATTCATATGGTCCACTGCATAGAAATTGCAGACAAATCCGATTCCTCCTGCGAAAGAACGCAAAAAGAGTAACCAAAAATTATCTTTGGTTACTTTTCTTTCTTCTTTCGTAGTACTTCGAAACAACACAATCCCCGAAAAAATAAGGGCTACCGCATTTCGAAAAAAAGCCTTTTGTATTACCGGAACATCTCCCGCAAGGTTAACGAACAAATTCATTAACGCAAAGCAGAAAGCACAGCCGATAATGCAGAGAATTCCTTTTTGTCTGTTACTCATTTTCCGCACTTCTTTCTTTTATTTCAAAAATTCACAGATGGCTTCCACAGTAGATGTCTGCTGATCTTCTGCGGACAATTTAGCCACACCATCATCTTTTTGCGCTCCGTAATTTCCGAAATTTGCGTGATTACCACCTTCCAAAATCAACTCGGTTGTATCTGCGGGAAGATTCTCTCTATACTCTTCATAGTTTTCCATATTCAAAACACAATCCATAGTACCGTAAATGCTTAATACTTCCAGATTATCCCGACTCAAATCTTCTGTAGAATATGATGCCAGGAGAATGACACCGTTAATTTGTGATGCATGTTCGTGCGCATAAGTTGCCGCCATGGCTCCGCCTAAAGAATGACCCGCCATATACCAGTCCGCAATATTGGGATAATCCTTACGGACTTCATCCGCCTTATCTGCATCCAATACAGCCAATTCTAAAGGCATTTTGACAATTATGCACAAATACCCTTCCTCAGCCACATCGTGCATAAGAGGTGCATATGCTTCCGCCTCCACAACTCCGCCGGGATAAAAAATAATACCTTTACTATAAAATTCCCTTGCCGGTTCAAAAACAATATAGTCATTTTTTTCTATTACGGTTACATTTTTACTGCTCTCCAATGCAGCCTTTGCCGTAGCGTCCGCCTCATAAGCAATATCATCTGCCCTTTCCAGGCAAACCACTAAAATCGTGGCGACTACCAAAAAAAAGAAACATATTATTCTGAAAAATCTGTTTTTAGACATACTCTGCTCCCATTCGTTCCTATGCTTTTACATTATTTCATTCAAAAATGATTCAATCTCTTTGCGATTGGCCATTACACTGCCCTGAATCATTTTAGCGCTTCCGCCGCCTCTTCCGTTCAACCTTGCATTCAACTCTTTGGCAAATTCCCTTAAATCCGGCTTTTCCACAGCTTCGTTTTTCCCGATAATATAGCGGTATCCGCCTTCATCTGTACCTATAAAGCCAGCCACCGGACCCGTAACCACGGCAACGCTTTCATTCACCAGAGTGCGCATCTGCACTTCATCCAATGCTTCGGCAAAAATAGGAATCACCGAAGCCTTAGGATTCTTTTGTATCATTTCCCGCACACGGTTTCGGTGCAGATCCGTAATCTGTTTTTTTAATGCATTTATGGTTTCCTGCTGGGTTCTTAACTGGTCGCTTATCCGCTCTGACGCCAAATGACACTCTTCTCTTTTAGCAGAAAACAGTCGCATAATCCGGCTTATCTCCTCGTGCAGCATACCATAATCCGTTCTGGCCCATTGCCCGGATTTCAGGATAAAACGAGTACCGCCCCTGTGACTCATGAAATCCATCACCTTAATCAGACCGATTTCCGCCGTACTTTTTACATGAGGAGCACAGCAGGCACAGGCATCATAACCTTCAATAAGCACCACGCGAATGTCTTCCGTCAACTCCAGCTTGCTCCTGTAGTCCATCTCATCCGGCGAATCCGGATATACTGTCTCAATCTTCACATTGGCATCCACACCCTCATTGGCCAGCTTCTCCAACCGCATAAAATCTTCAGCGGTTAAAACCCCGTTTACATCCACGGTTACACAATCCTTAGACATATGAAAACCTACATTTTCATATCCGTACAGCTTATGAATCAAACCGCAGAACAAATGCTCTCCGGAGTGATTCTGCATCCTTTGATAACGCAAATCCCAATCGAGAATTGCTTTTACCTCGCAACCTACAGTCAATGGTTTTTTCACGTAATGCAGGATTACCCCTTCTTTTTTCTGTACGTCTATAATCTGCAGACTCTCTTCTTTTTCCGACACTTCTTCATCTGTATATCCATTCTGTAACACGCGAAGCCAACCTTCGTCAGCAGGTTGCCCTCCACCTTCCGGGAAAAATACCGTTCTGTCCAAAACAATGCCATATGCCGGTTCTTCATACTCTTTATTCGAATACACACATTCTCTGCACTCTAAAACCCGAGCCCTGCGCTCCGCAACATAAGCGTCGTCCTCATACAAAGATATTGTCAAACCGCTATTTACTCTTTTATTATTCATCTCTACGCTCCAACGCTATTTTATAACTACTCTCCCACCACTTGGTTTCTTCCCGCGGTTTTGCCCTTGTACAATCGCTCGTCAGCTATGCGAAGTAATTTCTCAATATCATCCCCGGCTCCACCTGCCGCAATACCGAATGTCATGGTAATTTGGATAGGCATTTCAAAACGTTCATCCGGGATTTGAAGTTTACGGACATTCTCCATAAAAACATTCAGTTTTTTCAGCCCCTCATCATAATCGGTTTCATCATATACAATTAAAAACTCTTCTCCGCCCCAGCGGGATACAAATCCTTTTCCAATCATTGAAGACTTCATGGTCTTGGCCACTGCTACCAGTACCTTATCCCCAACCTCGTGTCCGTAGGTGTCATTTACCTTTTTAAAAAAGTCAATATCTCCCAACGCAATGCAATATCCGGTTCCCGTAGTCTCAGATTTTTTCATAATCTTTTTGAGACGCTGATTTGCACAACGACGGTTATATAATTCTGTTAAAGCATCTCTTTCAATCAGCACATGCAGAGATTTTTGCATGGCAATGACGGATTTGCCCATATCCGATATCTCATCATTACGCCCCATAACCGTATAATGGGGTTCTTTGGACAAATCACCTTTGGCGACATTGGCAAGTGCTTTCTGCAGATTGCCGATTGCAGTTGCCAGATTTTTGGCATAACGATAAGAGACAAATCCGGTCAATAACATTCCGGCAAGCACAACAAATATAATCGGAATAACCGCTTTAAAAACCATATCCTTAATAATCTCAGAAGGTTTTGCCACGGCAATCATACCGATGCATCCTCCGGTCTCCGTTAACAGCGGCATGTAGTACGCACAATATGTATGGTTTCCGATTTCCACTCCATCATAAAAACAGGCCTTCTTTTGTTCCAAAACGTCCATGCAGATAATTGTGCTTGCTCCGCTTCCGATGAAGCGTTGTCCCTCTTCATCTTTTATGGTAGTCAGCATTCTGACATCTTTATAAAAAACAGTAATCTCCGCGCCTGTCGCCTCTTTGAGACTGTCAATAATTTCAAAGTCTCCCGTAATTTCTTTTTCACCTTTAAAATAAAAAGCAATATTTCCCTCTGTTTCATAACGATATTCTCCGGGATATACCGTATCATAAGTGGCAGCCACGGATGCTGCAATATTTTGCAACTCATCCTCCACTTTTTCCCGCATTATATCATTAAAACGCCATGAACACATAGCCAACACCAGAAATCCAAACAACAGCAACGGAACAATCGCCATTGCCGGAATTGTTTTGTATATACTGCTTCTTGCTTTCTTCTCCATAGTACTCCCCCGGTATATAAATATAATCTGTTTTACCCGTATTTCAGGCGTTGCAAATCCTTTGTCAGGCTTTTATTTTATCGCATTCCGGTTTTATATACAAGAGCAAAAAGACCATCGGAGCAAATCCGATGGTCTTTGAATTTCATATATGTACCTCCAAAATCCGGCCGCTTTGCGCCCGCCGTGCTTCGCACTCATTGATTCTGTCGGTATCGCGTCGCAAAAAGAAAATATCTGCTTCGCAGCTGCTTTCTTTTTGCTTGCTACGCTTCTATTATCTGCCTGTAGGTAAGTAAGGAATCAAAGCACTTGCAAGGCTTGATACGGGCATGGTCTGTAACCAGATGCGTCCGGGACCTGTAAGTACGGTATTGAAGAAACCTTCGCCACCAAACACCTTGTTTCCGAGACCGCCGCCAACAGACTGAGTATCCATCTTAACGGTTGCTTCCATAGCTGCAAGGCTTCCGGTATCAACTACCATGGTCTGGCCGGGCTGTAATTCATATTCAATAGTACTTCCGTCTACTTCAAGGAAAACATAACCCTGACCGGAGAACTTCTGCATGATAAAGCCTTCACCACCAACTAAACCTGCACCTAACTTCTTCTGGAAATGAACTTCTGTATTAACACCCATTTCTGAAGCAAGGAAAGATCTCTTCTGTGCAATGATGGTCTTGCCGCCTGATACATCAACCGCAAGAATATTTCCGGGAACGCCAGAACCGAATGCGATCATACCTGCGCCACCCTGAGCGGTGTAGTTGTTTTCAAACATAGATTCACCTGTAAATGCCTTACCGAGCATTTTACCGATTCCACCACTCTTTGTTTCCATCTGCATGTTGGGAGACATCCAACACATAGCACCCTTCTGGCACTTAACGGTCTCGCCGCCTGCGAGATTCATAACTACAACGGGAAAGGGTGCACCTTTGATTTCAAACTGCATAATAAAATTCCTCCTCTTTTGAAAAACTTTTTAAAAGTTTACACTTCCGAGTGCTATTTTATCACACTTTTGTCACGATTTCATCACATTTTTTTCAAAATAACATCACAATTTTATTTATGATACAGTTTCTTGGTCTGATACATGGGCTCACAAGTCAAATTGGTACCCAGCTTACGAAATACGTTTTTGTCTACCTGCGACAAAATTACACTGGAGTGTACCTCTGAACCATGAAGCGCGGGCAACTGTTCCATGGCACGCTTGGCCTTTTCATCCGTAGCCGCACAAATCGATAATGCTATCAGCACCTCATCGGTATGAAGTCTGGGATTGGCATTACCCAGATGCTTAATTTTTAACTCCTGAATGGGTCCTATTATGGTGGGGGCAATCAAATGCACCTCATCGTCCAGTCCTGCCAATTTCTTTAATGCATTTAGAAGCAGGGCCGAAGACGCTCCCAGAAGTTCACTGGTTTTGCCGGTGATAATTTCGCCATTGGGCAGCTCCATGGCCGCTGCCGGTTCTCCGGTAACTTCTGCCCGCAAATTTGCTGCACCGATTACAGGCCTGTCCTCTACCGTAATACCCGCCTGCTTCATCAGAAGTTCTATCTTCATCACCTGCACGTCATCGGAATTACCCTGACGTTTGCCGCACAAAGCATTATAATATCTGCGGATGATTTCCTCTTTGGCCGCTTTGCGGACAGCCTCATCATCAATAATTCCGTATCCCACCATATTGACACCCATGTCAGTAGGTGATTTATAGGGTGACTCTCCCATAATTTCTTCAAACATGGCATTCAGAACAGGGAAGATTTCCACATCACGGTTATAATTTATAGTCGTCTCTCCATAAGCCTCCAGGTGGAAAGGATCAATCATATTAACATCGTTTAAGTCTGCCGTTGCCGCCTCATACGCCAAGTTGACAGGATGCTTCAGTGGCAGATTCCACACGGGAAAAGTTTCATATTTCGCATATCCCGCCTTAATACCTCTTTTATATTCATGGTATATCTGAGACAGGCAGGTAGCCATTTTACCGCTACCGGGACCGGGTGCCGTAATCACCACAAGGGAGCGGGTCGTTTCAATATATTCATTCTTTCCGTAACCCTCTTCACTTACAATATGAGGAATGTTGGAAGGATAACCTTCAATATGATAGTGACGGTATACTTTTAATCCCAAAGACTCTAACTTCTTCTGGTATGCTACCACGCTGGACTGCCCCGCAAACTGAGTCAGCACAACACTGCCCACATACAAACCATATCCGCGAAACGCATCAATCAGACGCAAAACATCCATATCATAGGATATACCGATATCCGAACGCACCTTATTTTTCTCAATATCTCCGGCACTGATGACAATTACAATCTCCGCCTGGTCTTTTAACTGCACAAGCATATCGATTTTACTGTCCGGTTTAAAACCGGGCAAAACTCTGGAAGCGTGAAAATCATCAAACAACTTGCCACCGAATTCCAAATATAATTTACCGCCAAAAGCCGCAATTCTCTCCTTGATTCGCTCGGACTGCATTTTTAAATATTTGTCATTGTCAAAACCTATTTTCTGCATGATACGTCTCCGTTTAAATGAATTGAATAACAAACTTAATCATACCTAATTTTAAACCGAAAAGCAATATTACATTTATATTTTTTCATATAATAAAACTGTCTTTTTTACTTGTTTTTTCGTCTTTCTCTGTTATAATAAAATAATCTGAACCATACAATGACAGGATATGACAAACATGAGCAAACGAAAAGAAAAAGATATAAATCATAAATTATACCTTGCAAGAGATTCCGTTGCCGAATACCGTTCTTTCGAAAACGAAATGTCCTTTTATGATGCCGTTAAAAACGGCGATTTGGAAACCGTAGAAATCGAAATGAACAAATTCCAACAAGACGCCCTTCAAGGAAAAGGTTTACTTTCTGACAACATTGTCAGAAATCTCCTGTATCACTTTATTATCTCAACGGCCATGGTAGCCCGCTTCTGTATTGAAGGTGGTATGGACCACGAAATGGCGTATTCTTTAAGTGATTATTATATCCAAAAAGCCGATCACTGCACCACCACCGACAGTCTCAAAAAACTGCAATATGCCATGGCGGTGGACTATTGTAAAAGAATGAAACAAATGAAAAAGATAAATATTTATTCCAAGAATATTGTGCGCGTTATTGATTACATATACGATAATCTTCACAAACCTCTCACGGTTAAAATTATTGCAGAAAATGTCGGCATCAGCGAAACATATCTTTCCAAGCTATTCAAAAAAGAAACCGGCACTTCTGTCAGTGCTTATATTCGTTCCAGAAGAATTGAAGCCGCACAGAATATGCTGAAATTCTCTGAATATTCCTATGAAGAGATTTCATCGCATTTATGCTTCTCTTCCCAAAGCCATTTTACCAGTATTTTTAAAAAAGAAACCGGATGCACCCCAAAAGTATACAGGGACCGTAACTTCCGAAAAAATTTTACTCAGGGCTCAGGCAATAAGCATTTTGGCTAGCATTCTTTACATATTTTTATCTTAAAAGCAAAAAACTCCATCGATATCCGTCGACGGAGTTTTATTTTAGTCTGTTATAAAATTATTCAGCTTCTTTTTTGGAAATATATTCAATAATATCACCAACCGTATTAACACCTTCTAAATCCTCGGGAGGAATTTCCACTCCGTATTCAGATTCGAAAGCCATAACCAATTCCAATAAATCAAGTGAATCTGCTCCCAAATCATCCTTCAACGATGTTTCTTCCGTAATTTCAACACCTGTGATATTAAGCTGTTCTACAATAATTTCTGTAATTTTTTCTAACATATTCGTAACTCCTTTACTGAGAAACTTGGGATTTTTGCTATGTATTTTCCCTCATTACGCTATGAGTATATTATCTGCCCTCTACTTTGTCAACTATTTTTCTAACAGATATTGATAAACATCTCTTTTTGTCAAACCGCGGTCCTTGGCCACCTTCTTCATAGCCTCCTTACGCTCAACTCCCTTATCTTCATAAAATGCCATATGCTCTTCTATACTTAACTGTTGCCATTCCTTCTGTTTTTCTTCCTTACGGGCATCAAAACTTTTGCCTTCCAGTACCAGAACATATTCACCTTTCGGTTCATTTTCTTCATAAAAGGAGATAGCTTCCGACAACGTCGTCACAAAAATCGTTTCAAATTTCTTGGTAAGCTCACGACACAATGTAACTGCGCGTTCCCCCAGAGTATCATATAATTCAGACAGTGTACCTTTTAAATGGTGAGGTGCCTCATATAATACTATTGTTCGGCTTTCTTCTTTTAAATCCTCCAGAATCATTCTGCGCTCATTTTTATCTGCAGGAAGAAAAGCTTCAAAACAGAAGCGCCTTGTAGACAAACCGGACAAAGTCAATGCCGTTATGCATGCACAGGCACCGGGCAACGAAGTTACGGGGATACCATTTTTATGACACATCTGTACAAGCACTTCTCCCGGATCGGAAATGGCAGGAGTTCCGGCATCCGTAATCAAGGCAATGTTTTTACCTTCCTGCAACATGACAATTAATTTCTCAGCCTTCTCCACCTTATTATATTCATGGTAACTTGTCATGGGAGTTTTAATTTCAAAACGATTCAGTAATTTAATACTGTTTCTGGTATCTTCCGCCGCAATCACATCCACACTTCGTAAGGTATCCAACACGCGAAAAGTCATGTCGTCCAGATTTCCAATGGGCGTAGCACATAAATATAAAGTTCCGGTCATAAAAACTCCTTTCCGCCGTATATATCCCTGATCTCTTGCGTATATGTACCCTGCTTCTCATATACAACCAGAGGTTTCTCTACCGTAAGTCTGGATTTACCTCCTCTGGCGCCTTCAATCAATACCATGTTAGGTTCTTTGTCCGCATAAGGATATACCAAACGCATGCGCTTGGGCTCGATTCCATATTTTGACATGCACGTCATAATTTCAACTAATCGAAACGGACGATGAACCATATAAAATTTTCCGCCCGATACCAAAAGTTTTGCACTTCGGGAAATGATATCTTCCAACGTACATTTTATTTCATGACGGGCGATTGCCTTGGGTGCCTCCGGATTTACCAATCCATGCTGTCCAATCATATAAGGCGGATTACAGGTAATAACATCAAAGGAAGCAGCTCCAAAATATGCCTCTGCTTCCTTAATATCTCCGTTCACAATTGCTATTTTATCTTCCAATCCGTTCAAGGCCACACTTCTTTGAGCCATTTCCGCACTTTCCGATTGAATTTCCAGACCGGTATAACAACCCTTCTCATATCGCGCTTCCATAAGAATCGGGATAATCCCTGTTCCCGTTCCGATGTCCAGCGCTCTCTCGCCTTCCTTTATTTTAGCAAAATCGGCCAAAAGCACGGCATCCATTCCAAAACAAAACTTTCCCGGATCCTGAATAATTCTGTAACCCTTGCGCCCCAGACAATCCACTCTCTCATTTTCCTTCAGATTAATTGTCATTTCCGCCATTGTTACCTTCTTGTTTTCCCCGACGATGATGTCGGTTTCTGCGATTCCGGTGATGCTTACCGGTTTTTTCACGATTGCCTTCATTATTATCGCTTCGTTCCGGCCCTGTCTCCGCATTACTCATGCCACTATTTTCAGTCTTTATATTTCCGTTACGACTCTGAAAATCCTCTTTCTTCTCATAATGATCCCTGCTGCCCTGATTATGATGATTACGATGCGATTTATCATTATGATGCTCGAATTTCTTCTTCTCGAAATGAGGTTTCTTCTGCTTGTCCTCGGTCCCGTCTTTTTCAGCATCTTCAGCATCCTGACGTTCCAGACGTTCTAATTCTGCCATCTCTTCCGGCGTCAAATCGGTCTTTTCTTTATTATTGTATTTTTTCTTAAAAGTAAGCTGATCTGCGTGATATTCTTTCAGTTCTTTTTCGTCGCCCTCTTCAATTAAAACTTTGATTCTCTGGCGAAGTACATTCACGCTGTGAACCTCTCCCTGCAAACCGTCATCTGTGGTTACACTGTCACCCACATTAGGTAGCTTACGGTTCAATTCCTCATAGATTTCTTCTTCATTCTTTAAGCAACACATCAATCGACCGCACACACCGGAAATCTTCGTCGGATTCAGAGAAAGATTCTGCTCCTTAGCCATTTTAATGGATACCGGCACAAATTCTGACAGATAAGAATGGCAACATAAAACACGACCGCATACACCGATTCCGCCCATAAGCTTAATTTCGTCACGAACACCAATCTGGCGCAACTCAATTCGGGTTTTAAAAACTGCTGCCAAATCTTTTACCAGTTCACGGAAGTCTATTCTTCCGTCAGCGGTAAAGTAAAATAACACCTTATTGTTATCAAAGGTATATTCCGCATCCACAAGCTTCATATCTAACTCATGCTTGCGAATCTTTTCAAGGCAAACATCATATGCCTCTTTCTTCTTCTCCAGATTTTCTGCATTCTGTTTATCATCTGCAGGCGTCGCCACACGAATAACAGGCTTAAGAGGCTGAACCACCCTTTCTTCCTCAACTTCACGAATATCACTTACTACAAGACCGTATTCCATACCCCTTGCAGTCTCTACAATGACATGCTGTCCTTTTTTTATTTCAAACTCCAAAGGGTCAAAGAAATAAATCTTACCCCCCGTCCGAAAACGGACGCTGATTACTTTTATCATCTATTATAATACCTTTCTAATCTAATTTTCTTTGATTGTCATGAGCAAAAGCTCAATGGTCAAATCAAAGTTTACGTTGGCGCGAAGTCTTGCTTTGGCCTTCTCCAGAGCATCGATAATGTTCTCGATACCTTCGTAAGATGACTTCTTAGCCACTTTCTTAATATACTGTATTTCATTCTTAAAAATCAAGCCGTTTACATCGTTTGTTGCTTTAAATAAAAGAACGTCACGATACCAAATGGAGATAATATCCAAATAATCTTCAATGTCAAACTTGTATTCCTTAATTTTTTGAATAGCAGTTACCACCTCATGAATTTCCATTTCATCAATATATTTCATAAGTGTAACCGCGTCATCACGCATCTTGTCAAAATCTTCATTAGACACCATAACCTTGGCGCGCCCCAGATTGCCTCGCGCAAAAGCGACACTTATGTCAGCCTTGTAATCAGGCACTCGCATTTCCTGCATAAGGAATTCTTTTAACACTCTGTCAGGTACGGGCTTCATGGATAGATTCACACAGCGGCTTATAATGGTAGGAAGCATTGCTTCCATGGATGTGGTTAAAAGAAGGATAACTGCGTACGCAGGCGGCTCCTCCAAAGTCTTTAAAAGGGCATTCTGCGCCTGTACCGTCATCTTCTCCGCCTCATTCATGATATATATCTTATAAGGTCCCTGATAAGGCTTAATCATAATATCATTATTAATCTGTGTACGGATATCTTCAACGCCGATGGTATTGGGCTTCTCATGAGACACAAAGATAATGTCCGGGTGATTTCCGCTAAAAGCTTTCACGCAGGACTGACATGACTGACAGGGGGGATTCAGTTCGTCCTCGCACTGAAGGGCAGCCGCAAAAATCTTCGCAATAAATTCCTTGCCGGAGCGAAGCTCGCCGTTAATCAGGTATGCGTGGGATACGTTACCCTCTTTCATATTTTTCTGTAACTGTTCTTTTAAATGTTCCTGTCCTACTATATCCTTAAAATCTGCCATTCGTGTCACCTCCTGGGTTTTATATACCTACGATAACAATAAATATATCAACACGGGCACGCTTGCGCTACGTGTCACACGCAACGGTATATAGGGTTCCAAAATACGGAACCCAAATACCGGCGGCTCCACAGTACCCGCTTTTGATAATATTTATTGTTATCTTACTTATCTTATAAACTTCACGGATTGTTTACTCATTCTGTGCCTTAAATTTCAGCCGTTTATGCTTTGCCAAACGTTTCATAAATTCTCATCTCAAGTGAAGACGTCTAATAAAAGTCCTCTGATTTCATCAATTTTATTTAAGATTGCAATGTTATCCTGCTCGTCTTTCACAAGTTCCTGCGCAAGTTCGTCCAAGAGCTCATCTACGCGGCGGATAATGCCGTAAACACGATGTCTTCCTCGCCTGTCCAAATAATTCTCCCTGCTGAATTCGTGGGAATGTGTCACAATTTCATTCATAAAGTCTTTAATCAGCATGCGATACTTCTTCATTTCACGGATATCCATTCGCTTACCGACTTTTTTGCCCTGCATGGTTATTTCTTCCATCATCATGGTAAGTCTTGTCTGCAACTCGTTTTCTGCAATATTACTTGCCAAGGCAAATTTAAAACTCTGGTCACCGGTCTGTACCTGACCTGTCTGTGTCGGTTGCGCAACCTGCTGTATATTATTTACTTTAATATCCATACCGACACCTCCTCCCGGCTTCATATCGTCTGCATATCATCCCGTATCCGGGCTGCATGCATCTTTTGAGTCCCAATCCTGCCCTTCAACATTTACAAATCTCTTACCTACTCTATCGGCTCTAAATTGTCTTTTATATAGTCCTCAATTTCCGCAATACAAACATCCAACGTTTCATTAACAAAAATTCTCGGAATATTCGCTTCGTCAATCAATTCCTGACGGAAATCTTCCTCATCCGCAAGAAATCTGCGGCACATTTCCTGGTATTTGGGCTCTGCCTGATTGCGTTCGCGGTTTAATGCACGCTGCAGACGCACACCGTTATCCACTTCCACAAGAATCGGCACAATTACTTCCTGTCCGTAATATTCCACGGTCTTCTTATATGATTCCAAAGTACCGATAATGAGATAATTGTGCTTTTTTAAATTGATTCTTCCGTCGTTCACGGTCATATATTTCCAGTTTCCGTGATAGGTCTTGTATGCGCGAAGCTCAATAATACGACCTTCATCCGCTAGTTTTCGTACCTCTGCATCATCGATAAAAAAGTATTCTCTGCCGTTTTCCTCGCCCTCACGAATGGGACGGGTGGTATAAGGCACAATCTTACGTAATTTAAACTTATTTTCCGTGAGAATATGTTTGTAAATGGTATCCTTTCCACTTGAACTTTTTCCCATTAAATAAAATATTTTTCCCATTTCATCCCCCAATGATTTGTTCTATATTTTTCACTTTTTTTTATCTGTTTTACACACTTATAAACTTGTTCTTCCTCATTCCGCCACTACTTGAATGTACTCGCCCGTCACATCAGACATTCCATGCAACTCATGACCCAAATCCTTCATTGCCAAAAGTCCTGCCATGATTTTCTCACTAATCACCTCACCGGGCACAATAAAAGGAATTCCGGGCGGATACAGGTAAATGTATTCCACGCTTACTTTGCCTGCGGCCTTTGTCAATTTCATCTTTTCGCAGGGTTTGTCTTCCAAAACCCAAGGATCGTATTTTTTCACCGGTCTCTCTCTTACAAATGACACCAGTGTCTTTTGCTTATTTTTTACAATTGTCTTCTTCCCGGCAAGTTCTCCGTCCAACTCGGCCAAAGCCTCGTACAAACGCTCAAACCCTTCATCCGTATCGCTAATGGTCATAATCGCCAGCACATAGCTTCCCGCGCACATCTCAGGCTGCAAATGATAACGCTCTCTCAAAATCGCGTACAACTCTTTGCCACTGTAAAAATCGCCACTACAAATTACAATTTTACCGGGGTCGGAAGTTCTTAGCACCCTGATTCGAGTAAGCGCTTCGCACCTTTTATAAAAGTTCTCAAGCCTTCCTGCGAATGCACCAAACAACGTCTCACCCTTATCCTTTAAAAGCGAAATGCACTCATCCATATATGCCATAAAAACATAGGACGGACTGCTGGTCTGATAAACACCTAAGTACTTCTGCACCCTTGCAAGCTCCACCCGACCGGAACATCGATGTAATAGTGCCGTCTGCGTCATAGACGGAAGTGTTTTATGAAGGCTTTGAATCACCAAATCTGCCCCTTGTGTCACCGCACTCTTCGGAAAATCTTTATGGAATCCAAAATGTGCTCCGTGGGCTTCATCCACGATCAAAACCATATCTCTTTGGTGTAAAAGCTCCGCAATTTGCTTCACCTCGGATACCATACCTTCGTAGGTAGGCGAAGTGAGAATCATACCTTTGATTCGGTCGGAATTCTCTTCCAACGTCTCCAAAACCTGCTTTGCTGTTATTCCGACACTCATGTCGCATTCTTTATCTGTTTCCGGATAAAGATACACAGGTTCCAGTCCGCGAAGTTCTATCGCATGATAAACAGCCTTGTGACAATTTCTTGCCACTATAACCTTATCATCTCTTTGGAATGCAGCCGTGATCGCTGCCAGCAAACCACAAGTGCTTCCGTTCACAAGAAAGAAGCTTTCTTTCGCACCGTACAAAACCGCTGCACGCTTCTGGGCCTCCAGAATGATACTTTCGGCATGGTGCAAATTATCAAACTCGTCAATTTCCGTAATGTCCAACGCAAACGCCGCATTCCCAAGCCTTTTATGACCGGGCATATGATAAGGATAAAAGTCTGATTCACTTAAAGCCTGTAATTTTTTAAGGATGCCTTCCACTTTTCCTCCTGCCCGAACAATTGATTTCGGCTTCTTTCGTAAGCTTTTTTCTGATTGTAAAACTGAACATAATACGACAAGGTTACACCATATAATAATATCACATTTTAAGTCTATGGTCTAGGGTTTTCGACAGTTGAAAAAAAGACAATCAAAAAGAGGTTCATATAATAAATACAAACCTCTTAAAACTAATATATACTTACTTGTTTCATCTCCGTGACTCTTTTATCCTTATCTTGTAATCTCTCCGCATGCTATTTTAGTTCCAGAATTTCCCGCCGGCTGACTTGTAAAATCATCCGACTGAGAATGAATAACCACCGTTTTTCCTATAATATCCCTAACTCTAAAATTGTCAGTTAAAAAGACCATAAACACCTGTCCGTTATTCACCAATAAAGGAGGTAAATCTCCTGCATGGGCCGGATGAGGACAGTTCTGCGGATTATAATGGGCTCCCACGTCCGCAAAAGCATCTCTTGCATTCCCACTACACGCCCCGCCTTCATGAATATGAAATCCCAGAAATGAATTTCTACACCGTTCTGCCTCCGGCAGGCCTACCGCTTCAATGCCCACAAGCACACCCTTGGAAGTCTGATAAAACGTCACTCTTCCTTCTATTCCGGAATACTCATTGCTTCCCCTAATAAGGGCTCCGGCCTGTGGTTCTTCGAACAATTCTTCCAAATAGTCTATTAAAATATTTTCTTTTCTTTCTCTTTCATACATAAAAATCACCGTTTCTCATTATCATTATAAGATATGAAAAACGGTGAAACTTTGCTACTGTTGTCTACTAAAATAATTTTGCTGTTTATGACAATCTACAATTCCAATAATTTATTTTTTCATCTGTTTAATCTTCTTGTGTATCATAGAACAACACACCCAGAGTCCCTCTTCCGCAATGGCTGGAAATAACGCCGCCTGCTACAGTTTCGATTACTTCGTCAAAGTAATTAAGGCTCTTTAAATAATCCTTCACTTCTTCCACGATTGCCTGGTCCATATCCGTGTGGGTTACGAATACACGGGTTTTATCGGCACGAAGAAGCTTTTCTTCCATTTCCTTCACATATTTTAAAATAACTTTATTGTACTTTCCTCTGTACTTCTGGCCAACGCCCATTTTACCCATTTTAACATCAATACGGGGCTTTAACTGTAAGGTATTGGCAAGCAAAGCAGTAACCGCCGTACAACGTCCGCCTCTTGCAAGATAGGTAAGATTATCTACCACAAAACTTGCCCTCACCAAAGTACGTGCCTCAGAAATTGCCTCTACAATTTCTTCTGCACTCTTGCCTTCCGCAGCCATATCTGCCGCTCTTAACACCTGTAAACCGATACCGGTAGAAAGATTCATGGAATTCACCACGAACACTCTGTCATATTCCAAATCATCCGCGGCAAGGCGAAGTACATTACAAGTGGTACTCATATCTTCTGAGATACCGATATAGATAACATCCTCTCCGGCTTCTTTAAAAGGTCTTAAAAATTCAATCGCTTCCGCGATACCTGTCGCTGCCGTCTTCGGAGTAGTCTTATTGGCATCTGCCCAATCAAAAATTTCAAGAGGCGTAACATCTACCATATCAAAATAACTCTTGTCATCCATTACAATGCACAACGGAATGACTCTAATGTCATATTTTTCTTTTAATTCCGGTGATAAATCACAGGTACTGTCTGAAACGATTCTTACTTTTGCCATAATTGCCTCCTGACCTTTTTGAATCCTCAGCCCCGAAGCAGGATATACTCCAACACTTCCATTTCCGCTTATTTATTTCAAGGCCGTCTCTTTCTCATTGCTATTTATGTATCGGTGTCAAAAGCCGGAATGATTTTCCGGCTTTCACACATATTTTTTTATATTATACAGACTGAATATAAATTTTTTGTAAACTAATTATATAAGATAAAAGGATTGCGAAGCAAGTTCCTTTTACTTAATATCTTATAAAAACTGCAATAAATCCTGTGACATTTTCTGCTCCATTTCTACCAGCTCCTTCGCCAACGCCATGCTTTCACTGTCGGCCTTACTGTACTTATGCATATTCTCTGTGGTAGATTTTACGCCCATGTTGCATCCATCAATCAGAATTTCCGCGATTTTATGGGAATCCTTTTCCATCATCAGCTTCATATCCGTACTGATTCTGGCAAAAGCACTGGCCATTTTAGGTGGATCCTGTGTGGTTTCCTGCGCCCGGTTCAACAAGCGATGACATTTATCACCAAAGTCATCATGCCTTTCTAAGTATTTATCAATAACCGCCAAAAGTTGTCCCTCTTCTGCATAAGAACGAACCTGCTTCATACTCTCCACGCCCATTTTGCAACCGGCGTCGCACTCTTTTAACAAGGCAATCGTATCTGTATTCATATTGCATACCTCCAATCAAGTCTTTGATTGTAGTATGCCTGTATCATGGATAAAATATGCCTTTGGGCAATGGATTTCTTTTTTCCCTGCTTGTTTTATCCAATACTACGGACTTAATAATTTCACCAAACCCTGATATGAGAAATCTCTTGCCTCTTCCCGCGTCATTTCTCCGGCATAATAATGATTAATAATACAATAAATATAACCTGTCACTTGTGTCGCAAATACACTTCTGCACATCACTTTTTTATCTTGTGTAAAAATTCCTTCTTTCAGTCCCTGCATCATAAAATCATCAATCATACTTTCAACATAGACAACCGGACAAGCTGTATTTTGCTGTATTTTCTCCACTTCTATGCGGAAATTGTCTTTTACTTCATAATTTCCCATAAAAATCTTAATCAAATTGCCCGTTGCTTTAGTATCCGGCAGTTTTTCTTCCAGATAATCCATCAAAAGATAATACTTTTCCCGGAAGGTTTTATCGGCCTTAATTATTTTGTCCACATTCAAAATATGAACATAAGTGTCATAAAACAATGCTTTTACAATAATTTCTTCTTTACTGCTAAAATATTCGTAGGCAGTTCCCTTGCCGATGCCGGCGCGACTTGTGATGTCACTCACCTTAATGCTGTTGATATCATAATTCTCCTGTATCATTTCAATAACAGCCTCATACATCAGCATTTCTTTTTCTGCAATGCCGGCAAACATCGATAATGCGTTGTTTCTTTTATTTGTATCCATCCTTTACCTCTTTCGTTCCGTCACTACAGCTCTTCTTCCACCATACTCTTGTTTTTATTGAAAACATCATATATACAAGGTACCACAACAAGCGTTAAAAGTGTACCGTAAATCAAACCGCCTGACATGGTGATTGCCATAGGCTGCATCATTTCGGCACCGTCACCCATGCCCAAAGCCATGGGAATCATGGATAAAATAGTAGTTAACGCTGTCATAAGAATCGGGCGCAAACGAGCTTTTCCTGCCTCTACAATCGCTTCCTTCTTTGCCATACCTTCGCGGCGAAGCTGATTGATAAAATCAACCATAACGATACCGTTATTTACAATAATGCCGGCCAGCATAACGAAGCCAATCATAGCAATGACACTTACTTCATAACCGCATATATACAACGCACCGAAACCTCCGGTAAATGCCAACGGAATCGTAAACATAATGATAAAAGGTGACAACAATGACTGGAACTGCGCAACCATTACCATGTAGATAAAGATAATTGCCAGAATCAACATCAATGCCAACTGTTCCATCGCATCCATAATCATTTCATCTTCGCCGGCCATTTTTAAAGTATAACCTTCGGGAAGTTCGTAATTGCCTAACTTCTCCTTAAGTTCGTTACTTACCAAAGTAACATTATGATCCGCATCAATGCCGGCTGTTACATTAATATAACGGGTTTGAGCCGAACGATTGATGGAATTCATGGAAATACCCTCTTCAAAAGTTGCTATTTCCGTGATTTTAATGTCTTCCTCTTCACCATCTTCATTCGTGTATGGGAATGTAATCCCTTTTATATCGCTCAACGTTACTTCAGACTGTTCTTCGCTCATGACATAAACGTCATAATCTTTTACATCAGTAGAAATCTGCATGGATGCGGTATCCGCCGCCATTTCCATATAAACAAGCTGGAATACCTGAGCAACCGTCATTTTGTATTTCGCTGCCTTTTCCTTGTCGACATGGATGGTAAGGGATGAAGTTGCATCTTCTAATCCGTCATGGACGTCTACGGTACCTTCAGTTTCTTCTACAATCTTAGCCACATCCTGCGCAATCTCTTCCAATTTATCCAAATCGCGTCCCTGAACCTGAATACTAAGACCGCTTCCCATCAACGCTGTCATATCCGATGATTCGGAACTAATGTCCACTAAACCATCAATATCCTTTGTCTTTTCTTTGATTTCATCAATGATATCGTACATGGAACGGTCACTTTCCGGATCAAGAAGAATATAATAGGTCACCGATTCCGAACCGCTTGACATCATACTCATGGTGCCACCGCCTCCGGCCATTGCACCAATGGTTTCAATTCCCTCAACATCGGAAATTGCTGCTGTAGTCTCATCTGCCAAAGCTTTTAACTCATCGAAAGTAAGCACCTGCTCTTCCTTGGGTCCAACCGTCATGGAAATCTGATCCGCTTCCATCTCCATGTCCATAAAAGTAAAGCCCCTTGAAAATGCCGCCCAAGTGCTCAATACAAGTAAAACCAATGACAAAATCAAAACCAGGGGCTTCATGCGCAAAATATAATGAAGTATATTCCCATACCAATCTCTGAATTTATCATACAATTTCGTGTTAGGTTCAACGGCATTTTTCAACATTCCGGATGACATCATAGGTACAAACGTTAAGGCAACAATTAAACTTGCAGCCAGAGTGTACGCAATGGTTAGGGCAATATCCACAAAAAGCTGTCTTGTAATACCATCCGTAAAAATGATAGGTGCAAATACACAAACAGTGGTCAAAGTAGATGCAATGATAGCACCGCCCACCTGAGACGCACCCTCTACGGCAGCTTTCTTTGCCGACATACCCAACTTCTTCAAGCGGTAAATATTTTCAATAACTACAATAGAGTTATCCACAAGCATACCGATACCAAGCGCCAAACCGGATAACGAAATTAAGTTTAATGTAATATCCGTAAAATACATTAATACAATGGCAAAAACCACACTCATGGGAATTGAGCATGCAATTACAAAAGTGGAACGCCAGTCTTTTAAGAAAATAATCAAAATGATAACCGCTAAAAGAGCACCCACAAGCATATTCTGCACTACGGATTTTACAATCATATCGATATAAACACCTTGATCCATAAGAACCGCAATATTTAATTCGGAATTGCTTTCTTCTAATTTATCAAATCTTGCCAACAGGTTGTCGGTTACTTCACCTGTAGAATATCCGGTCTGTTTTTCGAATGACAACATAATTGCCGGATTGCCATTTACTCTTGAATAGGAATCCCCCGCATTGTTTACTAAGATAATATCAGCCACATCTTTTAAACGAATTACGCCAACACTATCCATGCCCATATCCATCAGAACAAGTTCAGATAAATCACTGTATGATGATACTTCGTCACCTACGCTGACCATATACTGCGTATCCCCGTCCATCACATAGCCTGCAGGCATATAAAAACTCTGTGCCATAAAAAGGTTATTAATCATGTCAACCGTAAGAATCTGTGTTAAATCAGCAGATTCCAAAGCCGATTTCTCAGCCTCTTCCAACTGTGCTTCTCCGGCTTCAATCTGTGCCAAAGCAGTATTCAAAGTTGCTTCTAAACTGCTCAACTCAAAAATTGTTTTAATCTGTGTCTCTGTTAATGTTATATATGCTTCATCAAGCGCTTCCTTTCCTTCAGGAATTTGACTCTGCGCTGTTTCTATCGTGGCAATTCCGGAATTCAAATCTGCCTGTGCCTTGGTCAATATCTGCAATGCAGCAGGAATATCCTGATAGGTTTTAAGGGAAATACCCATTTCCGACATGGCACCTGACATGCTTGCAAGACCGGCATTCAATGCATTCAAACTTAAAACTGCCATATCCCTTGCCTGTTCAATCTGCGCACGATCAACACCGCCGGAGGCAATTAAAAAGGCATCCGGATCTTCAATGGCAAGTAATTGATTCATGGAATCAATGGTATTCTGTAAATTCAACCCTGTCTGATATGTACTGTTCAAAGAAGAAACTGTAGTCTCCAGGGTTTTCTTTGTTTCCTTTAATTGCGGTAAAGTCTGTGACATTGTCGCTTCTCCGACACATATTTCAATTTTACCGTTTACGATTTTATTGGAAGCAGATGCCATCTCGCTGGCAAGTGTATTTTGTCCGTCTTCCAACTCTTTTAATCCGTTTTCAACTTCTGCTCTGGCATCCTCTAATTCTTTTCGCGCTTCATCCAAACTTTCGGAAACTTC
Organism: Lachnospiraceae bacterium; assembly: GCA_045590555.1. Classification (GTDB taxonomy): domain Bacteria; phylum Bacillota; class Clostridia; order Lachnospirales; family Lachnospiraceae; genus UBA3766. The sequence goes on along the minus strand of JAZNRC010000033.1, from coordinate 1,640 downwards.
AGCCTGCATTTTTTCATTCAATGCATTAACTTTATCTTCACTGATAATAACCATATAACGTTCTTCAACCGTACCGGTTAAACTAACGGTAGCAACACCTTCTACACTCTCTAAAGAAGGCTTTAGCTCATTTTCAACATATTCAGCAATCTCAATCTGTGACATACCTTCAATATCAGCAGAAGCTACCATAATGGGAAGCATATTGGGGTCCAGTTGCATAATCATCGGCGCACTGACGGTATCCGCCCAGCCACCTTTTAACTGGTCTAATTTTTGCTGCATTTCAATTACAACAGAATCCATATTAGTATCCTGTTCGTACTCTAAAATAACCATTGAATAGCTGTTTGACGAAACCGAACTAACACTCTTGATGTTAGATGTGGTGGCCATAGCAGCTTCAATGGGTGCTGTTATACTCTTCTCAACTTCTTCCGGACTTGCTCCGGGATCTGTGGTAATAACCAAGGCATAGGGTAAACTCATATTCGGTAAAAGGTCCGTGGTCATTCTCATAAGAGAAACAACACCCAAAACCAATACTAAAACTACGCCAACCCAAACTGTATAAGGTTTCTTAACACTAAATCTTGAAAACATATTATGCCTCCATTTATATTTCTTCTTTTAGATTTTTATCGCAAAATTATATAACTTTAACAAATAATAAATATTAATAACCCTAGAATCGCATCTATATAAGAATTAACTAACGTACTTATAAAACATCATAAAATATACCTGCACAGTATAATTTACATTTGTGTCAAAACTGTGACCGACCGTTCGGTCAGTTAAAGACAGAAAAAATGGAGTCCGAACGAACTCCAATTAAAAATGCCCAGAGCCGGAATCGAACCAGCGACACGAGGATTTTCAGTCCTCTGCTCTACCAACTGAGCTATCTGGGCAATTACTTCCTAAGAAGTTAGTAGCGGGGGAAGGATTTGAACCTACGACCTCCGGGTTATGAGCCCGACGAGCTTCCAGACTGCTCTACCCCGCGTTAATACGGTTTGGATAAACCTGAACTTTGTGTAGTGATACTTCCCTACCAAAAGCATTTCTCTTAAGAAATGAATGGGCGGAGATGGATTCGAACCATCGAAAGCGTTGCTAACAGATTTACAGTCTGCCCCCTTTGGCCACTCGGGAACCCGCCCATATATAAGTATTAAATTTGTATCTTGCGATACGAGTGGGACCTACAGGGCTCGAACCTGTGACCCTCTGCTTGTAAGGCAGATGCTCTCCCAGCTGAGCTAAGATCCCGAAGTATAATATAAACATGCTTTACGCAAACGACCCAGAAGGGACTCGAACCCTCGACCTCCGCCGTGACAGGGCGGCGCTCTAACCAACTGAGCCACTGGGCCTCAAAGGTATTTATACCTTCAAAACCGAACACAGATATTTCTTTCTCCAAAAGTTCTTCCTTACACTACTCCTTACCTGGATAAGCTTTCGACCTATTAGTAACCATCAGCTGAATGCATTACTGCACTTACACCTTGGCCCTATCTACCTCATAGTCTTTAAGGGGTCTTATTGATTGGGATATCTCATCTTGAGGGGGGCTTCACGCTTAGATGCCTTCAGCGTTTATCCCTGCCGGACTTGGCTACTCTGCCATAGGA
>JAZNRC010000032.1:0-20903 GCA_045590555.1 Lachnospiraceae bacterium | reverse complement strand
CCCAGACTTGAGAAGAAGATGGGTATCGGTCCGGCCATTCTCGTTGGCGGTATCATTTGGGGTGTATGGCATTATCCCATTAATTATTACGGTCATAATTTTGGCACCGGATACTGGGGAGAACCCTGGCTTGGCTTCCTTATTTTTACCATATTTACCATTGCCATGAATGCCCTGCTTACCTTGGCGGTAAAAAAGACGAATTCCGTGTGGTCGGCTGCTTTTATGCATGCGGTGAATAATGGTGCATTGGCGATTTCTGCTATGTTTATAAACGGTGAGAGTTTAACCGGTTTTTGGACGGAAAGTACGGTGCAGTTTGTGGTTATGATGGGACCGTCTCTGGTGTTTGGAATTATTGCATATATCTGGCTGATTAAGTTGGAAAGACAAGAAAAAACTGCGAAGGCAAGGGAAGAAGTGCAGGTGGTGTAGATATCGGATTGCGAAGCCTGACGAAAGGAATTACAGTTAAAAATTGTCATAAATATAAGTTGGCAAGTCATTGTAAAAACAGTTTTAATCCTGTAAAATAAAATACAAGGAAAAATATATTACGGGGGTATTTTACAATGACTTATCAGGAAGTATTTCAGGCAGTAAAAGACAAGTTTAAAGATGCGGATGTGAGTCACATCAATGAGAAACTGGCTTTTCAGTTTAACATTACAGGTGAGGGCGAAGGCATCTTTTATGCAGAAGTAAAAGACGGCAAGCTTTCCATTGAGCCTTACGAGTATTATGACAGAGATGCAACTTTTATCTGTAAGGCGGATACATTGCTTAAGATTATGGATGGCAAGATGGATCCGGTGATGGCATTTACCATGCAGAAGTTGAAAGTGGAAGGCGATATCGGCAAAGCATTAAGACTGAAAGAAATGATTAAATAAAATATGAATGAAACGAGAGCAGTATGTTTTATCAAGGAGAATGAAACATACTGCTTTTTTATTGTTACAGTTAGTCAAAATAAAAGAGAATCTGTTTGAACGTTCTGTAAATAGTTCAAACAAATTCTCTCTTTTATCAGGTATCAATGGTCGGTGGCAGTTTCCTCCGGATCCCAGATTGCCAGTTGCAACTGTAAAAGCCGCATAATATATTTTTGTTTCTGTTCCGATGCATTACTTAAGATGGAAAGAATGGCATGAATTTCATCGGATTGACGAAGGGCATCCGTTTCTCCGGATAATTTGCCATAGATAATATAATCCAGAGACATATCCAGAATTTCTCCAATGGAAATGAGGGATTCGATACTCATTCCGCAACTGCCGCGTTCAATATCTGCATAGTATTTGGAAGAAAGCCCTACTTTTACTGAGACTTCATCCTGATTCAGTCCCAAAAGAATACGTTTCTGTTTGATTCGGTCGCCTGCTTCCAGTCGATTATACTTTAATTTCATAAGAACCTCCCCGTTTTAAAACGAAATTTAACTTACACGCAAAACCTACTTCTATTATGCGTCTTATTTACTGTTGACCAAACTTGCTTAGAACGTATATAATATGTACGTTTTAAACTGATTTATTCAGAGCGCAATTGGAGATATTGAAGGTAGAGGATTTATATGGGGAATGATGGAATGAAAACGAAAACTAAAACAAACATATTACGTATTCCAATAACGGACATGGTGCACATGGGAGGAGAATTTACATTAGGGAAAAAAGTTGCAAAAGACGGCTTGTCTGCTAAATATACAGGGGAGTTGACTTTTGAAACGGTAAAATATTACGTATATGTGCGTAAAAGTTTTTGGGGAGCGTCGGAACTTACGGGAATTGCCGTTCCTCTTTATCAGAATTGGGACAGTGCGTTACAGGCATGTATCCGGTTAAACAAAGACTATGTAGCAGCAGTGCAGGCAAACAGAAACAATATCCGCGGGTTAAGAAGAAGAAGGGCGTGGAGTTTTCTTCTGACAGGAATTTTAATGTTGTTTGCTATGGTTAGATGTGTTGTTTTGATAAATAGGATATTATCTTTTGGTTTTGCCTGGTATACATGGGTGGAAATTATACTTTATTTATCAATGATCGGGCTATGCTATGCAATCCGCGTTCGCCTGCAGTAATAATTGGTAAATGAATGAATATATCACAAAAAACTGCTCCATAATAATATCATCAAAATAAAGTGAGGTATTATATATGGCATTAAAAGAAAAAGAAATTCAGGCACTTGAAGATTTATGTACACAGGAGCAGTGTTGTATTGACAAATACACCAAGTATGGCAATGAGGCCAAAGATCCTGTTTTAAAAGACCTTTGCAAACAGATTGCAGGAAAAGAGAGAGAACATTTACAATCCTTAAAACAGGTTTTACAGGGTAATGTACCTCAGTGTGACTGTAATGATAACAGTGGTGCACAGTATCAGCCCACAGCAACCTATAATCCGATGACGGAAACAGAGGATAAGAAAGCAGATTGTTTCCTTGTGACAGACTTAATCGGAACTGAGAAAATGGTATCCGGCGAGTATAACAACAATGTTTTTATCTTTGCGGATGCAGCTATTCGTAAGTTGCTTGCAGACATTCAGATTGAAGAACAGAATCATGCAGAAATGCTTTATAAATATAAAACAGCCAATGGTATGGCATAAAAGAATTGAAAACTTTCTTCTCTATTTGACAAAAATGTGTTAAAATAGCAGACAGAGTGTGGCAGGGCGCCGGAATACACCGGGGCCTTGTATTTTTTAGTACGGGGTGTAAACAGATGTATAATTCAGATGTTTTGGAAATCAGAAAACGTTTTAAGAAGGAAAAGACTACCATCGGACGAATTACGGGATGCTATGTTACCGGTGCGGATAAGCAGATTAAGACCTATATTGATGCCGATTTTGCGGATTTGGAAGAAGCCGAGCAGTTTAAATATATTGAAATTATTAAGAAAGGCTTATCCGGTGTTTTAAATAAAAATCTTTTAAGTTTATCTTTTAAAGAAGATGCATTGGAAGCGGGAGGTGCGCAGCAGTCCCTGCTTGCATTAAGGAATTCGGAGCTCAAGAATAAGGATATGCTGGAAGCCTTCTATCAGCAGATTATTGATACATATTACTGTGTGGGAAATTATCTGATTCTTTTGATTCATGATGTATATGATGTCATGACCAAAACCGAGGATAAAATGGCGCTGGATGAGTCGGAAGAGGTATACAGCTATGTATTATGCTGTATCTGTCCCGTTAATTTATCTAAGCCCGGACTCAGTTATCATGAGGAAGAAAATATCATTGGCAATCGAAACAGAGACTGGGTGGTGGACATGCCGGATACGGCCTTTTTGTATCCTGCATTCAATGACAGAAGTACGGATGTGAATGAAGTTTTATATTATGTAAAAAATATTGAAGAAATGCATGGCGAGTTCATTGATAATGTGTTAGGATGTATTGAAGTGGTGCCTTCTACCGTGGAGAAGGAGATTTTTAACCAGATTGTGGAAGAAGTCATTAACGATGCACCGGGATACGACACGTTTGAAGTGGTTCGTTCCATTAACAGCCAGCTAAATGATATGGCGGAGAATATGGTATTCGGTGAACCTATGACCATCCAAAAGGATGACATGGTTGACTTGATGGTTAAAAGCGGATTAAAAGAAGAACATATTCCCATTGTGGAAGAGAAGTTTGAAAAAGCCATGGGTGAGGATGTGAAATTGCATCTGGATAATGTTCGTGAAAAAAAGAGCTTGGAAGTGAAGTCTGACGAAATGCAGATTAAGGTAAAATCCGAGGCGGCGGACATTGTAGAAATTCGCGTGATTGACGGTCGTAAGTGTCTTGTCATTCCCATGAATTCCGATATTGAAGTAAATGGTATCATGAAAAGAATCGTACAGGAATTGAATGATTCCGATGAGGAAGAATAGGAGAGGATTAAAATATGGGTACAATGTTGGTAGTAGGCGGTATTATCGGTCTTGCGGTGATTGTAGCAGTGATTGCGGCAATTGCAACTGTAGTTTCTGTGGCTTCTTTTGCACAGAAGTCGGAAGAGGAAGAATAAGATTGACAGGCATTCCGAACTAATATCGAAGTGCGTAATGGCATAAGCGGAGAGAACCATGCTTAGAGAATGTGATATCAATGAAATATCCGACGGTAAAAGATATCAGGCAAATGATATGGTTAAGGTAGGCTGTAATGATTGTAAAGGATGTCATTCCTGTTGCGAGGGAATGGAGGATACCATTGTGTTGGATCCTTACGATATCTGCAGGCTGACGACTAATTTGCGGGTTGATTTTCAGAATCTTATGCAGGGGCGTATTGCCTTGCATGTGGAGGAAGGTTTGATTTTGCCTCATATGGCAATGTCGGAAAAAACCGGCGGGTGTTCCTTTTTAAACGAGGAAGGGCGATGCAGTATTCATGCCCACAGACCGGGGATTTGCCGGTTATTTCCCTTGGGACGAATTTATGAAGATGGTGGATTTTCTTATTTTTTACAGGTAAATGAGTGTATAAAAGAGAATCGCACCAAAGAAAAAGTGAAGAATTGGATTAATACACCTCGACTGAAAGAGTACGAGGCGTTTATTCTGAAATGGTACAATTATACGAAGGAAATGCAGACATTTCTTGCAGACAGGGAAGATGCCAAAGAATGGAATTTGCTGCATTTACAGATGTTTTATATGATGCCTTATGAGTCAGAAGAAAGCTTTTATGATGAATTTGAGAGAAGGCTTGCAGATATCAAAAAGCGTATGCTAATATAGTAAGCCGAGTAAATAAAAAATAGTTAAGAAAAATTTCATGCTGAAATGAAAGCATTAGGAAGTACAAACGGATGGGAGCGTATTATGAAAGAAAAAAGAAGTAACTTTTCCGGAAAGATGGGATTCATTCTTGCGGCAGCCGGAAGCGCGGTGGGATTGGGAAATCTTTGGAGATTCCCCTATTTGGCGGCACAGCATGGTGGCGGAATTTTTATTTTTGTATATTTGATTTTGGTTGTTACCTTTGGTTTTTCCATGCTGATTATGGAGCTTGCCATCGGTCGTAAAACCAAACAGAGTTCTATTACCGCATATACAAAGTTGAACAAGAAGTTTGGCATTCTGGGTGTGCTGGCAGCGATTGTACCGATTATTATTTTACCTTATTACTGCGTAATCGGTGGTTGGGTAATCAAATATATGATTGTATTTTTCAGTGGTCAGGGTAAGGCTGCGGCGGCAGATACTTATTTTGGTGCTTTTACCGGCGGTACCGTGGAACCTTTGGTATTCTTTGTGATTTTCCTTTTGGCAACTATGGCTATCGTACTTGGTGGTGTGCAAAAGGGTGTAGAGCGTGTCAGTAAAATTCTGATGCCTGTATTGTTAATTCTTACCATTGGTATTTCGATTTATGTAGCTACCATTGACGGGGCTTGGGAAGGTATTAAGTATTATTTATGGCCTGATTTCTCTAACTTCTCAATGTCCACGGTATGTGCGGCTATGGGACAGTTGTTCTTCTCCATGAGTATCGCTATGGGTATTATGGTATCCTATGGTTCTTACGTAAAAGATGATATTGATTTGAATGGTTGCGTAAATCATATCGAGATTTTTGATACGGCAGTGGCTTTCTTATCCGGTTTTATGATTGTGCCTGCAGTATTCGTGTTCCAGCCGGACAAGTTAAATACCGGCGGCCCGGGGCTTATGTTTGCGACCCTGCCTTTGGTATTTGAGAAAATGCCGTTTGGTCAGATAATCGGTGCAATCTTTTTCGTACTTGTTTTGCTTGCGGCTCTTACAAGTTCCATCTCCATTATGGAAGCTATCGTATCCATGGTAATGGATAAATTTAAAGTAAAAAGATGGAAGGCTGTAATTGGCGTAACCGGATTTTCGGTATTGCTGGGTATTCCGTCTGCATGGGGCTTCGGATTGTGGAGCAACATTACAATTCTCGGTATGGATTTCTTAAGCTTCTTCGATTTCCTTGCCAATAGTATTTTGATGCCGATTGTAGCACTCCTAACATGTATTTTAATCGGTTGGGTAGTAAAAACCAAAACTTTGGAAGATGAAATTACAAAGAATGGTGAAAAGTTTGCAAGAAAGGGAATTTTCCACGTAATGGTTCGCTATATTGCTCCTGTGTTCCTTGTAATGATTCTTGTATTCTATACACTGGCACAGTTCGGATTGGTGAAATATTAAAATAAAATGGCTTGCGTGGTTTGCGCAGGCCATTTTTAAAAAAGAGGTTATTATGCAATACAAACAAATTACAAAAGGTAAGTTTAAAAGCAGGCCAAACCGCTTTATTGCCAACATTTACGTAGACGGCAAATTGGAAACCGTTCATGTGAAAAATACAGGGCGGTGCAGGGAATTATTGCTTCCGGATGCAGATGTAATTCTGGAAGTTTCCGATAACCCAAATCGTAAAACGGCCTATGATTTGATTGCGGTATACAAAGAGAAAATCGGCCTTGTGAATATGGACAGCCAGGCACCTAATAAGGTAGTGGCAGAGTGGCTTTCAAAACAGGGTTTTGATTATGTAAAACCTGAGTATACCTACGGCAAATCCCGCTTTGATTTTTATATGGAAAAAGGGGACGATAAGTTCTTAATGGAGGTAAAAGGATGTACTTTGGAAATTGACGGTACGGGGTATTTTCCGGATGCACCAACAGAACGTGGCGTGAAACATTTGCGTGAACTGGCGGAGGCGGCTGGGAAAGGCTATCGCTGTTACGTGGCGTTTGTGATTCAAATGGAGGGTGTCACAGAAGTACTTCCCTATACGGTGACACACCCTGAATTCGGCGTTGCCCTGCAGGAAGCTAGAGATGCGGGCGTTGAAGTGTTGTATTTGCAGTGCAAAGTGAAGCCTGATATGCTGACTATCAGGGAAGATACGCCGGGGATACTATAAAACGCAGTCGCCCCATCATTTATGCAATATAAAATGATAAAAAAGGCGATAAATCAGTAACAATCAGAAGAAATCAAAGGCAATAAAAAGCAGGTAATTATCACAATTGATTGCCTGTTTTTATTATTGTACAAATTATATTAAATTGGCTGTATTCATCTTGCCAAAAGTTATACTGCAACAGTATAATTAAACTAGGGTAATTTGGGACCCGTAAATGATATGGGAGAGGTTGTGTATGAGCAGAATTTTAGATTGGAAACAGTATGAAAACAAGGCGCGTCAGGCCGTAGCGGAGGGCGCGGTTTTGTTGCGTAACGAAAATAAAGTGTTGCCTCTGGAAGAAGGCTGTAAAGTGGCGCTTTGGGGCCGTATGCAGAATCACTATTATAAGAGCGGTACCGGGTCCGGCGGTCTTGTAAATGTGGACCATGTGGTTGATATTCCCGAGGGCTTGGAATTGAGCGGCAGGGTTGTTTTAAATGCAAAGCTGCGTGCTTTTTATGAAGAATGGGAAAAAGAAAATCCCATTGTGGAAAGCGTGGGCTGGGGACAGGATTTATGGTCTCAGGAAGAGGCGGAAGTCGATGAGGCTTTTGTCAAAGAAATCGCTGCAGAAAGTGATGTTGCGGTTGTGGTTATCGCAAGAACCGCCGGCGAAGACAGGGATAATCAGAATATCAAGGGCGCTTACTGTCTTGCAGATAAGGAAATGGATTTGCTTGCCAAAGTCCGTAATGCTTTTGAGAAAGTGGTTGTTGTTTTAAATGTGGGAAATATTATTGATTTCTCCTTTGTGGATGACGCAAATCCTGATGCCGTACTGTTGGCATGGCAGGGCGGTATGATGGGCGGACACGGTATTGCGGATGTGATTACCGGTGTGGTATCACCGTCGGGACGTTTGAGTGATACCGTTGCGATGACAATTGAAGATTATCCGTCGCACGAGAATTTCGGTGAGGGATATGAGGACGTGTATTGCGAGGATATCTATGTGGGATATCGCTATTTCGAGACCTTTGCTAAGGAGAAAGTAAAATACCCCTTCGGTTTCGGTTTGTCCTATACTGAATTTGAATTGTCGGATATTGCGGCAGACTATACGACGGAAGAAGTATATATTACGGCAACTGTTACCAATAAAGGTGATGTGTCCGGCAAAGAAGTGGTGCAGGTGTATGTAGCACCGACCCAGGGGAAATTGGGACGTCCTATGAGAGAACTGGTAGGCTTCGCTAAGACTGAGGTGTTGGAGCACGGAGCATCGGAACGGGTAGAAATCCGAATTCCTTATATAGCTTTGGCAACCTTTGATGACAGCGGAGTAACAGGTTATGCCCACTGTGAAGTATTGGAAGCGGGCGCTTATGAATTTTATATCGGCGGGAATGCAAGAGATTGTGTCAAAGCCGGTGTTTTAGAGATTGAAGAAACGGAAGTAATCAAAGAGTGTAAGGATATTCTGATGCCGGTACAGGCTTTTGAGCGTATGAAGCCGGAGATAAAAGGCGGTGTGGCGGTTATGAGCAAAGAGGCCGTCCCACTTGCATCAAAGACGATGAATTCACGTCGGCTTGCAAATCTGCCGAAGGCTTTGGAGGTGACGGGAGATAAGGGCTATACACTGCCTGACGTAGCAGACGGCAAAGTGACCGTAGAAGAATTCGTTGCGCAGTTTGAAGCCGAAGAGTTGGTTTGTTTGTGTCGCGGTGAAGGTATGGGAAGTCCCCGGGTAACACCGGGTACTGCGGCTGCTTTTGCCGGCGTTTCGGATATGTTGTGTGCCCATAAGGTGCCTGCGGTATGTTGTTCCGACGGACCGTCCGGTATGCGTCTGGATTGTGGTCGTAAGGCATTCAGTTTGCCAAACGGTACCCTTCTTGCCTGCACTTTTAATGAGAAATTAAATGAAGAATTGTTTACCTTGCTTGGTGTGGAAATGATTTCGAATGAGGTAGATGTGTTGTTAGGACCCGGAATGAATATTCACAGACACCCCCTAAACGGACGTAATTTTGAATATTTTAGCGAGGATCCCTTTGTTACGGGTAAAATAGCGGCGGCTCAGCTTCGCGGTCTTTATGCAAGCGGTGTAACCGGCGCCATCAAGCATTTCTGTGCAAATAACAGAGAATATGTGCGTAGGGAAATGGATTCGGTAATTTCCGCAAGAGCGATTCGTGAAATTTATTTGAAAGGTTTTAAAATCGCTGTAGAAGAAGGCGGTGCAAGCACTATTATGACTACTTACGGTGCGTTAAACGGTGTCTGGACTGCGGGACATTATGACCTTGTGACAGCCCTTTTGCGTGATGAATGGGGCTTTGACGGTTTCGTTATGACGGACTGGTGGGCATCTATGAACGAAGAAGGTGAAAAAGAAGCCGCACTTAATAACTTTTCAGCGATGGTACGTGCACAGAATGACGTATATATGGTATGCCCCGACGGTTCGAGAAACTCTTCCGACGATAATTTGATGGAAGAATTGGAGAATGGTAAACTTACCCTCGGAGAAGTGCAAAGAAGCGCCATTAACGTGTTGAATTTCACGATGAAAACTGCAGCCTTCCAAAGAATGTTAGGAAACTTGGAAAAGGTAGAAGTGGTAGACGGGCCGAAGCAGGATATTGAAGATTTTGACGCGGTAGAGTATTACGAGCTTGGCAATGAGTACGTAATTAATTTGGAAGGTACAGATACTTCAAGAGATAAAAGCTTTGTATTTGCCGTAAATGTGGAAGAGAATACGGAATATGAGGTGGAATATACAGCTAAATCCGATTTGGGCGAACTGGCGCAGCTTCCGGTAACACTTTTTTATCAGGGATTCCCGATTCAGACCTTCGCATTTCAGGGAAGCGGCGGTAAGCCCACAAGCGTAAAACGTAAACTGGCATTTCGTCATCGTTATGCGGTGTATCGTTTGTATTTCCCGCAGAACGGACTGCAGATGCTTTCCGTGAAATTCCGTTTGCTTGGCCATGCGGGAGAGAATACGGATGAGTTCCTTACTTAGTTGTTAAAAGTAAGGTGATGTATCATTCGCTTTTATAAAATATAAAAAAACTATAAACTGCCATTTGACAAAAACGGTACATTTTATTAGTATAGAATAGGCTGTCGGCTATATTTCGAACAAAGAAAGGGAAGCATATGAAATCCAACGTGGCAATTTTAACAGATACCAATAGTGGAATCACAATGCAGAAGGCGAAAGAATTAGGCGTTCATTTGATACTGATGCCGATTTTGATTGGCGGTAAGGTTTATTTGGAAGAAAGGGACATCCGGAAGGATTTCTTTTTTGAAAAGCTTGGAGCAGATGCGGATGTAACTACATCGCAGCCTTCACCCGGAGATATTCTGGATATGTTCGATTCGCTTTTAAAGGAATATGATGAGGTGGTTTATATTCCAATGTCCAGCGGTTTGTCCGGTACCTGTCAGACTGCAACTATGTTGGCAGCAGACTATGACGGTAAAGTTCATGTGGTAGATAATCAGCGTATTTCCGTCACAATGCGTCAATCCGTGCTGGATGCTGTTGCTTTGGCCGAAGAAGGCAAAAGCGGTGCCGAAATTAAGGAATATCTTGAAGCAGACGCTTTGAATGCACCGATTTATATTATGGTGGATACCTTAAAATATCTTAAAAAAGGCGGTCGTGTAACGGCAGCAGGTGCGGCAATCGGAGAAGTGCTTAATATTAAGCCCGTTTTAAAAATTGACGGCGGAAAGCTGGACGCATTTGCAAAAGCCAGAGGCACAAAGCAGGCATTGAAAACGATATTAAAGGCATTGGAGAACGAAAGAGATACCCGTCTGCAAGGAAGAGAATGCATTATTAACGGTGCGTATTCCGGAGATGATTCCGTAGGCGAAGAATGGGGAAGAATTCTTCAGGAAGCGTTCCCGGAGTATAAGATTGAAATGTATGAATTGCCTATGAGCATTTGTGCGCATATCGGTCCCGGTGCTATGGGTGTAGGTATTTATTGGTCTTATAAGTAAGATGCAGATGGTCTTTAATATGGAAATTTATAGAAAATTATTTTTATAAAAGTGATAAAACACCTAAGGAGGAGCCATTTTTATGGAAAAGAAATGTTTGATGCAGGAATTGGCACAGAACGCGTACCCCGGAAGAGGTATTGTGATTGGTAAGTCTGAGGACGGTACCAAGGCAGTTTGTGCATATTTTATCATGGGTAGAAGCGTAAACAGCAGAAATCGTGTGTTTGTGGAAGAAGGAGAAGGAATCCGTACACAGGCTTTTGACCCTTCCAAGTTAACAGATCCCAGTCTTATCATCTACGCACCCGTACGCGTGCTTGGAAATAAAACCATCGTAACCAACGGTGACCAGACAGATACCATTTATGAAGGTATGGACAAGCAGCTTACTTTTGAGCAGTCTTTAAGAAGTCGTGAGTTCGAGCCTGATGCACCTAACTATACACCGAGAATTTCCGGTGTTATGCATGTGGAAGGCGGTACCTACAACTATGCATTATCTATTTTAAAGAGCAACAACGGACGTCCCGAAGGTTGCAACCGTTATACCTTTGCTTACGAAAACCCTGTAGCAGGAGAAGGACATTTTATCCATACTTACAAAAATGACGGAAATCCCCTTCCCAGCTTTGAAGGCGAACCGAAGTGGGTTTCAATCGGTAACGACATCGATGCATTTACTAACGATGTATGGACAAACTTAAATGAAGAAAATAAAGTATCTTTGTTTGTTCGTTTTATTGATATTGCAACCGGTACATATGAAACAAGAATTGTAAATAAGAATCAGTAAGATACGGAGAGATAGAATGAAAACTTTAGAATTAAAATACGGATGTAACCCCAATCAGAAACCTGCAAGCATTTTTGTAAATGACGGAAGAGAACTTCCCATCAAGGTGCTTTGCGGTAAGCCCGGCTATATTAACTTTATGGATGCGTTTAACGGATGGCAGCTTGTAAAAGAATTAAAGCAGGCTACAGGACTCCCTGCAGCAACTTCTTTTAAGCATGTATCTCCTGCAGGTGCTGCGGTAGGTCTTCCTTTGGATGACACTTTGGCAAAGATTTACTGGGTAGATGATTTGGGCGAATTATCACCTTTGGCTTGTGCTTATGCGAGAGCAAGAGGCGCGGACAGAATGTCATCTTTCGGTGACTTTATTGCACTTTCCGATGTGTGTGACGTTGCAACCGCTAAGATTATTAAGAGAGAAGTATCTGATGGTGTAATCGCACCCGGATATGAACCGGAAGCTTTGGAAATCCTTTCTGCAAAGAAGGGTGGTAAGTACAACGTAATCGAAATCGATCCTGAATATGTTCCGCAGGAAATTGAGCACAAGGATGTTTTCGGTATCACTTTTGAACAGGGCAGAAACAATCTCCCCATGAACAAGGATTTATTGAAGAATATCGTAACTGCAAACAAGGAAATTCCCGAACTTGCAGCAATCGATTTAATCATTGCTTTGATTACTTTGAAGTATACACAGTCTAACTCCGTATGCTACGCAAAGGGCGGACAGGCAATCGGTATTGGTGCAGGCCAGCAGTCACGTATTCATTGTACAAGACTTGCAGGAACCAAGGCAGATAACTGGATGCTTCGTCAGTCACCTCAGGTTCTGGGCCTTCAGTTTGTAGACGGTATTGGTCGTGCAGACAGAGACAATGCAATTGATAACTATATCGGTGAAGATTATATGGATGTGCTTGCAGAAGGTGCATGGCAGAGAATCTTCAAGGTAAAACCTGAAGTGTTCACCAGAGAAGAAAAGAGAGCTTGGCTTGATAAGATGGAAGACGTAGCTTTAGGTTCAGATGCATTCTTCCCCTTCAGCGATAACATCGAAAGAGCAAAGAAGAGTGGTGTTAAATACATTGCACAGCCCGGCGGCTCCGTACGTGATGATTTGGTAATCGAATGTGCTGACAAGTACGGTATGGCAATGGCATTTACGGAGATTCGTTTATTCCATCACTAATTTTTAAATAAAAGAGAACGTTATTATGAACAACTTTAAAAAAGGTTTTTTGGACGGCGTTCCCATTGGTTTAGGATACTTTTCAGTATCCTTTACTTTTGGCATTTTGGCAGTGGCAAACGGTTTTTATATATGGGAGGCCGTATTGATTTCCATGACGAATTTAACTTCTGCCGGACAGTTTGCGGGTCTTACCGTAATGGCTCAGGCAGGAAGTCTTGTAGAAATGGCATTGACACAGTTTGTGATTAATTTAAGATACTCCCTGATGTCCCTGTCCCTGTCCCAAAAAGTAGATGATAAAATGAATACGGGGCGCAGGCTTTTCTTCGGTATGTTTCATACTGATGAAATCTATGCCGTAGCTATCGGTCAAAAAGGTAAAATAGGCGCAAAGTATTTTATGGGTTTGATTATTGCACCGTACTTTGGTTGGACGCTTGGAACATTGGCCGGTGCTGTACTTGGTAACGTGCTCCCGGCGATTGTATGTAATGCACTGGGCGTGGCACTGTATGCCATGTTTATTGCAATTGTGGTACCGGAGATGAAGAAGGCTCGTTCCATGTTTTTGATTGTAAGTCTTGCGGTAATGATAAGATGCGCATTTTACTGGATTCCGTTTTTGAAAGAGAACGTATCCGATGGTTTTGCGGTAATCATTTGTGCGGTTGCAGCTTCTTTTATTGGTGCAGCTGCATTTCCCATACCGGACAAATCGGAAGGGGAGGTGGCCTAAATGGATGTGAAAACATTTTTTGTTTACCTTCTGGTTATGGCGGGAGTGACCTATGCTGTTCGCGTGATTCCTTATGTTTGTATGCGTAAGGAAGTAAAAAACCGCTTTTTTAAATCTTTTTTAGGATATATTCCTTACACTGTGCTGGCATCCATGACTTTTCCGGTAATATTGGATGCAACTTCAAGTCCGCTTACTGCAGGGGCAGGCTTTCTTGTAGCCGTAATTGCGGCATATTTTGAAAAAAGCTTATTACAAGTGGCAATTTGGGCTTGTTCGGCTGTTTTTATTGTGGAACTTTTAGTGCAATATATCATATGAAAGCAGTAATTCAGAACCTCATTTGCATGGTTTACGTATGAGAAATTTTAAAAATGTGTGAATGCAAAAGAAAAAACTATGCTGATAACAAAAAGTGTGTTAAAATATACTTTGAGATTTTCTGATATACGTGGGACGTGCTTGAAAACGTCGGGAGGAAGTATGTTAGGTTTTTATGATTATACAGTAGTACTTACATATCTCAGTGTTGCTTCATCGATATTTGGTATGTGCTTTACGGTAAGGCAGGATTATCTGTTTGCAATTATCTGCTTACTGATTTCAGGACTCTGTGATATGTTTGACGGTATGGTGGCAAGAACCAAAAAGAACAGAACAGAAATGGAAAAAAAGAACGGTATTCAGTTGGATTCTTTGGCGGATGTAGTTTGTTTCGGTGCATTTCCGGCACTTATCGGATTTTGTCTTGGAATGGAATTTAAGTACAGTTTTCTTTTTGGCATCGTAGGTGCGGTTTATGTGCTTTGTGCGGTGATTCGTTTGGCATATTTTAATGTGACGGAAGAAGAACGACAGCAGAGTGCGGACGGTAAAAGGAAATTCTATCAGGGACTTCCGGTTACCACGGCGGCACTGGTATTTCCTTTGGCATTTTGCTTCAGGGGTATATTGGGAGATGTTTTTCCGTTTGTGTACGCTATAGTTATGATTTTAACAGCTGTGTGTTTTATTACGAATTTTAAAGTGAAGAAATTCGGGCTGAAAGGTAATATGTTCCTGTTAGGAATCGGCGTGTTGATTTTTGCGGTCTTGTTGGCCTTAAAGTTCAATGATATTTAAAAGAAAGGAAGAGGCAGTTGCCTCGGAGGAGAAAAATGAAAAAAAGAATTTTGGCACTTGCGCTTGCTGTGTTATGTTGTTTTACCGTAGTGGCGTGCAATGACGAAGGAAAAGAACTGAAGGACATGAAACTTTCAAAATATATGGAGTTGGGAGAATATACCAATGTTGAGGTTTCGCCTGTATTGAGTCAGGTAAGTGACGTTAGAGTACAGGAGCAGATGCAGGAATTATTTAATACCCAGGTAGTAGATTTTGGTATTACGGATCGGGCTGTAGCGGTAGGTGATATTGCAAACATTGATTTTGCCGGTTATATTGACGGAGTAGCTTTTGAGGGTGGTACCGGACGATATAATTTGGAAATCGGTTCCGGAGATTTTATCGAAGGTTTTGAGGATGGTTTAATCGGTGTCATGCCCGGTGAGGCAGTAGAATTGAATCTTACTTTTCCTGAGAATTACGGTAGTGCTGATTTAGCAGGTAAAGATGTTGTTTTTGAAGTGACTGTTAATTATATTGTTCCTGAAATGTCAGACGAATTAATTGCAAAATTCAACAACGAAAATTATTCAACGGTACAGGAAATGGAAGATTTTGTGCGTGGTCTTGTACAGCAGGAAGTAGATCTTGAGAATAAAGATCGTGTTATCAAAGCGGCAATGCAGAAAATTATTGCGAACAGTACTTTTAAAGAAGTACCGGAGTTTTTGATAGAGCAGCAGAAGACAGTTATTAAAAATAAGTTAGCACCTACGTTAGAAGGTACCGGTGTGGATATAGAGACATATCTTACTGTTTTTTATGGTTCCACATTGGCACAGACGGCAGAAGCTAATGTAAAAGAACGTATGGTAATTCAGGCGATTGCAAATGAAGCAGGCATTGAGGTGACGGACGAAGAATTGGATGCGGCTTTGGAAGAAGTAGGTGCCAATTATGGTGTTACTGGAGAAGAGATGCTTACCATGATGGGATATGATCGCGGATACTATCGTGAATTTTTGATTGGCATGGAAGTGTACGAATACGTTTATGAGAATGCAGTTGTGGTAGAGGCAGAATAGTCATATTGAATTGCGAGGGGATTTCGTGAAAAACACACTCAGAAAAACGGGTTGCATAGTAGTATTGGGAGTCGCACTTTTGATAATGGGTGGTTGCGGCAATAATAAACCCGGTAAAAATACAGAACTTGGAATGGATGCGGTTGTACAACTGAAATATGATGAGGCGCTTGAACATTTTCAGGCAGCGACGGATGCCGGGGAGAGTACGGTATACATTCATCGTGGAATGGGACTGGCATATATGGGACTTACCGAATATGAACAGGCTTTGTTATGTTTTCAGGCAGCATTGGCTTGCGGAGGCACCAAACCGGAAGATATTGATTATGATATAAATTACTATATGGCAGTCTGCTATTTTAAACTGGGGCAGTATGAAGATGCGTTAAGTCGCTATGATGCTATCCTCTCTTTGAAGGAAAAGGAAGTGGATGCTTATGTGCAAAGAGGCATAATTAAGCTGAAACTGAATAAGCATGATGAGGCAATCACAGATTTTGATACTGCGATATCTTTGGATGAAGATGATTACAGTTTGTATATTGATATTTATTCAGCTTTAAAAGATAGCGGATATGAAGCAGAGGGCATTGAATATCTTAATGTGGCAGTGGAAAGTGAAGATGCCAAAATGTCCAGCTATGATAAAGGGCGTTTACATTTTTATCTGGGAAATTACACCAATGCCAGAAATTGTTTTGAGCAGGCAAGAAGTGAAGGTAATCGAACGGAAGAGGTATTGCTTCTTCTGGGACAATCTTATGAAGCGCTGAATGACAGAGCTTATGCTTTGACATTGTACGGAGAGTATGTAGCAAGCAGTCCCAGTGCTGCAATATATAACCAGATGGGGTTATGTTATGCGGAAATGGGAGATTATGAGAATGCATTGGCATCTTTTGATAAGGGACTTGCGGTAGAAGGAAATTCTTACAGGCAGGAGTTGAGCTATAACAGAGTAGTGGCTTACGAGAATCTGGGAGATTTTGAGAACGCAAGAAGGTTTATGGAAGAATATCTCAAGGCTTACCCGGATGATGAAATTGCACAAAGAGAATATGAATTTTTGCAGACCAGATAGTGTGTCTTGCGGTATAAAAAGTCGGAATGGCAGTAAGCCGTTCCGGCTTTTTTTATGGCGACAGGGCAAGCGGACATTGTGCTTGCAGGAATGGATATTTGCCGACCGCTAATTATTACAAGATATAGCTTTCCTATCTCGAAATGGTTTGCATAAAATATAAAACATGCCTAAAAATGCGTAAATTCGAGCTTTTTTGCAATAATTATGTAAACTTTTAAAATCAAAGTAAAACCACAATATATTGTATTTTGTTAAAAAATAAACAGAATATATTGTGTTTTATGCGTTGACTTTTACTGTGGGCAGTGCTACAATGGTTTTACATCGGCGTTTATTGGCGGAACAAACGCCGGGATGTAGCAAAACAAGTATTACAAGAGTGTATGAAGGGAGTACAGAGATGTTTGGGGTTATCAAACGAGACGGTGAAAAGTCAGAATTTAATTTAGTCAAAATCAGTGACGCCATTATGAAGGCATTTAATGCTACGGAAGTACAGTATAACAAGGATATTGTGGATTTGCTTTCTTTACGTGTAACAGCGGATTTCCAGAGCAAGGTAAAAGACGGTTATGTGCACGTGGAAGATATTCAGGACAGTGTGGAAAAGATTTTGGAACAGTCCGGATATGTAGAGACTGCAAAGGCATTTATTTTATATCGTAAACAGCGTGAAAAAATGCGTAACTTAAAGTCTACCATTTTAGATTATAAGGACGTTGTAAACAGCTATGTTAAGGTAGAAGACTGGCGAGTAAAAGAAAATTCAACCGTAACGTATTCTGTTGGTGGTTTGATTCTTAGTAACTCCGGTGCGGTAACTGCAAACTACTGGTTATCTGAGATTTATGATCAGGAAATCGCGGAAGCACATCGTAATGCAGATATTCATATTCATGACTTATCCATGTTAACAGGTTACTGTGCAGGTTGGTCATTAAAGCAGTTAATTCAGGAAGGTCTGGGCGGAATTACGGGTAAGATTACTTCTGCACCTGCAGCGCATTTGTCCGTATTGTGTAACCAAATGGTTAACTTCCTTGGTATCATGCAGAATGAGTGGGCAGGCGCACAGGCATTTTCATCTTTTGATACTTATCTTGCACCCTTTGTTAAGGTAGATAACCTTTCTTACGGCGAAGTTAAGAAGTGTATTGAAGCTTTTGTATATGGCGTAAACACACCCAGTCGTTGGGGAACTCAGGCACCTTTTACCAATATTACTTTGGACTGGACCGTTCCCAATGACTTAGCAGAACTTCCGGCATTGGTTGGCGGTAAGGAGATGGATTTCTGTTACAAAGATTGCAAAAAAGAAATGGATATGATTAACCGTGCATTCCTTGAAACCATGATTGAAGGTGATGCTAACGGACGCGGATTCCAGTATCCGATTCCTACCTATTCCATCACAAGCAATTTTGACTGGTCAGATAACTTAAACAATCAGTTATTGTTTGATATGACTGCGAAGTATGGCACACCCTACTTCTCAAACTATATTAATTCAGATATGGAACCCAGCGATGTTCGTTCCATGTGCTGTCGTCTTCGTCTTGACTTAAGAGAACTTCGTAAGAAGAGTGGTGGTTTCTTTGGTTCCGGCGAAAGTACAGGTAGTGTAGGTGTTGTTACCATTAACATGCCCAGAATTGCATATTTGTCAGCGAACAAGGATGATTTCTATAAGAGACTGAACAGATTGATGGATATCTCAGCTCGAAGCTTAAAAATTAAGCGTGGCGTTATTTCCAAATTGTTGGATGAAGGTTTGTATCCTTACACCAAGCGTTATTTAGGACATTTTAACAATCACTTCTCAACCATCGGTTTGATTGGTATGAACGAAGTTGGTTTGAATGCAAACTGGTTAAGAGCAGACATGACTGCTAAGGAAACTCAGGAATTTACCAAAGAAGTATTAAATCACATGAGAAACCGTCTTTCTGATTACCAGGAAGAATACGGTGACTTGTACAACTTGGAAGCAACTCCTGCAGAAAGTACAACCTATCGTCTTGCAAAGCATGACCGCAAGAGATGGCCGGATATTAAGACAGCAGGTAAGCAGGGTGATGTACCTTATTACACCAACTCTTCACACTTGCCTGTAGATTATACAACGGATATTTTTGATGCTTTGGATATTCAGGATGAATTGCAGACCCTTTATACTTCAGGTACTGTATTCCATGCATTCTTAGGAGAGAAGCTTCCTGATTGGAAGGCTGCTGCGAAGCTTGTAAGAACCATTGCAGAAAACTATAAGTTACCTTACTATACAATGTCACCTACTTACTCTATCTGTAAGAATCACGGATATCTTGCAGGTGAGCAGACGACTTGTCCTGAGTGTGGTGCCAAGACCGAAATTTACAGCCGTATCACAGGTTACTACAGACCGGTACAGAACTGGAACGACGGTAAGCTTCAGGAATACAAGAACCGTACCGAGTACGATATTGAGAATTCCAAGATGAAAGTACCTGTTCAGCAGGCAGTAAACCTTACTAATTACGAGAAGGTAAATGATATTACCATTGAACCTGCAGGTGAGGTGAAATATTTGTTTACAACCAAGACCTGTCCCAATTGCAAGATTGCCAAGGAATATTTAGAGGGTGAGCAGTACATTGTAATTGATGCGGCAGAACATCCTGAATTGGTTCAGAAGTACGGTATTATGACAGCGCCTACGTTGGTGGTTGTAAATGGTACGGAAGCTAAGAAATATGTGAATGCGTCTAATATCAAGAGATATGTGGATGAAAAAGCAACGGTATCCGTATAAATGCTTGAAAGCATAAGCAAAACGTGATAGGATAAAAAGCGTCGAACACATCGTTTCGACGCTTTTTTAAGGATAAGAAAGGAAGTTTATCATGATTCAAAAATTAACGGACAAAATTCAGAAAACAAACGCACCTATCGTTGTGGGACTCGACCCTATGATGAAGTTTATTCCCGAAAGCATTAAGAAGAATGCTTTTGCAGAATACGGTGAGACTTTAGCGGGAGCAGCGGAAGCAATCTGGCAGTACAATAAGGGCCTTATTGATGCAATTTATGATTTGATTCCTGCAGTAAAGCCTCAGATTGCCATGTATGAGCAGTTTGGTGTGGAAGGTTTGATTGCATATAAAAAGACATTGGATTACTGTAAAGAGAAAGACTTAGTTATTATTGGTGATATTAAGAGAGGTGATATCGGTTCTACTTCCAGTGCTTATGCAACCGGTCACCTTGGTAAGATTACCATCGGCAGCAATACTTATGCTCCTTTTGACGAAGATTTTGCAACCGTAAATCCTTATCTTGGTTCCGACGGCGTGAAGCCTTTTATCGATGTATGTAAGGAAGAAAAGAAGGGTATTTTTATCCTTGTTAAAACATCTAACCCCAGTAGCGGTGAGTTCCAGGATCGTTTGATTGACGGCAAGCCTTTGTACGAATGGGTTGGCCAAAAGGTAGACGAATGGGGCGCTGATTGTATGGGTTCCAACGGCTACAGTTATGTAGGTGCCGTTGTTGGTGCAACCTATCCTGAAATGGGTAAAATCTTAAGAGACATTATGCCTAAGTCATACATTTTAGTACCCGGTTACGGTGCGCAGGGCGGTAAGGGTGCTGATTTAGTACACTTCTTCAACAAGGACGGTCTTGGTGCAATCGTTAACTCTTCCAGAGGTATTATTGCAGCTTACCAGAATGAGAAGTATGCTTCTTTCGGTGAAGCCGGCTATGCGGATGCGGCACGTCAGGCAGTCATTGACATGAGAGAAGATATTGCAGGAGCATTGCAGGGAAAATAATTGCAATTTATGTGAAAAAGCAACTGAATACAGATATGTTGCAGAATATATGTAGATATAAATAAGGAGTGAATACAATGGAACAGTACAAAAAAGAGTTCATAGAATTTATGGTAGATTGCAAGGTTTTGAAATTTGGCGATTTTACATTAAAGAGCGG
>JAZNRC010000031.1:0-7380 GCA_045590555.1 Lachnospiraceae bacterium | reverse complement strand
AAAATGATGATAACCTGATATTCTACCGGCATGGGCTTGTACTGAGGCTGCTTAAGGATTTCCTTAATTCTTTCACCCTGTGCAAGCTTTTCCTTGGTATCCGCATCCAATTCAGAACCGAACTGTGCAAAAGAAGCAAGTTCTCTGTACTGTGCAAGTTCCACACGGATAGGAGCCGCAATCTTCTTCATTGCCTTAATCTGAGCAGCACCACCAACTCGGGATACGGAAAGTCCCGCGTTAACCGCAGGTCTGAAACCGGAGTTGAACATTTCGGTTTCAAGGTAAATCTGACCGTCTGTAATAGAAATTACGTTGGTCGGAATATATGCGGAAACGTCACCTGCCTGAGTTTCAATAATGGGCAATGCTGTTAAAGAACCACCGCCGTATTCCTCACTCATACGTGCTGCACGTTCAAGTAATCTTGAATGTAAGTAGAATACGTCACCGGGATAAGCTTCACGTCCGGGAGGACGTCTTAAAAGCAATGACAGTGTACGGTATGCGGTAGCGTGCTTACTTAAGTCATCATAGATAACAAGTACGTCTTCCCCGTTTTCCATCCACTCTTCACCGATTGCACATCCTGCATAAGGTGCAATGTACTGTAAGGGAGCAAGCTCACTTGCAGTAGATGCAACGATGGTTGTATATGACATAGCACCATACTCTTCCAAAGTTTTAACGATGGAAGCAACGGTAGATGCCTTCTGTCCGATTGCTACGTAAATACATTTTACGTTCTCTGATTTCTGGTTAATAATGGTATCGATTGCGATAGCGGTTTTACCGGTCTGACGGTCACCGATGATTAACTCACGCTGTCCGCGTCCGATGGGAACCATGGCGTCAATCGCCTTGATACCTGTCTGCAAGGGTGTATCAACTGATTTTCTCGTGATAACACCGGATGCTACTCTTTCAATCTGACGATATTTGGTTGTTGCAATAGGTCCTTTGCCATCGATAGGCTGTCCCAATGCGTTAACAACACGACCAAGCATTGCATCACCAACAGGAACTTCTACTACTCGACCTGTTCTTTTAACAATATCGCCTTCACTGATGCTCTTCTGATTACCAAGAAGTACCGCACCAACATTATCTTCTTCGAGATTCATTACCATACCGTATACATCGCCGGGGAATTCCAATAATTCACCCTGCATGGCACTTTCCAAACCATGCACACGGGCAATACCGTCAGCCACCTGAATAACGGTACCAACGTCAGCCACTTCAAGACGGTCTGAGAATCTCTTAATCTGATCCTTAATAACGGAACTAATTTCTTCCGGTCTTAAATTCATGAATCTGCCGCACCTTTCTTCTAATTATTCTGCCAACTGGACTGCAAGAAGCGAACGCTCCATTTTATCCAGTTTGGTCTTTATGCTGCTGTCAACAACCCTGTCATTGATTCGCACGGTCATACCGCCGATAATTGCAGGGTCAACCTGATAAATCACTTCAATTTCGCGGTAAGATGTTGTCGCAAGTAACTTCTTGTGAATTTCATCTTTTTTTGCAGGAGTCAGTTCAACTGCCGTTGTAATATATGCAGTACCGATTCCTTCCGCTTCTTTTACCCGGTCTGTAAAGTAAGCAAGAATTTCTTCTACATGAGCGTATCTGCCCTTCTGAACCAAAAGAATTAAAAAGTACAACAAGTCATCGCTTAATCTTCCGCCGAAAACTTCTTTTATAATTCCTTCACGCTCATCCTTAGACACTTTCGGATTATTCATCAAAACCGAAAGTTCCTTATTCTCTTTTAAAACCATCTGCAGCCCGGAAACTTCTTCTAACATTGCGGAAACCGTTTTCTTCTCACTGGCAAGTTCGAATAACGCCTCTCCGTATGTGCCGGAAACTAGCTTAGCCATGTATTCTCACCCATTTCTTTCAATGTTTCGTCTAAAAGACGTTCCTGAGTTGCTTCATCGATGGAAGTAGCCACAATCTTGCCTGCCATAGCAGTTGCAACAGAAACCATTTCATTCTTAACTTCATGGGCAACACGTTGCTTCTCAAGTTTAGCTTCCTGGTTTGCACGTTCAATAATGCGGTCTGCTTCTTCTTTTGCTTCGATAATAATTTTATTTTCATTTGAAAGTGCTTTTCTACGGGCATCTGACAGAATTTGTTCCACCTGGGAATCCACGCCGCTTAACTTCTCTTCGTATTCCTTTTTCAGACGCTCTGCTTCTTCACGTTCATTCTTTGCAGACTGAATGTCATCAGCAATACCCTGTTTTCTCTTCTCCAGAAACTTACGTGCCGGATTGAAGAAAAAGAATGAGCCTGCAAGGAACAGTACGAATACAGCAACCAGCGTAAGAAACGAATCGTGAAGCAACTGGATGTCTAAATCAAACAATCTTGACATTCCTTCTTCACCCGTCAAAAGCAAGTTCATACTCTGTATTGTGTTCAAACTGCTGCCTCCCTCTTCTATTTCGCTGCGCGCTTTTTAAAAAGCGCATCTGCACCTTTGAATTCCGATTAAGGTAATAAAGGTTTTACGAACAATAAGAGGAATGCAATCAACAAACCGTAAAGACCGGTTGTTTCCGCTACCGCCTGTCCAAGTAACATGGTTGTCATGATTTTACCCTGTGCTCCGGGATTTCTACCTACTGCAGAAGCACCATAACCTGCTGCGATACCCTGGCCTACACCGGGTCCGATACCTGCGATAACCGCAAGGCCTGCACCAATTGCTGAACATCCCAAAATAAAGTTCTCGTTAAATTCCATTTTTCTTTCCTCCTAGAAAATAATTTTACTCTTCTCCACCCATGGCATTTGAAATATATGTCATGGTTAACATACAGAATACGTATGTTTGAATTGCTCCTGAAAATAAATCAAAGTAGACATGAAGTGCTGCGGGCCAAACAAGTGCAAACATCTGCAACAGGCCGTACACCAATGCCATCATTACGGTACCTGATAATACATTCGCGAACAAACGCAAAGACAGCGAAACCGGAACTGCCACTTCACTGATTAAGTTAATCGGAAACCAAATCGGCAGCCAGGGCGGTAACGGTGAACACATATCTTTCCAGATAGAACCGATTGAATTAAACCGGAACTTGTTCACGTGAATCAATGTAAAAGTCAGAATACCTAGCGGTAAGGTTACACCATAATCCGCTGTCGGCGGCCTCAATCCCAGCAAACCGGAAATATTACTTACCAGGATAAAAATAAAAAGTACGCCGATGTAATTTCGAAATCCTTTGCCCTTTTCACCCATGCCGCCGATTACGATACCGTCCAGAAGTTCCACAATCAGTTCCGCAAAATTCTGAAAACCTTTCGGAACCGTTTCTGCTTTACGGAATACCGAACCGCCGATGATGAAAAAGAGAAGCAATACAAGCACTACGATCAAAAGACATATGTGCGATGTTGTTATCCACACCTCTTGTCCAAAGAGATTGTAAGAGAAGACACCATGTATCATGAAGTCAATGTTGTCTCCGCCGGATAACAGGATTCCCTGTCCCATACTTCTACCTCCTTATTCTTCTTCTGTGTCAGGAATTTCGGGATATATTTCTTCTTCAAACCCAAACACCTTAAACACGATTTTATGAGTAAACGGCTGGAGATATGCCGCCACTTTCAAACCAAAGATACCGATAAAAACACTGATGGGATTTACCCATTCCGAAACCGCGACTGCAGCTATCAATACCAGCACCACGATTCCGTAACGCAACAGACTGGAAACCCTCATGCCTGCGCCAATATCCGCGCCGAGTTTGGCCTGTTCCAACATTTTTTCGATACTCCTTGCCATATGCCGAGCCAGATACATGGAAGTAATCATTCCTACCAAAAGCCCAAGGGCATATGCAATTCTGTTCTCCACAAACCAGATTCCTACGAGAAATGCCAGCACCGAAAACAATGCCGATCCTACCCAGAGTTCCACTAATGTGGGATTTATTTTCTTCAAATCTGATTACTCCTTACCTTCGCCGAAATATTTCTTCGCGAGGATATATACATTCCTTCCCCCGGCAAGAGCTCCGACAAAAAACAATACAACCGTAATAAAAGAAGTACCCAGCCACTTATCCAGCATCAGCCCGCCAAAGAAACACATGGCAATAGGCACCAGCATGGTAATACTAAACTGCGAGATGCACACCAGCACCTTCAGAATCTCCCGCATGTTGATTTTGTCATCTCTTTTTCTGGCAGCCATATAATAAGCACTTCTCTCCCTATTTTGTACCATCTTTTTAATTATACTCACTTTGTTCTTTAATGTCCAGTTAAAAAGTGCGAATTTTAGGCACTTTTTGCAAAGTTTTTTCGTTGACTTTTGCCCTTGTAAAAGGTACTATTTTTACATATAGGACATATCTTTTACTACCCGAAAGGATTTCTATGAAAAACATTACATTATATCGCAGACGACTGATACCCGATGAAATTGTACACTTAAAAGATGATGTTGTTTTGTATCACGATGATACCGTTATTATTACCAAATGGAAAACCATTAAACCACGCAAGGACATGGACCACGGTTTTTCTGCTTATTTGCTGAAAGAAGGCATTAAAGTAAGCAAATTTTATCGTGCGGACAACTCCCTGCTCTACTGGTACTGCGATATTGTGGATTATGCATACGATGCGGAAACGAATTCCTACACATCAACAGATTTGTTGACGGATGTTGTTTTATATCCCGACGGTCAGATTCGCGTCCTTGATTTGGACGAGTTGGCAGAAGCCTCTGTGAAGGATATGATTACTAAGGATCAGCTACATTCCGCACTGGTCAGAACAGACATGTTACTCACCACCATGTACAGCGGCGAATTCAAGCGATATATGGATTTGATTAATAAGTATGATGCGTAACATACTTGTAATTTCATACAAAAATAAAAAAGCGAGGCAACCCGCTTTTTTATTTTGTCTTATTTTAGCTTTTAATAGAAAATATGTCCGCCAATCTGAATTCCGGTCAATCCGGGAATCGGCGTCCTGAAATATACGCAGCCACCCACGTTAGTGGTTCCCGACATTGCTGCATCTGCTGCCTGATAACAGGACGGCGTTGCTTTATTCTGTGAAAGCGCCAACGCAAGACGACCGCTTGCCACCGGAGAAAACTGCTTTCTTTGATAAATCACACCGGAAACCGTATCCGGGAAAACGCTGGACAATACGCGGTTAATTACCACCGCACCAACTGCCACCTGGCCT
This sequence comes from Lachnospiraceae bacterium, assembly GCA_045590555.1. GTDB lineage: Bacteria > Bacillota > Clostridia > Lachnospirales > Lachnospiraceae > UBA3766. The sequence goes on along the minus strand of JAZNRC010000031.1, from coordinate 2,139 downwards.
TCATAAGGTTCTCCACCGGCCTCACAATAAATCAAGTTCGCCAACAGATATCTGTCACCCTCTTCAAAAACCACCTGAGAAATATCCCTCTTTGATGAAGAGTTGGCAAGCTGAGACATCAAAAGTTCTTCCTGATATTGCTTCTTTAATGCCTCTACGTCCGCCTGTTGGGCTGCTATTTCGGCTTCTTTTCGCGCAATTTCCGCCTCGATTTCTGCAAGCTCCGCCTCTGCCGTAGATATCTGCGCGGCATACTGTTGCACATATTGTGCCGTTGTGGAAATCAAAGAATTAATTCGTTCCTGCTCGTCCAAATTTGCCTGTTTTAACGTCTCAAGCTCTGACAATTCCCCTTCGAGAGCGACTTCTTTCGCCGCAACCTCTTCCTTTGCTTCCCGATATCGCGTCAACATCATATTATCATAATCGGCAAGCATGCTGATATAATCAGCATAATTCAACAACTCGGATATGCTTCTTGCCGATAAAAGCATTTCCAGATAATCCGAATCCGGGCTTTCGTAAGAAGCCTGCATACGATTCTGCATAGCCTCATACTGATCCGCTTCCGTCTGTTTCGCCTCTTCCAGCTCCTTTTGCGTCTGGGCAATTTCAGCCTCCTTGGCTTTTATCTGGCTTTCCAATTCCGCAAGATGCTCCGCGGCTTCCTCCAACTCTTTATTCAAAGAATCCAGCTCCGCCTTCAGTGTACCGTGCTGTTGATTCAGTCCGCCCAATTCACCTTCCAGTTCTTCGCGTTCCCCATCAATTTCTTCTTTTTCCTGTTCCATTTGTTGCATTTCCTGCTCAGCCTGTTGCAACTGTTCCAGCGTCGTTGTCGCATATACTTCCATTTGGGGTATTCCCAGAGTAATCATGCATACAATAACAACCAATGCCACATATTTTCTTCTTTTCTTTTTCAAAACACTACCTGCCTTTTGTTGTATCCCTATCTTTCAGCAAAAGTAATTCGTTTTGCATCGCGTAATTTACGCCACACCTGCCAACAAAATTTAAACCTCAAAGCTTATGATGCGTCCGGTGCGCTGATACTGTACGCACTTCACGCCTGCAGCATCAAACATTTTCTTTGCTGCAATATTGGAAGGTGTTCCCGCATATTTATCGGAATCATAAATCACTTCCTTAATGCCTGCCTGGATAATCGCCTTGGCACATTCATTACAAGGGAACAATGTCACATAAATTTTAGCCCCTTCCAAATTACCGCCGCGATAGTTAAGAATCGCGTTCAATTCACTGTGCGCCACAAATGCATACTTGGTATCCAGTTCACCGCCTTCCCGCGCCCAAGGGAATAACTCATCTGAGCATCCGTTCGGAAAACCGTTATAACCAACGGATAAAATACGGTTATCTTTACCTACGATGCAGGCTCCCACCTGTGTGTTGGGATCTTTGGAACGCATACCTGATAACATTGCAATCCCTGTAAAATATTCATCCCACGAAATATAATCTTTTCTCTTCATGTAACCCTCCGTGCCGGCACCCCATTGCCGTTTTTATAAAATTATTCTTTCTATTCGCATCGGTATCTTGCCCCCGCGAACCTTATCATCAGATTAGCGTTCAATCAAATCAATTCTTCTCTGATGTCTTTCATCCCCTGAAAATTCAGTAGTCATAAAAGTATCCACAATCTTAAGTGCAAGATTCATACCTACAATTCCCGCGCCTAAAACAAGTACGTTTGCATTGTTATGCTGTCTTGTTAATTCAGCGGATAAAGAGTCTGCACAAAGTGCCGCACGTACGCCTTTTACCTTGTTTGCAACCATTGACATACCGATACCTGTGGTACAAATTACGATACCCTTTTCGCACTCACCGTTTGCTACTGCTTCTGCAGCAGGTCTTCCGTGATTAGGGTAATCGCAGGAACTTTTATCGTAGCATCCAAAATCCTTACATGTATGACCCTGTGCTTCCAAATGCTTCTTTACTGCCTCTTTTAAATCGTAACCGCCGTGGTCACATCCTAATGAAATATTCATTTACTTATCCTCCCGAATTTGTATATATTTATGGCCTGCCGCCTTTAATAATCGATTCATAATAGCTTGTCCGATGCCATCCGTAGCAAAACTCTCCGAATAAATTGCATCCACCTCT
>JAZNRC010000030.1:0-35233 GCA_045590555.1 Lachnospiraceae bacterium | reverse complement strand
GGCATTTACCGGATCCTGTCAGGGAAGATATCCAGCAACTCCAAAATGCAAATACGCAATTGATTAACCGTGTGTTAGAACTTGAAAGCAGACTGAATAAGATAGAAAAGGAGACAGATGATGAAAATTTATAACACCTTAACCAAATCAAAACAGGAATTCGTACCGTTAGAGCCGGGCAAGGTAAAAATGTATGTATGCGGTCCGACTGTATACAATTTAATTCATATCGGTAATGCCAGACCGATGATTGTGTTTGATACTGTAAGAAGATATATGGAATACAGAGGATACGAAGTGAATTATGTATCCAATTTTACGGATGTGGATGACAAAATCATCAAAAAGGCAATTGAAGAAGGTGTAGAGGCCTCTGTGATTTCCGAGCGTTATATTGCAGAATGCAAGAAAGATATGGAAGCAATGAATGTACGTCCGGCAACTACACATCCGCTTGCGACACAGGAAATCTGTGGAATGCTTGATATGATTGGAGATTTGATTGAAAAAGGATATGCTTATCCGTCAGCTGACGGAACAGTGTATTTCCGCACCAGAAAATTCAAAGTATACGGTAAACTTTCGCACAAGAATCTGGATGATTTACAGGGCGGTAACCGTTCTCTTCTTGTTTCCGGCGAGGAACAGAAAGAAGATGCACTTGACTTTGTGCTTTGGAAACCGAAAAAAGATGGTGAGCCATATTGGGAATCTCCATGGTGCAACGGTCGTCCGGGATGGCATATTGAATGCTCTGTTATGAGTAAGAAATATCTTGGTGATGAGATTGATATTCACGCCGGTGGTGAGGACCTTGTTTTCCCTCATCATGAAAATGAGATTGCCCAGTCTGAAGCAGCTAATGGAGTGCAGTTTGCAAAGTATTGGATGCACAATGCGTTCTTGAATATTGACAATAAGAAGATGAGTAAGTCTTTGGGTAACTTCTTTACCGTACGTGATATTGCGGAAAAATACGATTTACAGGTACTTCGTTTCTTTATGCTTTCCGCACACTACAGAAGCCAGTTAAACTTCAGTGCAGACCTTATGGAAGCAGCCAAGAACTCTTTAGAGCGTATTTTAAATGCAGCAGAAAGAATGCAGGGATTGCTTGCAAATGCCACAGGCGAAGTTATGAGTGATGCTGAGAAGGAGTTACTTGCAACCGCTAAGTCTTTGATGGATAAGTATGAAGCCGCTATGGAGGATGACTTCAATACAGCGGATGCCATTTCAGCAATCTTTGAATTGGTGAAATTTATGAATACCAATACAGACGAGAACAGCAGTAAGGCATATTTAGAGGCTGTAAATGCATTCTTTAAGACAATGACCGATGTATGTGGTATCATCACCGAGAAGAAGGCAGAAATCTTAGATGCAGAAATCGAGCAGATGATTGCAGAACGTCAGGCAGCAAGAAAGGCTAAGGATTTTGCCAAGGCAGACGAAATCCGCGGGCAACTTCTGGAAATGGGTATTGTTCTGGAGGATACAAGAGAAGGAGTTAAGTGGAAACGTGCATAACGAGAAACTCTTTTTGGATAAAATAAAAGAAGAATTCGGGCTTGGGGAAGTGGACATCAGAACCTACTCCCCGCTGACCCTGGCTTTTATTGGGGATTGTGTGTATGACCTTGTCATTCGCAGTATTCTTGTGGGTGAGGGAAATCGCAATGTAAATGGTTTACATAAAGATAAAAGCAATCTGGTAAAAGCAGAGACCCAGGCGCAAATGGCCGAAGCCTTGAAAGAGCATCTGACAGAAGAGGAAGCCGATGTTTATAAAAGAGGTCGCAATGCCAAGACCGCATCCCATGCCAAGAATGCAGGGATAGGTCAGTACCATAAAGCTACGGGTTTTGAGGCTTTAATTGGCTATCTTTATCTGAAGGGTGAAGAGGAAAGAATTCTTGAATTGGTTAAATTGGTGCTTCCGCGATAGGAAATCGGGAAGAATAGAAAGCAGGTAACAAATGGGATATCATGAGTTTACAATAGAGGGCAGAAATGCCGTAATGGAAGCCTTCCGTTCCGGCAAATGTATTGATAAGTTGTTTGTGTTGGACGGCTGTCAGGACGGCCCTGTTTTAAGCATTAAGAGAGAGGCGAAAAAGCAGGATACGGTTATACGTTATGTAAACAAGGAACGTTTGGACCAGATGTCGGAGACAGGTAAGCATCAGGGGGTGATTGCCTATGCGGCAGCCTATGATTATGCCGAGGTAGAAGATATTATGCAGGCGGCAAAAGAGAAGGGGGAAGATCCTTTTATCTTTTTACTTGATAATATTGAGGACCCCCACAATTTGGGCGCGATGATTCGTACTGCGCATCTGGCTGGGGCGCATGGTGTAATTATTCCGAAGAACAGAGCGGTAGGTTTGACAGCAACTGTGGCAAGAACTTCTGCAGGTGCTTTAAATTATCTTCCGGTAGCCAAGGTAACAAATCTTGCCAAAACCATTGAGGATTTGAAGAAAGAAGGACTTTGGTTTGTATGTGCCGATATGGATGGCACCGTAATGTATGATTTGAATTTAAAAGGCCCTATTGGTTTGGTAATCGGTAGCGAGGGTGAAGGCGTAGGAAGACTTGTAAAAGAAAAGTGTGATTTGATTGCGTCTATTCCTATGAAGGGACAGATTGATTCTTTGAATGCTTCGGTGGCAGCTGGTGTACTGGCTTACGAAATCGTAAGACAGAGATTGCAATAAAAAGCTCAGAAGAGAGAAATAATATGATACAACGATATGAGAATTGTACCGATGAGGAACTCATAGAACGTCTCCGTGACGGAGAAGAGCAGATTATGGAGTACCTTATGGACAAATATAAAAATCTGGTGCGAAGCAAGGCAAAGTCCATGTATATTCTGGGTGGAGATACCCAGGACTTAATTCAGGAAGGTATGATTGGACTTTTTAAGGCTGTCAGGGATTATGATTCCGGAAGGGATGCATCCTTTTATACTTTTGCGCAGCTTTGTGTGTCAAGGAATATATATTCTGCAGTGCAGAAGTCGGGCCGTAAGAAGCACGCACCGCTGAATTTTTATACTTCAATCTACGCGTCCGAAAGTGGACAAGATGGAGAAAATCACGGCGAGCATGGATTGTACGGTATGGAACTTATGGCAGAAGTCGAAGTATCCAATCCTGAGGATATTCTGATTGGCCAGGAGAATATGGAACAGTTGCAAAAGTATATGGAGGATGAATTAAGTTCCTTTGAAACCCAGGTTTTGGAATTGCATATTACCGGTATGGGATATGTGGAAATTGCCAAGGTTTTAGGGCGGGATGAAAAATCCACAGATAATGCATTGCAACGTATTCGGGCGAAACTGAAGCGTTATTTACGGGAGAAATTAAGGAACGATAAATAATGCCGAAAACAGAAGAAAACGAAAAAGAATAGATCACTATAATAAAATGTCATAGGAGGCAAAACAATGATTAGAGTGGGAATTTTAGGTTATGGTAATTTGGGAAAAGGAATTGAGTGTGCGGTAAAAAATAATCCTGATATGGAATTGAAGGCTGTTTTTACCCGTAGAAATCCTGCAGATGTAAAAATTCTTACAGAAGGTGTGAATGTATATCACGTAGATGAGGCTGTTAGCAAGAAAGATGAAATTGATGTGTTGATACTTTGCGGTGGCAGTGCTACGGATTTACCTGAGCAGACAAAAGAATATGCCAAGTATTTTACGGTAGTGGATAGTTTTGATACCCATGCAAGAATCCCGGAACATTATGCCAATGTAGATAAAAGTGCTAAGGAAGGCGGAAATGTGGCAATCATTTCCTGTGGTTGGGACCCGGGAATGTTCTCGCTGAACCGTTTATATGCTAATGCAATTCTGCCTAACGGAAATGATTATACTTTCTGGGGCAAGGGCGTAAGCCAGGGGCACTCTGATGCAATCAGACGTGTGGAAGGTGTAAAAAACGGCAAGCAGTATACCATTCCCGTTGATGCAGCTTTGGAAGCGGTAAGAAATGGTGAAAATCCGGAATTGTCCACAAGACAGAAACATTTGAGAGAATGTTTTGTTGTGGCAGAAGAAGGTGCAGATAAGGCGCGCATTGAAGAAGAAATTAAAAATATGCCTAATTATTTTGCAGATTATGATACAACCGTTCATTTTATTACAGAGGAGGAATTGCAGCGTGACCACGCAGGTATTCCGCACGGTGGTTTTGTGTTCCGTACAGGTAATACGGGATGGAATCTGGAGAACAGTCATGTCATTGAGTACAGTCTGAAACTGGACTCGAATCCTGAGTTTACGGCATCTGTAATTGTAGCGTACGCAAGAGCTGCCGTTAAAATGCAGAGAGAAGGCATGTTAGGTTGTAAAACCGTATTTGATATTGCACCTGCATATCTGACACATTTGAGCGGAGATGAAATCAGGGCACATTTATTATAAAATCAGCAGGAAGTCATGCAGGTTTATATACATGACTTCCTCTTTTTTGTTCTGAAGATAAAACTTGATATTATATTTTATTTATCATTGACAAACTAATTTCCTATATGGTAATATAGCTTTCGGTGACACAATCACTTGCTGCTATGGCTCAGTCGGTAGAGCGTCGCATTGGTAGTGCGGAGGTCACGGGTCCGATTCCCGTTAGCAGCTTCCAAAACACCCTTATAGGGTGTTTTTTATTTTGGGATATTATAAATAACAAATACTGTGGAACATTCTGCACTTTTATCTTGATATGTATTAAAAGAATATGTTATTATTTAAATGTATTTTCTTTACAGAAGAATACTATGATATATAATAGTGACAGAAACGAGGAGGATAAAAAATTGTTTTGTACGGAATGTGGAACGAAATTGGAAGATAATGCAGCTTTTTGTACGAATTGCGGATATCAAATTCCGACAGCTGCGAATGTAGAGACTATGGATTCAGTATCCGAGCCTGCACCGAATGCAGATAGTGCTCCTGCTGCTACGGAAGTAACACCGGTGGCAGAGCCTGCAGGAACTCAGTCTATGTATGCTGAAACAAACACTCAGGTTACCAGCGGATTTACAGGTGGTGCTGCGACAGGAGCTGCTTATGGTGCTTCTCAGAGTGTATATTCAGGCGGAACAGATTATAGTGCGTATAATGGCAGCTCCGCAAATAATGTGTATGGAAGTAATGCAGCGGCTAATCCGTATAGTGGAGCCATGGGTAGTAACCCATATGATAATAGCATGAATCAGAATACATATGGGGCACAGCCCGGAGGAACTTACGGTAATTCTAATGCAACTTATGCGTATAACGGACCGGTTCAGCAACCGCCTAAGAAAAAGGGTAAAGGATGTTTGATTGCAGTTATCATTGCTGTTGTAATCGGATTACTCGCAGTGGGTGCGCTTATTATAGGTATTGTGTTGTTTGCCGGAGTTTTAGGTTCTTCAGACGGTGCGGATGATGATTATAACTATGACTATGATTATGACTACGACACCGATGATGATACAGACACCGATGATGATACAGATACCGATGACGATACAGATACCGATGACGATTACGATGTTTATGACGACAATTTCTACAATGATGATGACGATGATACCGCAGTTACAAGCGGAGATGTGGACGATGTAAGTGATTTGTATGGTTCATGGTGGGGCGAATCGGAATTGTTAAGTGTATCCGGTGCGGAAGATATGCAGGAATACTTGGAAGACTTAATCGGTCGTCCGTTAACAGAAGATGAAATTGCTGGATTGAACGGTGAAAATGCAGTAGAAGAAGAGTTCTGGATGTATATCTATGAAGATGAGTACAGTGAAGGTTATTGGATGTTTGATCTGGAAATGGGTGACTATTTCGGCATGCAGACATTTTATATTACAGATGCCATGACTTATGACCAGTATCTTGATGATGATTACAGCGCAGCTTGTATAGTACTGGATGAGAATAACTGCTTTGAGATTGAAGCCATGATGGAAGATGAATATGGCGAGTATGGTGCGGCATATTTTGATACTTATGATTATGATGTCGAAGAGTGGGAAGTAGAAGAAGACGGCGCATACAGTATTTCATTTTCCGGTCAGGTAGTGGAAGGTGAGGACGGTCCTGTTATTGAAGGTGAGTTCGTGATTATGCTTCAGTACGGCGATATGGAAGAACCTTATGGTATGGCATATTCCTTTACTGCTGATGAGTTTTATCCGGAATAATGGATAGGTGAAATCTTTTAAATAGTATGAACCGAAGCGATCCTTGGTCATTATCAGGGGTCGCTTTGTTTACGAGAAACGAACATTTTATGTATTAGGAGGTATTTTTAGATGAGACCGGTCAATCAGAATGCTACCAAGGAAGCAATTGCCTTATTAGAGTATTTGTATAAAACGGTAGAAGAAGGTAAAATTATAACAGGGCAGCATACTCAAACCAATCCTATGGAAGAAGTGGACTATATATACGAAGTTACCGGACAGAAACCTAAATTACAGGGATTTGAGCTTTTGAGTTATTCTCCGAATATTAACTGGGATGATGCGGATGAAGCATGTATCACAGAGATAAAAGAGAATCAGGGAACGGTAGAAACCGCTATTCGTTGGGCAAAGGAAACGAAAGGAATTGTATCCTTGTGTTTTCACTGGTATTCGCCGGTTGGTGGCAGGGATAAAAGTTTTTATCAAAAAAACACAGACTTTGATGCAAGAAGAATTCTGGTGGAAGGTACCGAGGAACGTAAGGCATTCTACTCAGATATGGATGTCATTGCAGAAATTTTAAAGAAGTTTCAAGAGGAAAGAATACCTATTTTATGGAGACCTTTTCATGAAGCGGATGGTGACTGGTTCTGGTGGGGTTCCCGTGGGCATGAAACCGGTAAACAGTTATATCGTATGATGTATGACTATTATGTGAATGTAAAACATCTGGATCATTTGATCTGGGTATGGAATTCTCCGGCACCGGAGGGATATCCGGGAGATGATTATTGTGATGTAATATCAAGAGACGTATATCTGGAAAAAGGTACAAGTACCGATTATGCCAAGGAATACGCGGAATTACGTAAAATTACTCAGGCACCCAAGGTTGCGGCACTGGGAGAAGTGGGTATGATCCCGGATATGAAAATTTGGGAAAAAAGCAGAATTCCCTGGTCATATTATATGACATGGTCTAAGGAATTCTGTATGACAGAAGAATATAACAAAAAAGAGGTTATGCTTGATATGTACACCTCCGATTATGCTATTGTTTTATAAGGATATCTTTGCGATTTGTAAAATTTTTGAGATAAACTGTTTAAAATAATACATTGCAAGGTGATATAAAAGATATTATAATGATAGTAATAATCATGAGAGGTCTGTATCTATGAAAAAGAGCACATTAAATGCGATTATGCAAGGTGTTATCATAGTATTGGTAATTGCCATTGTTTTTGTAATTATACAAATTAAACTCAAGCCCGAGCAGGAAGTAATAGCGGAGATTCCCAGTGAAGAGTTGTCTGAGATTGCGTCGGAAGAGATTGAGGTTTCGGAACCGGAGCCTGAACTTGTAATTGAACAGCGTGTTCGTATGATAAGTGATAATATTAATGTACGTAGTGGTCCGGGAACCGATTTTGACCGTTTGGGTTCCGCTTATATCGGATATGATTTCGAATATGTTGAGCAATTGGAGGAATGGACGAAGATTGTATATGATGGGCAGATGGCATATGTATACAGTGAATATGTTGAGATTATTCCCATGGTATTACAGGAAGACGGTTCTTATACCGAATATGTAAATTTAGAAGAATCTTCCGAAGCGGTTACCTCAGAGACCGAAACGGAAAGTGAAGAAGAGTTAGGAACCGAGTAAATTATTAAAAAATGAAAACTGACACTATCAATGCGGTAGTGTCAGTTTTTTATTTGCATGTCTAAAAATATTTTTATTGAGGTGCCTGCGCTGCGGCAGCGGCTGCTGCCTGCCTGCGTTGCTGCAATTCTGCTGTCTGCAAGTTAATTATGGCAGAATAATTTGGATTCAAATAAAATTCCACATTATGCGGACACATACGTGTAGAAGCACCTTGTGAACCGCTTTGAATAGCGGGGTGTTCCACTAACGGCAACTCTACAACTCCGTTTACCTTAAACGGACAGTTTTCACAAGCTACTAAACCGCTGTATTCACACACGATACCACTATAGTGTACATCGCAGGATTCTGTGGGGATGGTATTGGCTGTAAACATGCCTGTCGTCAACGTATTGTCACATAATCCTTGGATTGGCAGTTTTCCGGAACGGCTGCATACAGTGGTTGTTACAATACCATTTGGCATTGAAAAAGCTTTGTTTGGTAGGTCTTCATGGATTCGTGACATAACAGCTCTCCATAAAGTTTTTGACAGTGCTTTCTCACTGGATGTACGTAATTTCGCATTATTGTCATAACCGGTCCAAACGGTTGCAGTATAGTAGGGAGTATAGCCTGCAAACCATACATCGTTATATCCCTGTGTGGTACCTGTTTTACCGGCAATGGCCATGCCACCGAAATTAACGGAAGCACCGGTTCCTACGGTAACTACATCCACCATGGCACTTGTTAACATATAAGCAGTCGTTTCCTGAATAACACGTCTGCTTTCGGGGACGGTTTTATCAATTAATACATTACCTTCACTGTCAAGAATCTTGGTATATAAAGTAGGTTCAATATATACACCGCCGTTTGCGATACATGCGTATGCCGCATTCAATTCCATGTTGGTTACACCATAGGTTAAACCGCCTAATGCGGTGGACTGATTGATATCGGTAAATACACGACCGTCATCTTTTACTTCTCTTTCTATGAGAGTGGTAAAACCAAAATTCTGCAGGTAATCAAAAGCAAGCTGAGGAGTAATCTGGGTAATGGTTTTTACCGCAACAATGTTTAAGGACTGTTCAATACCATATCGTACATTACAGATGCCTCTAAAGGATTCGCCATACCAGTTATTTACCGGTTTGCCATCGTTATAATTAAACGGAGCATCCATGTATACATCTGTGAGAGAAACGCCACCGGCATCAATTGCGGGAGCATATGCTGCCAGTACTTTAAAAGTAGAACCCGGCTGACGCGTGGTATTGCTGGCTCTGTTTAGTGTACGGCTACCGGTTTTGACGCCGCGACCGCCTACCATTGCAACCACGTATCCGGTTGCCTGATCCTGAACTGTAATGGATACCTGGGGTTGGATAATCAGAGTGACTGTTTCCGCCCTTACATCATCGCCTTCTTCCATATGGGCTTCTTTGTATGCTTCAATGGCAGCATAGGCATCTTCTTCGGAATCGTATAAAAGGTTAAAAGAAGGATTCTGGGCTTTGTAGTAGGCTTCATACATTTCCGTACTGTGATTTTCCAGATCTCCGTTTGCTTTTTCAATGGTAAGAGCATAACTGAGTTGCCATTTGGCGTTCTCGGGATAATTCTCTTCATTGGTAAATACTTCATTACAGATTGCCTGAATCTGCGGATCCTGAGTGGTAAAAATACTGAGGCCGCCACTGTAGAGCATACGATATGCCTGCTGGGAATCGTAACCGCAATATTCCTGTAAATCTTCAATTACCTGTTCGGTTAATTCGTCTACAAAATAAGTATACACGGAGTTGGTAACGGTTTCGTTATTCACTTCCTGAATTCGGGAATATACGTCATCAGCTATTGCTTCATCATATTCTGCCTGAGTAATATAACCCTGATCCAACATATTATTCAAAACCTTCTCACGACGTTCGGCATTATCTTCCGGATGGGAGATTGGATTTAAGCGGGAAGGATTCTGCGTAATTGCGGCAATAACCGCGCATTCGGAAAGAGTCAGTTGATATACCGGCTTGTTAAAATATCGCATGGAAGCTGCCTGTACACCTAAAGTTCCCTGTCCTAAGTTGATGGAGTTCATGTATAATTCCAGAATCTCTTCTTTGGTTAAGCTCTTCTCCAATTCGATGGCAAGGTATTGCTCCTGGATTTTACGTTTGATTTTGGCCATATCGTCTTCTTCGTTTACCCAGCCTTCAAATACATTGTTTTTGAGTAGCTGCTGGGTAATGGTACTGGCACCCTGAGTTAATTTGCCGCTTTTTACTGCTTCAAAGGCCGCACGGATAATACCGTAGATATCGATACCGTTATGTTCATAGAAACGCTCGTCCTCAATAGCGACAAAGGCATCTGCCAGGTCCTGAGGAATTTTATCCATGGTTACGTAGCTTCGGTTGGAATTCTCAGCTATCAGCTTAGTCATCTCGTGTCCTTCACTATCATATACCACGGTTGCATATCCGTCAGGAACGACATCCAGTGTGGAAATATCAGGAGCGGAACTTAAAATACCTTTAAACATGCCCAGTCCCACGCAACCTATCAATATAAAGGCAGCAAGGAGACAGGTGCAGAAAGTTTTTAAGAAAAAGACTTTGCCCATTTTCTTTACTTTTATTTCTTTTGAATTAAGGGTCTGTTGCTTTTTGCGTACGCCCTTTAGTCCGTAGTTCATATTATTTTACCAGCCTTTCATGTAGTCAGACCAAAGCTAATGATGTGCTTTTGCCCATAATAAGCCATAATACAAATCTATTATACCAAAAAAATTATGGTAAATAAAGGTTTTTCTAATATTGTTCACATAAAAAAAGAGAATATACAGAAATACGTTTCTCTTTCCTTAAAACTATGCTATAATACACAAGGGTGTTATCCGCCTGAGGATGATTAAGATAAACCGGACGGGGAATGCTACAGTCCGCATAAAAGGATATAGAATATGAAGATTCTTTTGGAAGCCGGAAGTGCTGAAATAGTAGAAAAAAAATCACGATTTATTGCATCCGTCAGTGTTGCCACAACACCGGAGGAGGCACAGGCTTTTATTGAGCAGGTGAAAAAGAAATATTGGGATGCAAAGCATAATTGCTCCGCCTATGTGATTGGAAAAGACGGGCAGTATACCAGATGCAATGACGACGGAGAACCGGCGCAGACGGCAGGACTGCCTATGTTGGAGGTATTGTTACACTCGGAGGTGAGAAATATTGTGGTGGTAGTAACCCGATATTTCGGAGGTACGCTTTTAGGTACCGGTGGTTTGATTCGAGCCTATGGGCAGACTGTGAAAGTAGCGCTGGAGAATTGTGTCATCGGAGAAGAAGTAGAAGGGTATCAGGTTATCATTGAGACTGATTACTCGGATGTGAGCAAGATTCAGTATCTTTTGGCGCAGAAGCAGATAACGGTGTTAAATTCCGAATATGGGGGAAACGTTCAATTTGAACTGCAAATGCAGAGGGAAAGGTTGCAGGAGATTACAGATGAATTGATAGAAGCCACTTGCGGACGTGTTATCATAAAAGATAAAAAAGAATGTACTTTTATTGAGAAAACGGCTATAGAGGATTAATATAACAAAGACTTGTTTTTGAGTAAGAAACCTGTCGACAGTAAAAAGAAAGAAGAGGGAATCATGAGTTACGCAGATCAGATTTTTATTAATATGTGCAAAGATATTTTAGAGAACGGAACCAGTACCGAAGGTGAGAAAGTAAGACCGAAGTGGGAAGACGGTACCAGCGCTTATACAATTAAGAAATTTGGTGTAGTAAACCGATATGATTTGTCTAAAGAGTTTCCGCTGATTACTTTAAGGAAGACGGCCTTAAAAAGTGCAACGGATGAGATGCTGTGGATTTGGCAGCAGAAGTCCAATAATGTGAATGATTTGCATAGTCATATCTGGGATGAATGGGCGGATGAAAACGGTTCTATCGGTAAGGCTTACGGTTATCAGATGAGCGTAAAACATCAGTACAAGGAAGGTATGATGGATCAGGTAGACCGTGTTATCTATGATTTGAAGAATAATCCTTTCAGTCGACGGATTATGACCAATATATATGTGCATCAGGATTTGCATGAAATGAACTTATATCCCTGTGCTTACAGCATGACATTTAATGTTACCCAGAAACCGGGAGAGGATAAGCTGACATTGAACGGAATTCTGAATCAGCGTTCGCAGGATGTATTGGCGGCAAATAATTGGAATGTAGTGCAGTATTCCGTGCTTCTGCACATGTTGGCGCAGGTATGTGATATGAAGGTGGGAGAATTAGTACATGTAATAGCGGATGCACATATATATGACAGACACATTCCTATTATTAAGGAGCTGATTGAAAGACCTACCTACGACGCACCTGTATTTTGGCTGAATCCGGATATTAAGGATTTCTACCAATTTACCAGACATGATGTAAAAGTGGAGAATTATGTTACAGGTCCTCAGATAGAGAATATTCCTATCGCAATCTAAGTTATGTAAACTATATTTATAAATGATATAAAAGGAGGAAACCGCAGGCAGCGGTAAAAGAAATATGAAATTGATTGTAGCTGTAGATGCGAATTGGGGCATTGGATGTAAAAATGAATTATTGGTACGTATACCTTCAGATCAGAGATTTTTTAGAGAAACCACAACAGGGAACGTGGTGGTAATGGGGCGTAAGACTTTGGAATCCTTTCCCGGCGGAAAACCTTTAAAAGACCGCGTTAATATTGTTTTAACCAAGGAAAATCGTTCCGGAGAATATGGCGAAGTGATAGTACACAGCATTGAAGAAGCCATGGAGGAAATTAAGAAGTATCCGGAGCAAAGTATCTACATTATAGGCGGAGAAACCATTTATCGTCAGTTTCTTCCTTTCTGCGATGTGGCTTATGTTACCAAAATTGACCATGCTTATGAAGCAGACGCATATTTTCCCAATCTGGATGAAGATTCGGAATGGAAGCTGGCCGAAGAAAGTGAAGAACAGACATATTTTGATATCACATATACTTTTGCCAGATATGAAAGAATACAGTAAATAAGAATCAGAGTATAAAGAAAACCACGAAGATTGATTTGGCTTCGTGGTTTTTTTAAAAGACTACTTTATTGCGTCCGCTGTTTTTACCCTCATACAGTTTTTGGTCTGCTTTGGAAATGGTAGAATCAATACCGATAATCTGAGAATATTCTTCTAAGCCGAAGGTCATGGTTATCTTTAAAGAATGATCCTTGTAGCGGAAATGATATTTCTCAATTTGCATTCGAAGAACCTCTAGGGAAGCATGCGCCTGTTGGACACTCATGCCTTCAAAGCAGAAGAGGAATTCTTCTCCACCCCAACGGGCAACCTTTCCCCTACCTTTGGTAATGTTTTGAAAGAGTTCAGCTAATGTAATTAATATATAGTCACCGGTGTCGTGACCGTAGTTATCATTTACTTTTTTAAAGAAATCCACATCGCCGATGGCTATGCAGAAGGGCTTGCCGGTGCGGTCATTATCATATACCAGCATAGAAAGATGTTCATGCATGCTACGGCGGTTGGGAAGCTGTGTCAGTGCATCAAGAGATGCCATTTCTTCCAGCTTTTGATTGGATTGACGTAATTTATCTTCCGCAAGATTGAATTTAGTACAATAACAATAAGCCATAATGCATACAATTCCTGCATAGAAGATGCCGTGAAGGGTCTGGAAAAAGAATGAAAACAACTCACTGCCCTGCCTGTGGGAAGGTGCAAGATGTACAAAGATGGCAAGAACCACAATAAAAGTAAACAAAAGCTTCATATTGCCCAGCTTTTTGCGCATTGGTATCTGCAAACTGTAAAACTGTAACATAATAATGATTAAAATGTTCCATTGGAAATTCATGGACCATCCGGTATACATGGTAAAATAAAATGCACTGAAAATAGTTACAATATTAAGAAGGCTAAATGCCAGCTTGGTTTGATTGTCGTAGGTGCTGATGAAGCATCCGCCCAGTAACCCGGCACAAATCAGTGCAACAAATGCAGAGGAATAATAATACAGAACGGAAAGGGAAACAGCGATGAATATATAGTAGATAATATAAGCCAAAGAAAGAACACGAAGCAGAACCGCCAAATCTTTGGTTTCTGTTTCGTTGCTGACATCTCTTACAATGATTCTGTGAAGTTTACGTATCAGACGTTTCATACTTATCCCCCAATGCATTTTAGATATTTTATCATAAAAGAAAAAAATATTCCATATAAAAGGGAAAATAGAAATATTGACTTTTTGCACAGGAAGAATATAATAAAAAAATAATGCACAGTATTATAAATTTTAACATATGAGTGGTCATAACACTCGAAGGGAGAAGAATATGAATATCAGATATGAATTAACTCAGACACCCAAAGAGAAACCCGGAAAGGATAATCCTTTAACATTCGGTACTATTTTTACGGACCATATGTTTGTAATGGATTACAGTGTGGAAAAGGGCTGGCATGATGCAAGAATTGAGGCATATGCACCGATTTCCCTGGAACCTTCTGCAATGGTTTTCCACTACGGACAGGAAATGTTTGAAGGTATGAAGGCATATAAGTCAGAAGAAGGTAAGGTTTTACTTTTCAGACCTGACAAGAACATTGAAAGAGCTAACAATACAAACGAAAGAATTTGTATTCCTACCATTCCTGCAGAAGATTTTCTTCAGGCAATCAAGGAACTTGTTAAAGTAGACCAGGATTGGATTCCCACAAAGCCCGGAACTTCACTTTACATCAGACCTTTTATCATTGCGACAGACCCGTTCTTAGGCGTTCGTCCTTCTTCTACATATAAGTTCATCATTATCCTTTCACCGGTTGGTGCTTACTATCCTGAAGGACTTAACCCTGTTAAGATTTGGATTGAAGATGAATATGTACGTGCAGTTCGCGGCGGTCTTGGTGAAGCCAAGGCAGGTGCTAACTACGTAGCAAGCTTGAAGGCACAGGTTAAGGCACATGATGAAGGTTATTCTCAGGTTCTCTGGCTTGATGGTGTAGAAAGAAAGTACATCGAAGAAGTTGGTGCCATGAACATCTTCTTCAAGATTAACGGAACCGTTATTACTCCTGCATTAAATGGCAGTATTTTACCCGGTGTAACAAGAAGAAGCTGTATTGAACTTTGTCAGTCTTGGGGATATCCCGTGGAAGAAAGAAAGATTTCCGCAGACGAACTCTTTGAAGCAGCACAGAACGGTACTTTGGAAGAAGTATGGGGTACCGGTACAGCAGCTGTAATCTCACCCGTAGGTCACTTAAGAAAGGGCGATGAAGTTGTTCAGATTAAGGACGGCGGTATTGGTGAATTAAGCCAGAAGCTTTATGACACCGTTACAGGCATCCAGTTAGGAAAGATTGAAGGTCCTGAAGGCTGGGTAGTAGTTGTAGAGTAAGTGATATTTTATATGTAAAAATAGGAATTTAGCGCAGATTGTGAGAGCAGTCTGCGCTTTTTCATTTTATATACGCGTGTAAAATATGAAAAAAGAGTGAAAAAGATAAAATCATGAGTTTACCCATTAAAATTTCACAAAAAGTTGTTACTATTGTGGGAGTATTTTTTCGGCAGATAATGTCATAGAATGTAAAAGACAGGTGGAGTGTTGTCGAAACGGGCGTTATTTTAGCGGACAATTACTCCGAATATTGGTCATTTTGTGCACTTTTTGAACATATATTTATTAGTGCATGATAGAAAAAATTCTTTTGTAGAAAGACAAAGAAGGGAGAACCAAAATGACAGATAAGGTAATTGAAAACAATCAGGTGGTAATTATGGGTGAAATCGTAGGAGAGTTCACATTTAGCCACGAAATTTACGGAGAGGGATTCTATATGGTGGATGTGCTGGTGACACGTTTGAGCGAATCGGCAGATGTGATTCCGCTTATGGTATCCGAGAGATTACTGGATGTCACAAAAGATTATCGCGGTTATAAAATCATGGTAACCGGACAGTTCCGCTCTTATAACAGACATGAGGAGCGAAAGAACAAATTAGTATTGTCTGTATTTGCCCGTGAAATTGAATTTATTGAGGAAATCGGTGAAAGCAGTAAAACAAATCAAATCTTTTTAGACGGATACATTTGTAAAGAACCGATTTATCGAAAAACGCCCTTAGGAAGAGAAATTGCAGATCTTTTACTGGCAGTAAACCGTCCTTACGGCAAGTCGGATTACATACCCTGCATCTGCTGGGGAAGAAATGCCCGCTTTGCATCCGGGTTTGAGGTGGGTACGCGTTGTGCCATCTGGGGAAGAATTCAGAGTCGTGAATATGTAAAAAAGATATCTGAAACGGAAGCAGAACGAAGGGTGGCTTATGAAGTATCGGTAAGTAAGCTGGAACAGTTGGAAGAAGGAGAAGAAATGCAAGCAGGTGTGAATGAATAGAATTCTGCAAGCATATCATTGTATATAGGTATTTTTATAACACTGCGCGTTGACATAATCGACGGGTAGTGTTATGATTATACGCAGAAAAATGTCTATTTATATGATATATCAGACCAGTCAGGAGGAGACGTATATGTCAGTTTTTACCGGAGCAGGTGTTGCTATTATTACACCATTTAAAGAGAATGGGGATGTAGATTACGAACAGTTTGCAGAGAATATAGAGCTTCAGATTGCAGGTGGAACAGATGCTATTTTGGTTTGCGGAACCACAGGTGAAGCATCTACTTTATCGCATGAAGAACATTTGGATGTTGTTGGTTTTTGTGTGAAGCAGGTGGCAGGAAGACTTCCCGTTATTGCAGGAACAGGTTCTAACTGTACTGCAACAGCAATTTACCTTTCACAGGAAGCAGAGAAGCTTGGTGCAGATGCTGTTTTGGTGGTTTCACCTTACTACAATAAGGCAACCCAGCAGGGCTTATACGAACACTTTAAGATGATTGCGGATTCCATTAAGATTCCGGTGATTCTTTATAATATTCCCGGAAGAACCGGCGTTAGTATTCAGCCTAAGACAATCGTTAGATTGTGCAAGGATGTTGAAAACATTGTTGGTGTAAAAGATGCTACCGGTGATTTATCACAGACAGCTCACCTTCTTGCATTGGCAGACGGTTGTGTAGATGTATACAGCGGTAATGACGACCAGATCGTTCCCATGCTTGCATTGGGCGGTAAGGGTGTACTTTCCGTATTGTCTAACGTAGCACCCAGACAGACTCACGAAATCTGTGCGAAGTACTTCGAAGGTGACGTGGAAGGCTCACGCAAGATGCAGTTAGAGGCAATTCCTTTGATTGATGCATTGTTCTGCGAAGTGAACCCTATTCCTGTTAAGAAGGCTATGAACCTTCTCGGCAACAAGGGTGGTACCGTAAGAAGACCTTTGACAGAGATGGAGTCTGAACACGCTAAGGTTTTGGAAGAAGAAATGAAGAAATACGGCTTAATTTAAGCTGAATTTATAAGGATAAGAGAAAAGGCAGAGTCGTCTCTGCCTTTTTATAAAATATAGTGAGGAGATAAAAAATGGTAAAAGTAATTATGCATGGTTGCAACGGTAAAATGGGACAGGTTATTACCAGACTGATTGCACAGGAAACTGATATGGAAATTGTGGCAGGAATTGATCCTTTTGATGGTATTAAGAATACATATCCTGTTTTTAAGTCTGTGAAAGAATGTGATGTAAAAGCAGACGTTATTATCGACTTTGCGTCAGCGACTGCAGTAAACGGACTTTTAGAATATTGTGCGGATACACAGACCCCGGTGGTTCTTTGTACCACAGGTCTTGATGAGGCACAGATTCGTTTGGTAGAAGAGACTTCCAAGAAAGTAGCTGTGTTAAAATCTGCCAACATGTCTCTCGGTATCAATCTTTTATTAAAAATGTTAAAAACAGCAGCGGGAACATTGGCACCTGCAGGTTACGATATTGAAGTAGTGGAGAAGCATCACAACTTAAAGAAGGATGCTCCCAGCGGAACCGCACTTGCATTGGCAGATTCTATCAATGAAGAGTTGGATAATCGCTATGAATATGTGTTTGACAGAAGCCAGAAGAGAGAGAAACGTTCTGAGAATGAAATCGGTTTTGCGGTAGTACGCGGCGGTACCATTGTAGGTGACCATGATGTTATTTTCGCCGGCGAAGATGAGGTAATTACTTTTAGCCATACGGCTTATTCCAAGGCTGTATTCGGTAAGGGTGCTGTACAGGCTGCGAAGTTTTTGGCAGGCAAGAGTGCGGGACTTTATAATATGCAGGATGTGATTGAAGGATAGTATGGGCATTTCTGCGTCATAGTATGTAAAATGAGGGCCATAAAATGAAGTATGCTTTGTTTTGTGGTCCTAATGTTTATAAACAAGGAGAAGTACGATGGAATTCAGACCCTGCATTGATATACATAACGGAAAAGTAAAACAAATTGTGGGAAGCAGTTTAAAAGACGAGGGAAATCAGGCAAAGGAGAATTTTGTGTCTGAAAAGGACTCTGCTTTTTATGCGAATCTTTATTGCGAGAATGGGTTAAAAGGCGGTCACATTATCCTTTTAAACAAGGCGGGTAGCGAATATTATGAAGAAACCAAACAGGCTGCGTTGGATGCGTTAAAAGCATATCCCGGCGGCATGCAGGTCGGTGGCGGAATTCACGATGGAAATGCGAAAGAATTTATTGATGCCGGAGCTTCTCATGTGATTGTGACGTCCTATTTATTTGATGGAGATGTGCTTTCCAGAGAGAAGATGGAGTGTTTATGCAAGGCTGTTGGTCGCGAACATGTGGTATTCGATTTGAGTTGTAAAAAGACTGAAAACGGCTATCAGATTATGACAAACCGCTGGCAGACAGCAACTGCAGAATATGTAACCGTTGAATTGTTAAAAGAATTAGAGCAGTATTGCGATGAATTTTTAATCCATGCAGTAGATGTGGAAGGCAAATCTGAAGGAATCGAGCAGGAGCTGGTAGCTATGCTTGGAACTTACGAAGGCAATGCAGTGACTTATGCCGGCGGAATCCATTCCATGGAAGATTTGTCGCTTTTAAGAGAGCTGGGAAACGGAAGAGTACATGCCACTATCGGCAGTGCGTTAGACCTATTCGGAGGTTATTTATCCTTTGACGACATTGTAAAGTTCTGTAATTTTAACGCATAAATTAGATGGTTCCAAGAAAGGCGATTTATTATAAAGAAAAGGATACTGTGTAGATATTTTTATTCCATAAAGAACCGTTTGACTACGTCAGCACTTAACGAGCAGAAATGTAATGCACTGCGAGTTTAGTATTGTTACGTAGGAAATCGAGCGAGAGCGCGTTCTGTTGGAATATAAAATATTCTACGCAGTTTTTATATATGAAAAGAAAAATCGCTTTTCTTGGAACTACATTATTTTACAAATGAAAAAGGAACCTTTACAGGTTCCTTTTTTGAATCTTAGCGTTAGAACGTAATGTTCGTTAATCTGTTAATACAATACTGCTTTTTTCTAAATATATATTTAAGAATAGGCACATCGATAAAACTGATTAATTATAACTTGGTTACGTTTACTGCCTGAGGTCCTTTTTCGCCGTTAACTACTTCGAATTCAACTGCACCGCCTTCTTCCAAAGTTTTGAACCCTTCCATGTTGAGTCCTGAGTAGTGTACGAATACATCATTTCCTGATTCGTCAGAAATGAAACCGTAACCCTTCTGGTTGTTAAACCACTTAACTGTACCTTTGTTCATTGTAGATACCTCCGAAAAAATATAACTGTTGTAAATATTTTACAACACAGATAGCATAGCACAATGAGTATAAAATGTAAAGATATAATGAAAGGTTTTCAAGGCAATTTAATAAATTAAAGTGATAAAAAAATAAAGAAAAACCTATTGACAATCAAAATGAGAGTGCTATAATGAACACGAATAAATCTTGAAGGAGACAGAAAATGAGTAGATTTGTAAATTTCTTTTTTACATACTTTTACTTTTACTTTATTAAGCAATTTAATAAGGTTTCTCTGTCGTGCAATTAACAAGGTTTTTATAAAAGTAAGATTTAAACCGGTGTTTCGCAGAGAAATACCGGTTTTTTGTTTGTTAACGGCGGTTGACAAATAAAGGCTAAACCGAAAGACGCAATCGGCGAGGCTTAAAAGAAAGTGATTGAATAAAAAGAAAAGAGGACAACAAAAATGATTATCGTATTAAAATCAAACCCCAATCCCGAACAGTATGAGCAGTTAAAGAAATGGTTAGAAGACAAAGGTCTTGATATCCACAAAACACAAGGTATTCATTCCACTATTTTAGGTCTTGTAGGTGATACTTCCAAGGTAGATATTGATTTGGTATCGGCTATGGAAATCGTAGATACCGTTAAGCGTATTCAGGAGCCGTATAAGGCTGCAAACCGTAAGTTCCATCCTTTGGATACGGAAATTACCGTAGAGAATACCAAAATCGGCGCCGGACATTTTGCAATGATTGCAGGTCCTTGTTCCGTAGAGACAGAAAAGCAGATTATCGGCATTGCCAAGGCGGTAAAAGCAGCTGGTGCTACCATGCTTCGTGGCGGCGCGTTCAAGCCCCGTACTTCACCCTATGCATTCCAAGGCTTGGGAGGCGATGGTATCAAGCTTTTATTGGAAGCAAAGAAAGAAACAGGACTTCCCATTGTTACCGAAATTATGGACTTATCCCAGCTTGATTTGTTCGAAGATGTGGACGTAATTCAGGTTGGTGCAAGAAATATGCAGAACTTCCAGTTGCTAAAAGAACTTGGCCACATTAAGAAACCGATTCTTTTAAAGAGAGGTTTATCAAGCACAATCCAGGAATTATTGATGAGTGCGGAATACATTATGGCAGGCGGTAACGAAGACGTAATTCTTTGTGAGCGCGGTATCAGAACCTTCGAAACCGCAACCAGAAATACCCTCGATATTTCAGCAGTACCCGTATTAAAAGAAAAGACACACTTACCGATTGTCATTGACCCTTCACACTCAACGGGTTATTCTAAATATGTAAAATCTATGTGCTATGCTTCTACAGCAGCAGGCGCAGACGGTTTGATTATTGAAGTACACAACGACCCTGCCAAAGCATGGTGCGACGGTCAGCAGTCTATTACACCTGCGGCATTTGAAGAAATCAATCGCGGCGTGCAGATGATTAGAGAGGATATTTTAAAATTATGATGAAAACAGTAGGAATCGTTGGTCTGGGCCTGATCGGAGGGTCCATGGCCAAAACGGTTCGTGAAACCACTACCTGTAAAATTTATGCCTGCAACAGAAGTAAAAATATCGTGGAACAGGCAATTGCCGAGGATGTCATCCATGGCGAATTAAATGCAGATACCTTAAAAGAATGTGATTTGTTGATTTTATCCCTGTATGCAAGAAGAAACATCGACTATGTAAAAGAGAACATTTCTTTTATGAAGAAAGGCGCTGTTTTGGTGGATTGTACCGGTATTAAAGGAAGTGTATGTGCGGAGTTGTCGGACTTCTGCGAAGCGTCAGGCGTGCATTTTATCGGAGGCCATCCCATGGCCGGTATTGAGAAGTCAGGATATCAGTATTCGTTCTTTGGGTTGTTTAACAATGCAACTATGATTCTTTGTAAGGATCACAATACGGACGAAGCATTGTTTGAGGAGACAAAAGCCTTCTTTTTAAAACTGGGCTTTGGTAAGGTTAGAGTTACTACGGCGGCAGAACATGATGCGGTGATTGCTTATACATCCCAGATGGCCCATTTGGTATCCAGTGCCTATATTAAAAGTCCTACCTGCGAAAAGAGATACGGTTTCTCTGCCGGTAGTTTTAAGGATTTGACCAGAGTTGCGTACTTAAATGAAGATATGTGGACGGAGCTGTTTGCAGAGAATCGTGAGCATTTGTTGGCAGAGTTGGATGTCTTTATCAAGAATGTTCAGGATTATCGTGCTGTATTGGCGGCAGAAGATTACGATAGTTTACATAAAATGCTTGCTGAGGGACGTGTATGTAAAGAGAATGATAACAGACGTGAGGAAGAATATAAAGCTATGAACAATTCGTCTGTTTGCGGGTAGTATGGGTAAATTCTGTGTAGATTATTTTATATTCCAACAGAACGCGCTCTCGCTCGGTTGTGAATGTAACGGACACTAAACTCGTGCTGCATTGCATTTGCACTCGTTAAGTGCCGACACTCACAAACGGTTCTTTATGGAATAAAAATATCTACACAGAAGTATAGTTTAATATAGGACAAACAGCCGAATTGTTACTGAGTGATAGAATTTGAATGATGTAGATGGCATATTTATGGTAGTTTACATAACATCAAGAAAGCGACGAGAAGAATTAAAAAGGATAAAGAATCATGAATCAAATTGTACAAGTTAAAACCAGCACAAAAGAATATGAAGTCATCATCGGTGGCGGACTTCACTACGGCGAAGAGATTGCTAAGGTAAAAAAGCCTTGTAAAGTAGTTGTAGTCAGTGATGATACGGTATTTTCATTGTATGGAGACAAATGCGTAAATGAGTTGAAGGAATGTGGCTTTGAAGTATTATCCTTCGTATTTCCAAATGGTGAGAAGTCAAAGAACTTGAGTACGGCTGAACAGGTACTTTCGTACTGTGCGGAAAACGGTGTTTCAAAGTCTGACCTTTTGGTAGCATTGGGCGGCGGCGTAACCGGTGATTTGACCGGATTCGTAGCATCGGTATTTTTACGCGGAATGGAGTACGTACAGTGTCCCACAACGCTTTTAGCAGCCATTGATTCTTCCGTAGGCGGCAAGACCGCAGTGGATTTACCACAGGGCAAGAATTTGGTGGGAGCATTTCACCAGCCTATGAGAGTAGTGTGTGATACGGATACTTTTAAAACATTGCCGGCGGAGGTGTTCTCAGACGGTATGGCAGAGGCTGTAAAATATGGTATGATTCGTGATTTGGAACTTTTTGAACAGTTTGAAAAGAAGGAATTTGATATTGCTGCCATGGTGCAAAGATGTGTGCAGATTAAGGCGGATATCGTCGGCGAAGATGAATTTGATACCGGCGTGCGAAAGCTTCTTAATTTCGGTCATACAGTCGGTCATTCCATTGAGAAATTAAGCAATTACGAAGTGCCCCATGGCAGTGCGGTAGCCATTGGTATGGTAGTGGTAACCAAGGCTTATGAGAAGGCGAATGGCTTGGATAATACTATGTCAGAGCGCCTGATTCAAACATTGAAGAATTATAATTTGCCTATTTCCTGCGAGTATACCCTTTTGGATTTGGCGGAGCAGGCAATTTCTGATAAAAAGCGTGCCGGTAAGAAGATTAGCGTGCTTTTGCCGGAGACCATCGGTAATTCCATTATTCAGGATATGACCATGGATGAGTGGATTGCATACATTTCACATAGTGATGTTTAGCTTGTGAGGTTTTCATTCGTTTATTTGGGTTGTTGGGTATCATAAATTGCGTGGAGTATTTTACATTCCAACAGGACGCGCTTTCGCTCGGTTGTGAATGTAACGGACACTAAACTCGTGCTACATTACATTTGCACTCGTTAAGTGCCGACACTCACAAAACGGTCCTTTATGGAATGAAAATATCCACGCATAATCATTTGAATTAATGTTCAAATAAACGAATGAAAACAATCAAGGTAACGACAGAATGTTAATGTTTGGATTAAGTTTGTTAAAAGATAGCGGTAGAAGGGGATTAACATGGATATTACATTATCACCGGCTAAAAAATGCATAAACGAAATCGAGGCCATATCGTCCAAGTCTTATGTGCACAGACTGCTCATAGCGGCGGCGTTGTCGGATAAAGCATCTACCGTCAGAACCAATATTTTATCGGAAGATATGAAGGCCACCATTGATTGCTTAAATGCAATGGGAGCAGATATCAAAGTAGAAAATAAGATTATTTATGTAAACCCTATTGCGGGAATTTTATCAGGTGAAAAATGTGAAAAATCCCATTTTAATCCAAATGAAAGCGGTTCGACGGCGAGATTTCTTTTACCTGTTGCATCGGTTTTATGTAAACAATTCACCATGGAAGGACACGGCAAGTTACCCCAGCGTCCTTTTGGCCCGGTGTGCGAGTGTATGAGAGCAAACGGGGCTGTGATTTCAAGCGATTTTATTCCTTTGGAAGTGAGTGGGGAGTTAAGACCGGGAACATATGAATTGCCCGGAAATATTTCTTCGCAATATATTACGGGGTTGATGTATGCATTGCCTATGTTAAAAGGTGATAGCGACATTATGTTAACTACAGAATTGGAATCCAAAGCATATATCGATATTACTTTGGATGTGTTAAATATGTTTGGTATTCGGGTGGAGCCTACTGAAAAAGGCTATCATATTCCCGGAAATCAGAAGTACATTGCGCCGGATAAAATGCAGGCTCAGGGAGACTGGTCCAATGCGGCGTTTTTCTTGTGTATGGGGGCTATTGCAGGAGAGATGACCGTAACGGAGATTGATGCTGCGTCACCTCAAGGTGATAAGGAAATTTTAAATATATTGAAGAAATTCGGTGCAGAAGTTACAATAGAGGAGACTGCTGTCACCGTAAAACAGAAAGAATTAAAAGCGATTCGAGCAGAAGTATCCGAGATTCCCGATTTGGTTCCGGTTATGTGTGTGGTAGCGGCATTGGCAGAAGGTACTACCGTGTTTGAAAATGCAGGGCGACTTCGCATTAAGGAAAGTGACCGTATTGAAACCACAAAGGCTTTATTACAGGCCCTTGGTGCGGATTTAAGGGCCGTAGAAGAGGATGGTAAAGTGAACCTATATATCGATGGCATGAAAGAATATACTGGAGGAACGGTAGACAGTGCAGGAGATCACCGCATTGCAATGTCAGCTGCAGTAGCGGCAGTAAGAGCGACAGCACCTGTGACCATTCATGGAGCGGAGGCAGTAAATAAGTCTTATCCCGGATTCTTTGAGGATTATAAAAGGGTGCTTGGGGAGTAGCGCATCATTGACATAGAGTGAACTTAGTGGTATGATAATAACAGTAGAAGTGCTACCGATAGACGGTTAGCCTGAAATATGTAAGTTAAAAATAACCGCCAAGTTTTCTCAGGACAGGGCGGTTATTTTTGTGTCTTGCTATTACGACCAAGCGAATAGCCAAGACTGAAACAAGTTAAGCATAAGCCGATAACTGCAATCAAGCTTTCGATGGTGAGCATAAGCATAGTTCTCCTTTTATAAGATTTCTGCAAGCAGATTTCTATGTAATCGGAGGTCACAGTCCCCCGTGGAAGACTAACCGCCTACCGTTATGGTAGCACCTAAATATATTATACCAAACATATGTTCGATAATCAAGTGAAATATATGTGCTTTATAGAAAAATAATTGTATAACGAGATGGTATGCAGAGAAGAATTTGAATTTGACGGAGTGAATACTTATGAAAAACTATGTTGTAGAAAGTTATGAAAATTACAAGGAAGAAGACAGATTGGCTACAAACAATGCTCGTCGTATCGAGTTCTTGACTACAGTCAGAGCTTTCGATGAGTTGATAACAGGTCATAAAAAGATACTCGATTGTGCTGCTGGAACAGGTATATATTCCTTTTATCTTGCAGACAAAGGACATGACGTAACTGCAACTGACATTACCCCTCGACACGTAGAGGTTATCAAAGATATCGCCAAGACCAAACCTTACGAAATGAAATCTATGGTTTTGGATGCAACAAATATGGGTGTTTTTGACGATGAATATTTTGATGTGGTATTGAACATGGGACCGTTCTACCATTTGATAGATGAAACCGATAGAAACAAATGCTTCCATGAGTCATTAAGAGTATTGAAAAAAGGTGGATTATTGATTACTGCCTATATACCGCGGTATTATATTTTTCAGTATGTTGCTATGCAGAATGATTATTTCATTGATGCAAAATTTGCACAGCAGTTGACTGAAACAGGTATCCTTCGCCATGATGATGAGAAATGTTTCTGGACAGATACCTATTACGCAACAGCGGAGGAAATGGAAGCATTGTATCAAAAGCATGGAGTGGAAGTAATAGACCACTTTGCACAAGATGGGGCAACACCCCATTTCTCCAAGAAGGTTGATGGATGGAATGATGAACAGTTCCAAATTTGGTGCGATTATCATTACAGTATATGTAGACAAAAATCTCTGCTGGGAGCCAGTAACCATGTTGTAATTGTTGGTAAGAAATAAATTGCCAAATCTCAATCTGTAGGAAACGGAAGATTTGTAGTTGTAGGAGGATGGTCATGCAATATGCAGATGTACAGAATATAGCAAAAAAAACAATAGAGTTCATTAAAGAGAATATACAGCCCGGCATGACATTGCTTGAAATAAGGGATTTGTGTGAAACGAAAATGATTGAATTGGGAGCTGATTCTTTTTGGTATTGGGATGTGGGAGCTTTTGTTTTTGCAGGGGATGAAACTACACTATCCGTTTCGGGCAAAGAATATACTACAAGCAAAAGAATCATTGAAAAAAATGATATTATTACAATTGATTTGAGTCCACAAAATGGAGATACATGGGGCGATTATGCAAGAACTATTATTATCGAAAACGGCAAGATTGTCGAGAGTGATAATGTGTTAAATGAGGAATGGAAGAACGGACTGTTGATGGAAGAATATTTGCATGAGGAGATGTGCAAATTTGTTACACCTAAAACAACGTTTGAAGAACTGTATTTTTATATAAATAGTATTATAGAGCAAAAAGGCTATATAAATCTTGATTTTATGGGTAACTTGGGACATTCTATTGTAAGACAGAAAAGCGACAGGGTTTACATAGAAAAGGGAAATCAAATATCGCTTGGTGACGTTGCGTACTTTACTTTTGAACCACATATAAGTGTTCTGAATTCGAAATATGGTTATAAAAGAGAGAATATTTACTATTTTGATAATGGAGTTATTAAGGAACTTTGATGTTGCTATAAGCACTTGCAAATTTCAGTTTGTCTGAGATTTATCACAGTTAATCCTGCCATACGGCTTGATTATAAATATTTTATTTAAAGGAGATTGCTGTTTGAGAAAGAACAACACCTTAGAGATTGTGGAATAACCGGGAGGTTATGAAGACAATCAAATCGTAACCTCCCAGCACTGTAGTCAACAATCATCAGGAGGTAAAAGAAATGAATAAAAATGACTATATCATCCGTTTGGAAATACCTGCAGACCATGCAGAGGTAGAGAATTTAGTAAGAGAATCATTTTGGAATGTGTATCGCCCGGGATGCTACGAGCATTACCTGCTTCGTTGCCTGCGAAGCGATAAAGATTTTGTTCCGGAGCTTGATTTTGTAATGGAGAAGGATGGCCGGATTATTGGTCAGAATGTTTTTGTGCGTGCAAGCATTCAGGCAGATGACGGCAGAGATATTCCTATTATGACCATGGGGCCTATTTGCGTTGCAAACGATTTGAAGCGCCAAGGATATGGTAAGATTCTTTTGGACTACACCATCGAAAAAGCCAAGGAAATGGGCGCAGGTGCATTATGCTTTGAAGGTAATATTGATTTTTACGGAAAGAGTGGTTTTACTTACGCATCGGAATTCGGACTTCGCTATCGCGGATTGCCGGAAGATGTAGACGCATCATTCTTCTTGTGCAAGGAACTGATTCCGGGATATCTGGCAGGGATTACCGGCGAATACGGACCGCCTGCAGGATATCTTATTGATGAAGCCAAAGCCGAGGAGTTTGATAAGCAGTATCCGTATAAAGAAAAATTAAAATTACCGGGACAACTTGTGTAAAAATTCCAAACATACACCGGTGGGGCGATACGCCCCATCTGGTGTTGGTAATTAAAATTTGTAGGTAAAAACAGGTATCATAACATAGGAGATATCATTATGTATGCGTTTCTTAGTGAATTGTTGTCTGATAAAACCGGCGGAATCACATTTTCCTGTTTCGGACTTTGGCATCTGTGCTATTTGTTTGTAGCAGTGCTTGCCATTGTTTTTACTGTTATTTATATAAAAAATAAGGATGATAAAACGAAGCAGAAGGTAATGAAGTTCTTTATAAACTGTGCATTTGGTTTGTATATGGCAGACTTTTTTCTTATGCCTTTTGCATACGGTAAAATTGATATTGAAAAGCTGCCTTTTCATGTCTGTACGGCAATGTGCATGATGTGTTTTTTGAGTGGGCATAATTCTTTTTTGGGTCGATACAAGTTGCAATTTGCGATGCTTGGTTTTATATCAAATATGGTTTATATGATTTATCCGGCGGGCCTGATGTGGTATCAGGTGCATCCGCTTTCTTATCGGGTGATTCAGACCTTGCTGTTTCACGCTTTGATGACGGCATATGGATTAATGGTGTTGCTGTTTGGCAGTGAACGATTCGAGTGGAAGCGATGTTACAAGGATTTGATTGTTATTGTTTGTATGGTTCTTTGGGCCTTGCTTGGAAATACGTTATATAATGGAACCGCATGGGGACAGACTTGCTTTTATAATTGGTTTTTTGTGGTTCGGGATCCGTTTTATATGTTACCGGAACACGTTGCGCCTTTTATTATGCCGTTTGTAAATATTATTGTATTTTTTGCGGTAGAGATGGGAGCGTATGCTGTTTTAGGGGCGATTAGAAAAAAGTTAGTAAGAAGGATAGGGACTACGGTAAATGAAAAAGCAAATTAAAATTTTAGGCATATTTTTATTCATGCTTACTATGCTTTGCGGCTGTTCTAAAATGACACCGCAGACTGTGGATGGTGTGAAAGACTATCTGGTTCAAAACGGATATTATGATGAAAAATATTATTCAAGTGCTGAACTGGATGGTGTCAGTGCTTGTGTTGATTTTTTAACAAATAAGTGGACATTGTTATTTTATGATTATGGTGATCGTAAGGAAGACTTTGAAACTATATATGAAGGTACGTTGGCAGAATTCACCGTAACAACAGAAGTAAAAAAAGGCAATTATACAATTTCGGAAGTCTATACAGAAACAAATTATTCTTTATTTGTCCGGGTGGATAATACGTTGCTTCATGTAACCGGGCCAAAGGAAGATATGTATGAAATCAGGGATTTGGTAGAAGGTTTAGGATATTATAAAGAGTAGAGAATTGATGGAGACAATTTATATGGATGTACAGGTAAAAGAATATATAAGCAAATATCCGGAAGAAATTGTTGTTATGTACGCTTGTCTCAGAGACCTGATTTTTGAGAGCGTGACTTATGAGCCGGAAGAAAAGTTGTGGGCGAAGTTACCAAGTTTTTATGTTGGAGATAATTTTATCAGGCTGATTCCTTTTAAGGATCATATGAATATTGAGGCGCAGGCGATTACGAAACATGCGAATGAATTGGCCGGATATAAAATTACCCCTAAGGGAATGTTGCAACTATATTTAAAGCAGGAAGTACCTGCAGAGGTTTTAAAAAAGATATTTGCAGAAACTTTGTTGGGATAAAATATAGAGGAGGAGTTTTTTATGGAATACAGAAAAGCCACGGGGGAAGAAGCACAGCTTGTATGCGATATTGTGCAAGGAACCAAGGCAAAGATATATCCCCACTATTATACGCAGGCGGTGGTAGATTTCTTTGGAAGACTACATAGTATTGATAATATTAAAAAAGATATCGATGAAGGAAGAATTGATGTCCTGGTGGCAGGCGGTAAGATTGTAGGCACGGGAAGCCGTACAGGTAATCATATTACCAGAGTGTATGTTTTGCCGGAGTATGAAGGACAAGGCTTTGGAACGGTGATTATGAATCATTTGGAGGATGAGATTTTCGCTGAATATGATTATTGTGAGTTAGACGCATCTCTTCCGGCAGCTTGTTTTTATGAACATAGAGGATATAAAACGGTGGAGCACCGCAAACTCGATATTGGTGACGGCGAAGTGATGGTTTATGAAATTATGCGGAAAGCGAAATAGGAATTATGTATTCAGGATTGATTATAAAAGAAAGCCTTATAAATGAACAGATTTTAGATGAGATAGAGATATTAAACGT
The DNA here is from genome assembly GCA_045590555.1 of Lachnospiraceae bacterium. Lineage (GTDB taxonomy): Bacteria > Bacillota > Clostridia > Lachnospirales > Lachnospiraceae > UBA3766. The sequence continues at coordinate 5,279 of JAZNRC010000030.1, read as the reverse complement.
CGAGATTTGGAAGACTGATAACGTCCCAAAGTATTGGACTGCTATATCTTTTATCAGCCATTCCGAGAATTTTCCGGAGCATTTATCAAAAGCGATAGGTACATCTTCTGAATCAGGAATGGTTTGGTATGTCGACATTCGAGATGATGTCTATAAGTATATCGTGTTCAAAGATATTGTTTTAAAATATCATATTGGGAATGCGGAAGAAAAGAAAAAAATATGTGAAAGATGTATAGAATTAGGGGTAAAAAGAGAGCAACTTGATTGGTCGGAATAATGTCGGTCAACAAATATTTTAGATATGTGTATAAAAAACGAAAGGCATACAAGTTTACATAATGTATGAAAAGGTGATGAGATGTCATCCACATTCGGAAGCAAATTAAAAGTGCAGATTTTCGGTCAGTCCCACGCTAAGGGACTTGGCGTTGTAATGGACGGTATTCCTGCCGGTTTAAAAATTGATTTGGAGGAAGTGCAGAGATTTCTTGACCGCCGTGCCGGTGGTAAAAATGCATACTCCACAGCAAGAAAGGAAGCGGACACACCCACGATTCTTAGCGGATTGGTGGGAGATACTACCTGCGGTGCGCCCCTTTGCGCGATTTTTGAGAATGCAAATACCCGTTCCGGCGATTATGATAAATTGCAAGGGAATTTAAGACCGTCACATGCGGATTATGCGGCTTGGGTAAAATATAATGGTTTTCAGGACCGAAGCGGTGGCGGACAGTTTTCAGGCCGTTTGACTCTGCCTTTGTGTTTTGCGGGAGCGGTATGTATTCAGCTTTTAAGACAGCAGGGAATTAACGTATATTCGCATATTTTATCCATTGGAGAAATTCAGGATGAAAAGTATGATTTGGTTAACATAAATACCAAAGCCTATGAGCCGGGCGAGTTCCCTACATTGAGTTCGGAAGTAGGAGCGCAGATGGTGGATTTTATGACACAGGTTGCCAAGGAAGGCGATTCCGTAGGCGGTATTGTGGAATGTGCTTTTACGGGAATGCCCGTAGGCGTGGGTGAGCCCATCTATGACAATGTGGAGAGCTGTATCTCCCACGTGATGTTTGGTGTGCCTGCGGTAAAAGGTATTGAGTTCGGCATGGGATTTGATGGTGTAAAACAGCGCGGCAGCCAGTGTAATGATGCCTTTTATTTAGACGGTGATATTGTGAAAACTAAAACAAATAATTCCGGCGGAATTCAGGGCGGTATTACTAATGGTATGCCTGTTGTGTTCCGTGTAGCATTGAAACCTACGCCGTCCATCTACAAGGCACAGGATACGGTGAATTTCCGTGACAAAAAAGAAATAAACTTCCAAATTGAAGGTCGTCACGATCCTTGTATTGTGCCCAGAGCTTTACCTTGTGTAGAAGCGGCTGCGGCAGTGGCGTTGTATGATTTGTTGTTGCAGAAATAATAAGGTTCACATAATAAAATATCTTATGTTAACTCCATAAACACTAACGCAAACGCAATGGGTTGACATAATGAATATAATTTATGTTAACTTTTTACATACAAGATAACACAAAAGTTTACATAATTAAAATGTTATGTAAAGTAAAAAGGAAATATTACATGAATAATCAGCAAAACGATGCGGTTCCCCACAAGCGAAGAGTACGCTATAAGGGCACCCATCCCAAAAAATTTCATGAAAAGTATAAAGAGGCCAATCCGGAGAAGTATGCCGACACCATTGAGAAGGTTATCGCTAAAGGCAGTACTCCCGCAGGAATGCACATATCTATTATGGTGGATGAAATTCTTGACGTGTTAAAAATTCAACCGGGAGAAAATGGTTTGGATGCGACACTAGGTTACGGCGGACATGCCAAGGCAATGTTACAATGCCTGAACGGAAGCGGCCATATGTATGCCTTGGATATTGACCCCATCGAAAGTGTCAAAACCAAGGCACGCCTGCAGGAACAGGGTTTTGGTGAGGATATTTTAACGATTAAGCATATTAATTTTGCTAAGATTGATGAAGTGAGCAAAGAAGCCGGCAAATTTGATTTTGTACTAGCAGATTTGGGCGTATCGTCTATGCAGATTGACAATCCGGAGAGAGGGTTTTCCTATAAGGTGGACGGTCCACTGGATTTGCGACTGAATCCGGAGCAGGGCGAGTCGGCAGCTGAGCGTCTTAAGAATATCACCCGCGAAGAATTTGTATATATGATGCAGGAGAATTCGGATGAACCTTATGCGGTTGAAATTGCCAAGGTTGTGTTTGATGATATGCGAAGAGGGAAGTATATCGAGACAACAACTGACCTAAAAAAGGCTATTGAGAAGGCACTTATATATGTTCCGGCAAAGGAGCGTACGGAAGCAGTGAAGAAATCCTGCGCAAGAGTTTTTCAAGCACTGCGTATTGATGTAAACAGCGAGTTTGAAGTTCTATATGAATTTTTAGAAAAACTTCCTGACGTATTAAATTCCGGTGCGAGAGTAGCAATTCTTACTTTCCATTCCGGTGAGGACAGATTGGTAAAGAAATCGTTTAAACAGCTTGCTAAAGAAGGGATTTATAGTGAGGTTTCAGATGAAGTGATCAGACCGACAGCTGCAGAATGTGCAAGAAATCCCAGAGCGAAGTCGACGAAGTTACGATGGGCAATAAAAGAATAAAAGCAAATACGCTAATGAGTTTACATAATGTAAATTAAAAAAGTGTTTTGATAATGAAATCAAGCAAAGTAATACAATTATAGTTTGCATAAAGTGAGGAAACAATAATGGATTTAAGTGATGTAAGAGTAAAAATTGACGCATTGGACGATCAATTGGTGGATTTGTTCAAAAAGCGTATGGACCTGGCCATGGACGTGGCTAAGGTGAAAAAAAGTGAGAATCTTCCCATTCTGAATACAGCAAGAGAGCGTGCGATTATTAATCGCCTTACCGAGAATGAAGCCGATGATATGGCAGGATATATTAAGATTCTCTATACCACATTGTTTGATGTATCCAGAGCGTATCAGGCTGACTATCTTTATCAGACATCTGAAATCGGTGATAAAATCAAAAAGGCTTTGGAAGAAACACCGAAGGTATTCCCCAAGCGTGCAACCGTAGCGTGCCAGGGTATCGAAGGTGCCAATTCCATGTCAGCTTGTGAGAAGTTATTTGAGCGACCTTCCATCGTGTATTTTAATTCTTTTGAAGGTGTATTTTCTGCAGTAGAACAGGGTCTTTGCCAGTATGGTATTTTACCCATCGAAAACAGCCTTCGCGGTTCCGTAATTGCCAACTATGACTTGATGAGCAAGCACCATTTTTATATTGTAAACAGTGTAAAAGTAAAGATTAACCATTGCTTAATGGCAAAGCCCGGAACCAAGAAAAGTGATATCAAGGTGATTTATTCTCACGAGCAGGCCTTGGGGCAGTGCAGTGAAATGCTTGCCAATATGGATGTAAAAGTGATTCCCTGCGAGAATACGGCGGTTGCTGCAAGAATGGTATCTGAAAGCGCAGACAATTCCGTGGCAGCACTTTCTTCAAAACAGTGCGCAGAACTTTATCAGTTAGAGATTTTGGAAGAAAACACCCAGAATAACGAGAATAATTACACTAAGTTTATCTGCATTTCTAAGAAACTGGAGATTTATCCCGGAGCAAAGAAAATCAGCCTTATGATGACCTTGCCCCACAAGCCCGGTTCTTTGTATGAGATGATTGCCAAATTCTCTGCTTTGGGAATTAACTTAACCAAGTTGGAGAGCAGACCGATTCCCAATAAGGATTTTGAGTTTATGTTCTACTTTGATTTGGATATATCGGTATACGATCAGGCGGTATTTAATTTGTTTGCCCAGCTTGAACACGGTACGGAAGAATTTGAATTTATGGGATGCTATACGGAAGTGTAATATATAGGTATTATGCGAAAGTATAAAATCTTATTTTTAAGGAGTATTATACGCCAATATGAAATACGGACTTTTGGGAGAAAAATTAAAACACAGTTTTTCGCCGCAGATACACAATGCATTTGGCATTGATGATTATATTTTAAAAGAAGTGCCGAGAGAAGAAATCGATGCTTTTATGAAGGCCAAAGATTTTACGGCAATGAATGTTACCATTCCTTACAAAGAGGCGGTGATTCCCTACTGCGTGCAGGATGAAGTATCTAAGGCAATCGGCAGTGTGAATACGGTGGTGAATCGCGAGGGTACTTTATATGCCTATAATACGGACTGTCTGGGCTTTCTCTATATGGCTACCGAGGCCGGTATTACTTTTACGGATAAAAAAGTGGTTGTCTTGGGAAGCGGCGGTACCGCCAAAACTGCTGTGTACGTGGCAAGACAGGAAGGCGCGTCCGAGATTGTTGTGGTATCAAGAAGCGGTGCCAATATCAGCGAAGTATTCGGCGATGTGAAAACGGCGGATTATACCCAGACGGAAGCGTACCGGGATGCGCAGATTATCGTGAATACCACGCCCTTAGGAATGTATCCCAATGTGCAGGCGCAGGCGGTGGATTTGGACGTGTTTGCCAATGCGGAAGCGGTAGTGGATGTGGTTTATAATCCTTTGCTTACGGCGCTTACTTTGCAGGCAAAGAAGAAGGGCTTAAAATATGTGAATGGCTTGCCGATGCTGGTAGCCCAGGCGTATTTTGCGCAACGCTATTTTTATAATGAGGAGCCGAAAGTAAAGCCCGGTGATGAAGCCCTGTTAAAACAGGTCATTGCGGATATCGAAGCGCAGGTGCGAAATATTGTGTTAATCGGTATGCCGGGAAGCGGTAAGTCTACCGTAGGTAAGGCTTTGGCAGAGAAACTCGGCAGAACCTTTGTGGATACCGACGAAGAATTTGCCAAGAAAGAGGGCATGCTTGCCGGCGCGTATATTGAGCAGTTCGGCGAGGTGGCATTCCGCGATGCGGAGAGCCGTGTGGTAAAAGAATTTGCCAAGGAGAAGAGCCTTGTAATTGCTACCGGCGGAGGAAGTGTTTTACGTGAAGAAAATAGGGATGCAATGATGAAAAACAGCTTGATTGTATATCTTGATAGAGAATTATGTAAACTTGCGACCGATGGCCGTCCTTTGTCCGGGGATATGGATAAAATGCAGAAGTTGTATGAAATAAGATATCCGATTTATGTAAACTTGGCAGACGTGCATTTAAAGGTAGAAGAAGATAATATAGACGGATTGGCAGATGCAATTATAAAGTCGTTTTAGTAGAGATGTTTGTATTATGTAAACTACAGATTGCGCTTTAAATGATGGAGAAATTATTA